>JBJEFL010000155.1:0-39497 GCA_051873995.1 Bacillus sp. (in: firmicutes)
TACCGCCGTGAAAGGGCGGTGTCTTAACCGCTTGACCAACGGGCCAACTAAAATGGTGAGCCATAGAGGATTCGAACCTCTGACCCTCTGATTAAAAGTCAGATGCTCTACCAGCTGAGCTAATGGCTCATATTATTATCAGCAACGAGATTAATAGTAACATTTATTCTATGTCTTTGCAAGCTATTTTTTTAAAAAACTTCACTTTTTATCTAAAAAAATATAAAGCCTCTCATTCCACGGCACTGAGAGGCTTTATATTTTAAGATTAGATTTGTCTCCAAGGATTCACAACGACATTTGTTTGTGTACGATCTGGTCCTACAGAGAACGTTGTTAACGGAATGCCCGTTAATTGAGATACACGTTCCACGTAATGACGAGCATTAGCAGGCAACTCGTTTAACGATTTGCAACCTGTAATATCTTCTGTCCAACCTGGTAGTTCTTCATAAACCGGCTCACATTGAGACAGGATCTTCAGGCTAGCAGGGAACTCTTCAATTACTTGGCCATTGTAACGATATGCGATACAGATTTTTAATGTTTCAATACCCGTTAAAACATCAATAGAATTTAAAGATAAATCTGTAATGCCACTTACACGACGGGCATGGCGAACAACCACTGAATCAAACCAACCTACACGGCGCGGACGACCAGTTGTAGTTCCGTATTCACGACCTACTTCACGAATTTGATGACCAATTTCATCATGAAGCTCCGTTGGGAATGGGCCATCACCGACACGTGATGTATAAGCTTTACATACACCCACAACATGGTCGATTTTTGAAGGACCGACTCCTGAACCAATTGTCACGCCACCAGCTACAGGATTGGAAGATGTAACGAATGGATACGTACCTTGATCGATATCAAGCATTACGCCCTGTGCTCCCTCGAATAACACGCGACGTCCTTCATCCAATGCGTCATTCAATACAACGGATGTATCACAAACATACTGTTTTACTTGTTGTCCGTACTCATAATATTCGTCTAGAATTTCTTCTAATGTAAAACCTTCCACTTCATAAAACTTCTCAAGTAGTCTATTTTTTTCTTTTAAATTATGCGCTAATTTTTCTTCAAATACTTCACGATCTAATAAATCAGCCATACGAATGCCAATACGTGCTGCTTTATCCATATAAGCAGGTCCGATACCTTTCTTCGTTGTACCAATTTTGTTAGCACCTTTGCGTTCTTCTTCCACTTCATCCAATTTCAAGTGATAAGGTAGAATGACATGTGCTCTATTGCTAATACGAAGATTATCTGTAGTAATACCATGGTTGTGTAAATAAGCCAATTCTTGTACTAACGCTTTCGGATCAACAACCATACCATTTCCAATTACACAGATTTTATCACTGTAAAAAATTCCAGATGGAATTAAATGTAACTTATACGTAGTGCCATCAAACTTAATTGTATGACCGGCGTTGTTTCCTCCTTGATAACGGGCAATCGCTTCTGCATGTTCAGACAAAAAGTCTGTGATTTTCCCTTTACCCTCGTCTCCCCATTGTGTACCAACTACTACTACTGAAGACATCTCCTGCACCTCCATATGTTTACGTTCCTATTACAATCAAACATAAATATTTTAACAGTATACCACTGGTTCGTCAACAAAAATACGAACATTATAAAAAACCATTTTGTTATTGTTCGTGAAAAAATATTCAGAAAATATAATTATTCACTTTTTCTTAATATTGTTTTTTTTTAGTGTATAATAAAAATTAATGACAAATTTCCTTTATTTCTTACATTTTTAGACATACTTCCACTTGTGAAATTTTATACAGAAAGGATTTATCTCGATGAAATGGGCCATTTTTACTTTTTCAATTTTAGCGGTATTAGTCACAACAGCTTGTGTATTTGCTTCTCAGTATACCAATTTAGAAACAAACAGCAACGTTACAACCTACATAGAAGATTCTAAGTTTCCTAATATTGAAATCGAGACCGAAATTGGTGAATATGCCCGATATAATTATGCTATTCACTTTCCTAAAACAAAGAATGATAGCATTAATAAAACTATCAAATCATTTGTTTCCGAACAAAGAGATGCATTCTTAAATCATGCCCAAACTCTAAAAGGAACAGATGAGCATTATTCAGAATTGGCTTTAGACTATGAAATCACCTACTTATCCGATAATATTCTTTCAATCATCTTCCGCGAAAGCACTCAATTTATCGGTGAAGATACACAGGAAAATTCATACACGTTCAATTTCGACCGACAAACTGGTGAAAAACTCAACATAGAGGCTCTACTGATTGATGAGGAAGCAAAAGATCAATTAGCTATTATAGCCAAAAGGAACATTTTACAAAACCCTGGTGTTACATATTTAACTGAAAACTTTGAACAGGATACTAATAACTATAGCTTCTTCAACTTTGCCGACAGCACGCTAAATATCACCTTCGACACTAACTTAATCCAACAACCTAGCGGCGAAGCATATGTTGTAGAAATTCCATATTGTAAATTAAACGGTATTATAAAAGAATCTTATCTATCATCCCAAGTTCAAAAAAGCAGTAATGAAACAGCAATTTTATCTGAAGAAATAAGTAACACAGAACAGAAAGAAACTACATCGACGCTTATTCCAGGAGAAAAATATGTGGCCTTGACCTTTGATGATGGCCCACACCATGAGCTCACCCCTAAGATTTTGGATATTTTAAAAAAACATAACGCGTTGGCTACCTTTTATGTACTAGGTAACCGCGTACAATGTTATCCGGACATTGTGAAAAGAGCTTACGAAGAAGGACATGAAATTGGTAATCATACGTGGGATCATCCTCAATTGACAGCTTTATCACAAGAAGCATTATTGCAGCAACTCAACAAAACGACTAACTTGGTTGCTTCTATCACTGGTGAAGCACCTGCTACATTGCGTCCTCCATATGGCGCAATGAATGATACCGTCAAACAATTAGCCAACATGCCTCTCATCAACTGGTCCGTAGATACACTGGACTGGAAGCATAAAAATAAGCAAAAAATGCTGGAAATCGTTCGTAATACCACCAAGAATGGAAGCATCATCCTAATGCATGATATTCAGCAATCAACAGCAGATGGTCTCGAGGATATTATCGTAGAACTAACGAACCAAGGCTATAAATTCGTCACGGTCAGCACCCTTTTACAATTGGAAAATCGTACAACTAATATCAACGGGCAGGTATTTAATTCCGCATCCAACTTATAATGGACAAAAGAAAAGACCATCATTATACATTAACAGAGGAATGTATCATAAAAATAGAGAAACGTTTCATAAACATAAAGGAAAATATTCTTACATAACTAAAAGGGAAGCACCCATAAATGAGGTACTTCCCTTTTTTACGCGCCTGGAACACTTGCATCATCAAAACGTGTTTCCAGATTAACGAACTTATTGTATTCTTTCACGAAAGCCAATGAAACCGTACCAACCGGGCCATTACGTTGCTTGGCAATGATGATTTCAATAATATTTTTATTCTCCGATTCCTTATCGTAGTAATCATCACGGTATAAGAAGGCCACAATATCGGCGTCTTGCTCAATACTTCCTGATTCACGAATATCGGACATCATCGGACGCTTATCTTGACGTTGCTCTACACCACGAGATAGCTGCGATAGAGCAATAACCGGAACTTTTAGTTCACGCGCTAACGCTTTTAAGGAACGAGAAATTTCCGATACTTCCTGTTGCCTGTTCTCACCTGATCGACCATTTCCTTGAATAAGCTGCAAGTAATCGATCAAAATCATCCCTAGTCCATGTTCTTGCTGTAAACGACGACATTTGGCGCGAATATCACCAATACGCACACCAGGTGTATCATCGATATAAATACCTGCATTTGAGAGACTTCCCATCGCCATCGTCAGCTTTCGCCAATCTTCATCGGTCAAAGCACCTGTTCGTAAGTTTTGCGCATTAATATTGCCTTCTGCACATAGCATACGCATCACCAACTGTTCAGCACCCATCTCCAAACTGAAAATCGCCACGTTTTCATCCGTTTTGGTCGCAACATTTTGCGCAATATTTAAGGCAAATGCCGTTTTACCAACTGATGGACGGGCAGCAACAATAATTAAATCATTGCGTTGAAATCCCGCGGTCATTCGGTCCAGCTCAGCAAATCCTGTCGGAATCCCTGTAATATCTCCTTTTCGGTTAGCTAACACTTCAATATTATCGTAAGCATTAACCAACACGTCTTTAATATTCTGGAACGCACCGGCATTTTTTCGCTGCGCCACTTCCATGATGCTTTTTTCTGCTTCACTAATATAGGCTTCTACTTCATCTTCTCTGCTATACCCATCCTGAACAATTTGTGTTGCTACACGAATGGTACGACGCAATAATGATTTTTCATCAACAATCCGTGCATAATACTCTATATTTGCTGCGGTTGGAGCAGAGTCGGCTAATTCACTTAAATACGCTACCCCACCAACATCTTCAAGATTTTTTGTAGCCGAAAGTTCTTCTGTAACGGTTACTAAGTCGACCGCGCTACCCCGGTCACTGAGGTTCAGCATCACTTGATAAATTTTTTGATGAGCTAAGCGATAAAAATCTTCTGGAATCAAAATTTCCGATGCCACAATTAATGAGGCTGGTTGTAGGAAAATTGCTCCCAAGACAGCCTGCTCCGCTTCAATATTTTGCGGCGGTATTTGATTTTGAAACATTTCGCTCATTATGATAAACCTCCTAACGATAAGAAGATACTTTATATACGTACAAAACGACCCCACACTAACATAATCGAAAGACAGGAGTCGTTTTGCTTGTCAGTAAAAATGATTATACCCATTTTTACATTGTTTATCTATTTTCTATAACTATCATACAAGTAATAATTGAAATCGTAAATGTGAATTTCTTACTTGGCTTCTTTTACATGTACGTTTAAAGTTGCTGCTACTTCATGGTGAAGTTTTACAGGCACTTTTGTATAGCCTAACGCACGGATGCCATCCGGCAATTCCATCTTACGTTTATCAATTTTAATTTTATGACCAGCTTGCAACGCTTCAGCAATTTGCTTTGTCGTGATGGAACCGAACAATCTTCCACCATCTCCCGCTTTTGCTGTTAATTCTACCGTAATTTTTTCTAATGTTTCTTTCAACTTTTTTGCTTGCTCTAATTCTTCTTGTGCTTGTTGATTCGCTTTATTTTTTTGCGCTTCAAGCTTTTTCATGTTGCCTGGTGTTGCCTCAATAGCAAGCTCTTGTTTAAGTAAGAAATTATGCGCGTATCCATCGGATACATTTTTAATTTCTCCTTTTTTTCCTTTACCTTTAACGTCTTTAAGAAAAATTACTTTCATTCTTTAAATCCTCCCTCAAGATAATCATCTATAGCTTGTTTCAATCGCTCAGTGGCTTCGGCAACCGTGATGCCCTTTAACTGTGTTGCTGCATTGGTCAAATGACCGCCACCTTGCAAAGCTTCCATTATAATTTGTACATTTACACCACCAAGAGATCGGGCACTAATACTGATTGTCTCAGCATCCCGTCTTGCCACAATAAAGGCTGCACTGACATCCTCCATCGCAAGTAACGTATCAGCCGCCTGCGCAATCAGAATTTGGTTGTATATTTCATCCGTCTGCTCCTGGGCAATAGCAATGCCTTTTTTATAAAAAGAAACAGCTTCAATTAATTTGGCACGTTTGATGAATACATCTAAATTTTCTTTTAAAAACCTTTGCACCAGTACAGTATCCGCCCCATGTGAGCGTAAATATGAGGCAGCATCAAATGTACGAGAACCGGTACGCAATGTAAAACTTTTCGTGTCTACAATGATCCCGGCCAATAAAGCAGTAGCTTCTATCATTTCAATTTTACTTTGCTTGTCTTGGTACTCTAACAGCTCCGTCACTAGCTCCGCTGTCGATGAGGCATACGGTTCCATATAAACAAGCAACGCTTGATTAATAAAATCTTCCCCTCTTCGATGGTGGTCAATGACAACCACTTTTTCTACATTGTTTAAAAGCTTTTCGTCAACTACCATTGAAGGTTTATGTGTATCCACTACTACTAATAATGTTTCATCCGAAACTAATTCTGTGGCGGTTTCTGGTGTAATGAAGCGTGCATATAGTGAAGGATTACCTTCAATTTCATGCATTAAACGCTGTACACTCATATCTAGTTCTTGAAAGTTCACAACGATATATGCTTCACGATTATTCATATTGGCCACTTTGGCTATTCCAATAGCCGACCCGATGGCATCCATATCTGGAAAACGATGGCCCATGACAATTACTTTATCACTATCGACAATCAAGTCTTTTAACGCATGAGAGATGACACGCGCACGTACTCTTGTTCTTTTTTCCACCGGGTTGGTCTTTCCGCCAAAGAATTTTGCTTTGCCATTTGGTAATTTAATAGCTACTTGGTCTCCGCCACGACCTAACGCCAAATCTAAACTTGATTGTGCTAGCGCACCTAATTCGGGTAATGAAGACTCTCCACATCCTACTCCAATGCTTAACGTGAGCGGAACATCCTGTTTCGCTGTCTTTTCACGAATTTCATCCAAGATGGCAAATTTGGTTTTCTCGATTTTTTGTAAAATGTTTTCATTAAATATACCGATGAACCGGTCAGATGAAATTCTTTTCAGAAAAACGCCTTGATCCTTCGCCCACTTATCCAACAAAGACGTGACCATACTGTTTATACTACTTCTGCGTTGGTCATTCATTGCTTGAGTCAATTCATCATAATTATCCAAATAAATAATGCTGATGACCGTCCGCTCATCTTCATACATTTTCTCAATTTCCACTCGTTCAGTCACATCAAAGAAGTAAAGCAAACGCTCATCGCGTTTATGAATCACATTGAATTTTCTCTCATGTAACTCAAGGGTTTCTTCTTCAATCTCCTGCCTCACAACTGGTATTAGTGCTTCCGCCACATCATAGAGCGATCTCCCGACTAGCGTATCTTCATGAAAACAAGAGGACATGAAAGGATTGGCCCATTCAATATAATAATCATCATTGATTAACATGATTCCAATTGGCATTTCCAATAATGCTTCTTCGCCCACTTTTTTCAAACGATACGATAACGTCGAAATATATAAGTCCATTTCTTTTCTATTATTATGTTCGACTCGCAAGATGAGATAACATAAACCAGCAGCTAGTGGAGTGGCAATCAAAGCAAATACCCATTGATAAACAGACAAAACAAGTAATAAGAGGAAAACAACCCCTATTAATCCATACAGATAGTACCTTATGGATTTGCTTTTTATATTTGTAAACATCTTGTCAGCTCCTAAAAGCTATTAGTTTCGAGCATTCCTTATAGCAACACTGTTGTCTCTAACATTATAAAGGAAAACAGCTTTCACATTGCGTAATTTTTCATGAAAGATATAATCATTATACGTTCTATTTACTCGCCATCTTCTCTCGTAAAGGAAAACCCAAATCTATTATACCTAAAATTCGAACAAATGGGGTGAGTGCGAAAAGTGCAGTAAAAATTGTAATCATCACCGGCACTGCTCTCGACCAACCTTTTGCATGACTAAAAAAGAAGACAAAAGAATAGCCTTGCAACAAAATGAAAAATTGCAAAATAAACAAAACGTTCGATATTACAGTATATGAAAAATCGCCTATTTCGCTCTGTACAAAAAGTGACCCAACCATAATAAATAAATAATACCATAAAAGACTCTTCGGTAGTTGTATATCTCGAACAGGTGCAATCGTTAGTTTCTTCTGGCTGACACGATTAATGATTGGCTTGCAAGCTAAAAATACGAGCCCGACAAACAGAAGAGAAGATATGACGAGCACACTTGGGATTAGTATTTGAAATAGCGCAAATGTTTCTCGTAGCGTATCCATCAACTGTGCACTTTGTTGGGTCTGCCCAAGCGATTCTAATAATGAAGCTGACTGCTCAAATGATGTCTCCATCATATCAGTGGATTGCTGAATGTAATTAATATCAAAAAGCTGTAGTGCAACTACAAAGTTGATTAATAAGCACACCATAAACATTAAAACAGAACTGATAAACATCTGGAGCTTACTTTTGTCGTATTTTAAATGATAGCCCATAATAATTCCGACTAATCCAAACGTAATCGTCACCGGAACAGACATAAACGATCCAACGATTATTGACAGAAAGGAAGCTGCTGCTAAAAAGAAGAATCCCCATTTGCCTCCATTTTTCAACGTCATGAAAATAAACGGTAATGGCAGTAAAAATAAACTAATAAAGCCGATTACCGGCACATATATCACCATAAATAACATAATGGCATAAATCGCTAATAAGATGCCACCATATACTAAACTATTGCCTTTATGCAATTTTCAAATTCCCCTTCCCTTACATCTGCCAAGAACTGATGATGTTTGATGATCAGCTTGAATGTACACCTCCAGTACATACAAAATATCCGGATTGTATGTACTTTCTTTCCTTCATTGAGTGCTTTCCTTTATAAATATTCCTCTGAAGAAAAATATGAAATGTACTGTTCACTTCGCTCATTATTATACCCTTTCTTCGTTATTTCTACCTACGCAATTATACCGCTCCTATTCCTTTATCAACGTATGACCAGACCGTTTCACGTGAAACACTCTCCGTATTCGATTATGCTTCGGCGGCATCTAGCGGTATCTCCAATTTCTTATATAGCTCATAATAAAAACCACGTTGGTTCACCAATTCTTCATGACTGCCTTGTTCAATCAAGCTTCCTTGCTTGATGACCAGAATGGTATCCGCCGCTTCAATCGTTTTAAGACGGTGTGCAATGACAAAACTTGTCCTGCCCTTCATTAAGTTATGCAGACCTTTTTGAATTTCTACTTCTGTTCGCGTATCAACACTGGACGTCGCCTCATCCAAGATCAATAGGTCGGCATCTTCTAAAATTGCCCGAGCAATAGCGATTAATTGTCTCTGTCCTTGACTCAAATTCATCCCACCTGATACGACCTGGGTGTCATACTGTTTAGGCAAATATTTAATGAAGGAATGGGCATGGGCTAATTTAGCCGCCTCTTTCACTTCCTCATCACTGGCATCTAACCGTCCATATCGAATATTCTCCATAATGCTTCCCGAGAACAAATACGTATCTTGCAAGACAATACTAACTCGGTCTCTTACAGAATTGATTTTATAATCGGTAATGTTTCGTCCGTCCAATACAATTTCGCCCTCATTAATATCATAAAAACGAGTCAGCAAATTAATAATTGTCGTCTTTCCTGATCCTGTCGGTCCAACCAATGCAATCGTTTCACCCGCTTTAGCCGAGAAAGAGATATTCTTTAAAATCGGATGACCAGACTGATAGGAAAATGAGACATTTCGAAATTGGACATCGCCGACAAAATGCTTAGCTTCGATTGCATCTTGTCTATCCTGTAATTCCGGTTGTTCATCCATAATCTCAAACACACGCTCCGCTCCGGCAATCGCTGATTGAAAGGTATTTAACAAATTGGACAGTTGATTAATCGGACGGAAAAATTGGCGTGTATACGTGACAAAAGCCGCAATAACACCAATACTGACGTGGTCGCTCACTGCCATAATTGCTCCAGCGGCAATGACCAGACCTAGTCCTAAATTATTCATGAAATTATTAATCGGTCCTAAAAATCCCGAAACTGTCTCAGCCTTTAACGCAGAGTTTCGCAGCCTTTCATTCACTTGGTCAAAATGTTGAAGTGTATCTTGCTCTTGACCAAAAAGCGTAATAACTTCCGCTCCTGTAATCGATTCTTCAATAAAACCATTCAGTTGCCCTAAGTCTCTTTGCCTCTCCGAATAATTCACACTGCTTCTTTTAATAATCTGTTTAGTTGTCCAAACAATTAACGGAATAACAACCAAGGTCACAATAGCCAGCATCCAATTCAACACAAACATCGCAATTGTCACACCTACTACTGTCAACAAAGTAGAAAAAATTTGGACAATACTTTGACTTAGTGCGAGATTCAAATTATCAACATCATTGGTGACACGGCTCATTAAATCGCCTTGTGAACGCCGATCAAAAAAGCGTAAAGACAAGGTATGCAGTTTTTGAAATAAATCAAAACGAATGGTTTGAATGGTTCTCAGCGCCACCTGTATGACCATATAGGTTTGAAACCAAGTAAACACGGAGGTAGCAATAAAGACGCCCGCTAATAAAGCCAGCATTTGGCCTGTTCCTTCAAGATTCCCGACCATAATATAATCATCTATGATAATACCGATTAACAGAGGTCCTACCAAACTTAACACAGTAGAGACAATCACAAAAAAGATAGCTGCAATTAACTGCCACTTTTGCTTACTTACATACCTCCATATTCGGGACAACGTCTGTTTCTGATTCGTTGCTTTGACAACAGGGCCGTTAAAGCGCGGGCCTCTTTCAAATCCAGTCGGTCTATTGGACTGTACTTGTTGACTCATTCAAATGCCCTCCTTTTCCAAACTGAGTAGCATAGATTTCACGGTAAATTTGATTATCGGCCAACAGTTGGGCATGGTTGCCAATCCCAACAAGCTCTCCATCCTCCAGTACCAATATTTGATTGGCTTGTCTGATGGACGAAATTTTGGCAGACACAATGAAAGTTGTACACTTTCGGTAATGGTCATCAATGGCCTGTTGGATGTGACTTTCCGATAGACTGTCGACTGCCGATGTGGAATCATCCAAAATAAGAATCGCTGGCTTTCGGATAAAAGCACGTGCCATTGCCAGCCTCTGTCTTTGTCCTCCTGATAAGTTAGTAGCGCCTTGTGTCAATATATGTTGCGCACCGTCCGAGAAGGCATCAACAAACTCACTTGCACAAGCATCCTCCACAGCCAATTGCATGTCCTCCTGCTTAGCATCGTATTTACCATATTTTAAATTACTTTCGATACTACCGGAAAACAGCGTGGCTTTTTGCGGAACGAAGCCAATCGCTTTCCTTAAAGTGGACAAATCATATGCCTGAATAGACCTTCCATCTAATAGGATTTCTCCTTCATCACAATCGAACAACCGGGCAATCAGTTTCACAAGTGTCGATTTTCCACTACCGGTCGTTCCAATGATTCCAATTGTATCTCCTGGATTGGCTGTAAAAGAAATATCCTTCAGCACCTTCTCGCCATTTTTACTATAGCTAAAACTAACATGCTTAAATTGTACTTTTCCCTTAATCGTAGCTGGCGCGTAGGCATCATCCACGTTCTGAATATCTATATTGGTTTTCAACACATCCTGTATACGGTCAGCGGAAGGGAATGCGCGTGCGATTTGAATCAATACGTTACTGCTCGACATTAATCCATTCATAATAATGGTTAAATAATTAATAAAGGCCAAAATAACCCCGACCTGCATCAAATCATCATCGACCTTTATTGCACCTAACCATAATGCAGCAACGATACCTATATTAATGACGAACAGTATAAGCGGCATTAATATGCCTACCAATTGATCCGCCTTGATATTTCGGTCAGTGAGCTGAGTATTAGCACCCGAAAATTCGTCAATATGGTGCTGTTTACGATTGAAAGCTTTTATGACCCGAATACCTGCCAGATTTTCTTGTAATTTTGTATTGACCATATCAATTGCTTCTTGTACCTTCCCAAATAATACACTTGATATCTTTGTAAAAAAGTACATACAAATCATGAGTATCGGTACAATTACCAGCAAAATAGAAAAAAGCTGTCTAGCTGTAATAAAAACGATGATGATACTGCCGATAAACAGCAAAGGGCCCCTCACAAAAATTTTCAACGTCATCATTAACGCTCTCTGTACAGTTTCGACATCGCTGGTCATAATCGTAATAAGTTTTCCTGCCCCAAAACCATCTTTATTGCCGTTCGAAAAATGTGTGATTTTATGAAATAAATCCCGTCTTATATCGGTTGCAAAATGCACAGCTGCTCTGGAACTATAAATCGAACAACCAATTCCTCCAATCAAACCTAATACCGCACTAAGAAGCATCAGCAACCCCATTGTAATGACGTATGAATGATCTTTTTGCGCAATACCGGTATCGATAATATGCTGCATGATAGTCGGTTGAATTAAATCCATCGCTACCTCAAGAACCATTAGTAAAGGCCCTAATATCGCCACCCATTTATATGGCGCTAAATATTTCAACAATTGCCAAGCTGATTTCATCTAGGCTCTCCTCTCCCCTTAAGTCAGTCACCGCTAAATATATGTATAGTCTGCATATTTACTTTACTGCAAAAAAATCACAGTCTCAATTGAAAGACATTGCGCCTGATAACATGAAAAAAGGCAACCAACTATGAGTAGGTTACCTTTTCAACACATTATTTATTGGTATCAGCATAAAAGGCCATTGCTTCGCACATGAAGGAGGCAAGCCCTTCGCCAAATTGATCAATATTTTGGGTGAACCGCTCATCCAGCACATACATTTGCCCTAAACCTTCGAACGCATCTAAAGAATATGAATGAATGCCATTCAATAATTGGTACCACTCTTTCATTAAAGCCTGGGCTTCAGTTGATTGTGGAGCTAGGTGCCGAATGGCTGCCAACTTTCGAAATATGTCATTAAACTGCTGTTGGTCCATTCCAGCGACATTGGCATTGGCTTTATCCACAATCTCACTTCCCCAACGCTCACGTGCTTCTCGTTCATATGGATTATGGTCAAAGTTAAATCCCTCAAATTTTTCTTTATTGGTCATCATAATCTCTCCTTTCATATGGGCAATGGTTTTATCGATTGTTTGCAACATCTGCGTAAGGCGGTCACGCTTTTCTATAAGCATTTTCCGATGCATTCTGAGTGCTTCTTCTTGATCATATGTTGGGCTATTCATAATGTCTCTTATTTGCTTTAAAGGAAAACCTAACTCTTTAAAAAACAAAATTTGCTGCAACTTTTCTAAATTTTCATCAGAGTAAACGCGATAACCGGCATCTGTAATCTGATCCGGCTTCAGGAGCCCGATTTCGTCATAATGATGAAGCGTCCGTACACTAATCCCTATAAGTTCTGCAACTTCCTTCACTTTCATGAATATGCCTCCTTACGTAATTGACTATACTGTATCACGTAACGTGAGAGTCAATATAAAATGGCCTGTACTGGATAAGAACTTTTTAGAAAATTGGACATAAAAAAAGCACTCAACTAATGTTGAATGCTTTTACACGGTGATTATTCACCAGATACGTATGGAAGTAATGCCATAGTACGTGCGCGTTTGATAGCAACTGTTAATTTACGTTGGTATTTTGCGCTAGTTCCTGTTACACGACGAGGTAAGATTTTACCACGCTCAGAAACGAATTTTTTTAGTAAATCTACATCTTTATAATCGATGTGAGTAATGCCGTTAGCAGTAAAGTAACAAACTTTACGGCGTTTAGCACGGCCTCCTCTGCGTCCACCCATTGCCATTGGTATTTCCCTCCTTTATGGTTGATTATTATATAAACAGGCGATTGTTTATATTAGAACGGCAGATCATCATCTGAAATGTCAATCGTTTGACCGCCATTTGCAAATGGATCATCATCTACACGTGTGTAGTTGCCGCCACGTTGTTGGTTTTGATTCTGATTCGGTGCTTGGCCAAATGAAGAATAGTCATTCTGTCTTGGCGGAGCTCCAAATGAACCAGCATCTCTATTGCCACCGTTAGAACTACGAGGTTCTAAAAATTGTACGCTCTCTGCGACAACCTCAGTAACATATACTCGTTTACCATCTTGTCCTTCATAGTTGCGTGTTTGAAGACGGCCATCAACGCCTGCTAAGCTTCCTTTTTTCAAGAAGTTCGCTACGTTTTCAGCCGGTTTACGCCAAACTACACAGTTAATGAAGTCTGCTTCACGTTCACCTTGTTGGTTCGAAAAAGTTCGATTCACCGCAAGAGTGAAAGTTGCCACAGCTACTCCACTAGGTGTATAGCGCAAATCTGGATCTTTAGTTAAACGTCCTACTAGAACGACGCGGTTCATCATCAGAATCAACTCCTACTATTCAAATATACTTTGAACAGATATTTTAAAAATTTATATTATGCTTCTACTTTAGTTACCATATGACGGATCATGTCTTCGCTGATTTTAGCAAGACGATCGAATTCTTGAACTGCTGCAGCTTCTGATTGTACTTGAAGAAGCATGTAGTAGCCATCACGGAAGTCATTGATTTCGTAAGCAAGACGACGCTTACCCCATTCTTTTACTTCTGTAAGTTCCGCTCCGTTATCAGTAAGAATTGTGTTGAAACGCTCAACTAATGCTTTTTTAGCTTCATCTTCGATATTTGGACGGATGATGTACATAATTTCGTATTTTCTCATCACTGTCACCTCCTTTTGGTCTAAACGGCCCATAATGGGCAAGGAGCAATTATTTAATCACTCACGAGATAAAATTATAGCATACGTTCCGGGTGAATGCAATGTTACTGGTATTAAAAAAGACCTAATCTCGTGATGAAATTAAGTCTTTTCTTCCTTACACGTTATTACACATTGAAACGGAAGTGAATAACATCTCCGTCTTTTACAATGTACTCTTTACCTTCTAGGCGAACATTACCCGCTTCACGAGCGGCTGTCATGTTGCCTGCAGCCAATAAATCTTCATACGAAACAGTTTCTGCGCGAATAAATCCGCGTTCAAAGTCAGAGTGAATAATGCCTGCACATTGTGGGGCTTTCATGCCTTGAATGAATGTCCATGCACGTACCTCTTGTACGCCAGCAGTAAAGTATGTTGCCAGACCTAGCAAGTTGTATGCCGCACGAATTAATTGATCTAGACCAGATTCCGCAATGCCTAATTCAGCTAAGAATTCCGCTTTTTCTTCACCATCTAGTTCAGCAATTTCTGATTCGATTTTCGCACATACTACAATTACTTCTGCATTATCTTTGGCAGCAAATTCACGCACTTGTTGAACATACTTATTATCAGAAGTATCAGCGACTTCATCTTCGCCTACGTTTGCGACATAAAGAACAGGTTTAATTGTCAGAAGGTGCATCATCTTCACAACGCGCATTTCTTCTTCTGTAAATTCAACCGTGCGAGCTGGTTGTTCATTTTCCAACGCTTCTTTTAAGCGAACTAAAATGTCATGCTCATACATTGCTTCTTTATCTTTTTGTTTAGCCATTTTCGCAACGCGAGTAAGACGCTTATCCACTGATTCTAAATCCGCTAAAATCAACTCTAAGTTAATAACTTCAATATCTTCAATCGGATCAACTTTACCGGCTACGTGTGTGATGTTTTCATCTTCAAAGCATCGTACAACTTGGCAAATGGCATCCACTTGACGGATATGAGATAAGAATTTGTTTCCTAATCCTTCCCCTTTACTTGCCCCTTTCACGATACCTGCAATATCCGTGAATTCGAACGTTGTCGGAACGGTTTTCTTTGGTTGTACAAGTTCCGTTAATTTTTGTAAACGAGCATCCGGCACTTCAACAATCCCGACGTTTGGATCGATTGTACAGAATGGGTAGTTAGCTGATTCTGCCCCTGCTTGTGTAATTGCGTTAAATAATGTTGATTTCCCAACGTTCGGTAAACCAACGATTCCTGCTGTTAAAGCCATGCAAACATTCACTCCTCTATAATGAATAGGTCTCTATAAGACCCTTTAACCATCTATGTTTAACTATTTTTTTTAAAATACATTCATAACTATAAACCTCTACCAATTATAGAGATTGCAGTAAAAAAAGACAAGTCAAGACTGATAAACGCCATACTGTCTTTAAAAACTTCTACTTTTTCAAGAGTCTAAGAAAAAAAGAAGCATGATTACTCCTCATGCTTCTCTACTATTTTCTTCAGCTTACGGACGAAGTCCTTACGTGGAATAAGTACACTATGACCGCAACCTTCACATTTGATTCGGATATCCATTCCTAACCGGATGACTTTCCACTTATTCGCACCGCATGGGTGAGGTTTTTTCATTTCAACAATATCATTTAGTCCGAATTGTTTGTCCTCCATTATAGAACCCCCTATTTTACTTTGCGGCTTGCTTCGTTCCTTCGTTATCTTGACGATTATACATTACCATGCGCGGGAATGGAATTTCAATACCGTTTTCGTCTAAGGTTGTCTTCAATTCCTTACGAAGTTCACGTGCGACAGCGAAATGTCTCATTGGTGCCGTCTCTGCTGTAATACGCAATGTCACTTCCGATGGAGCCAGACTTTGCACACCAAGTAACTGTGGCACGCCAATGATATCCTCATATTTTCCAGGCATCTTCTCTAACATTTGACGAATGACAGTTTCTGCTTGCTCAAGCTGTCCTTCATAAGCAATCCCAATATCGACGATGGCCACACTATTGTGAATAGAGAAATTTGTTACTTCTAAAATATTCCCGTTCGGAATAATATTTACTTCACCGGTAATTCCCTTTATTTTGGTAGTCCGAAGACCGATTTCTTCAACCGTTCCTTCAAGCACACCGATTCGTACGTAGTCGCCAACAGCAAATTGGTCTTCAAAAATAATAAAGAAACCAGTAATAATGTCTTTTACAAGACTCTGCGCTCCAAAACCAATTGCCAGTCCAATTACCCCGGCACCGGCGATTAATGCTTTCACATCATAATTGAGTGTCGATAAGATGGTCATGATCGCCATAAAATAAACCACATATGTCACTATATTCTTCAATAGCTTGAGCATAGTTGCCTCTCGACGTTCAGATGTACGTATTACACTCGTTTTTTGGCGTATAACGAATATATTTGTAATCACTTTTTTCGCTATCTTTACAACTATACCAGCAATAATAATAATGAGTGTAATTCTAATAGCTACATCTGTAATATCGAGCCATAGTTTTTCATCCGTCAATTTAGCTAACAACGATTCCCAAACTTTGTCTTTATAACTCATTTGTTTCACCTTCTCTTCTCAAAATACTTATCTTGTAAATAAGTCCACGTCTTATGGCAGACTTATTATAAAGGCATGGAAGTAAATCATTCTCCGCTCATCAGAACAACCAAAAATCCTGTTCAAATAGAGATTACTTTATGTCGTTTTTCTTTTTGAATTTTGGGTAAAGGTATTTTAAATATCTATATTAACAAAGAAAACCCTAAGATAACTAGTGGCTATTCACATGAAAAAATTCCAAATTCATCCACTTCATGTATACAATGTTTGGAATTTCCGTATACTGTTACTACTATTAACAAAGGAGTGGGAGTGTTATGAAAGTAAATCGTAACCTATTTGATTCAAAAAGTAATAGTAATCATATTCTTTATGATGATAGTGATGCAATCGAGAAGATTTCACTAAACTTACTATCCTATATCCCTGTCAATTACACACAATCAATTGTAATTGCCTGTATCGGTACCGATCGTTCAACGGGAGATTCTTTAGGTCCTTTAGTGGGCACTTTCTTATCTGAAAAATCCAACTCCCCATTCTTTGTATACGGAACATTGGATGAGCCGATCCACGCTGTTAATTTACAGGAAAAAATGACAGAAATCAAAAATAAACATCAAGATGCATTTATTATTGCGGTAGACGCTTGCCTTGGGAGGTTAAAAAGTGTCGGCACTGTCCAAATTGCGGATGGTCCTTTAAAGCCAGGAGCAGGTGTCAATAAAATATTGCCGGAAGTAGGGGATATACACGTAACAGGAATCGTTAACGTCAGCGGGTTCATGGAATTTTTTGTGCTGCAAAATACCCGCTTAAATTTGGTTTTGCGAATGGCCCGCACGATTGCTGACAGCATCCACGAGGCCAGCCAAGCATTGACCATCGCACCTAAACCATCAGCCATCAATTGGTCCAATTTCGAACAAAAAGAGGCTACTCCTTAGAAAAGAATCCCATGACGGGTATTTGATGGTCATCCAACCTAACTCATCGATGCACAACGACGCTTCTTTGTGAAAAGGAAGATTTCTGTAGGGAAGCGTCTGATTTCGATCAAGTGGTAACAGTGGTTCTGCCTCCTTATAATTGTATATTACCATAGTAAAAAATACTCACAAACACACCAACAATAATAATAGCCGGAAGTAAATTAGCCACTCTTATTTTAGTCAAATTCATGATATTCAATCCAATCGCCACAATCATTAAGCCACCAACAGCAGTCATTTCAGTAATAAAAAAGTTCAGCAACTCGGTCGGAACGAATTTATCAATCTGTGTCGCAAATAAAGCAATAACCCCTTGGTAGAGTACCACCGGAATAGCCGAAAATATTACACCAAGCCCAAGAGTACTTGCTAAAATAATAGAAGTAAATCCATCCATTAATGACTTTGTGTACAAAATGCTATGGTCGCCCCGAATTCCACTATCTAAAGCACCTAAAATGGCCATAGCTCCTACGACAAAGATGAGTGTGCCTGTCACAAATCCTTGAGCAATGTAATTTCCTTTGCCGAAATTGAATTTTTTTTCTAGCCATAAGCCCAATGTATTTAAACGATCATCAATCCTCATCCACTCGCCTAATACAGCACCAATCACCAGACTTAAAATCACAATCAAGATTTGTTCACTTTGAAAGCCCATTTGTAAACCAATCAAAACAACAGACAAGCCAATAGCAAACATAACTGTTTGCTTCATTTTTTCAGGAATATTCCGAAAAAACCTTCCGATAATCGTTCCTACGACGATGCAAATCCCGTTCACAATTGATCCAAGTAAAACCATGTTCTCACCTGACTTTGTTAAATGATGTTTGAGCTCATAAATAAACCACCTGATAGTAGGTGGTTTATTTTTTATCGAGTAATTCTAATATACGATTTAAATCATCCGTTGAAAAGAATTCAATCTCAATTTTTCCCTTTTTCTTACTTTGCTTGATTGTAACCGTCGTTCCTAAACGCTCACGCAACACATTTTCCTGCTCTTGTATAAAAACATCTTTTTTGACCGGTTGCTTCACTGTTTCAC
The DNA here is from genome assembly GCA_051873995.1 of Bacillus sp. (in: firmicutes). GTDB lineage: Bacteria > Bacillota > Bacilli > Bacillales > DSM-1321 > Bacillus_AD. The sequence goes on from JBJEFL010000155.1 coordinate 19,075, forward strand.
GTGAAACACTTTCATTTAATTCATGAATGTATTTCTCCAGTTGTCGAACATTCAAATCGTCTTTGATGACTTTAGCAGCTAATGCAGGCAATAGTTCCTTATTCTTGATCCCTAGCAATGCTCTTCCATGTCCCATTGACATTTTTCCTTCGTTCATCAAGTCTTGAATCATTCCCGGTAAAGATAGAAGGCGTATATGGTTAGTGATATGAGGTCTACTCTTGCCCAATCGCTTCGCTAACTCTTCCTGAGTCAGTTCTAGTTTATCCAATAAGGTTTGATAAGCGAATGCTTCTTCAATCGGTGTTAAGTCCTCACGTTGTAGATTTTCCAAGACGGCAAGCTCCATCATTTCCTGATTACTGAAATCCTTCACCACAACAGGCACTTTGGTCAACCCGGCCAGCTTAGCCGCCCGATAACGACGTTCTCCAACCACTATTTGATAGCCTTTAATACTCCTCTTGACGATAATCGGCTGAATAATACCGTGTTGAAGAATCGAATCTTTTAATTCCTCAATCCCTTGCTCGGAAAAAATTTTCCTTGGTTGATAAGGGTTAGGTCTCAGTTCTTGGATGTTCACTTCTTCAACTACATCGTCTCTTGTTGTTTCTAAACTGCCAAAAATGGAATTCAACCCTTTTCCTAAAGCTTTAGCCACTTGCCACCACTTCCTTTGCCAAATCTACATATACTTCTGCTCCCCGTGATTTCGCATCATAAATAATAATCGGCAAACCATGACTAGGCGCTTCGCTCAGTCGAATATTTCTTGGCACAATGGTTTGATACACCTTGTCCCTGAAATACTTTTTCACTTCATCAATCACTTGAAGGCCCAGATTTGTTCGCGCATCCAGCATCGTCAACAAAACACCTTCAATCCTCAAATTATCATTCAGATGTTTTTGGACAATTCGAATGGTGTTTAATAACTGACTAAGTCCTTCCAATGCATAATATTCACACTGAACAGGTATAATAACAGTATCAGAGGCTGTTAAGGCATTAACCGTTAACAAGCCTAACGATGGTGGACAGTCGATCAGAATGTATTCATACCGGTCTTTCACTTTTTCTAATGCTCGCTTTAGACGTACTTCTCTCGAGATGGTAGGCACTAGTTCAATTTCTGCTCCCGCTAATTGAATCGTAGCAGGAACGACAAATAGATTTTCGACTTTTGTAGGTCGTATTACATCCGTTATGTCAAAATCATCAACAAGTACATCATATATACAGTGATCGACATCTGCTTTTTCAATCCCTATTCCACTTGTTGCATTTCCTTGAGGATCAACGTCTACCATTAGTACACTCTTTCCAATGAACGCCAAACAAGCTGCAAGGTTAACGGTTGTAGTCGTTTTTCCCACTCCGCCTTTTTGATTGGCAACCGCAATTATCTTTCCCACGATGTCACCTACCTTAATTCCTTCAAGAATGAATAGCTTAACTTGTACTCTATTTTATCATAAAAATTTGCTTTTACATTTTGATTACTAACTAAACTTTTCCAAAAACGATTATTTTATTGAAATGAACCTTTTTCTAGCACTGCTTGAATACATCTTGATTGAAATACGAGGCAACAATCAAAATAGAATATAAAGAAAGGAGCTAACGTCAGTCTCCCACTTTTAGCTCCTTGTTACATCGTTATTTTTTCTTTGGGATCTTTATCGTAAACTGATAATATTCCTCATGTTCTTCTTCTTCAGAATCAAGATGAATGCCGTTATCCACAACCATAGACAAGGATTGGCGAATAGTATTAACAGCTATTCTCATGTCTTTACTAAAAGCTTTTCTCTTCGGTTTCGATTTCTTTTCATTAGATGATAAAAGCTTTTGCACTCTTTCTTCTGTTTGTTTTACGTTATAGTTTTTCTCTAAAATTTCATGAAACACGGCAATTTGTTTTTCCGGAACCTTTAATGGAATCAATGCTCTTGCATGGCGTTCAGAGATTGTCTTATTCAACAATCCTTCCTGCACCTCGTTTGGTAGTTTGAGCAATCTCAACTTATTCGCAACAGTCGATTGTCCAATTCCCAGTCTTTGTGCCAATGCTTCCTGTGTCAGTTGGTGCAGCTCTAATAGTTGACGATAAGCAATTGCTTCTTCAATCGCCGATAGCTCTTCACGCTGTAAATTTTCAATCAATGCAACAGAGGCTGTTTCTGTATCAGTATACTCCTTCACTAAAGCAGGTGCCGTTTCCCAACCAAGCTTTTGCATAGCTCGATAACGACGTTCACCAGCAATAAGTTCATATTTCCCCGGCTCATACTTCCTCACTACAATCGGCTGAATAATTCCATGTGTATGTATAGTCTGAGCTAATTCCGCTATTTTTTCCTCATTAAAAACCGTTCTTGGCTGAAAACGGTTAGGGATGATATCACATATAGGAATTTTTATGATTTCTTCATTATTGCTTGGCTGTACCTGATCTTCGACTAGTTCTGCCTCTTTCTCGCCTACACCAAAAAAACGCGACAAACGATGTCTCATATCCCTACACCACCTTTCCCGAACTCCCTTAGTAGTACATATTCTCTATGGAAATGACAAGTTCCTTCTTAATTCTTGCGACAAATTCATACAAAAACAGCATCAACTCAACGTTTCACGTGAAACAAACTAAAGTATAAGCCTTGTTCTCTTAGAAGAGGGGATGTAACTTTACCGCCACATCCCTAAGCTACCATATAGTGCTATTCAATCGGTAATTTATTTGGTGTTCCTGGCTTTCGAGGATATTTCTTCGGGGTAGATTTCACTTTTTTGACAAGAATAAAGTTTCGTTCACTATCCTCAATCGGAAGATTCATACTCTCCATTTTTTCTATCTTACCGCCAAAGGTTGTGATAGCCTTTTTACTATTTTGCAATTCATCGTGGGCACTTGCCGCTTTCATAGCTAAGAAATAGCCATCGACCTTGGCTAATGGCATGCATAGTTCCGATAATACTGACATTCTCGCTACAGCTCTAGCCGTAACTAAATCATATTTCTCCCGATGCTGCGGATTTTGACCAAATGTTTCTGCACGATCATGATAGAAATTCACCGCATCTAATTGTAAAGTATTCGCTAAATGTTGTAAAAACGAAATACGTTTATTTAGCGAATCGACAATGGAAACATTTAAATGCGGGAAACAAATTTTTAAAGGAATACTCGGAAATCCAGCCCCTGCGCCTACATCACAAATCGTTTCCACTGATTTGAAATCAAAATAAAAGGCTGCCGAAATAGAATCGTAGAAATGCTTCAAATACACTTCTGCTTCTTCTGTAATAGCAGTTAAGTTCATTTTCTCATTCCACTCGACCAAGGTCTTGAAATATAAACGAAATTGCTCTAACTGTCTCTCGGAAAGTTCAATCCCTTTTTCAGCTAATAATTCTATAAAAAGTTGTTCATTCATTTGCTTTCAACACCTAATAATTAATTTGAAATACGGGCAATTTTCCCCTGCTCTAAATACACAAGTAAGATTGAAATATCAGCAGGGTTAACACCTGAAATACGAGAAGCCTGTGCCATCGTCAATGGACGGACCATTTTTAATTTCTGTCTGGCTTCTGAAGCTAAGCTATGGATAGCGTCATAATCAATATCCTCTGGAATCTTTTTATCTTCCATCTTCTTCAACTTCTCGACTTGCTGCAATGATTTCTCAATATAGCCCTCATATTTAATTTGTGTTTCTACCTGTTCTTTCACTTCATCTGTTAAAACTAACTCACTCGGACTAACTTGTTCAATATGGGCATAGGTCATTTCAGGACGTTTCAATAAATCGGCCGCTCGAATGCCATCCTTCAATTCACTTCCTCCCACTTCTTTAATGATGCCTTGCAATTCAGCTGTTGGCTTCAATATCGTTTCTTTTAAGCGTTTCTTCTCATCTTCAATGAATTGTTTTTTAGCCAGAAAAGCTGCATAACGCTCTTCTTTAATTAAACCAATCTTCGCACCGATTTCCGTCAAACGCAAATCCGCGTTATCATGACGAAGCAGCAAACGGTATTCCGCTCGTGATGTTAATAATCGGTAAGGTTCATTCGTTCCTTTGGTTACTAAATCATCAATCAATACACCGATATAAGCATCGGAACGACTTAAAATTAACTCTTCTTTCCCTAACGCTTTCAATGCTGCGTTGATACCTGCCATCAATCCTTGACCAGCTGCCTCTTCATAACCTGAAGTACCATTGATTTGTCCAGCTGTGTAGAGGTATTCAACCTTTTTAGTCTCCAAAGTCGGCCATAGTTGCGTCGGAACAACCGCATCATATTCGATAGCATAACCTGCACGCATCAACTGCGCTTCTTCCAGTCCAGGAATAGATGCAAGCATACGTCTTTGAACATCCTCTGGCAAGCTTGTCGATAACCCTTGAACGTATACTTCTTTCGTATTTCTTCCTTCCGGCTCAAGGAAAATCTGATGGCGAGGTTTATCGTTAAAGCGAACCACTTTATCTTCAATGGAAGGACAATAACGGGGACCTGTTCCTTTGATCATGCCAGAATACATTGGTGATCGGTGCAGATTGTCATCAATGATTTGATGTGTTTCAGCACTTGTATATGTCAGCCAGCAAGGAAGCTGATCCATAATAAAGCTCGTTGTTTCAAATGAAAATGCGCGTGGCACATCATCCCCTGGCTGAATTTCTGTTTTGCTATAATCAATGCTGTCGCTATTCACACGTGGTGGCGTACCTGTTTTAAAACGTACTAAATCAAATCCAAGCTCCTCTAAATGCTCTGACAGCTTAATAGATGGCTGTTGGTTATTCGGTCCACTTGAATATTTCAAATCGCCAAGAATAATTTCCCCGCGCAGGAATGTACCTGTCGTAATGACGACACTGCGTGAACGGTAAATAGCACCAGATTGTGTAATGACACCTTTACATTGACCACCTTCAATGATTAATGATTCAACCATTCCTTGAACTAGTGATAAATTGGGTTCTTTCTCAATTGTGTGCTTCATTTCTTGTTGATATAAAAACTTATCTGCTTGGGCGCGCAACGCTCGAACAGCCGGTCCTTTACCTGTATTCAGCATGCGCATTTGAATATGGGTTTTATCGATATTCTTACCCATTTCTCCACCTAAAGCATCAATTTCACGTACTACAATACCTTTTGCCGGACCTCCGACAGATGGGTTACATGGCATAAAGGCTACCATATCTAAATTGATGGTTAACATAAGCGTCTTCGCACCAAGGCGGGCAGAAGCTAAACCAGCTTCACAACCGGCGTGCCCGGCACCGACGACGATGACATCAAAATTCCCAGCTTCGTATGACATTCTTCTTCCTCCATTACTTTCGGTTACTTCCTTATTTACCTAGGCAAAATTGAGAAAATAACTGATCAATTAAACTTTCGTGTACACTATCTCCAATAATTTCCCCTAACAATTCCCATGCTCTCGTTAAATCAATTTGTACCAAATCAATCGGCACGCCATTTTCAATTGCAGTAATGGCATCCTCGATTGTTCTCAATGATTGCTCAATTAAGGTTACATGTCGCGTATTTGAAACATATGTTAAATCGCCCGCTTCTAATTGACCTTCAAAAAATAAATTAGAAATGGCTTCTTCCAACTCGTCCACACCTTGGTCTTCGACTAAAGATGTTGTCAGCACCGGGGACTTCCCAGCCAATGCTTTTACACGTTCTAAATCGATTTGCTGCGGCAAATCGGTCTTATTAACAATTACAATGACATCCATACCTTTTGTAGCGGCAAATAGATTCTCATCTTCTGCTGATAGAGACTCTGCATAGTTTAACACAAGCAAAATTAAATCCGCTTCCTTCAATACTGCGCGTGACTTTTCAACACCGATTCTCTCGACGATATCTTCCGTTTCACGTATTCCGGCTGTATCTAACAGGCGAAGCGGTACCCCACGGACATTGACATATTCTTCAATGACATCACGCGTTGTACCCGGAATATCTGTCACAATAGCTTTGTTTTCTTGAACAAAGCTATTTAAAAGCGATGATTTCCCTACGTTGGGACGCCCAACAATTACAGTCGATAATCCCTCTCGCAATATTTTCCCTTGTTCCGCTGTTTGAAGAAGTTTTTGTAATTGTTCCTTTACATATGATGCCTTTTCAATGAGCAGATGGTGCGTCATTTCCTCCACATCATCGTATTCCGGATAATCAATATTAACTTCCACGTGAGCAAGTGTTTCTAAAATTTCTTGTCGAAGTTTCTGGATTAATTTCGATAAACGGCCTTCCATTTGGTTGATGGCCACATTCATGGCACGATCTGTTTTGGCACGAATTAAATCCATCACCGCTTCTGCTTGTGATAAATCGATACGTCCGTTCAAAAATGCTCGTTTCGTGAATTCTCCCGGTTCAGCAAGACGGGCACCATTTGCCAAAACAAGACTCAGTACTTTCTTTACTGAAACTAAACCGCCATGACAATTGATTTCCACAACATCTTCTCTCGTGAACGTTCTCGGAGCCTTCATGACAGATACCATAACTTCCTCAACAATTTGGTTGTTTCGATCATCATAGAGATGACCATAATGAATTGTATGGGAGGCAACTTCTGCTAGTTTCTTCCCTTTTGGTCCTCTAAATATGCGGTCTGCAATAGAAACAGCTTGGTCACCGCTTAACCGCACGATTGCTATAGCACCTTCCCCCATAGGCGTAGAAATCGCAGCAATTGTATCAAATTCCATGTTCTCACCTCATTCTTTTACTAGCTTTTCTATATTCAGGCTACAATACACCTTCACATGACAATTTTCTGTCCTAAATTACAACCATAACACAGTACAATATTGAAACAAAGTAAAAAAAGACACTCACGAATGGTTGTCCACAGCGTCATTTTTGAATTGTTTTCATCGCTTATTGTAACTTATCCACATGTGAATAACAATCTCTCTGTTTCCCCTCTCTTCTTTCACTCTAAAATTTTATCCACACCGCAGAAAAATACCATTAGAAAAGATAAACTTTCTTAACGTGCAAAAAAGCCTTTCTTACCTATGCAAGAAAGGCTTTTAACCTGCGCTATTTTTTTAGAGTAATGACAAGGTGACGATATGGATCGGTTCCACTAGAATATGTTTCAATTTGACTAAATTTCACTAAAGCGGTATGAATAACTTTTCGCTCATATGAAGGCATAGGTTCTAAAGCAACTTCTTTTCTAGTTTTGATTACTTTTTGAGCCATTCGTTCAGCCAATTGCACCAGTGTCTCATTTCTCCGGCTACGGTAATTCTCTACATCCAATAAGACTGTATGGTATTGTTTGGAATGGCGATTGATCACTAACTGTGTCAAATATTGTAGAGAATTTAACGTTTGCCCACGTTTCCCAATAACAAGAGCCATGTTTTCCCCCGAAAGATCGAAAGTCACTGTCTTTCCTTCGACGAAAGCAGTAATTTCGACATCAAGTCCCATTTCTTTGCAAACTTTATGTAGAAATATCTTGGCTTCTTCAATCGGGTCAGGAATGACGACTACTTTAACAGTGGCTTGCCTAGATCCAAAAAGACCAAATAGACCCTTTTTCCCCTCATCCAGTACTTCGATTTCAACGCGATCTCTGGTAGTTTGTAACTGAGCTAAAGCTGATTCGACTGCTTCTTCGACATTTTGTCCCGTAGCAGTTAATTCCATCACTTTTTCGCTCCTCCCACTTTTCCAGTAGCATTCTTTTTCAAATCTGGACCTTTAATCAATAATGTTTGGGCAATCATGAAAATATTCCCCACTACCCAGTATAATGAAAGAGCGGATGGGAAATTAATCGCAAATACAACGATCATAATCGGCATCATCCATAACATCATAGCCATTTGCGGGTTATTTTCTTGACCAGCCATCATCAGTTTTTGCTGAATAAACGTCGCAACACCGGCAATAATCGGCAAGATGAAATACGGATCTTTTTCCCCTAAGTCAAACCATAAGAAATTATCGCCTGCAATTTCTTGCGTACGCATAATTGCATGGTATAAACCAATTAAAATTGGCATTTGAATAAGTAAAGGTAAACAACCTGCTAGTGGGTTAATTCCGTGTTGTTGGAAAAGAGCCATTGTTTCTTGCTGCAATTTTTGTTGAGTTGCTGCATCTTTTGAAGCATACTTTTCTTTTAATCTTTGCATTTCCGGCTGTATAGCCTGCATTGCTTTCGTGCTTTTTGTTTGTTTAATCATTAATGGCAATAGAAGCAGACGAATCAGAATTGTAATTCCGATAATCCCCCAACCATAGTTACCACCAAATAATTCTGCAATTTGTGTGATTAACCAAGATAGCGGATACACAATATAGTGATTCCAAAATCCTTCACTTTCACTGGTAATCGGTACATTAATTTCTGAGCATCCCGCAAGCAGGACCATAACAGAAATAAGACTGATTATAAGCCACATTCGCTTTTTCAAACGTAGTTTCCTCCTTAATTGCTTGTTTCTGTATTATTTATAGCTAGAAATAACTATACATACACTGAAATTATCTACTTTAGTAAGCAGCTTGTCCTTCTAACGATCAACCGCTCACTAAAATTAATTGTATTTTATCATTTATTAATAAGGATTGCTCAAAATCTCCACAAAATAAACCTTATTCATTAGATGTTAATGCTTTTCCTCTTTTCAGGACATGCATCAAACTTGCCTTTACCTCTTGGAAGCTCATGCTTGATGCAGGTTTACGAGCAATAATGACATAATCTCGTCCTTTTTGAACTTGGTCTTCCAACTCTAAAAAAGATTGACGGATATATCGTTTAACTTGGTTTCTGACTACCGCATTCCCAATCTTTTTGCTAACGGATAAACCAATTCGGAAATACTCTTGTCCTTCTTTCGGCAGCATATAAATGACGAATTGTCTATTCGCAAACGATTGACCACGATGAAAAACATGCTGAAACTCTTCATTTTTTTTAATTCTTAATTTCTTTTTCATTGTTATACACCCTCAAGTAAAATCGACACAACCACTTTCCGCCAACCCCAAAATGGCATTTTAAACTGAAAAAAGACCACTGAGATTTTTCAGTGGCCTATGCAGATAATACTTTTCTACCTTTACGACGACGTGCAGCTAACACTTTACGTCCGTTTTTTGTGCTCATACGCGCACGAAAACCGTGAACTTTACTGTGTTTACGCTTATTTGGTTGATAAGTTCTTTTCATTATATGACACCTCCCTGAGGATTACAGTTACAGACAGTCTTATTAATTATATAGAAGAAACATAAATATTGTCAACTTAAATAAAAAAACAACTGTAACTCTTTCTATTCTATTTTCAAATGACGACGGAATCAATAGTAAAAGTATGGGGCTTTTCAAGAAAAAATTCAACTATAAATTCTCAACAGATCGACAGGGCTTTTTTTAATCGACAGGTTGTGGATAGTTTTTTCACACAAATTCCATTATCCACACCACAATTAGACAGGTTTTGCACATATTATATAGTTGGTGATAAAAAAACGTCCACAGCACTTGAAAATGTGGATAACTGACTTTGAACATTGCAAGGTCTTCGTTTTTTTGATATTATAGTTTTGTTTTCACTCTGAATAACTTTTGTTTATAACTGAAGTTATCCCCAGACTGTGGATAGTTTGTGGATAGTTATTTACAGCTGTGTGTAACTACTTGTCCACAATTGGTGGATTATGTAGAAAACCTCATTATTTCTTATAGTATATTTTATCCACAAAGATAACATGCATAATTACTTTTTTTCACATTTGTCTTACCGATAGTGTATGTACTTTACAGCTTACTTATGCTGCCTAAATAAAAATCAAGGATATATTACCGTCGGAATTGGACAATGACTAAGCATAGATCGTTAATTTTATGTTCCATATGAACGTATTAGATAGAGAAAAAAACAGATTCTATATAAAAAGGAGGGGCAGTCTTGGATAATATTGATGCTTTGTGGAATCAAGTGTTAAGTCACATGGAGAAGAAAGTCAGTAAACCTAGCTTTGATACTTGGTTAAAATCAACAAAAGCTTCTACCTTACAGGGTGACACACTGACAATCGTAGCGCCCAACGAATTTGCCAGGGACTGGCTTGAAGGACGATATACGCATTTAATTTCTACCGTTCTTTACGAGGTCGTCGGTGAAGAATTACTGGTGAAATTCATTATTCCACAAAATCAAACAAGTAACGATGACGAGTTAATGCAGCAGCCAGGAAAAAAAGACAAAAAGCGTGATGAGCAGCACGAGTACCCACAACACATGCTCAATAACAAAAATACCTTTGATACATTTGTTATTGGATCTGGTAACCGCTTTGCCCATGCCGCATCGTTAGCTGTTGCAGAAGCACCTGCAAAAGCCTATAACCCGCTGTTCATTTACGGAGGCGTCGGCTTAGGAAAGACACATTTAATGCATGCCATTGGTCACTATGTGTTAGAGCATAATCCAGCTGCAAAAGTCGTTTATTTATCTTCTGAAAAGTTCACAAATGAATTCATCAATTCCATCCGGGATAATAAAGCCGTGGAATTCCGCAATAAATATCGAAATGTCGATGTTTTGCTCATCGATGATATTCAGTTTTTAGCTGGAAAAGAACAAACACAGGAGGAATTCTTCCACACATTCAACACGCTGCATGAGGAAAGCAAACAAATCGTGATTTCAAGTGATCGACCTCCGAAGGAAATCCCAACACTAGAGGATCGTTTACGTTCACGTTTTGAGTGGGGACTCATTACGGATATCACTCCTCCTGATTTGGAAACGCGAATTGCCATTTTGCGCAAAAAGGCCAAAGCAGAAGGTTTAGATATTCCAAATGAAGTGATGCTTTATATAGCAAATCAAATCGATTCGAATATTCGAGAGTTAGAGGGGGCACTTATTCGAGTAGTTGCCTATTCCTCACTAATCAATAAAGATATCAATGCGGATTTAGCTGCCGAAGCTCTGAAAGATATTATTCCGAGCTCTAAACCCAAAGTCATTACCATTTATGAAATCCAAAAAGCAGTTGGCGAGCAATTCAACGTCAAACTGGATGATTTCAAAGCTAAAAAGCGCACAAAATCGGTCGCTTTTCCAAGACAAATTGCGATGTATTTGTCACGTGAACTAACAGATTCCTCTTTGCCGAAGATCGGCGATGAGTTTGGTGGCCGTGACCATACAACCGTCATCCATGCGCATGAAAAAATTTCAAAGCTGGTTCAAACGGATGCTCAACTTCAACAACATTTAAAAGAAATCAACGAGCGCCTAAAATGCTAGCTTGGGATTCTGTTGATAACGTGACCCACTTTATGCACAGTCTGTCCACATGTGGATAGGCTGTTTTCTCATACTAATTTTAGGGTTATCCACATACTAACAGGCCCTATTACTACTATTACTATTTTTTTAAAAAAGAATATAATAAAAGCTATTAAATTAAGGAGGAACACAATGAAGTTTGTCATTCAAAGAGACCGTCTTGTTCAAAGTGTTCAAGACGTCATGAAAGCCGTTGCTTCAAAAACAACCATTCCGATTTTAACGGGGATCAAAATAACAGCAACAACAGAAGGTGTTACATTAACAGGTAGTGATTCGGATATCTCCATCCAATCTTCTATTCCATTAGAAGAAGAAGGTATAGAGCTTGTTCAAATTGAAAAAACAGGTAGCATCGTTCTACAAGCCAAATTTTTTAATGAAATCGTAAAAAAATTACCGTTAGACGATGTAGAGATTGTTGTGGAAAATGGTTTTCAAACCATCATCCGTTCAGGAAAAGCTGAATTTAACCTTAATGGTTTAGATGCAGATGAATATCCACATCTTCCTCAAATTGAAGAGGAGAACATTATTAGCATCCCAACGGATTTATTAAAGCATTTAATCAGACAAACTGTATTTGCTGTGTCCACGTCAGAAACACGACCTATCTTGACAGGTGTCAACTGGCGAATCGAAAACGATGACATTATCTGTACTGCAACAGACAGTCACCGTTTAGCTTTACGTAAAGCTAAAGTGCAAGTGAATTCTCCGGAAAGCTACAATGTGGTCATTCCCGGTAAAAGTTTAACGGAACTGAGCAAAATTCTGGATGACTCCCATGAAGCGGTGAATATCGTCATTACGAATAACCAAGTATTATTTAAAACAAAACATCTGTTATTCTTTTCAAGATTATTAGATGGTAATTACCCTGATACGTCACGTTTGATTCCTTCTGAAAGCAAAACCGATGTGGTTGTCAATACGAAAGATTTCTTGCAGTCAATTGTCCGCGCTTCTTTATTAGGGGAAGGGAAAAATAATATCGTTAAATTATCGACAATCAATCAAGCAGAAGTTGAAATTTCCTCTAATATTCCTGAAATCGGTAAAGTAGTAGAAGAAGTGCAAGCAGAAACTATTGAGGGAGAGGACCTGAAAATCTCGTTTAATGCCAAATTCATGATGGATGCTTTGCGCGCATTAGAAGGTACAGAAATTAAAATCAGTTTCACAGGTGCCATGAGACCATTTGTTATTCAAGTGCTAAATGATGATACAATGTTGCAACTTATTCTGCCTGTGAGAACATACTAAATGACAAAAGCTGTTAGTCCTATACTGACAGCTTTTTACCCATTAAAGAACATTAAAATGGTCAAAACCATTTGATAAAAAACAATCATGATACGTCTGGATCCTTATTTTGACTAAAAGAGTTTTCTTTGAGAATTCAGCGATATTTTAGTAAAATGAAGTATCAGACAACAAAAAAGGAAGCGTGTTTAGATGACAAATGAAATTTCAATTTCAACAGAATATATTACTTTAGGTCAATTTCTAAAAGTGGCGGATATCATCCAAAGCGGGGGAATGGCCAAATGGTTCTTAAGTGAAAATGATGTGTTCATCAACGGTGAGTTGGATGTGCGTAGAGGACGTAAATTAAGAGCGGGGGATGTTGTTGAAATACCTGAAGTTGGGAAGTTCCATATTACTGATTAGTGCAAAGGAAGTCGTTATATGTATATTGAATCGCTGAAAGTGAAAAATTATCGAAATTATGACGAACTGGACATGCACTTTGAAAATAAAGTGAACGTTATTCTAGGGGAAAATGCACAGGGTAAAACTAATATTATGGAATCTATCTATGTTTTGGCGATGGCAAAGTCTCATCGAACATCAAATGATAAAGATTTGATTCGTTGGGATGAAGAGTATGCTAAAATAGAGGGAAGGGTTCAAAAGCGAATTTCCAGTGTCCCATTAGAATTAATTATTTCTAAAAAAGGGAAAAAGGCGAAGTGTAATCATATTGAACAACAAAGATTGAGCCAATATATCGGTAACCTGAATGTTGTGATGTTTGCGCCTGAGGATTTGCATCTGGTGAAAGGCAGCCCGCAAGTTAGAAGACGCTTTATTGATATGGAAATCGGACAAGTATCTCCTTTATACTTACATGAATACAGCCAGTACCAAAAAATACTGCAACAACGCAATCATTATTTAAAGCTCTTACAAACGAAAAAACAATCGGACTTAGCGATGCTGGAAGTTTTGACCGAACAATTCATTCAATATGCGGTCAAAATTATTCAAAAACGTTTTGAGTTTTTAACCCTTCTTCAAAAATGGGCAGAACCTATCCATAGTGGCATTTCAAGAAATTTAGAAACACTAAAAATTGAATATAAGCCATCGGTTGATGTATCAGAATCCATGAGTGTGTCGAAAATGATAGAAGAATATACTCAAAAATTTGAAAAGGTTAAGCAACGTGAAATTGATAGAGGGGTAACGCTGTTTGGCCCTCATCGAGATGATTTGGCTTTTATCGTAAATGGTCGTGATGTACAAACATTTGGTTCACAAGGGCAGCAACGAACGACCGCCCTTTCATTAAAGTTGGCAGAAATAGAACTCATTTATGCTGAAATCGGGGAATACCCTATTTTACTATTGGATGATGTTTTATCTGAACTGGACGACTTCAGACAGTCTCATCTTCTTAATACTATTCAAGGAAAAGTGCAAACCTTTGTTACAACGACTAGTGTCGAGGGCATTGATCATGTGACATTACGCGAAGCGGCCACATTTGAAGTTGTACAGGGAAGTATGCGACAAGTTCGGTGAACGAATTAGAAAACCTATGTTAAAATAGGTTTATTGGCGATGAAGAAGATCAACTTTTGATCTTTTCATACATAAAAAAGTTTCGAACAATATGTTCAGCCAATGATAAGGATAAGTTGAACATATTTTTATATATTATTTTAGTATATCCTAAAGGAAAAGTGCGGGTGATACGGATTGACAATGGATCATAAAGAAGAGCAAGTACAAGCCTATGATGAGAACCAAATACAAGTATTAGAGGGTCTTGAGGCGGTTCGGAAGCGTCCAGGTATGTATATTGGTTCTACTAGCGAAAAAGGGTTACATCATCTTGTGTGGGAAATCGTTGATAATAGTATCGATGAAGCTTTGGCTGGTTTCTGCGACACGATCCGCGTAACCATTGAAAGTGATAATAGTATTACCGTTAAAGATAATGGACGTGGAATTCCTGTCGGCATTCATGAAAAGATGGGCAGACCCGCAGTCGAAGTTATTATGACTGTTCTGCATGCGGGTGGTAAATTCGGTGGCGGCGGTTACAAAGTATCAGGCGGGTTGCATGGAGTAGGTGCTTCGGTTGTAAATGCTTTGTCCACGGAACTAGAGGTGTTTGTACATCGAGAAGGTCATATTTATTATCAAAAGTATAAAAAAGGTGTGCCGGTTGAAGATTTAAAAATAATTGGCGATACAGATGAAACAGGAACAACCATTCATTTCAGTCCAGATGCTGAAATTTTCACAGAAACGTTGGAATATAGTTTTGACACGTTAGCTACTCGTTTAAGAGAATTGGCATTCTTGAACCGCAACTTAAAAATTATCATTTCAGACGATCGTGAAGAAAAACGTCAGAAAGAGTATCACTATGAAGGTGGTATTATTTCATACGTTCAGCATTTAAATCGTTCGAAGGAAGTTCTTCATGAAGAGCCAATCTATATTATTGGAGAACGAGACGGCATTACGATTGAAGTAGCTCTTCAATATAATGACGGCTTTACAAGTAATTTGTACTCCTTTGCTAACAATATTCACACGTATGAAGGCGGAACGCATGAAGCGGGCTTTAAATCAGCTTTAACACGCGTCATCAATGATTATGCACGTAAACAAGGGATGATTAAAGAAAGTGACGCTAATTTAACGGGTGATGATGTACGTGAAGGATTAACAGGTATTATTTCCGTGAAGCATCCGGATCCACAGTTTGAAGGTCAGACGAAAACAAAGCTCGGTAACTCAGAAGCTAGAACGATTACCGATTCGATTCTATCAGACAAACTTGAGAAGTTTATGATGGAAAACCCGACTGTTGGCCGAAAAATTGTCGAAAAAGGATTAATGGCTGCAAGAGCACGTATGGCTGCTAAAAAGGCGCGTGAATTAACAAGACGAAAATCAGCACTTGAAGTATCAAGCTTACCAGGTAAGTTAGCTGATTGTTCTTCGAAAGATCCGTCTATTAGCGAAATGTACATCGTTGAGGGTGACTCAGCGGGCGGTTCTGCAAAGCAAGGACGAGATCGTCATTTCCAAGCGATTCTTCCGCTGCGCGGTAAAATCTTGAATGTTGAAAAAGCGCGATTGGATAAGATTTTATCCAACAATGAAATTAGAACGATTATTACCGCTCTTGGAACGGGGATTGGCGAAGAGTTTGATATTACGAAAGCTCGTTACCACAAGGTAGTAATCATGACGGATGCCGATGTTGATGGTGCTCATATTCGTACGCTATTACTGACATTCTTCTATCGTTATATGAGAAACATTATTGAGCATGGCTATATTTATATTGCCCAACCACCATTATATAAAGTGACGCAAGGCAAAAAGTTGGAGTATGCTTATAATGATCGCGAGTTGGATGAAATTTTGAAGCGACTACCAGAGTCGCCAAGACCGAATATGCAGCGCTATAAAGGTCTTGGTGAAATGAATCCGGAGCAACTATGGGAAACAACGATGAACCCGGCAACGCGAACACTACTGCAAGTGACGTTGAAGGATGCCATTGAAGCGGATGAAACATTTGAAATTTTAATGGGTGATAAAGTAGAACCACGACGAAATTTCATTGAAGAAAATGCTGTTTATGTAAAAAATTTGGATATTTAAAAAATGCAGGATAGATTTGTGGGTCTATCCTGTCTTTTACATAAGAGAAGCTAGAAAAAAAGGTTTATGAGGATGATTTTTTTATTCTTATCGCTGAAAATAGCGTAAAACGTTTTTTAATCAAAATAGATAAGCGAATGCTTGTAAAAGGAGGTTTTCTCCATGTCGGAATCAAAAGTAAAAGAAATTAATATAAGTCATGAAATGCGGACATCTTTCCTGGATTATGCGATGAGTGTTATTGTGTCTCGTGCCCTGCCTGATGTTAGAGATGGACTAAAGCCTGTTCACCGCCGTATTCTGTATGCGATGAATGACTTAGGTATCACAGCAGATAAACCATATAAGAAGTCTGCCCGTATTGTTGGAGATGTAATCGGGAAATACCATCCACATGGTGATTCGGCTGTATATGAAACAATGGTCCGTATGGCGCAAGATTTTAACTATCGTTATATGTTGGTAGATGGCCACGGGAATTTCGGATCAGTAGATGGTGATTCAGCTGCGGCAATGCGTTATACAGAAGCTCGTATGTCGAAAATTTCAATGGAGTTATTGAGAGACATCAATAAGGATACAATTGATTATCAAGATAACTATGATGGAGAAGAAAAAGAGCCAGTCGTACTGCCATCACGTTTTCCTAATCTTTTAGTGAATGGATCGTCAGGGATTGCCGTCGGAATGGCGACTAATATACCACCACATCAATTGGGTGAGGTCATTGATGGAGTACTAGAAGTAAGTAAGAATCCAGATGTCACAATTGACGAGTTGATGGAAATCATACCAGGACCAGACTTTCCAACAGCAGGTTTGATCTTAGGAAGAAGTGGTATCCGTAAAGCATACCAAACAGGAAGAGGTTCCATTACTTTACGTGCAAAAGTAGAAATTGAAGAAAAAGCAAATGGTAAACAAACCATTATTGTGCATGAAATTCCTTATCAGGTCAATAAAGCCAAGTTAATCGAAAAAATCGCTGAATTGGTGCGTGAGAAAAGGATTGATGGCATCACGGAATTGCGTGATGAATCAGATCGAAACGGTATGCGTATCGTTATAGAAGTACGAAGAGATGCCAATGCCAATGTACTGCTGAACAATTTATATAAGCACACAGCGCTACAATCAAGTTTCGGTATTAACATGCTGGCACTAGTAGATGGCCAACCGAAAGTTTTAAATTTAAAACAATGTTTGGTTCACTATTTAGAGCATCAGAAAGTTATTATTCGCCGACGTACAGAATTCGAATTGCGAAAAGCGGAAGCAAGAGCCCATATTTTAGAAGGGCTTCGCATTGCCTTGGATCACATTGATGAAATCATTGCTCTTATTCGTGCTTCTGAAACGACTGAAATTGCGAAGCAAGGATTGATGGAGAAGTTTTCATTATCTGAAAAACAAGCGCAGGCTATTTTGGATATGCGTTTACAACGCTTAACCGGCTTAGAACGAGATAAAATTGAAAATGAATATCAAGAATTAATGGCGCTAATCGCTGAATTAAAGGCGATTTTGGCAGATGAAGAAAAATTGCTGAATATCATTCGCGAAGAATTGTTGGAGATCAAAGAGCGCTTCAATGACGAACGCCGCACAGAAATTGTCATGACAGGCCTAGAAAGCATTGAAGACGAAGATTTAATCCCTCAAGAAAACATCGTTATTACGTTGACACATAAGGGATATATCAAGCGTCTGCCAAGTTCAACATATAAGAGTCAAAAACGTGGAGGTCGTGGTATCCAAGGGATGGGCACAAACGAGGATGACTTTGTAGAGCATCTTTTAACGACAAGCACGCATGATACGATTCTGTACTTCACGAATAAAGGGAAAGTATATCGTAAAAAAGGATATGAAATTCCTGAATATGGCCGTACAGCAAAAGGAATTCCGATTATTAACTTGTTAGAGGTCGAACAAGGCGAATGGGTTAATGCGATTATACCGGTAAGCGAATTTGAAGAGGACAAATTCTTATTCTTTACGACTAAGTATGGTATATCGAAACGTTCTCCGTTAAACTCTTTTGCAAACATACGCAATAACGGTCTGATCGCTCTTGGATTAAAAGAAGGCGATGAACTAATTTCTGTTAAATTAACTGACGGTAAGAAGGATATTATTATCGGTACGAAAAACGGAATGATGATTCGTTTCCCAGAACAAGATGTCCGTTCAATGGGTCGTACAGCAACAGGGGTAAAAGGGATTTCATTACGAGAAGATGATGAAGTCATCGGTATGGAACTCCTTGACGAGGGAGATGAAATTTTGGTCGTTACCCATAATGGATATGGAAAACGAACGACTGAAAAAGAGTACCGTATCCAAAGTCGTGGAGGAATCGGTATTAAAACATGTAACATTACGGATAAAACAGGTACACTCGTGGCCATTAAAGCTGTAAAAGGTGAAGAAGATTTAATGGTCATCACAGCTGCTGGAGTTATTATCCGAATGGGAGTAGAAGGAATTTCCCAAACAGGTCGAAATACTCAAGGTGTAAAACTTATTCGTTTAGGTGAAAATGAAAATGAGTTTGTCTCAACAGTAGGAATTGTCGACAAAGAAGAAGATTCGGAAGAAGATTTGGAAGAAGTCGAACAAGGTCATTCCGAGCAAGTAGACGAATAGAAACAGGAAGGACTTTCAAACATGACGTTTGAAAGTCCTTTTTATTTATAAAAAACAGGAAAAATTGGAAGTGTTGTATTTTTATGAAAAATATTACATTATAATGGTGCTATAGTTTTGTTTTTGTGGGGGAGAGAAGATGCAGATAAACATTCAATATTTGCAAGAAGGATGTATTTTACTAGAAGATGTTTATTCTAAAACAAAGCGTCCAATCATGACAGAAAAAACAGTTATAACAAAAGAATTGATCGAGATTTTGAAAGCATTTCTCGTGACTGACGTTCATGTGGAACGATATTTGGTTGATGGTGAACCATTTAAGCCGAAAGAGATTATAGGTGATATGGAAAATCCACAACGAGAAGTAAGTTTTAATGAGATGCACTTAGAAGCGGTTTGAAAATATAAACGGTTATTTCAAGGATGGCAAGCAGGTTCTCTAATTGATGTAGCTGTGGTGAGGAAGTTTTTTGTGCCTTTGTTGACAAAGGCATTATCTCAACCAAAAGATATCTTTTTGCTTAATCATTATAGTACGAAGCAAGAATATCTTTATCACCATCCAGTTTCGGTCGGAATAATAAGTGGATTTTTAGCGAAGAAACTCAACTTAAATAAAGGAGAAGTCATTCAAATTGCTTTAGCGGGCTGTTTGAGTGATGTCGGAATGGCAAAGGTTGATAAGGCTATTCTCGAAAAGAAAGGATCATTAACGACTGAAGAATTTAAAGAAATAAAGAATCACCCTCTTAATAGTTATAAAATGTTGCAAAAAAGTCCAATATTGAAAGAACACGTATTAATAGCAGTTTTACAGCATCATGAACGTTTAAATGGTTCAGGATACCCACTAAAAAAGTCTGGTGACAAAATACATATGT
Organism: Bacillus sp. (in: firmicutes); assembly: GCA_051873995.1. GTDB lineage: Bacteria > Bacillota > Bacilli > Bacillales > DSM-1321 > Bacillus_AD. The sequence goes on from JBJEFL010000155.1 coordinate 38,912, forward strand.
ATTCACGAATCATTGCGGTAGCTGATGTCTATCATGCGATGGTTTCAGAAAGGAATTTTCGCTTGAAGCAGTCGCCGTATCGTGTGCTCGAAATGATTAGACAAGATGATTTCGGCAAATTTGATATTACAGTTCTGCAGGCATTAACAGCAGGTATTATTCAATTTAGCATTGGATCAGAAGTTAAGCTGTCAAATGGATTTGTGGGAACGGTTGTTTACGAGAATATAGACCGTTGGTACGGTTAGATTATCAAGATGAACTAGTTGATTTAGAAAAAAGAAGAGATTTGTTTATAGAATCGGTCGTCAAGTTATAGTAAAAGAAAGACCGTAATGCGGTTTTTCTTTTACTATAACAAGGAGAAAGAGTTAACAAACTATGTATCTATAATTTTTTTAGTAAAAACCATATTTTTTGTTGACCTTCTTTAGAAGCCTATGTATAATAATAGAAGTCGACAAGATACATAAGGTGTTTAAGAAATAAATATTTTAAAAGTTGTTGACAGTGACTAACTTGATATGTTAGTATATAAAAGTTGTTCCAAACAAAATGTTCTTTGAAAACTAAACAAGACAACACG
>JBJEFL010000156.1:0-1765 GCA_051873995.1 Bacillus sp. (in: firmicutes)
TTGGTCTCCTCGAAAAGGAAACCTCCGCCTGTGATGGCTGCTGTATATGGACTTTTCAATTTGCTCATTTAACCATTGTGTATAATTTTGCGCCGCAAAATTACTGACCATCGGTGCAGCCTTTCTGCATTGCAAGGTATTTATTTAAAGTATTCTCTAAAATCCCTCTTATTTCTTCTCTGTAACTGTCTGGTGACAGCACTTCTACGTCTGAACCAAAAGACAAAATCTGCCCTTGAAGTTCGTATGTGGGACGTACTTCTATGCAAAGTGTGCATTCATCCTCATCAAGAATCTGTTGGGAATGATGAAGAGGTTTGGAAACCACGTAAGGGAATTGCTTTTTCGTAAAACGCAATATAATACACTCTTTCTTGACCTCGTCTTTTGGTATAGTAACACCCATCACGTCATCGAAATAGTGGCTGAAATCTATATCGGTATTTTTGACAAATGGAACACTTTCATTTACTTTCAGAGAAAGCATGCGGTCAAGTGCAAGAATGGAAATGTATTGGTGCTCATCATCTAATGCGAGAAGGAACCAACGATTATTATACTGTCTTACATAATAGGGATGGACTGTTTGAAGTCGTTCACGACTGTCTTCTTTATACGTGCGGTAAACGACATCAAGTGCTTGATGATTGAATGCAGCATCAATAATCATGGACAGCCAATGTAAGCCACGAAGGTGAGGGTTTTGTTCAAACCCGATAATGTCTTCAGTCTGTCCTTTTAAGTGGAAACGCCATTCGAGATTTGAAATAACCTCTTCTACCCATTCGTTACAGGGTAATCCCCTAAATCTTCCGAGAGTAATAATGACAGTCTGCAACTGGCGTATCTCCTCATCGGTCAAAGGTTGCTCGTTGATTGTGAATTGAGAATCATAATATCGGTAATATACCCTTTTGCCGTCTTTGATTCTCTCAAGCGGAATACTCCAACCTGTATCACTCTCCATAAATTTGATGTCCTCAAATATCTGACGACGACTAACTCCTCCTATGCCGTTATAGTACAACAAAGCCTCCTCGCACTTGTCGATTAAGTCCTCGATGTAGTATCGATGAAACCTGTCACGAAAGCACTTGTCAAGTGTCTGGTAGCGAATCGCTGCATTTTTATTTGTCGGCATATTCTTGCTTTTTAAATTGTTACTACTTATTCGAGGTCACGAATTAGTTCCCTCACATCAACCTCCAAAACTTTGGCAATTTGCAGAAGCATCTCTAATGTAGGTTGCGTGGTATTCGTCACCCATTTTGAGACTATTGCTTGGTCTTTGCCTAATTGTTCTGCCAACCATTTGTTGGTTTTGTTTTTTTCTGCTAACACGACTTTAATCCTGTTGATATTTTTCTTTGCCATCTTTTGAGTGATTGATTATTATCGCTGTAAAGGTACAAATAAAAATTGAAAAACATTGATTTTTCAAGAGAAAATGAACAAAATAAATCAAAATATTGACTTTTAGAGCAAAAAAATAGAAAGAAATTATGCTATTTAGCACATTGAAAGGGACAAATCTATCTATACAGGACTCAAAAAATATCATTTATGGTATAATAATTTGAACTCAATCCTTCTTCTATTTCTGATGGATGGAACTATTTTCCCCTTATAACGGCAAAAGCGGATGTATTCGTTGTGGATATTTCGGTCGCCGCTTTCTATCTTTTGAATGAGGCGGCTCTTGGGGTGGTCGGCGTGCCCCATGAGGGTACCATAACCGACGTTATAGGCAAGGGTGGCAAGGAGA
>JBJEFL010000157.1:0-1758 GCA_051873995.1 Bacillus sp. (in: firmicutes)
CAAGGCGCAGACCTTACCGTAATGGAGGATGGTGAGCACTGGTTCCATACCAATGCGCAGATGCAGTTTCTGGACGATTGGATTCGCAGGTCTATTCCATAACATTTCGATTGGAAGATGAGAAAGTAACAACGATAACATATCGGGATTGAGATGATGAAGGAAATGGATATTATAATAGCAAAAGAATGTGATATTGACTGCTGGATACGTCTTGTGAGTAAAGTAAAGGATAATTTTCCCGGACTGGAAACAAAAGAGGCTTTGGCTGAACATCGGGATACGGTTTTAGATTTTATACATAAGAAGTCAGCAATCTGTGCCAGGATTGAGGACAAGATTGTCGGAGCCTTGTTGTTTTCCAAAGATAACAATATGCTCTGTTTTTTAGCTGTTGATCCCACGTATCGCAGGCAGCATATTGCGGAGCAAATGTTCCGGTTTATGTTACCGTTGATGACACCCGGCACAGAGATCACTGTCACGACCTATCGGGAAGGTGTGCCGGAGGGAGTCGCAGCGAGAGCCTTTTATCAAAAGCTGGGCTTTGTACCGGGAAGGATGACCGTGGAGTTCGGGAGCAAAGTGCAAGAATTTGTAATGGAAGTGGCGAAATGGCAAATATCCTGACAATCAGCCGAATACTCCTGAGTGTTCTCCTGACGTTTACACATCCGTTGTCTTATTCGTTTTATATTCTATATTTTTTTGCGGGCTGACCGATGCGGTTGACGGTTTTGTTGCCCGAAAAACAGGCTCGGCCAGTGAAATGGGCGCAAAGCTGGATACGGCCGCAGATTTTGTGTTCGTGGTTGTGTGTTTGATAAAACTGTTGTCTGTTATTGAGTTGCCAATCCACCTTCTAATATGGACAGTCATCATTGCGCTAATCAAGATTATCAACATCATTTCCGGCTTTATCGTACAAAAGAGATTCGTGACGGTACATACGATTTTGAATAAAATCACGGGAGCCATGCTCTTTGTGCTTCCGTTGACGGTTTCTTTTGTGGATCTGCGATACAGCGGAAGTGTTGTCTGTGCAGTTGCCACACTTGCGGCGATACAGGAAGGGCATTTAATCCGAACGAAAAGGTGCGTATTCTGAATACGATAGAGAGAGGTTTGGCTACGATTAAAACAAAACTTCCGCTGTAAGGCAATTGAAGTTGACGATAAAGCGAATAAGGTTATAAATTTGAATATATAAATAGGCAACGTCAATTATTAGAGATTGTGCGTTGTCTATTTTTATGTTTTAAATGTGATTCTGAAGTTTCTGATAAGTATGAAAGAGAAAAAAATTAATCCGAGATCACGAAAAAGCAAGTTCAAAAGATCTCAATTTGCACGAAAAAGCAAGTTCAAGACATCGCTTCGGAAATTCTGTTAGAAGGCGGGACGTTTTACATAAATGATTAACGCATTTCTAACTCGTTATTGCGAGTTAGAATCGAATTAAATGCAAGTAAGAGATAGACAAGGGCACCAGCCCCTCAGCCCCAAAGGCAGGTCTAGATACACTGAGTAATTATTTCAGTGTGTTTGGGCCTGCTTTTTTATTAATCGTTTTTTGTCGAAATGCCCCGTTGCTGTAGGGAAACTATAGCAAATCCGTACAACTAGGGCGGGCAACCCGTACAGCCAGTACCTAAAAACATTCATCCGCATGGGCTAAACTTGTACATGTAAGGAGCCAAAGAACTCCTCTACAGGAACCTTGAAAATTACATACCATTCTTCAGGCACAACCCTGTG
>JBJEFL010000158.1:0-1757 GCA_051873995.1 Bacillus sp. (in: firmicutes)
GAAATCCTTATCTCATTTTTTGAGATAACAGTTAATGCAAATAAATAATTGACAATCTCCAGCCACTTAATTGCAAAATCAAATACAAGAAATTCATCTATTTGATTCATAAGATATCTTTTAAATCCCACTATTTCATCACTTATACATGTTGATTTGGTTAATCCGGCTAAATCAGCATGCTTCAATTCATCATTAACCTTTTTCCTGAAATCCATATAGCCGTCTAATTTCCTGAGTTCATTTGACAATTCTGCTGCTGACAGGAAAATACCATCATAAAATTTCATGTAATCCCCCCGGGCTTCCCATTTATATGCCACATTAAAAGTTCCCCTGTTTTCTGACATACATCTGATGATATTTTCTTTTTCGGACTTCGGTCTTATAAACATCCATTCATCGTAGATATCCAGCTTTATAAATATTTCCCCGGGATTTCCCAGCTCATTTGGATAAAACCAGACACTGTTTGCTTTTATTTTCGCAGAAATACCTGTACCAAATAATTGCCGGACTATAAATGTTTCCCTCACGTACGGCGACTCCTGAAAAATCACAAGATGATTTATTTTTTCAGGATCCTGCTCAATACACTTATAATATTGATTCAGAGCGATAAATCTTCTGATTTTTACCCAAAAACATCCCGCAATACTTACACAGACAGCAATCATAAATATCTTAATTGTTGCTATCTCCATAAAGCCAGCTATAAACCATGAGCCCGAAATGAATATACCATATGGCATTGCTGTATATAACAATTCAATAAAAATATCCTCTGATGAAAAGATCTGGTGCCACACTGTTTTTTTCCGTGGATGTAATATCAGCAGTTCCATATGGTTTACTGTCAAACCCACACACAGTATTATGCATGTGTACAATTCCCAAAAAAGCCTCATGAACCTGTCAGAACCATAACTAATCATAAAAGCATCTTCTAATGCTGACCATTCAAAGCCATAACAGTTAGTCCTGATATATTTCCAATACAAAATATTCAACACTATCACAAGCCAGCAGCCAAATACAATTCCTGACATCATACGAATTCTATTCGTTATATAGTGATCAATCGTTCTGTAAATCAAAAATAAAAGTCCTGATATCAATGAAGTTGCCATCATATAATTAACCAAATGACAGCTTACCTGCTTATACCACCAATCTCTTATATCAAAACTGCCATAAAATTTCCCGGCAATCAATCCATCCACATTATCCATTAAAAAAGCTAATATAAACAATGCAAAAAAGTTAATCAGAGTAATTAAAATTGATTTAAATATTGTTTTCATACAGTATCCTTACTTTTATAACCGGACGGACTGCTATATTGTCGGTCATAACCGTTTTTCCTCTTTCGCTGATTAATCCATCCGACGTAACAAACGGCATCCTGCCAGTTTGCTGATCACTCTTCAACCACCAATAGACATTACCGGAATTCATCAGAGCGCCTTCCAGCCTGTAGGGATTTCCACACTTTCTTTGCTGGCTTAAAGGATATAATTTTGTTATACTTTCTATGTCCGGAATTGAAATATCGATGGCTAAATAACTTTCTATTTTTTTGCCAAACCACGTTTCCTTATAAACAGAGTTGAGCTTTATTGCCAATTCTGACTTTTCCCAACTCACAGGAACCGGATCTGCATTAATTCGATCTACTGCCAGCGCATTTGCAGCGATAAAATAAATACTATCATTCTCTTCTTTTATTTTATGCCATTCTATTTTTTTGCCAAAAC
>JBJEFL010000159.1:0-1747 GCA_051873995.1 Bacillus sp. (in: firmicutes)
ATACTGAACCAGGCTGATACACTGATTGGAATACCCCCATTCATTATCATACCACGCTATCAATTTAACGAAAGTCTCATCCAGCATAAGACCTGCCTTCACATCAAACACACAGGTATTGAAATTAGCTCTGATATCACCGGATACAATCTCATCATCATTATATTCAATAATACCCTTCATAGATGTAAGACTGGCATCCTCTACAACCTCACAAATCTGTGCATAAGTTGCAGGTTTGCTCAGCTGCATTGTTACATCAATAACAGACACATCATTGGAAGGCACCCGGAAACTCAGTCCTGTCATTTTGCCCTTCATTTCCGGCAAAACAATACCTACTGCCTTTGCTGCACCTGTCGTGGAAGGAATAATATTATTAAATACAGAACGTCCTGTTCTCCAGTCTCGTCCACCATTTGAATCCACCGGCTTTTGTTTTGAAGTCGAAGAATGAATCGTTGACATCAATGCCCGCTCAATCCCAAAAGCATCGTTAATTACTTTTGTCAATGGAGCAAGACAATTCGTTGTACAGGAAGCATTGGATACAACCGTCATACTTGGATCATAGGTTTTATTGTTAACCCCCATAACAAAAGTAGGAAAATCTTCATCCTTACCAGGAGCAGTCAAAATTACTTTTTTCGCACCTCCATTTAAATGTTTGCGACAATCCTCAAGTGTTCTGAATACACCGGTTGACTCAATGATGTATTCCGCACCGCAGGATGCCCAATCTATCTGTGCCGGATCCGATTCAGAAAATACCTTAATGTGTTTCCCATTCACAACCAGACAATCCTTTTCCGCTCTTACCTTCCCTCTAAAGCGTCCAAAGACCGAATCATATTCCATCTGATAAGCCATACGCTTTATATCTGCATTACGAAGATTGATTCCACATACTTCGATATCTGTGTCTCTTTCCTCCAGAATTCTCATAATCACTCGTGCAATCCGCCCAAAACCATTAATACCAACTTTTACTACCATTTCATAAACTCCTTTCTAATACTGAGTATGAGATGATTTTTCTCATACCCTTCCCCAAATATCTCCATCGCCATTATAGGATGACAAAGTCCCGATGTCTAATATGTAAAACGCAACATGAGCTATAAGCAAAACGCAATTGTTATAAAAATATCAGGATGATTGCATTTTTATTTGCTTCATCCTGCGATACATGTTAAACTAAAAAAACAAACTACATCAGATATTCCATAATGGAGAAATTACATATGAAACGCAATCAATTAGAAATGTTAATAACATTAGAAAAATGCACTACTATGAAAGAGGCTGCGAATATTCTGAATAAAAATCCTTCTACCATCGGAAGAAGTTTGAAAAGCCTGGAAAAAGAACTGCAATGCTGTCTGTTCCAATACTCAAAAAAGCAACTGGCTCTTTCCCCGGAAGGAAAATTGATATTGGAGTATGCCCATACATTTACAAAAGTAATTGAAGAAATGAATCATTTTCTTTTTCCTTCATCCACGCAACCTGCCTATCATAACTGGTCAGAGCAACAAATTGAGCATCTTTTGATGATTCGTAAAAAGAAAAATCTTTCCAGCGCTGCCGAGGTACTTTTTGTCAGTCAGCCATCTCTCAGCCAGATGCTCAATACTTTGAACACTTACTGTTCTTTTCCAATCTTTGAAACCGTCAGGGGTGGACTGCATCTCACTCTGCAGGGCGAAACATTTTTTATTTATATCGAAAAAATGCATTCTATTTT
>JBJEFL010000160.1:0-38972 GCA_051873995.1 Bacillus sp. (in: firmicutes)
CGCCTAATTGTTTTGCTAACTCAAATTCAGACGGTAGCTTTTCATTTACAGCATAAACTTCATCTTCGATATCTTTTTTAATTTTATCAATTACTTGCAAGTACAGAAGACGATGATCTTGTTTAATAGACATGATATTCCCCCAAAACAACTACACCTAAGACATCAGACTTCAGATGTATTATCTTCTTTCTACTAATTCGTTATATAGATTAACACTTTTTTCACGAAAATAAAATAGTATAGCTTTAAAATTTGTTACAAGTGAAAATTTTTTAACAACTCAATAATTTGTGTTACACCATTACTATTTATGTGATATAATATTCCTCCTACGAATGCTTCACATCCGGCTGAATATGATCTTTGCTGATTAAAACCGCTCTCGGTTTACTACCTTCATAAGGCCCCACGATACCTCTCGCTTCCATTTCATCAATCAGCCTAGCTGCGCGTGAATAACCAATGCGAAAACGTCTCTGTAACATTGAAACTGAAGCTGTTTCCATTTCAATTACTAATTGTACAGCTGAATCATATAGTTTATCCTCTACGTCTCCCGACACTTCTTGTTGTTCATCCGGAATCATATCTTCTTGATATTGTGCTTTTTGTTGAGAAATGACATATGTTACAACCGATTCTACTTCTTGATCCGATAAAAAAGCGCCTTGTACACGAATTGGCTTAGAAGCACCGACCGGTAAAAATAACATATCACCTCTTCCCAATAATTTTTCTGCTCCTCCCATATCCAGTATGGTTCGTGAATCTGTCATGGATGATACACTAAATGCAATTCTCGATGGGATGTTGGCTTTAATGATACCTGTAATAACATCCACCGAAGGTCGTTGAGTAGCGATAATCAAGTGAATGCCAGCCGCTCGGGCCATTTGGGCCAATCTTGTTATGGCATCTTCAACATCAGAAGATGCTACCATCATTAAATCAGCCAATTCATCCACTATAACAACAATGTATGGTAACAGAGGCTGCTGCGCCTCGTTTTCAATATTATGTAATTTCACATAGTCATTATACCCTTCTATATTCCTCGTACCTGTGTGAGCAAATAATTCATATCTTCTTTCCATTTCATTGACGACTTTTTTCAAAGCTTGCGCCGCTTTCTTTGCATCTGTGACAACCGGTGCCAACAGATGGGGAATCCCATTATACATGTTCAACTCCACCATTTTCGGGTCAATCATCATCAACTTCACTTCATGCGGCTTCGCTTTCATTAAAATACTTGTAATGATTCCATTTATACAAACGGATTTTCCCGAGCCGGTGGCTCCTGCCACTAATAGATGGGGCATTTTATTTAGTTCAGCCATTACTGCCTCACCCGTTACATCTCGTCCCAATGCAATTAACAATTTAGAGTCCGACTCATGTGATTGTTTCGACTCAAGTACTTCCCTTAATGAAACCATGGCGATATCATTATTTGGCACTTCAATTCCAATCGCTGATTTACCTGGAATTGGTGCTTCAATTCGAATGCCTTTCGCCGCTAAAGCAAGCGCGATATCATCTGATAAACTAACGATTCGACTTACTTTCACCCCGACCGCAGGATGAACTTCATATTTGGTAACCGCAGGACCAAGATGAACTTGTGTCACTTTTGCATTTACACCAAAGCTCGAAAAGGTCCGTTCCAATTTAGCTGCATTTTCATGAATTCGCTTATATTCATTCGTTTGATCTGACTTTTTCGCGGATTGGAGCAATGCTAAAGAAGGTAACTGATAGTCCGCATTTTCCAATTCCGAAAAATTCATATTCGCAGTCATCTCCATCGACACCTCTTCCTCATCAATTGCACGATGAACTGGTTCTTGTATCGACTCAACAGCAATTGTTTCGTCAATTGCCTCCTGCTCAAGATAAGCCTTTTCAGTAAATGTACTAATTACTGTCGTCGTTTGCTCGATATCTGCTTCATATTGTGGTTCAGGTATGACAGGTTCACTTGCTGTTTTGGAACGTGAACGTTTCCCAGATTGTTTGCTTTTTGTCGATCCTTTTGCCTTCATGCTTTTAATATCAACCAGAAAAGCCTTCCATTGGCCTACAAAAAATGTTCCTGTTTTAACAAGAAATCGCCCCAACACATCCCCCAGCGTCCTTCCTGTCACCAAAATAAAACCGACTATCATACAAATGAAGGCTGCAATTTTCGCTCCAGTTGCTGCAAATAAAAAATGAAAGACAGCAAAAAGAATCGCCCCGAGCATTCCACCACCTAAATCACTTGAAGCAGCTGCACCTGATGCCTCCATCCAAAATAATTCCCACGTATTGAAAATAACACTCGGCTTTTCAAAAGGCCCTCCTTCAGCAAGCTGTTCAAATAACGTAACATGACTCAACAATAATAAACTGCCTACAATCAAATAAAAACCAATCAATTGTCTCGTGAACAAAAATGGAATCGTCCGTTTCCACATAAAATAAATCCCTACAACAAACAATGTTACTAACAGGATAATCTGCCATTCTCCCATCAAGAAACGCGAAACAAGCGATAGCGCATTTCCAAATGCCCCAAGTTGGGCAATCGCAATAACAGATAAACCTATTAATATAAGACCGATTATTTCAAATTGTAATATGTGTTTAAGTTGGGCTGTTGTTTTATTCTTTCTTCTCTTTCTCTTAGCCATTTCATCACCTTAACTTTCTAATCTCCCATCTTCCAGTGCATTTTTAGGTTTCTCTTTTTTATTAGCGTAATTACGTTAAATCTGCCTTAAGAGGTCATTCAACTCTTACAAACAACCATAAAAACCCAAATAACTGAGAGAAAGCAGCCCAATCAAAGGCTGCCATAATTATTTGTCATATATGCACTTTTTCTACCTCATTAGTATACCATAGCCAACCTCAGGAAGAATTCAAAAATGAAGAAAATCGATATACTTTCCTGGCTGTATGTCATTGATTAAATAATCATCAGGGTTTGTGCTCGTTATTTTTATTATTCGATATTGGTAGGGTGATGTCCTTTCGGCTGTCACTAAAATTCCTTTATAATAAAAACTTTCTTCGAGATAGTCCTTATCAGGATTTTGCTGCGCATAAATGTATTCATGCGGCATAATCGTATAAATAATCACGACAGCATTTCCCCTTCATCTGCCTTTTGCACTTTTTGTTGTTCGATTAAACTCCTTAGTTTCTTCATCGCTACTCCAACGCCTCCCACTCCATCAATCAATCCAATGGAAACCGCATCACTTCCAACAATATTCGTTCCGATGTCTCTCGTTAAATTCCCTTTCGCAAACATCAATTCTTTGAAATCCTCTTCTGAAATATTAGAATGCTTCGTTACGAAATGAATTACTCGATCTTGCATTTTATCCAAATACTCAAAAGTTTGCGGTACGCCGATTACAAGACCGGTCAGACGAATAGGATGAATCGTCATTGTAGCCGTCTCTGCAATAAAGCTATAATTGCAACTGACGGCAATCGGAACGCCAATCGAATGCCCTCCCCCCAGTACAATCGAAACAGTCGGCTTAGATAAGGAAGCCAGCATTTCCGCCAAAGCAAGACCGGCTTCCACATCACCACCAACTGTATTTAAGATGACAAGAAGACCTTCTATCTTAGGGTTTTGTTCAATCGCTACAATTTGAGGGATGATATGTTCATATTTTGTCGTCTTATTTTGCGGTGGTAACTGCATATGACCTTCTATTTGACCAATTATAGTCAAGCAATGAATACTTGTATCGGACATTTGCGGAACAGTCGTTTGTCCTAACTGCTGAATTTTATCAATAATTGAAGGCACTTTTTCTTCTTGTTTTTCATTTTCCTGAGAATCCACGTTCTGCTCTTTATTCATAATTAATCCCCTTTCATTCTATACAGCTAGTATGAACGAGACTATCTTTCTTCATTCCCAAAATATGAAAAGCTCAAGCGCCCGTCTAGTGATGTATGAGGCGCTCAGAATGAGAAGCACAACGGTGTTGTCACAAGGAGGTGACGACCTTAGCCGTTGTTCCTTCAAATCCCTTCCTTTTCGGAAATCAAACCCAGATTTCCCGTAAGCTCGTCTTATACCTGCCGCATACCTCCTACTTCTTTGCCAACAAGTGTTGACGAAGTACGAGATGAAGCTTGACAGCTTTCAAACTTCAGAATTATATACTTGCTTATCTTCTTAGAAAAAACAGGAATTATCGCTCCTCATGGCGAAAAATCGATGCCTTAAATTAAACTTTCTTAAAGTAAAGAAAAGGCTTGAGCTCATCTTTTGATGAATTCAAGCCTTTTCCAAATTCATATAATACCAAGAGACGTCATGGATTCTTTAGATTTCCATAATAATCGGAAGAATCATCGGTCTTCTTTTCGTCACTTCATACAAATGTGAATTCAACGAATCACGAACATCCTGCTTTAAGCTTGACCAATCAAAATTCGCGACACTCACATTTTTCTCTACCACTTCTCTTACGATAGCTGTTGCATTCTCCATTAACTTTTCCGATTCTCGCACATAGACAAATCCTCTGGAAATAATTTCGGGTCCGGATACAATTGCCTTCGACGATTTTTCCAACGTAACAACTACAATTAAAATACCATCCTGTGACAATAAGCGACGATCGCGTAAAACGATATTTCCGACATCGCCAACTCCACTACCATCAATCAAAATATTTCCTGCAGAAACTTTTCCTGTAACACGGACTTTATCGTTGATGACTTCAACCAGCTCACCATTATCTGCTATCACAATTTGCTGTTCTTTTAAACCGACCTGTTTAGCGACCTTCGCATGAGCTTTCAGCATACGATATTCCCCATGCATCGGCATGAAGAATCTAGGTTTTAAAATATTAATCATCATTTTCAACTCTTCTTGACTGCCATGTCCCGGTACGTAAAGTGGACGTTTTGCCGCAACCTTCGCACCTACACGGTATAGTCCATCAATGGCACGGGAAAGAGGTAATTCTCCCCCTCTTACCGGTTCCGCTGCTACAACGACTGTATCATGGTCATTAATGACAATTTGCTTGTGTGTTCTTTTTGCCATTCTCTCCATTGCTGAAATAGGTTCTCCTTTTGCTCCAGCCGTTAAAATAACAAGTTGTCTGTCATCATATTGAGAGGCTTCCGCAATCGGAATGACGACATCTTCCTCTACCTCCAAGAATCCTGTTTGAATACATAAATCATAGATTTGACGTATCTCATGACCAATAATCACTACTTTTCGATGATTTGCTTGTGCAGCGTTAATTGTATGTTGAATGGTGTTAATGTTTGATGCAAACGTAGCGATGATTACTCGCCCTTCCGCTGCATGAAAGACATCCATCATATTTCTCTCGACAATGGCTTCAGACATTGTATATCCGGGATTTTCAGCACCTGTACTATCTGATAACAGTAAAAGTACACCTTCCTCGCCAATTTGAGCCAATTTACCAATATCCGCCGCATACAATTGCGGAGCCGCTTGATCGAACTTAAAGTCGCCAGTATAGACGACACACCCTTCTTCAGTATGTAAACAAATGCCTAATGACCCCGGTATACTATGGTTTGTCTTAAAGAAAGACACTTTCGTTTCATTAAGTTGCAACACTGATTCATTGGTTACTTCATTGAAGTTCACGTGACCCTTGAATTTATATTCCTTTAACTTTAGCTTTACCAGTTCAAGACTTAATTTCGTACCATATACCGGTGCATCAATATATGTTAGCAAATAAGGCAATGCCCCAATATGGTCTTCATGACCATGACTGATGAAAATTCCTTGCACTCTTTCATGATTTTCAAATAAATAAGACGTATCCGGAATGACGGCATCAATTCCCAGCATTTCACTTTCCGGAAACATAAGTCCAGCATCTAAGACAAACAAATCCTTATTTACTTCAATTACATACATATTCTTTCCTAGTTCGCCTTGTCCACCAAGCGCAAACACTCTCACATTACTTGTCTTTGTATTTTTCACGTACATTTCCTCCTACAAAATTTCCCGATGTCAGCATAATAACCCTGCCTGCTGTTGTGTAATCTATATAAAAAACGCATTCCGGACGAAAGCGCCACATGAATACTATATAAATATCCCTTTTATCCACCCATCCGTTCATTACAATTAAATTCATTATACGTAATAAAAAAATACATAGCAACTATAAAAAATGAGCATTCAGATTATTATGAAATGAAAAATACCAAAAAAAACCAACCATCTAAAGATGATTGGTTTTAAAACGCATTACCTATTAATAATTTGTGTTAATCGTTCACGTTCTTCAGATGATAAAGGAACAAGCGGCAATCGAACAGAACCGACATCTATTCCTCTCATTTGCAACGCTGTCTTCACTGGTGTCGGATTTGGTGCAATGAACATACCATTCATAATTGGCATCAATCTTTGATGCATTTGAGCCGCTTTCTCAGACTCCCCTGCACGGAATGCCGCAATCATTTCCTGCATTTCATTTCCGATAATATGTGAAGCTACGGATACAACCCCTTTGGCACCTACTGACAAGAAGGGAAGTGTCATGTAATCATCTCCAGAATATAGCATAAAACTATCATCTGTTTGTGAAATAATTTCTGTAGCCGACACAATATTACCTGTTGATTCTTTAACTGCAACAATGTTTGGTATTTTGGATAATCGAACAATTGTATCAATCTCAATCGTTACAGCTGTGCGTCCCGGAATATTGTATAACATAACAGGCAATGACGTGCATTCGGCAATTGCTTTAAAATGCTCATACAAACCTTGCTGACTCGGTTTATTATAGTAGGGAGACACAAGTAACACACCGTCTACCCCTACTTGTTCTGCTTTTTTAGTCAACTCAATCGACGCATGCGTATTGTTGCTTCCTGTACCTGCAATAATTTTGGCACGACCATCCACCACTTTCACTACATGTTGGAATAGTGCTAACTTTTCTTCTGTAGTAAGCGTGGGTGATTCACCTGTTGTACCAGCTACAACAAGTGCATCAGAACCATTTTCAATTAAGTAATTTACTAATTGAGTCGTTTTTGAAAAATCAATATTTCCTTTATGGTCAAATGGCGTAACCATTGCAGTTACAATATTTCCGAAAGTGTCCATACTTTCACTCCTAAACAATTTATCAATATATCAACTTAAAAACGTGCTCCATCAAATTGAACATGAAGTTTAAATGCGTCATGCAAAGCATTTACAGCTTCAGTCAAATGTTCAGCATTGACTAACACCCAAATCGTTGTATGGCTATCTGCCGCTTGAAGAATAGAGATTCCCTTTTCAGACAAAGCCGTTACGATTTTTGCCATGACACCAGGCACACCAGCAATCCCCGCACCCACTACAGAGACTTTTGCACAATCGCGAATCACATTTGGTTCATAGCCCATTTCTTCCAAGATGGTAATCGCCTTTTCACAGCTTTCCTCATTGACTGTGTAAACGACACCATTTGGCGAAATATTAATGAAATCGACACTGATGGATGCATTCGCCATCGCTTTAAATACTTTTGTTTGTATATCGTATTCACCTTTTTGAGCTTTCACTTTAATTTGTGAAACACCGTTCATATGAGCAATACCCGTCACTAAACGGTCACTTACGTCCCGACCGCGACCTTCCCGATGAACTGATGTCACAAGTGTACCTAATCCGTCACTGTACGTCGAACGAATCCGAATAGGCACCTTTGCAGCCATAGCTATTTCTACAGCCCTTGGATGAATGACTTTTGCTCCTTGATAAGCCATATTGCAAACTTCCGTATAGGTTACTACTGGCAATGCTCGTGCATTATCTGCGATCCGAGGATCAGCAGTCATAATTCCTTCAACATCCGTGAAAATATCTACCCATTCAGCTTGTAATGCCGCACCGATTGCAGCAGCAGAAGTATCACTTCCACCTCTACCTAGTGTTGTGATGTCACCATTTCTCGTCATTCCTTGAAAACCTGCCACAACCACAACATCATACTGTTCAAGCTCTTTTACGATGCGATCACATTTCATTTCAATAATCTTCGCATTCGTATAATCGCCATTCGTACGGAAACCAGCCTGTGCACCTGTGTATGCCGTTGCCTTAATATTATGTTTTAAAAGCATATTTGCAAATACAACAGACGAAATTGTTTCACCAACTGAAAGTAATAAATCTTGTTCTCTTGTCGTAACCAGCGTATTAGAACCCTCTATAAGCGATAGCAACGTATCCGTTGCATATGGCTCTCCTTTACGGCCCATCGCTGATACAACAACCACAACTTTATAGCCTTCATTTACAGCTTTTTCAATATGTCTTCTTGCATGTGCTCTACTTTCTTCATCTCTTACAGATGTTCCACCGAACTTTTGAACAATAATATTCATTTTCACACCCCAAAATAATTCAGCCTTTCTGGAGTACGGAAAGGCTGAAGTTAAATACGTAAATTATTTTAATGTAACTAACTCCAATTTAATTAAGCTTTCTGCAATTTGAACAGAGTTCCATGCAGCCCCTTTTAATAGGTTATCAGAAACGACCCACATATGAAATCCTTTATCATTGTCCAAATCTTTCCTAATTCTGCCGACAAATACATCATTTTTGCCGACGCAGTCTGCTGGCATTGGATAAATTTGCTCTTCGGGTGCATCTTGCAGAACAACACCTGGTGCATCTTTCAATAAATTTTTAATATCCGCTACAGACACACCTTCTTGATCGACTTCAATATATAATGATTCTGAATGGCCTGTTTCAACTGGAATTCTCACACAAGTTGCCGCTACAGGCAATTCTGACATATGCATGATTTTTTTCGTTTCATTAATCATTTTCATTTCTTCGAAAGTAAAACCGTTGTCTTGGAATTTATCAATTTGCGGAATCGCATTAAAAGCAATTTGATAATGCTTTTTGTCAGATTTCACCGGTAATACTTGTGGATTAATTTCTTTTCCATTCAAAATATCTTGTGTTTGTTCTTTTAATTCTGCAATAGCGGCTGCACCTGAACCAGACACTGCTTGATAAGTAGATACAAGTACTTTCTTCAGACCATAGGCTTGGCGAATAGGCTCCAGCGCAACGACCATCTGAATCGTTGAACAGTTTGGATTAGCAATAATCCCTTTATGTTCCTTAATATCTTCCTCATTGACTTCTGGAACTACTAGTGGAACTTCTTCATGCATTCTGAATGCACTAGTATTATCCACACAAACCGCTCCACGTTTTGCCGCCTCTGGAGCTAGCTTCTCAGATACACTTCCCCCTGCACTAAATAAAGCGATATCTACTCCTTCAAACGATTCCGGCTTCGCTTCTTGAACAATAAATTCTTGACCTTTAAAAGTTAATTTTGTTCCTGCAGAACGAGCAGAAGACAAAAGTGTTAATTGTTTTATTGGAAAATTTCTTTCTTCCAATGTTTTCATCATTTGTTGCCCTACTGCTCCTGTTGCTCCAACTACTGCTACATGTAAACCTTGTTTCTCTTGCACAATCCATACCCCATTTCATTAGTTCAGCACTATTTTTTGTTTTTTTATATTGTATACAAAAACATTGAATGCTTTTGTAGCTGAATCGATTAATTGTTGTTTCCTCATGTGCTTATATAACAATTATAATCATCTATATTAGCATTAATCATAAATTAAATATACTACTCTTGTATAAATTATTTTCAGACTGCTATTCATTTCCTCTCAAGATATAAAGGAAAAAGCACATATATTTCCTTCATATCCGAATTACATGATGAATAAACGAAAAATGAAACACTTTGCATCTATTCACCTAAACAAAAACACACAAAACATTCAACGAAAGACAATAACTTCAATTTTGATTTTAACACATTACTCCATAAAAGGAAGGGTGATTTTTTGTAATTTTTAAACGATTCACCCATATTCTATATATCTTATAAATAATCTCGGAATTTTTCAATAATTACCGGTTGCAATTGCTCGTTATTTAACGCAGCTAAAATCGTTTCCTTAATAAGTGACATCTTGGCTACCATCGATTTCGGTTTATTTTCAGGATCATCTTGACCGTACGGAATAAAATAAATATCTTTCGCTGCCATAAGCTTCATTAAATTGACGCCATTAAGCCCTAATGCATCATTCGTGGAGATTCCCAGCACAACAGGACGATAATTACGCAACGTAGCTTTAGCGGCCATTAATACTGGAGAATCTGTTAGTGCATTGGCCAATTTACTCATTGAGTTTCCTGTCAATGGTGCAATTACCATACAATCCAAAGGCATTTTCGGACCTAGAGGTTCAGCCTTCACAATACTATCCACAATACTATGCCCCGTTATTGATTGAAGCCGCTCAACCCACTCTTCTCCCTGACCGAAGCGAGTATTCGTAGAATTCACAGTATGCGTCACAATCGGGATCACTTCTGCCCCTTCGTTCACCAATTTTTCAATTTCCGGGAATACCACATCATATGTGCAATGTGACCCTGTGACACCAAAACCAATCCTTTTTCCTCTCAGACTCATTTTTTGTACCCCTTTCGCATATCTATACTCTCATGTAAGAGTTGTGATAAAACCTTTGACAAGATTCTTCCCGCTGTCTTTGGAGCGACAATACCTGGTAACCCAGGTGCCAACAATGCTTTGATGCCTCTTTTTTCTGCATACCGGAAATCTGTTCCGCCCGGTTTGGAGGCAAGATCCAGAATTAACGTTTGTGGCGGCATACCTGCAATGACTTTGGCGGTTATAATCGGGAATGGAACAGTATTAATACAAATATCTACATTTTTCACTTCTTGCTCTAATTGATCCAAATGAAAAGGCTGCATCCCCATTTCCGTTATGCGGGCCAAATGTGCGCTTTTTCTGGCTCCCACCTTCACTTTAGCTCCCAGCAAATGAAAAATACGGGCAACACTCATCCCTGTTCTTCCTAAGCCCAGAACTGCCACATTACTACCATGGATCGTAAAATCCGTATTTTGAATGGCCATCATAATCGTGCCTTCTACTGTCGGGATACTATTATAGATAGCAACATCATCTCGTTCAAATAGCTTAACTAATTTCCGATTTGCTTGCTTCACGATATCATCAAGGTAAGCATTGCTGATGCCCGAATAAACGATACAGTGCGGGGGTGTTTTACTGAGTAACTCCTTTGTCAATACTACCCGTTCATTCGAGAAAATCGTCTCCACTTTACCTTCTAAACTCGTTGCAGATACCGGAAGTATGATAGCATCTATTTCAGAAAAGTCCATTTCATTGATTTTTTCCTTATAAGCTCCAGAAAAAGCATGATCCAATTGCTCGAATCCAATCAATGACAACTTTGCATCTTCCTCAGTTAATTTCCTAATCACCTCTAATTGCCTTGCATCTCCGCCTATAACAGCTATTTGCATGCCTGTAAGCATTCCATTTCACCTACTTTAAGGAGAATAATTTAGTGATTACTTACGCTTTCCTCTCTCATCTTATGAAGTATTCAAACTTTAGGTGTTTGTCAACATCCATCGTTCATTAAAAAACGATATCCTTCCTGAACAATGAATAAAAAAACGCCCCTCTAAGGTAAGGGACGTCATTCTATTCTACTTTTCTTCATATTGTGCATCTGGAATATCGATAATAATCATATCTGTACCAATCTTCTTAATATGTCGCCAAGGCACCCGAATTTCATTCCCGTTTCTTTTGAAGCCAAACCATTTCACAGATGGAATAATCAGCGCCAATATTTGACCATCTTCATTAATTTCCAAATCTGTTTGTCCCAGAATCCCCAGTCTTTCGGCTCTTTTTACATCTACAATTTCTTTCCCGCTTAATTCACTTAACCTCATGAGCCCTCACCTCTTTTAATTGTCCTACTACATTCATATAAAGAAAATAGGCAGATTAGAAGTACTTTCTATATTCCATTGAAAAAACCATCACTGATCCTTCTTTGTTTAATACATGCCTTTTATATGTACATAAATATAGAGTTATCAAAGAGGCAAATTTAAAGAAGGGGCCATGCGACAAATAGAGGTTCGATAACCAGCAAACTTCAAAACTCTATACTTTCTTACCCGTAAAAAATCACTGCCCCCTACAAGGAAGCAGTGATTTTTTACGTCTTAATCTGAATGGACAAAACAACCCTTCTTATTTCAGGATTTTTTCCACTCTTCATTCGGACTAATGTAAGCCGTTGAATATTGATCGGTAAAGACCTTATTTGTCATTGCTGCTACACTTTCTTCTGTTACCTCATCAATCAATTCCACAATCTCATCAAGTGAGCGATGTTTTCCAAGCATTAATTCATTCTTACCATTACGGCTCATTCGACTATTCGTGCTTTCAAGACTCAGCATTAAATTTCCTTTTAATTGTTCTTTACTGTTCATCAATTCTTTTTTCGTAATACCTTCACTTTTAAAGGTTGCTAATGTATTTTGAATCGTATCAAACAGTACATCCATTTGTTGTGCCCCTGTTCCACCATAAATAGTCACTAACCCACTATCTTGGTAACCAGAATGATAGGAATAGATTGAATAAGCCAAACCTCTTTGTTCACGCACTTCTTGGAATAAACGACTACTCATGCTTCCACCAAGAATATTGTTCATGACAATTAAGCTATACATATCTGGATGGCCAATCGGTAATCCTTCATAACCAAGACAAAGATGCGCTTGTTCCGTATCTTTCTTACGGTTTAATGTATTACAATGGAAATAAGGTTTTTCTTGTTCTCTAAATCCTTCTTTACTTCTTTCATAGCTTCCAAATAGTTTCTCTACGTCCTTCATGAAACTTTCATCGACATTTCCGGCAATGCTGATTACTAAACGATCTGGCGTGTACATATCATATACATATTGCTTTAACGTATCACTTGTAAAAGTAGCTAACGTCTTTTCTCTACCTAAAATCGGGTAGGCAAGCGAGCTATTTCCATACGCTGCTTTACTTAATAAATCATGGACGATATCATCTGGTGTATCTTCATACATCTTGATTTCTTCGTAGACTACATTTTTTTCTTTTTCCAATTCTACCGTATCAAATACAGAGTTAAAGAACATATCGCTCAATACATTCAACGCAAAGTTCGCATGATTATCCAATACCTTCGCGTAATAGCATGTATATTCTTTGGACGTAAACGCATTTACTTGTCCACCAATACTATCAAATGCTTCCGCAATTTCCTTCGCATTTCTCGTATTTGTCCCTTTAAAAAACATGTGCTCTAAAAAGTGTGAAATCCCGTTATTTTCAGGTGTTTCGTTTACTGATCCTGTTTTAATCCATAATCCAATCGCCACGGAACGAACTGTCGGAATATTTTCCAGAACAATTCTTACTCCGTTTTGGCAAGTATATTTTTTTATCAACTAGTTTTCCTCCCTGTATCTTGCTGAAAATTAGAATGAACATGAGCTGTTTTTCTCATATCGACTTGTAAATAACATTTATTTAAACTTCATTTAACTCCACATATGCTTGTATCATCAATGCATGATTCTTTCTTCTTTTAACGCTTCTGATACGGTTGTTAAATGTAAATTTTTCTTTTTGATGTTCACAATCAATGTTTCTAACGATTTAGTTGTAGATTCCGTTGGGTGCATTAAAATGAACGCACCATTATGCACTTTATGTAATACCCGCTCTGTTAACACAGCTGGAGAAGGTTTTTGCCAATCAATCGTATCTACACTCCATAAAATAGTATCCATTCCCAAATCATCCGCGATTGTTACTGTTTCATCACGAAACGCACCACTTGGCGGGGCAAACAAAACACTTTTGACTCCTGTCACCGCTTGAATCACTTCATTTGTTTTTTGTAGCTCCGTTCTTGTTAATGAAGATGCCAGCGTCTGTAAATTCGGATGGGAATACGAATGATTACCTATCTCGTGTCCTGCTTGTACAATCATTTTTGCTAGTTCAGGATTCTCCTTTGTCCATCTTCCTTCCAGAAAAAAAGTCACCTTTATATGATGTTTTTTTAATATCGTAAGCATTTGAGGAATATATTCATTCCCCCATGCCACATTGATTAAAAATGAAGCAACCGGTTTGTCTGGATGCGCACGATAAATTGGGGCAGCTTTCAATTGAGATAAATGCACTTTAGGTGGTATTTGTTGATAAATTAATTTTTTCTCTTCAAAAACCCCTTCTTCTTTCATAGCTTTATATGATGATTGCACGTCCACCTTTAAGCCATTGTAACCAGGAACAGACTTCCATATAGAATCTATCATAGCATCTTTTGGTGAAACTTCATATTCGTTCGCTCTTTGCTTTATTTCTTCTAGTAATGGATCTGCCTTCTTAGCAACCGCCATTGCTTGTGTTTCCTTCAAATGCATTACGTATGAATCAATATGTGCCGATTGAACGATTACCCATGCCAAACAGACAACCACGCTTAACATGATTACATGTTTCCATTTTTGAAACATATCCATTCTCCTCCTCAAAATCACTGACACCTCGGCGTCATTGCGGCAAAAGTATTTATATGACATACAGGCTGCCACATCATTTTTCCACCATTCAGCTAACTGGCCACACGACCAGATGCTGCTGTTTGTTTTAGCATTTGTCAATTTGCTATGAACAAAACATGCTTTGTACAGTTTTATGAGAAAGATATATAGGATAGAAGTAATTTGAGCTAAAGAAAGCAATATTCCAAAAATCTATGCCCTGTATACGTTATCATATTTTTGTGCACAAAAAAAGCACACGATGTAATTCATCGTATGCTTTTTTCTCAATCAGCTCATTTTTTCTGCTTCTTTTTGCTCTTTCAGTACGGCTTTACGAGATAAGTTAACTCGTCCTTGTTTATCCACTTCAGTAACTTTCACAAGGATTTCATCTCCAAGTGCCACTACATCTTCTACTTTGCCGACACGTTCTTCAGCTAATTCAGAGATGTGGACCAATCCGTCTTTTCCACTGAAGATTTCAACGAAAGCACCGAATTTTTCAATACGTTTAACTTTACCTAAATATGTTTTGCCAACCTCTACCTCACGAACAATATCTTCGATGATTTGTTTTGCACGTTGGTTATTTTCTTCATTCGTAGAAGCGATGAAAATTGTACCATCTTGTTCGATATCAATTTTTACGCCTGTTTCTTCAATAATTTTATTGATTTGTTTACCGCTTGGTCCAATAACATCACGAATCTTATCTGGATTAATAGCCATCATTAAGATTTTCGGTGCGTATTGAGACAATTCCTTACGTGGTTGTTGAATTGTTTGTAGCATCGAATCCAGGATGTGCATTCTTCCTGCTTTAGCTTGCTGTAATGCTTCTTCTAAAATCTGACGAGATAGACCATCAATTTTGATATCCATTTGTAGTGCTGTTACACCTTTAGCTGTACCCGCAACTTTAAAGTCCATATCTCCTAAATGATCTTCCATACCCTGGATATCCGTTAAGATTGTGTAATGCTCATCTTTCTTCACAAGACCCATCGCGATACCTGCTACAGGCGCTTTAATCGGTACCCCGGCATCCATCATCGCAAGTGTACTTGCACAAATGCTCGCTTGCGATGTTGAACCGTTAGACTCAAGAACTTCTGATACAAGGCGAATTGTATAAGGGAAGTCTTTTTCCGATGGAATAACAGGTTCCAATGCTCGCTCACCTAGTGCACCATGTCCGATTTCACGACGACCTGGTCCACGTAGGAAGCCCGTTTCCCCAACTGAGAAATGTGGGAAATTATAGTGATGCATAAAACGTTTTGATTCTTCTACACCTAAACCGTCCAAAATTTGAACGTCACCAAGCGCTCCTAATGTACAAATAGAAAGGGCTTGTGTTTGACCACGCGTAAATAAACCAGAACCATGTGTACGAGCCAATAAGCCAGTTTCAGAAGAGAGTGGACGGATTTCATCCGGTTTACGACCATCAGGACGTACTTTTTCCTCTGTAATTAAACGGCGTACTTCGTTTTTCACAAGTTTATTTAAGATTTCTTTCACTTGCTTTAACGTATCTTCATCTGCTTCTTTCTCTTCGAATTGGGCGATGACCGTATTTTTCACTTCTGTAATCGCTTCTTCACGCGCATGTTTTTCTTGTACTTGAACAGCTTTATTAATGTCTTGTTCACACATTGCCGTTACTTCAGCAAGAAGATCTGCATCCACTTCATAAAGAACAACTTCGCG
Organism: Bacillus sp. (in: firmicutes); assembly: GCA_051873995.1. Classification (GTDB taxonomy): domain Bacteria; phylum Bacillota; class Bacilli; order Bacillales; family DSM-1321; genus Bacillus_AD. The sequence goes on from JBJEFL010000160.1 coordinate 16,262, forward strand.
GTTTTCTTTTCCGACAGCCGCTACAATTTCTTCCTGGAACGCAATTAACTTCTTAATTTCTTCGTGACCGAACATGATGGCTTCTAACATCACTTCTTCAGGCACTTCTTTGGCACCAGCTTCAACCATGTTAATCGCAAATTTCGTTCCTGCAACTTGTAGCTCGATATCACTTTGTTCCATTTGTGCCACTGTAGGGTTGATAACGAACTCCCCTTCGATTCTACCAACTGTCACACCAGCAATCGGACCTTCAAACGGAATATCAGAAATGCAAAGCGCCAATGATGAACCAAACATCGCTGCCATTTCAGAAGAGCAGTCTTGGTCCACACTCATAACTGTACTGATTACTTGTACTTCATTACGGAAACCATCCGCGAATAGAGGACGAATCGGACGGTCAATTAAACGGCTGGCAAGAATCGCTTTTTCACTAGGACGCCCTTCACGTTTAATGAAACCTCCAGGTATTTTACCTACTGCGTATAATCTTTCTTCATAGTTGACTGTTAAAGGAAAGAAATCAACCGTTTTCGCATCTTTAGATGCAACCGCTGTACAAAGTACCGCTGTATCTCCATAACGAATAAGTGCTGCACCGCTTGCCTGTTTAGCTAATTGTCCAACTTCGACTGTCAGTTGACGGCCAGCCCAATCCATGGAAAATATTTTTTTCGTTTGTTCCATTATTTTTAAACCCCTCTCTACAATCTATAAGCAAACGTTCATCGTTTTTATTCAATTCGTCTGGGCGAATTGAAGTGCCAAGTCTCTACCTACTCTAGTTAGGGAAACGTGCAACAATATGGACTTGTGCACATCCGCCGAAAACTTCAGCATCTCAGCTAAAAATAGATTCTACCTGAAATATTTTTCTTTACTTCTACTTTCAAAAGATAGAAGACTTGATTGAAATGTTGAAATAAACATCTACATCACATATGTAAGAACTTTGTATAAACTTCACTAGTCTTATTATGCACGAAAAAATGTATCATTAACAGTATTTAAAAGAAATATGTATGCACAATTCTCTTTTTTATCAATCATTTTTTATTTTACTGACAACACCATCATTACTAAAACAAACCGATTATATAATTGATGGCCATTTAAATTCGATCGGCTTCATTTGTTTATTTATTAGAAAAACACGACTGATCGCCCCTAATGACGAAAGTCGATGCATTTTCTTATACTTAGTTTAACTGTTTTAAATTACAAGAAAAAAGCGGGAAAAATCCCGCTTTTTTGAGAATGGGGCATTCCCCAATGATGAATATCACTCATCAATATTTGCAGTTGATTAGCGACGTAAACCTAATTTGTTGATAAGTTCACGGTAACGAGTAACATCTTTGTTACGTAGGTAAGTTTGTAAGTTACGACGTTTACCTACCATTTTTAATAGACCACGACGAGAGTGGTGATCTTTTTTGTGAGTACGTAAGTGCTCGTTTAATGCATTGATTTCTGCAGTTAAAACAGCGATTTGAACTTCAGGAGATCCTGTATCGTTCGCGTGTGTTTTATATTCTGCGATAATTTCGTTTTTACGTTCTTGACTGATTGCCATTATCTTTCACCTCTTAAAAAATTTAAAATCCCCTTGTGCTGAGCATAGCGTCGGTGAGTCGACTAGCCAAGCATAGGTTCATTTCCAATACGAAATATATCATACTCTTTTCTTCACAAAAAAGCAAGTTTATAAAGGTTTTTTCTCAAAAAAATCAATGGCAGTTTGTTTATCCGTTGCAATTTGGGCCACTAACTCATCCAATGAAGCAAATTTCATTTCATCTCGAAGTCTTGTAAACCATTCGATTTGCAATTCATGGTCATAAATATTTTGTTCGAAATCAAACATATGCACTTCGATAGAAGGTAAATCCCCTTGATTTTTATGGAAGGTCGGCTTATATCCAATATTGCAAACTCCATTGTACCTTTGCTGGTTTACCGTTGCTTGAACAGCATAAACACCTGTAGAAGGAATGATATACTCTTTCTCAAGCAGTACATTAGCAGTCGGAAAACCTAGTGTCCTTCCTCGTTTCTCACCATGTACAACGGTACCTTTTGTTACATAGTTTCGACCGGTCAGAAGACGGAATTTTTCAACGTCTCCATTTGACAATGCCGAACGAATTCTTGACGAACTGACCTTTTCATTATCCAGACTAATTTCAGGAATCGTCGTTTGCGTAAACTGACCACGTGAATGATACGGTAACGTTTCCATCGACCCCTTACCTAGTCGACCATAAGAGTAATCAAATCCAGCTGTAACATGCTTCACATGCAAACCGATCAAATATTGATCGACAAATTCCTGCGGCAGGAGCGCAGCAAATGATTCTGTGAATTTAGCAACAAAACAATAATCCACGCCAAGCTCACCAATCAGGCGTATTTTATCTTCTAGAGGTGTAATATAGTGTACGTTTTGCTCATCTCTTAGTACAGCAAGTGGATGTGGATAAAAAGTCATAACACCAGATTTCCAACCATTCACTTTGGCCGTTTCAATTGCAGAAGAAATAACACGCTGATGACCATCATGAACGCCATCAAAAAAGCCTAAAGCAATTGATAGCGGTGGAAAATCATCTTGTTTATATGTATGGGGATAATCTAGTTCTATTACTTTCAATTCCTTCTCCTCTTTCTCTATAATAAAACTTTTGTATACTCGTACTTTTCAGTTCGTCTCGACAAATTGACGTGCCTATCCCTATATAAGCCTAGTTAGCAAAACAAGTGACAATATGGACTTGTGCACATCTGTCAAAGACTTGAACCGTTCAGTTGATGTTTTGCCTCCCGCTGAAAGATTGAATCAAGCTGAAGGTAAATCGATCCGTAATACCTTTACAGGTTTAATATGGTCCGGTTTACTTTCATGGACTTTATAAATAGCCATCGCTACCTCTTCAAACATAATAACGAAAGGCTGTCCTTCTGATATCTCCCATTTGTCTTCCATCGGTAAAACAGCACCATTTATCACTTTCTCTGCTACTTTATCATTAATACTAATTTTCGGCAAATGAGACAATCCCGTCTCCAACGGCTGAAGCAACTCCATTTGGCGCTCTTCTTCAACCGCTTGCTCTATTTGTTCAAATGTATAGCAATCCTCCAACTTATAAGAAGCAGATTGCACACGAACCAAATCGGACATGTGGGCCGGATAGCCAAGCATCTCCCCAATTGTGACAGCCAATGTACGGATATACGTTCCTTTTGAACATTGTACACGGAAACGGAATGAAACTGTTTCTCCCGAAAACTCTTCACAATCATCCAATAATGTCAAATCATAAATAGTTACTTGACGACTCGGCCTTTCTACCTCTATCCCCGCTCGTGCATATTCATATAGTTTCTTCCCATTCACTTTCACTGCTGAATACATCGGTGGGGTTTGGGTAATTTCACCCTGCAGTTTTGCTAAACAAGCTAAAATGGTCTCTCTTGAAAAAGTTTTCATCCCTTTTACTTCTTCAACGATTTCACCACTAGCATCTTCAGTAGTAGTTGAATAACCTATTGTCACTTCGCCTTCATAACATTTACCTGCATCCGTTATGTACTCGGCAATTTTCGTCGCACGACCGATACAAATCGGCAACACACCTGTTACATCCGGGTCCAGTGTACCCGTATGCCCAACTTTTTTTGTTCTATACAGTTTCCTAATTTTCCATACACAGTCATGTGATGTCATGCCTTTAGGCTTAAATAACGGTAGAATCCCTTCCACTTTGAACACTCCCATACTTAAGAAATACACTTGATAGAGCGGCTGCTTCGAATCACCATTTGCTCTCTGACAACCAATCCTTCTCTATGCATAAAAGGCTGACACCGAAATAACGGAAGTCAGCCTATTTATTAGTTAAACACACCAATACACTTATACGTTTTTCATGAAGATTTACTCTTCATCGTCCTTTTTGGCAGCATCCTCTTGATGGATTTGACTAATCAACGTTTCGATTCGATTACCATAGTCAATTGACTCATCCCATTCGAATGCAATTTCAGGAGTAATTCGTAAACGAATTCTCTTACCGATTTCAGAGCGAATAAAACCAGTTGCTTTTGCCAGACCGGTTAACGTATTTCGTTTTTGTTCTTCATCGCCTAACACAGACACATAAACAGTTGCTTGTTGAAGATCTCCAGTTACGCGCACATCTGTAACTGTTACAAAACCGATTCTTGGATCTTTTATTTTACGACCGATGATATCAGTCAATTCTTTTTTCATTTGTTCGCCAACACGATTTGAACGAAGGCTCATACTATCACCTACTTATTCTTTACAGCCATTGAATATCTGTTATTGTTCTCTCTATTTCAGGAAATGAGTCAACAAATTGTAAAATTCTTTGCAACTCTTTTTCCGAAGCAGTATGAGAGGAGGAGACCGTGACAACAGCTAATTTAGTCCGTTGCCATAAATCCTGAAAATCAACCTCCGCTACTGCTACATTATATTTTTGCCGAAGTCTTGTCATAATCCTTTGCAAAACCGCTCTCTTCTCTTTTAAAGAATGGGCGTCATAAATGATGGCTTCAAATTCGGCGTATGCAATCACTTACGTTCGATTTCTTCCATTACGTAAGCTTCAATGATGTCTCCCTCTTTCAGGTCATTGTAGTTTTTGATTGTAATACCACATTCATAACCTTGGGCAACTTCTTTTGCATCATCTTTGAAACGTTTTAATGCATCGATTTCGCCTTCATATACAACAACGCCATCACGGATTAAACGTACACCGCTATCACGTGTGATTTTTCCTTCAAGTACGTAAGAACCTGCAATTGTACCGACTTTTGATACTTTGAACGTTGTACGTACTTCCGCTTGTCCGATTACTTTCTCTTCGAATTCTGGATCAAGCATACCTTTCATCGCTGATTCAATCTCATCGATTACTTTATAGATGATGCTATGGATACGTACATCTACTTTTTCAGACTCTGCTGCACGTTTCGCATTTACGTCCGGACGAACGTTAAATCCGATTACGATTGCATTAGAAGCTGTTGCAAGCATAATATCGTACTCATTAATCGCACCTACACCGCTATGAATGATTTTAACTTTTACGCCTTCAACATCAATTTTTTGAAGTGATGCTGCTAGAGCTTCAGCTGAACCTTGAACGTCGGCTTTAACGATTAAGTTAATTTCTTTCATTTCACCTTGTTTCATTTGCTCAAATAGATTGTCAAGTGTAACAACGGCTTTTTCGTTACGTTGAGATTGAACTTGTTGTTGTGAACGTGCTTCACCGACAGAACGAGCTGTTTTTTCATCTTTAAACACAACGAATAAATCTCCCGCCTGAGGTACTTCATTCAAACCAGTGATTTCTACAGGAGTTGATGGACCCGCTTCCTTCACTCGACGACCCATATCATTAACCATCGCACGGACACGACCGAATGCTGAACCAACAACGATTGGGTCACCAATTTTTAGTGTACCATTTTGAACTAGTAATGTTGCTACTGCTCCACGACCTTTATCAAGTTGTGCTTCAATTACAGTACCAGTTGCCAATTTATTCGAATTAGCTTTAAATTCTTCCACTTCACTTACAAGTAGAATCATTTCAAGCAACTCTTCAATTCCTTCGCCTTTTTTCGCTGACATTGGCACGAAGATTGTATCTCCACCCCATGCTTCAGGAACAAGACCATGTTCTGTTAATTCTTGCATTACACGGTCTGGATTTGCCGCTTCTTTATCCATTTTATTAACAGCGATAATAATCGGTACTTCTGCTGCTTTCGCATGGTTGATTGCTTCGATTGTTTGTGGCATAACTCCATCGTCAGCCGCTACAACGATAATGGCAATATCCGTTACTTTTGCGCCACGAGCACGCATTGTTGTGAAAGCCGCGTGACCTGGTGTATCAAGGAACGTAATTTTCTTATCGTTAACATCAACTTGATACGCACCGATATGTTGCGTAATTCCGCCTGCTTCGCCTTCAGTAACTTTTGTGTTACGAATCGAATCAAGCAATGTTGTTTTGCCGTGGTCAACGTGACCCATAATCGTTACGACAGCAGGACGCTCTTCATTGTTTTCAGTCGCCTCTTCTTCACTTGCTGTATAAGCTTCAAGATCTGTCATATCGATTTTGATTTCTTCTTCTACTTCCACACCATAATCAGTACAAATTAACTCAATCGCATCTTTATCAAGGCTTTGGTTAATTGTCGCCATTACACCAAGCAAGAATAATTTCTTAATGATTTCAGACGGCTCACGGTGTAATTTTTTTGCTAATTCACCAACAGTTAAAGACTCAGAAAACGTAATTTTTTCTGGAAGTGGCTTTTCTTTTCTTGGTGTATGCATTTGTGGTGCTTTATTTGTGTTTTGTTGCTTTTTACCTCTGTTTTGCTTTTTGTTTTTGTTAAAAGTTGTTTGTCCACCTGGCTTCTTATTGCCGCCAACCGGATTTTTCTTTTTTAACTTTTGTTTGCTGACACTGTTATCGTCGTGACGATCTTCATACTTATCAGTGCTTGCTTCTTGAGTATTATTTACATTGTTAGGCTTTTCATCTTTTTTCGGTTGAAAAGCTTGATTTAGTTTATTTACTGTCGTATCGTCAATCGCTGCCATATGATTAGTTACCTCTATATTCATTTCTTTTAACTTTTCGATAATTACTTTACTTGACACGTTATGCTCTTTTGCGTATTCATACACACGTACTTTTGACATACGTTCACCCCCGTACAAATTAATGCAACAACGTTTTCAGCTTTTTAGCAAAGCCATCGTCCAAGACGGCAAGTACAACACGTTCATCTTTCCCAATAGCGTGTCCAAGCTGCTCTCTATTTTCAACTTTCATTATAGGAACGTTGTAATAACTGCATTTATCGGTTATCTTTTTTTCGGTATTAGAGGAAGCGTCACTTGATAATAATACCAACTTTGCTTTACCACTCCGAACTTCTTTGATGACTAACTCTTCCCCTGTTATTACTTTTCGTGCTCTATAAGCTAATCCTAGTAGAGATGCCCACTTTGGTTGATTCATCACGTTTTAGTTCTCCCTTTCGACCATTAGAAGTAGTTCATCGTAGAGGCTTGCATCTATTTTTGCTTCTAAATGTCGAGATAAAACGTCCTTCTTCTGAGCTGTTAAAATGGCTTCTTTATTTAAAGAAATATAAGCTCCACGACCGGATTTCTTTCCTGTTGGATCGATGGATACTTCCCCTTCTTTCGAGCGAACAATGCGAATCATTTCTTTCTTCGGTTTCATTTCACCCGTAGCAACACATTTACGCATTGGAATTTTCTTTCGACTTAGCATCAATCTCACCTCTATTAATCGATATCTTCTTCGTCGATATATAAATCATCGTAGCTTGATTCAATGCTGGCTTGACTTAATAAAGCTTCTTCTTCCTCTTCCTCATGTACAGGATAGATGCCTGCTTCTCTTGCGTCTGTTTCGCTCTTAATATCGATTTTCCAGTTCGTCAATTTTGCAGCCAAGCGCGCATTTTGTCCGCGTTTACCGATTGCTAACGATAATTGGTAATCAGGTACGACAACTGTTGTCGCTTTTGCCTCTTTGTCCACAATAACTTCCAATACTTTAGATGGGCTAAGCGCATTTGCAACAAATTCAACTGGATCTTCAGACCATTTTACAATGTCGATTTTTTCGCCTTTTAATTCATTCACAATGACTTGAACACGTTGTCCTTTTTGACCTACACATGCACCAACCGGATCAACATTCGGAATGTCTGTATGAACGGAAATTTTTGAACGGTCCCCCGCTTCACGTGCAACCGACTTAATTTCCACTGTACCGTCAAAAATCTCAGGCACTTCTGTTTCAAATAAACGTTTCAATAGACCAGGGTGCGTTCTAGAAACATAAATTTGCGGACCTTTTGATGTCTTTTCCACTTTTGTAATGAACACTTTAATACGATCATGCGGTTTATAATGTTCATTTGGCATTTGCTCGCTTACAGGCAATAATGCTTCAATTTTGCCCAGGCTCACGTAAATATAACGTGTATCCACACGTTGAACGATTCCGTTCATAATATCTTCTTCACGGTCGATGAACTCAGAATAAATGATTCCTCTTTCTGCTTCGCGCACACGTTGTGTAACCACTTGCTTAGCTGTTTGAGCCGCAATACGTCCAAAGTCTTTTGGTGTAACTTCTAATTCCACAACATCTTCTACAGCATAGTTAGGGTTGATTCTTCTTGCATCTTCTAGTGAGATTTCTAAACGTGAATCAAATACTTGATCCACTACATCCTTTCTTGCTAAAACACGCATTGTGCCTGTAGCAAGATTCAAATCAACACGCACATTTTGCGCTTGATTAAAATTTCGTTTATATGCAGAAACAAGAGCTGCCTCGATTGCGTCGATTAATACATCTCTTGAAATGCCCTTTTCCTTTTCTAGAATAACAAGAGCATCTAATAGCTCACTGCTCATTGATAATCCCCCTTACACCTTAATCCTAATTAGTTTATGAAAAAACGACCGCTAATCTTGCTTTTGCAACCTTTTCAGTTGGCAGAGTCATTTCTTTCGTTCTTGTTTTAATTTTGATGGATAATTTAATTTCTTGTTGGTCATACGAAAGCAATTTGCCTTCAAATTCTTTACTTCCTTCAATTGGTTCATATGTTTTAATGTTCACATGCTTGCCAATCGCCTTTTGGAAGTCACTTTCTTTTTTCAATGGTCTTTCTGCACCAGGTGAAGATACTTCTAAGAAGTACACATTCGGTATCGGATCCACTTCGTCAAGTTTTTCACTAAGCTGTTCACTTACAACACTGCACTCTTCGATGTCCACACCTGTTTCTTTATCTATAAATACGCGAAGAAACCAGTTTTTTCCTTCTTTTGCGTATTCGATATCAACCAATTCCAATTGTTCTTTTTCTAAAATATCGACTAATAATTCCTCAACAATCTGTGTTACCTTTTTACTCAAAGACATTCCCTCCTATCAGTTTAAGAATTTTCTTTTACAACCTTTATTTACCCAGTAAGTGTCAAAATAAATACACATGAATCACAATCGGTAACGCTTCGGCAATTAATATGCCGCCCGATACCATCTCTGTCAAAGGCATTCCCAGCCGCTGTCAGTTCCAAGCGAACTGACCACTGAACTTGAATGATGCCAACTTTCAGCCGAAATCGTGAGACAATTTGGGGCAAATCAGGTAGCGTATGTAGCCCTTAGAGTCCGATAGATAGGTCAACTACTCATTATTCAATTGGCCTGATAACTAATTTCACTTTATGTAAAAGAAAGGTTATTTCTTTTATGTTTTCTCATAAAGGGTATTCATACTCAAAGTTATTTACAAAGGTGAAAATGACCGATAACAAGACGAAAGAGCGGGTTTCCCCACTCTCTTCCTGTTTAATATCCGTGTCATTCATATTAAAATATAACATAAATATGTCCTTTATGCAAATAATGAACGGATTGACAAAAGAACGCTACTGTGATAGCAACCATCACTAAAATAATGATAATTGGTTTTGATCTGGTAATGAATCGAGACAACCTTGTTTATCCAGATACTCCAAGATTGTTTTCGATACTTTTCCACGTTTCTGCAAATCTTCTTTTGAAAGGAACTCGCCCTCTTCCCTAGCATTCACAATAGAAACAGCTACGTTCGTTCCCAAGCCAGGAACAGAATTAAATGGCGGAATCAACGTGTTGCCTTCAATAATAAACTCTGATGCCTGCGATTTATATAAGTCTACCTTTTGGAACGAATAGCCACGTTCACACATTTCCAGTGCCAATTCAAGTACTGTCAGTGTATTTTTTTCTTTCGGGGAAGCTTCGAGCCCTTTTGCATTAATATCATCAATGACCGCACGAATCGCCATTGATCCTCTACTCATGGCTTCAATGTCAAAATCATCTGCACGCACTGTGAAATACGCTGCGTAATATAACAAAGCATGATGTACTTTAAAATAAGCAATACGCACAGCCATCAAGACATAAGCTGCAGCGTGCGCCTTCGGGAACATGTATTTGATTTTTTTACAAGAATCAATATACCACTCCGGTACTTTATTATTCCGCATCTCTTCTTCGAATTCTTCGGACAGCCCTTTCCCTTTACGTACTGACTCCATAATCTTAAAAGCAAGTGAAGGGTCAAGCCCTTGATAAATCAAGTAAACCATAATGTCGTCACGACATCCGATTACTTCACTCAGATTACAAATCTTATTCTGAATCAGTTCTTGGGCATTTCCCAACCATACATCCGTACCGTGAGAAAGTCCTGAAATTTGCACGAGTTCAGAGAACGTTGTGGGCTTTGTATCTTCGAGCATTTGACGAACAAATCGCGTTCCGAACTCGGGGATACCGAGCGTACCTGTTTTACACATGATTTGCTCTGGTGTTACGCCTAATGATTCAGTTCCACTGAATATTTTCATTACCTCTGGATCATCTGTCGGAATCGTCTTCGGATCAATGCCACTTAAATCTTGCAGCATACGGATTACCGTCGGATCATCGTGCCCGAGAATATCCAGTTTCAGCAAATTATCATGAATGGAATGGAAATCAAAATGAGTCGTTTTCCACTCAGCAGTTTGGCTATCTGCCGGATATTGAATCGGCGAAAAATCATAGATTTCCATATAATCCGGTACAACGATAATACCACCAGGATGCTGACCGGTTGTTCGTTTAACACCCGTACAACCAGCTACTAGACGGTCTACTTCCGCAGATCGTATATGCAAGTTATGATCGTTCGCATATCCTTTCACATAGCCATACGCTGTCTTTTCAGCAACCGTACCAATTGTTCCTGCACGGTATACATAATCTTCTCCAAACAATACTTTTGTGTAATTATGTGCTCGCGGCTGATATTCACCGGAGAAATTCAAATCGATATCCGGTACCTTGTCTCCTTTGAAGCCTAGGAAGGTTTCAAACGGTATATCTTGTCCATCTTTTTTGTATGGTGTTCCGCATTCCGGGCAATCTTTATCCTTCAAGTCAAATCCCGATCCGACAGAACCATCATTGAAGAACTCCGAATGTTTACAATTCGGACAAACATAATGCGGTGGCAATGGATTTACTTCAGTTATTTCTGTCAGTGTCGCTACAAGCGATGAACCGACCGATCCACGTGAACCCACCAGATATCCATCATTTAACGATTTCTTTACGAGTTTATGTGAAATTAAGTAAATAACCGCAAATCCGTGACCAATAATACTTTTCAACTCTTTTTCAATTCGAGCTTCTACAATTTCAGGCAGATTCTCTCCGTAAATACTACGAGCCATATCATAGCTCATTTTTCGCATTTCTTCATCGGCGCCTTCAATTTTTGGTGTATACAAATCATCTTTAATCGGTTTCACTTCACCAATTTGATCCGCAATTAAGTTACTATTGGTAACAACAATTTCTTTTGCTGTTTCTTCTCCTAAAAAAGAAAAGCATTGCAGCATTTCGTCTGTCGAACGGAAATGGACATTCGGTAGCTTATGACGATTCAATGGATTTGCTCCACCCTGTGAACTCACCAGTATTTGACGATAAATTTTATCATTAGGATGTAGATAATGAACATTTCCTGTCGCTACCACTGGCTTGTTCATTTTCTTTCCAAGTTTAACGATGTTGCTAATGATTGATTGCAACGATTGCTCGTCCCGAACATATTCCATTTCAATGAGATGTGCATACACTTCCGGTGGCATAACTTCGAAGTAATCATAGAATTCAGCTATCTTTTCCACTTCATCCGGTGATTTTTGCATCATGCCTTCAAACACTTCGCCTTTATCGCAGCCCGAACCGACAATGATCCCCTCACGGTGCTGTTGCAAGACTGATCGCGGAATACGAGGTACTCGATAAAAATAGTTAATATGAGATAAAGACACTAGCTTGAACAGATTCTTTAATCCGATATCATTTTGCGCCAAAAGTGTGCAATGTGAAGGGCGTAAACGTTGATACGCTTTTCCTTCTCCCATATGATGATTAAATTCATCATGGTATTTAATGCCCTTTTCATCCGCATCTTTCAGCATTTTAATTAATAAATGTGCCGTTGCTTCTGTATCATAGATTGCACGGTGATGCTGTGTCAGTTCGATATCAAACTTCTTCGCCAACGTATTCAGACGATGATTTTTCATTTCTGGATACAAGAAACGCCCTAATTCCAATGTATCGATTACAGGATTACTTGCTCGGTCGGCACCCATTTTTCGATATCCGACATTCAAGAAACCCATATCGAAGCTCGCATTATGAGCGACGAAAATACCGTCTCCTGCCCACTCCTTAAACTTCTTCAACATATCTGATACTTCCGGTGCATCCTTGACCATATCATCTGTAATACCTGTCAGATTGATTGTTGTTGCCGAAAGCGGATGATGCGGATTAGCGAATGATTCAAAGCGGTCCACAATCTCTCCGTTTCTTACTTTCACTGCCGCCAATTCGATAATCGTGTCATATACAGCAGATAAACCTGTCGTTTCAACGTCAAAGACAACAAAAGTGTCTTCTTCTAATAATCGATGGGCTGAATTATAAGCAATCGGTACACCATCATCTACTAAGTTCACTTCTAAACCATAGATCACTTTAATGCCATTCTTTTTTCCGGCCCCATATGCTTCGGGAAAGGCTTGTGCCACTGCATGATCCGTAATGGCAATTGCTTTATGACCCCATTTGGCTGCTTGTGACACAAGATCTGATACAGATGAAACAGCATCCATTTGACTCATTGGTGTGTGCAAATGAAGCTCAACCCTTTTTTCAGGTGCTTGATCCAATCTAGCCGGGGCTTTCACTTCGTTTAAATCGTTTGCGATCATCACTAAATCACGAACGAATGTATCGTTTTGAATACTTCCTTGTGCACGCACCCACATACCTTTTTTCACATTATTCAAAATAGCTGCATCTTCTTTATCACGCGAGAACATTTTGACCATAATGGAGCTTGTATAGTCCGTCATTTTCAATGTCAATAATGTTCGCCCACTGCGAAGTTCTTTCGTTTCAACATGGAAGATATACCCTTCCACCGCTATGCGGCGCTCTTCATCAATGATTTCTTCCATTCGTTTAAAGTCGGCATCATCTTTAATGGTATAGCCGATTTTAACAGGTCCTTCTTGCTCAGGAGCTGCAGTCGCAGCCGTTTCGCTTTCCTTCTTCTTCATTTCAACAACAGCAGCAAGCGCCCGCTCTTCATCTTCTTTTTGCTTTTGCTGTAAAAATTCCGTATATTCTTCTTTCATCTCTGAAATTTCCGTATCGAGCGCTAAAGTAGGAAATCCATATGTTTCATAAATGGAAGAAATGATACCTGAATATTTATTTTTCAACTGTCCGGCTTCAGCTGCATTTCTGGCTTTCACAATTAATTTATTACCGACCACTTTCGGTATCTGCTCATTCAGTAATGATAGAAGCGCAGGTGAAGCACCGTCGATTTCCCGTAAACATGTACTCCAATACTCTTCAATCAGCTGTTGCGTCACATTTGGATTGCGAACAGAAATGCGTTGTGAAACCTGTGCAATATGTGAGAATGTCTTCACTAAATTAGCTGAAAATATCTTATAAACATCACAAGGAATAATATTTTCAAATAAAAATTCAAAATGCCATCTTTTCGTTGATCTTTCAATGAAAAGCTTCGTGATTTCTGCATTGGAGAAATAAGAAACCATTGCATCTTCTGTTAATTGCAGTTGTTGGAGTAGGAGTTGAAATCTCTCTCTTCCATGCTTCGGATTGTGATCCAACTACATATCCTCCTTTATACATCGATTTACCCTACCGGTAATTTATTTCCTATCCGTTAGATTCTCTAAATGATTCCAGCCTATACATTTAGAGCAACATCTCTATCTCTTCAATAACGTATAGGACCTTACCAGCAACAAAAGGGCATATTTTTTTCTTGAGAATCAGTCGTAATTATATCATAAAATGACCTTTATATTTAGTTTGGGAGAGATAAACTTCCCACGATTAAAGCAAACAAAAAGGCGCCTCATATTAGCACCTTTTTGTTTATTCATTATCCCAGAATAGAAGCAATTACATTCGATAATTCATCTACATGCACTTCTTCTGATTCACCTGTTTTGCGATTTTTTACTTCTACAATACCTTCAGCAGCTTTTTTACCAACTGTCACACGAACAGGTAGTCCCATTAAATCAGAGTCATTGAATTTAACACCTACGCGTTCATGACGATCATCCAATAATACATCATAGCCTTGCTTTTTCAATGAAGCATACAACTCTTCTCCAAGAGAAGCTTGCTCTTCATTTTTCATATTTACAGGAATGACATGGACATGGAAAGGAGCCAGCTGTTTTGGCCATACTAATCCTTTTTCATCGTTATATTGCTCTGCAGCGGCTGCCACTAGACGAGATACACCAATTCCGTAGCAACCCATAATCATTGGCTGATTACGACCATTTTCATCTAAGAAATTCGCACCCATGCTTTCACTGTAACGAGTTCCTAATTTAAATACGTGACCAACTTCGATACCTTTCGCAAATTGAATAGTACCTTGTCCATCTGGAGAAAGATCTCCTTCTTGAATGAAACGTAAATCTGCATATTGAGCCACTTTAAAATCACGATCAGGATTTACATTCACATAGTGGAAGTTTTCTTCATTTGCTCCACAAACCCCATTTACAATGCTAGCAACCGCATGATCAGCAATGATTTCAACTGTTTCAACTCCAACTGGTCCGACAAATCCGATTGGGCAATTTAACGCTACCTGTGTTTCTTCCGGTGTAGCCAATTCGACGACCGTAGCTTCGAATAAGTTTTTCAATTTCACATCATTTACCTCATGATCACCACGAACAAGTACTAATACAGGCTTTTGATCAATATGGAACAGTAGAGATTTAATGCAATCTTTCTCTTCTACTTGTAAGAAGTTTGTTACTTCTTCAATTGTTTTCACATTAATTGTTTCAACTTTTTCCATGTCTTTAAGCGCTTCTGAACTTTTTTCATAAGTCGCCACGACTGGAGCCATTTCAATATTCGCTGCATAGTCTGATGTATCGCTATAAGCAATAGTGTCTTCCCCGATTTCAGAAAGAACCATAAATTCATGTGTATCTTTTCCGCCCATTGCACCACTATCAGCGATAACGGCACGGAAGTTCAATCCACAACGAGTGAACACATTTTGATAAGCTTTAAATAAATCTTCATATGTTTCATCTAAGCTTTCTTGAGTAGCATGGAAAGAATATGCATCTTTCATCACAAATTCTCTACCGCGTAAAAGTCCGAAACGAGGACGCTTTTCATCGCGGAATTTCGTTTGGATTTGATACAAAGTCAACGGCAATTTCTTATAAGATGATAGTTCATCACGTACTAAGCTTGTAATGACCTCTTCATGTGTTGGGCCTAATGCAAATTCACGATTGTGACGGTCACGCATACGCATTAGTTCAGGTCCATAAGAAAACCAACGCTGTGATTCCTGCCATAGTTCTGCTTGTTGAAGAGTCGGCATCAATAATTCATTAGCGCCTGTCTGATCCATTTCTTCACGTACAATTTCTTCTACTTTCTTTAATACTTTTTTCCCTAATGGTAAGAAGCTGTAAACACCGCTTGCGTTTTGACGCATATAACCAGCTCTTAAAAGAAGACGGTGACTTGTCACTTCAGCATCTGCAGGTACTTCCCTTAACGTAGGGATAAACATTCTTGATTGTTTCATCTCATACACCTCATTAATTAACTTATAAATTATCTTCATTAGTTGAAAGATTTATTTCATGAAAAAAGCAGAAGCAAAGCGTCATCCATAGCTTCACCTCTACTTTGTTTTATCTTCACTCAGCTTTCCATCCGCTTCTTCAACACATCGCAAACGGAAGCAAATATTGCTGTTGGTAAAACTTTAGAATATTAGAGGAAAAATCTCTGAATATCGTTCCATGTTACGACAAGCATCAATAACATCAATAATGCGAAACCAATAAAATGGACTATTCCTTCTTTTTGACGGTCAAGTGGTTTCCCGCGAACGGCTTCAACGGCAAAGAACGTTAACCTTCCACCATCCAACGCAGGAATCGGCAATAAGTTCATGATTCCTAAATTGATGCTTAAAACGCCAGCCCATTGTATTAACGTAAGAATGCCTGATTTAGCCACTTCTTCCGTTGACACATAAATGCCGACTGGACCAGAAAGCATATCAATAGAGAATTGACCCGTAATCAGCTTTCCGAGCATCTCGAAAATGCGCACAGTCCACTCATACGTCTCTGTAAAACCAAATGCCAACACTTGCATAAAGGATTTTTCAGTTGGAGCATACACACCAACAATACCTATCTTCTCTCCATCTCGTTCCACTTCTTTTGGTGTAACGGGAATTTCTAACGTTTCTCCATCCCGTTCAACAACAAACAAAATCTCTTGCCCCGGATGTTGTTGAATTTCTTGTTGTACATCCAACCATGTGGATACTTCCGCTCCATCGATTGATTGGATTTCATCTCCCTCTTTTAAACCAGCGGCAATCGCCACTCCATCTTCCGTCAGTTTACCTACCCTCGGTTCATCCACAACTACCCCTTGAATAGCTGCAATAACAATGAACAGAACAATAGCCAATACAAAGTTCATCATCGGACCAGCAAAAATCGTCATTGTCCGTTGCCATAATGACTTTGAAGAAAATTGCCGGTCTAGTGGAGCAATTTGATCTTCTACGCCATCTTGTACAATGACAGCTTCGCGATCCACCTGAAAGGTTTGCATCACTTGATCGTCTTCTTCTTCATACCCTCTAATAACTAACTGATTTTCTAAATCGGCGCTTTCAATTTCCACAACTTTAATATCACGATATTTATCTTTATTGTTCAAAATGATTTTCTGTACTTTTCCATCATGATTGAATTTAAGACCAACACGATAACCCGGTTTGATTTCAACCATTTCTTGATCTTCTCCAGCCATACGAACAAAACCGCCAATCGGTAACAAACGAATGGTATATACAGTCTCATTTTTCTTAAAAGATAACACTTTCGGTCCCATGCCAATGGCAAATTCACGACATAGGATGCCGGCACGCTTAGCAAAAATTAAATGTCCGAGTTCATGAACAAAAACGAGTGTTCCAAAAATCAGAATGAATGAAACAACTGTTTGCAGTGTTTGCACACACCCACCACCTTTATTTTACAAAAGATTGAATTGACTTGCGTGTTTGTAAATCAATTTGTTGAATTGTTTCTAAATCGGGTTGTTTAATAACATGATGTCTTTCCATCGCCTGATAGATTAAACGTTCAATATCAAGGAAAGTGATATTCCCCTTCAAAAATAAAGCCACTGCCTCTTCATTCGCGGCATTGAGAACGGTAGGCATTGTTCCCCCTAATTTACCTGCATCAAACGCATATTGCAAACAAGGGAATCTTTCAAAGCTCATTTCCTGAAAATGAAGTGTTGCGATACGAGCTAAATCCAATCTTTCCGTCGATTCATTCCGTAAGCGGTCTGGATACATCAATGCATAGCTGATTGGAACTCTCATGTCCGGAGTACCTAATTGCGCCATCACACTTCCATCATGGAATTGTACCATAGAATGTATAATGCTCTCTTTATGCATCAATACGGAAATTTTATCATAAGGCATATTAAACAACCAGTGTGCCTCAATCACTTCAAGACCTTTATTCATCATACTAGCAGAATCTATTGTTATTTTAGCACCCATTGACCAATTTGGGTGATTTAACGCCTGTTCAACCGTTACATGTTGCAATTGCTCTCTCGTTAAATCACGGAAACTTCCGCCGGACGCTGTAATAATCAACTTTTCGATATTCTTCTCTTGCTCACCTTGTAACGCTTGGAAAATAGCTGAATGCTCACTGTCAACAGGCAATAAGCGTACTCCATGTTCTTTCGCTGCATCCATTACTAAGTGACCTGCCGTTACGAGCGTTTCTTTATTAGCAATGGCAATATCCTTCTTTTCTTGTATCGCTTTTAAAGTTGGATATAAACCGACGCTCCCGATTACGGCACTTACAACTATGTCGCTACGATGATAGACAGCTACCTCGACGAGCCCATCTTCACCGAAGACAAATTTTGTCTGTGGGAACTCTGATTTTAACGACTCATAATCTTTCTTTTCTTTAACGGATACTAGTTCCGGAGAAAACTCTCGTATATATTGTTTCGTTAATTCGATGTTTGTCCCTGCAGAAAATGCTACCACCTCAAACAAATCGCGATTTTCACGAACAACATCCATAGTTTGTCTACCTATTGAGCCTGTAGCACCTAATAAACTAATTTTCTTCACTTCTGATGTCCCCCCATCAATCACTCAATAAGTTGATTACTTTCAGTATATTTTGATTAGGCATTCGTTAGAATCTACAGAAGTTGAAACAAATGCAAAATAGGAAAAACAAAAATCCAACTATCGCTTCTATCCAAAATACCACCATGTCCCGGTAGGAGATTACCTGAATCCTTCACACCATAATGGCGCTTGAAAGCTGACTGAACTAAATCGCCTAGTTGGCCGAAAATGGAAATAACTACACTCATACCCAATAGTTTCAATAATGATTCGTCTATGCTTGTAAACATTGAGAAAATAACAGCCACCAACAAAGCACAAGCAATTCCGCCAATTGCTCCTTCAATCGTTTTATTCGGACTGATTTCAGGCCATAGTTTATTTTTCCCTAAAGCCCTTCCAACAAAATACGCCCCGGAATCGGTCGCCCAAAGAGTAAATAACACAAAGAAAATATACACTAACCCTATTTCTCTTGTTGCCGCAAGATAATAAAAGCCCATTCCGACATAAAGAACGGATACAACAAGAAAACCGACAGAATCAAACGTAAAACGATTCTTGCTTGTTACCGTATAAATCAATAGTAACAATACACCGATGCCAAACAGATGATCCTTTGTGAAATTATGTAATACATCGACATATTCTGCCGGAATAAGAACAATCCAAAGCATAATGAAACTGATTACACTCGGAAAAGATGTCGCCGATATTTTATTCATTTTCATTAATTCATGTAAACCGACCGTTGCCATTAAATATACTAAAATGTCTAACGGAGTCTGACCATACATGACAATCGGCAAAAATATAGCTGCTGCAATGACAGCTGTAATGATTCGTTGCTTCATAATTTTTTAAGTCCTCACCTTCTAAAGAAGTTCAGCATTACAAACCGCCATACCTTCTCGAACGATTTTGATATTCTTCGATGGCTTTTACAAATTCTTGATCATCAAAATCTGGCCACAACACGTCAGTAAAGTAAAATTCCGAATAGGCTACTTGCCATAGCAGAAAATTACTTAAACGAATTTCACCGCTTGTCCGAATAAGTAAATCTGGTTCAGGAATGTCGGCAGTCATTAAATAAGAGGAAAACTTCTCTTCCGTAAGTTCTTCTACATTTAATCGACCTTCTTTGACATCCTCTATGGCCTTGTGTACGGCAAGCATCATCTCGGCTCTACTTCCATAGTTAAAAGCTAAATTCAACAACAGACCATCATTATGAGCTGTATCCTCCATCGCTTTTTCCACAGCTGCTCTCGTATGCACCGGTAACGCTTCTAAGTCACCCATAATGTTAACACGTACATTTTCACGAATTAACTCAGGTAAAAAGGTTCCGAGAAATTCAACAGGAAGCTTCATTAAATAATCTACTTCCTTTGCAGGTCGTTTCCAATTTTCTGTAGAAAACGCATATAAGGTTAAAGCTTTAACTCCCATATTACTAGCTACTCTAGTAATTCTGCGAACTACATTCATCCCTTCACGATGGCCCGCCACACGAGGCAGTCCACGTTGTTTAGCCCAGCGGCCATTTCCATCCATGATGATAGCAATATGCTGCGGAACTCCCGCTTCACTAACATTCTTCAAACTATCCACATCTATATAAGTAGAAGCATCCTTTTTCAACCAACGCTTCCAATTCACCTTCATATTTAAATCCTCCAATAGGTCTTGCTAAGTTAAAGTTTATTGAATCCACTTAATCATATCAGAAAATGACTAAATATCCTATCGGTATTATAACATCCATATGTATTGTTATTCTCTAATCATTCATTCCGCAAAAATTCACTCACACAAAGCTAGCTTCAACAACGTAAAACTACATCATAATCGTTCAAAGTAATGGCTTGGTTCTTTCAGGTAAAAAAAGCCCCTTGTTCAGGGGCTTCGAAAAGTTTATTACACTGTCATAATTTCTTTTTCTTTTTCTTTTGCCACGTCATCAATTTTTTGAATGTGTGCATCTGTTACCTTTTGAATGTCTTCTGTGTAGCCACGAAGTTCATCCTCAGTAATTTCGTTGTTTTTCTCAAGCTTTTTCAGATCATCGTTACCATCGCGACGAATGTTACGAATGCCTACTTTTGCTTCTTCTGCTTCTTTTTTCACAAGTTTAACTAGCTCTTTACGTCGTTCTTCCGTTAAAGCAGGAATAGCAATACGAATGATTGAACCATCACTCGTAGGATTTAATCCAAGGTCAGATTTCAAAATTGCTTTTTCAATTTCACTAAGAATCGTTTTGTCATAAGGTTGAATCACTAGTAAACGAGCTTCAGGTACTGACACACCCGCTAATTGGTTGATAGGAGTCGGTGCTCCGTAATAATCAACAGTGACTTTGTCAAGGATTGAAGCATTTGCTCTACCAGCACGAATTGTTGCAAGCTCTCTTGATAAAGCTTGCACTGCTTTATCCATTCTTTCTTTTGTTGTTGCAATTACTTGTTTAGCCATTTTATTTCCCCCTCACGATAGTTCCGATTGTTTCACCCATAACGGCACGTTTAATATTACCTTGTTCCGTAATAGAAAATACAATTAAAGGAATGTCATTATCCATACATAAAGAAGAAGCCGTAGAGTCCATTACCTCTAATCCTTCTTTTAAAACATCCAGATATGATAATTCTTCATATTTAACTGCACTTTCATCTTTACGAGGATCCGCATTATAAACACCATCGACATTATTCTTCGCCATTAAAATAACGTCAGCTTCAATTTCTGCTGCGCGTAATGCTGCTGTTGTATCAGTAGAGAAATAAGGGTTACCAGTTCCAGCGGCAAAAATCACTACACGTTTCTTTTGTAAGTGACGCACTGCTTTTCTACGAATATATGGTTCAGCTACTTGTCTCATTTCAATAGATGTTTGAACTCGCGTCTCAATTCCCAGGTTTTCCAAGCTATCTTGTAAAGCCAGTGAATTCATCACCGTCGCCAACATTCCCATATAATCTGCAGTGGTACGATCCATACCCATTTCGCTTCCGATTTTACCTCTCCAAATGTTTCCGCCACCAACTACGACAGCTACTTCAACATCTAGTTCAGCAATTTCTTTCACTTGCTCTGCAATAGACTTAATTATAGCTGGATTAATTCCGAATCCGTCTTGCCCCGCTAATGCTTCCCCGCTTAACTTTAAGACAACTCGATTATATTTAGCGTTACTCATTAGAACCTCCAACTTTTTATTCCTCTACATTTCACCTGTAGATAGTCATTTACAATTTGATACTAATTTATTCAAAAAATAGGGAACACAATGTGTCCCCTATTAATTCGTCCGTTAAAAATTTCTATATTAATTAGTCTTTTTTAACTTGACTCATTACTTCTTCAGCAAAGTTATCTTGTTTTTTCTCGATACCTTCACCAACTTCGTAACGTACGAATGAAGTTAATTTTCCACCAGTAGAAGCGATGAATTCGCCCACTTTTTGATCTGGGTTTTTAACGAAAGCTTGGTCAACAACACAAATATCTTCGAAGAATTTGCCAAGACGACCTTCAACCATTTTAGCAACGATTTTTTCAGGTTTTCCTTCGTTAAGAGCTTGTTGAGTTAATACTTCACGCTCTCTTTCAACTTCTTCAGGAGTTACTTCATCACGAGAGATATAAAGTGGCTTGATAGCAGCGATGTGCATAGCTACATCTTTCGCAGCAGCTTCGTTATCAGTTCCTTCAAGAACAGTTAATACACCGATACGTCCACCCATGTGCAGGTAAGAACCGAATACGTCAGCATCTGTTTTTGTTACAACTTGGAAACGGCGAAGAGTGATTTTTTCTCCGATTTTAGCGATTGCTGCGTTGATGTGTTCAGAAACAACAGCACCGTTTTCCATAGTTTCTTCAAGAGCAGCTTCTACAGAAGCAGGTTTTTTCGCAAGTAAGTGAGCAGCTAATTCTTTAACTAATACTTGGAAACCTTCGTTTTTAGCAACGAAATCAGTTTCAGAGTTTACTTCAAGGATTACAGCTTCGTTACCTTCAGTTACGATGTAAGTTAATCCTTCTGCAGCGATACGGTCACCTTTCTTAGCAGCTTTCGCAATACCTTTTTCACGAAGGTAGTCGATTGCTTGCTCCATATCACCATTAGTTTCAGTTAGTGCTTTTTTACAATCCATCATACCAGCACCAGTTTTTTCACGAAGTTCTTTTACCATTTGTGCAGTAATAGCCATTA
>JBJEFL010000161.1:0-4317 GCA_051873995.1 Bacillus sp. (in: firmicutes)
CAACGTTCTTTTTCTTACTTTATCTTATTGGTCCAATGCCATTCATACGCGATTTTTTCCACTCGTTTCACAAACTCGTCCTTGCCATCGCAGTAGCCGTCAATGTCATTCGGAAATTGTTCGGCCAGCTGGCTTTTCAGCTTGCCATACTCTTGGGCAACGTCCGGGTGCTCACATAAATAATCTCGAAACGCCACATGACGCTTAATTTCTCGCACATTGCTTTTTTGGAACGCATGGATGTGGTGCGTACGCTCTTCCCCACCTTTTCGGTAAAAACGTCGCTCTGGGATGCCGTACTCCCCCATCACCTCATAACCCAGCGCTTCAAACTGCGGAGCAAGTGCATCCAACGCTTCCAAGTCCTTCACCACCAGCAACATATCAATAACCGGCTTCGCCTTCAGACCCGGGACCGATGTGCTCCCGATGTGAAACGTATTCACCCAATTATCCCCCACCATCGCTCGGATTTTCTTAAACTCTTCTTTAAACATCCCTTCCCAAGCCGGGTCATGCTCTACTACTCTTATAAACATCCCATCATCCCCTTCATTTTTGAACATCTTCTTTCAGTATTTTATTTTTCTGCAATAACATTGTTTCAACAAAATCATAGTCTTTCGCAATCCAATCTAGCAATTGATCCACTTCGTCACGATCATAGCCGCCGAAAAGCTTCCGTTTCAACTTCTTCACCCGAATATAATCTTGATTCAACACCATCTTCGGATGAATTTTCTCCACATCAGGAAATGGCCTCACGATGTTCATTTTGACGTAACCTTCCGAATAAATAAGCGTAATGCTTTCCTCCTGTTCATTCTCCATCATCATCCCAATGTACGTCAAATCTAGTAACTTTGGGTTCGATACACTAACATTTATTCCCGTAATAGAATATCCTTCATCAACCTTTTTCTGATACACCTCATACAATTCCGGATATTCTTTTACCTCTTCCATCATCTGTTCAAAATTCATGATGCTCTCCTCATCTAAAGTATAGAATTTTTATTATTTTACAATAATAAAAAAGAAGAAAACAACGTTTCTTCCTTCGAACATTGTTTTCTTCCCTCTAACGTTGTTTCCTTCTTTGGAATATTGTTTTCTTCTTTCGTTCTCATTTCTCTTCCTCTTTATTCTTCACTGCCCATTCCGTCATAAGTAAGAGTAGTACAGCTATCAATTCCGTCCACCACGGAATCGCAATGCTATCGAACAGCTCGTCTACCATAAAAATCGCTAACCAAGCACATAGGCATTCAATCGATATCCGCACGAAAAACAGTGCATATTTACCCAAGCATGGCAATGATGCCAGACCAACGACAATCATTGAAAAGAGATCCATGATCAACCACATCACCACATAGCACAGCACAAACAATAATAATGAAGAAACAGAATCATATTGCACACCAAACACTCCGAAAAAACCGGCCACAACCAGAAAGAAACCACCGAACAAAATAGAAATACTCGCTATGACCAAAAAGAGCACAAGCATTTTCTTTGCTCCTGTTAACTCTTTAAATGAACTCTTCTCATTCTCACTTTTCATTCTACTTTCACTACTTCCTGCCTCAATTCCTTCTTATTCTACTACTAATATGTATCATACATTTTTCATTTTTCAAGCTATTTCACAAAAACAAAAAGAAGAAAACAACGTTTCTTCCTTCGAACGTTGTTTTCTTCTCTATTACTCTTCAAATGACAAATTCATTGGTTCGTCCAGTAGTTGCCCCTTTATCGACATATTCGTTGTCGGGATTTTTTCATCAACCACTTCAAACTGAAAATTATCAGCCCACACCGTCCCTGTTCCAATGAGCAAAAAACCATACGCAATCATGGCACTGCTTTCCGGCACATCCAAAACAATGGAATAGCGATTCCACTCAGTATTACCTTTGATTGGTCGGTCATGCATATTATCAAACTGCAACGTGTCCTGCAAAGCATTATCCACTCTCATCCACATCGCACAATGAGCGTTCACATTAGCCGACTTGATGAAGCCCGTCAACTTCACACGCTTTCCTTTAAACAGATCCGCCTTGCATTCTTGCATCATCGTCGCAAATTCCGTTTGATCTTGGACACTCACCGACTTAAGATAACCTGATGCCTTACCACTATGAAAAATTTTCGAATCAATCCCCATTTCATAATTGTACGGATGACTACCCGTTAAAAACCAACCTTTGACTTCCTCTCGTTTCTCCACGTTCCCTTCCTCCTTTTGACAAACAATATTCGCCATTACTTTCCGGTATTGACCGGGTGGCATATGGTACAACTCTTTAAATGCGCGCGTGAACGCCTCCTGCGACTGAAACTGAAAATAATACGCGATATCCAATACTCTTTCATCCGTATGCAAGAGCATACTGGCTGCCAACGAAATCCGTCGCAACCGGACATATTCGGCCAAATTGACGCCAACCTCCTGTTTGAAAATACGTGCGAAATGATACTTCGAATAACCAAACTTACGTGCAACCCTCTCACTATCCAATGAATCGTGCAAATTCTGTTCAATATATGTCAACACTTGCTGCAAGATTGGACTATATCTCATCCCCTCACCTCATCACTAGCTTACCAAAAATAAATCTGAATTTTTTGATTAAAATTGCTATATTTCTACTAAAAATACCCAAAAATCACCACACCTTCACTCAGGACGTTTTCTCCACATTTACTGACCACTTTCTCACGACACCCCTTTTTCATTTCGCTGTAGAGCTCCTCAGCAACACGAAGGGCAAAAATGGGTGTTTTTTCTATTTTTTCGCTCCATTTTCATCGCTTCCTCTTTTTCACCTCCCAAAATCGCCTCTATTTCTTCTTTTCTTCTAAACAATATTACAAGAAAAGAAGAAACGTTGTTTTATTCGTTGGTTGCTTCGTTGATTCGTTTATTACTTTCTTGTTTGATTGTTTTCTTTATTCGTTGGATGGTTTATTCCTTTCTATGTTCGTTTATTCATTCTTATCTTCTTTTATTTCTTCCAATATTCATTGATTTGTTTCTTCCCATTTTCCTTCTTTCGAAGAAATCTTCGCCTCTTTCACCCCGTTTTTTCCTCTGAATTGGTCATTTTTAACTCGACATATAATATACATTATGCACGTTAAAGGCTTTTTTCTGCCCTTTAAACTCGTCGTATAATGTAGTAAAATAGTATATAAAAGTGGGTTATTAAGGGGTGTTAAACTCGTCGTATAAGTTAAGAAACCAAAAAGATATTTTTGTATTATTCAGATAAATTAAGTGGGAATAAATGACTTTTAAATACCAAAATGAACCATTGTTATAATTTATAATTTTTGTAAATAAAATACTCATACCCGATTAAACAGATTAAATAAGTATGAATAAATTAAAAAATATTTCCTACTAAACAAACTATTTAAGTTGGGATAAATAAAAAGGTAATTTTTTCAAAAAAGGAGTGAGTAGATGATTTCTGAATATATAAACTATTTAGAAGAAAAAGGGAAAGCAAAAAACACCATTCTTTCTTACCAGAATGATTTGAACTGTTTTTTCACCGACTTACATATTCAGCCTACTGATTATGTGACCTCAATCGACGTTCGCAAATGGGTCGATTCGATGGTCAATACGACCAACACAAAACCATTAGCAACGACGACCATTAATCGCCGTCTTAATTCACTGCGTGGATTTTACCAATGGGCAGTCCGACACGACAAGCTGCAAAAAAATCCAATGCTCGACATTCACGATCTAAAATCGGCGGATGAAGAGTTTGAAAAAATCATGTGGCTGACGGAAGAAGAATTTGAAGATTTACTTTACACGATAAGAAAGAAACCTGTCAAAAGCCGGGGCGTGAATCCGGAAGAAAAATATCGGCGCGACCGGGCCATCATTTATTTGCTGACATATGCCGGCTTGCGAGTCGATGAGCTGTCCAATCTGAAGCTGACTGACATCGACATGGAGCTGAAACGTATCCGGATTGTCGGAAAAGGGATGAAAGTGCGTACCATTCCCATTTCCAACACATTGCTCGCTGAAATGCAGGAATGGCTAACATATCGTGCACAAATGGCTCGCGAAAAAGAATATGTCGACGACTCGCCGTATGTGTTCTACAGCCAACGTTCACCTAAGTTCACTGTGCGCGGCATTCAGACGATGATCGATAGCTACAGCCTACCGAAAAAACGACTGTCGCCCCATATGTTCCGTCACACCTTCTGCAAATGGATGTTGAAGGCAACGAACAACGACATCGAAAAAGTACGCCGACTTGCAGGTCACAGCAACATCTC
>JBJEFL010000161.1:4417-8455 GCA_051873995.1 Bacillus sp. (in: firmicutes)
TTTTTAATTGCCGGAATGATATCATTGCCGATGATTTCAATGTTTTTCATGATCTTTTCGAAAGGTACACCCCCGAAATCAATTTGCCCCATGAAGCGTTGCATCCCGTAAAGTTCATGTTGGTACAGCATTTTTTCAATAATCTGTTGTGTGCTGCCAACCATTAATGCATCCCTTGTATCAGTTGCTAACTCGAATTGTTGTCTTGGGTAACCACTGCCACGAATGGCTTGGAATCCACCATTCAGATGTGGATACATACCTTCTAATGCTTCCTCGGTTGTATCTGCTACGTAGAACAAACTTGTTGTCGCGATTGGCAATGTTTTCGAATCAAAGCCACTACGTTCAGCTGCCTCACGATATGCCTCAATAGAGGGTTTAAAGTGGATGGCCGGTCCACCTAATGTAGTCAGCATCATCGGAATCCCCAAATAGCCAGCTTTGATGGCACTTGCAGGTGGCCCACCGACAGCACGCCAAATGGGGAGTGACCCATTTTTAGGCTGCGGTAAAATTTCCGCATTTTGCAGTGGCGGACGGAATTCGCCTTGCCATGTTACACGTTTCTCTTCATTAATCTGTTTAAGCAGTGCTAATTTTTCTTCAAAAATGGCCTCGTAATCCTGCAAATCAACGCCAAGCAAATGATAGGCACCTACCCGGGAACCACGACCAGCGACAATTTCAGCACGACCATCTGAAATTAAATCAATTGTAGCGAAATCCTCGTACACACGCACAGGGTCCGATACGCTCAGAACAGTGGCTGTACTGGCAATTTTAATTGTATTTGTCGCTTGGGCGATTGCCCCTAAAATAACAGCATGCCCTTGTGAAGTAAAGTAAGTTTGGTGACTTTCACCCACGCCGAATACATCAATGCCTGCTTGCTCTGCCAGTTTACTTGCTTCAATTAATTCACGAATCCGTTGCTGAGCCGAAATACGCTCACCTGTCAGTGGGTTAGGAATGTGGTCACCTAATGAATAAAGCCCAAACTCCATGCCCTTTGATGGGTCAATACGATATTGCTCCATAATTAACTCTCCTCAATCGGTTTTAGTTTGTGTTCAATTTCCGCACGACGATTTTCCAAAAATGGCGGTAAATCTAGTTTTTCACCGAGCGTTTCGACATCGCCATCAATCGTAAAACCAGGGCCGTCCGTTGCAATTTCAAATAGAATGCCGTTTGATTCACGGAAGTACAAGCTTTTGAAATAGAAACGATCCACGATGCCGGATGATTGGAAGACTTGTGCGCGTACTTGTTCATCCCAGTACATCAGTTCCTCGTCATTTTTAACACGAATCGCTAAATGATGGATGCTTCCACGGCCTGGTTTCTCAGTAGGACCGTCCAAATATTTCACCACGATTTCGCCAAACACTTCGCCTTGTACTGATTGGAAAATTGCTTCGTCTTCCGTACGCGATACTTCTGTATAGCCAAACATTTCTGTCAATGTTCGCACCAGTTTATCCAGTCGGCGTACCGTTATTTCCACTGAGCCCATGCCCTGAATTTGATGTTCTACAGCGACATTGGATTTCTCCCACGTTTCCCAATGCTCTACCTTCTCACCGTTTGATACGAGCAACACCATGCGTAAGCCTTCCGAATCTTCAAAGTGCAGGGCCGGTCTGTTGGCATACATTGTGATGTCACTATGTTGTACGCCATATTCCTCAAAGCGCCCTTTCCAATAGGCTAAGCTCGCTTCGGTCGGAACGAGTAAACCGATTTGAGTGATAGCATTTGTGCCTCGGTATGTGCGCCCGACAAGTGGAATTTCAAAGAACGATAATTCTGTGCCGGGACTTCCTGTTTTATCCCCATAAAATAAGTGATACATCGACGAATCATCTTGATTCACCGTCATTTTCACACGACGCAAACCAAGTATATCCCGGTAAAAATGGTTATTTGCCTTCGCATCTTTTGTAATCATTGAAATATGATGATGCCCTGGAACTTTATACATACATGATTCCTCCTAATTATCACTTGATTAATCAAGTGATAAGATAAAAAATTACCTGTTTGGTATTTTCTTATTTTCACTATTTTTGTGTACACGAGACATGAGCGAATACAAAACCTTTTGTTCCTCTTCAGATAAGCATTCATCAAAGAATGAAGATTGGAAAGCCAGTTGGGCTTCAAATGCACCATCTAGTTTTTCCTGACCTTTATTTGTTAACGAAATGGTTTTCGTTTTCCACTCTTGCTTGCGTTCAATGAGACCGTCTTTTTCAAGGCGAGCGAGCATACGCGAAATACCGCCTTGTGTCACTGTGACCTTCTCCGCCAATTCACTTTGTGTTAATGGCTGATAGGTCGAAATTTGCATTAACACATCAAATTGTGCCGTTGTTAAGTCATATTGCTTCAAAAAATCATTGGATAATAAGTTGCTTTGATGTGTAAAACGCATAAGTCGTAGCCAGATTAATGACCCGCGAGTATTTTTTTGCATCGTGTGTGTCACTCCCTTTCATTATCATCACTTTACTACTCAATTGATAACAACACAAATAATATGTCTCGAGTTCGAAGTATTAAAAAACGTAAACAAAAACTGGTGCATATTATGATGAATGCACACACCACACTTGGTCCGAAATGTGGTGCATATTCCGGGCAACCTGTGTACTTTATGGTGCACATACAGCACACACTTCCCCTAAAACTGGTGCATTTTTTTGAGCAACCTGTGTAACTTTTTTGGTTCATTTCACCACAATTACTGAATCGACACTCTATAAAGAAATAAACGTTGGAAGAAACGTTTATTTCTTTATGACCACATATGCACCACCCACCTTCCAAAATGGTGCATTTTTTCGGGCAACCTGTGTACATTGTGGTGCACATATTGCAACACTTCAGTTCCTATTCTTCCATTAAAACACAAAAAAGAAGAAAACAACGTTTCTTCCTTCCAAGATTCGTTTATTCATTATCTATCCAGCCAAGCACTCTCCCTGTAACGACACTCACTCCAAAAGCGACAACACGTGTACAAACAAACATATGAACAATTAAAACAGCTCAGTCCTTTCTCTTCATTCCAACCACATACAAGCCTCGTTCCGTACACACCATTCCACACAAAAAGAAGAAAACAACGTTTCTTCGTAGAAAGGTTGTTTTCTTCGGGAAATCCATTAAACAAAACAGCTCAAGAAATCTTTTCACTCTGTTTGACATCTTTCTCTTTCTTAGTCGATGGCTCATGATGCATGACATAAAGCGCCAAGCCAGTAAAGAAAAAGCCACTGACTACGTTACCAATGGTCACCGGAATCTGGTTCCACAGCCACCAATCGCTCATTGTAATGTCAGCACCAAGCAGCATCCCGGCTGGAATAATGAACAGATTGACGACCGCATGCTCAAAGCCTTGTCCGAAAAACGTCAAAATCGGTAGCCACATGGCCACAATTTTTCCGATGGTACTGCTTGAAGCCAATGCCATAACCGTTCCAATCGTTACCATCCAATTGCACAGAAGCGCTTTGACGAAGACCGTCAACATGCCATTCATCCCTTTATCAGCATACGCGGTGGTTTTTCCTTCCGTAAGAGCAATGATTTTGGCCACCAAAGGATGGTCATAGGTCACCCCGCCGTAAGTCAGTGACACATACATCAACAGGGCATAAACAAAACCGCCTAATGCGTGACCGACCATGACCCATAGCCAATTGTGCAGCATCTGTTTGACCGTTACCCTCTTTTCTATGACCGCCAATGGAATCAAGGCAAAATTACCCGTCACCAACTCCAAGCCAAGCAGCGTCACCATAACAAAGCCGACGGGAAACAACAGGGCACCATACATACCCACTTGTGTTTGAATCTCAAATGTAAGCGCTAACGTTGTCGCGAATCCTAAAATAGCTGCACTCAAAAAGCCACGCATCACCAACTGATGACGCGAAAGCTTTGCCTTCTTTTCCCCTAATTCCACCATCGTCCGAACCATTTGATGAGGCGCAATCTGATCCAAATCAACCACCCTTTCACCCA
>JBJEFL010000162.1:0-1735 GCA_051873995.1 Bacillus sp. (in: firmicutes)
TTGTGTCAATGCTCTTCCGAGCTTCACTTCATTTCTACCCCTACCCTTCAGAAATCCTTGATTTACAAGGCTTTTTTAGTCCTGTTTTGCAGGTATTTTTCAGAATATTCTGATAAATAGCCGTTTTCGGGGTGTTTTTATGTCTTGGCAATAATATTCATGTTTTTCAATGCTTTTAATTATTTTTTTAATTTTTAGTTGAATTTTATTTTTCCCCCGATTTTCCTGACTCGCTTAACTTTTTTGTTGTTTCATTTATTATAATTGCGTAACTGTTCAGAGTCAACCTCGAAAAATCTGCTTTACTCTGAACAGTTACATAATTTCACTAAAATGCTATATCAAGTAAACTTTCAGGGAAACTCCCTACCTTTATCAGAAAGGAAGTTTCCCTTTTATTCTGTCAGGAGTACTTTAACAAACTATTCCACATCTTTATCAGTCAAACTAATTCTCTTACCATTTTCCTTATACTCAATGATTTTCACCTTAACTTTACCTCTTACCAGGTATTCGTCCGGTTTCATGGAAGCATTATTTTCATGGAGAAGACCTTTTTTAAGACCGGGTAATGTAAGAAATACACCATGTTTTTCAGCTCCCTTGAAAAGATATCCATTTACGATTCCTTCAACCACGGCACCTTCACCAAGCGCAGGGGAAGCAGCTTTCTGAGGTTGTGAAGAAGAACTGTTATTTTTTACAGAATTTACTTTCACTGCTCTGGTTGCTGGTCTGTAAGTAACCGCCTTAAAAGCAGGCTGCAGATAATCCGGAATGTTCTCCTTCACATCGTCAGGATGAGGGAGTCCGCGTTTTGAAATATTCTTCTCATTCTCACGGTCACGGTAATCGTGTGCAAGATCCATATAACGGATATCATCTTCAGGAACAAAGCTGCAGGCATCCTTCATTAACAGGAATTCAGCAATGGAACGTACCTCCATAATGTTTCTTTTAAGAATTTTGCTTACCTTATCCTTGTAAATCTGAATGAATTCATCCACCTTGTCCATGGAGTAATCATCATAGGGATTGAAATCAAGAACATCGAATCCATATAACTTTTCAAGGTCGAAAAGTCTGAGATTATCAATGTCAATTTTCACCCGGCCATAACCATAAGCCTTCGCTTTCCCAATGTTGTGTTCGCAATTCTTTTCCAGACGGATGGACCATAACAAAAGGCCAAGTTCATCATCAGAAAGGTTGTTAAATCTGATCATACCTTTAAACTTTGCACCGGCTTTCAAAGGGATAAACGGAGCTGCCACCTTTGCGTTCTTCAATACATCCACAGATGCATCCTTCGCATTCTGATGGAACCAGTACTGTTTATAACCTCTGATTCTGATTCCTCCATCGTTATAAGTTACAACGCGGTTCTTTTCCTGCTCCAGATAATCATAATAACTGGTGGGCTTGGGACCACCCAAAACAAGATTCTGAGGTTTACCTGTTTCTGCATCGTTAACAATCACAGCGTCACTGAAAGAAACGCGTCCTTTTCTTGATCCTATTTCACGTCCCTTTGCGTTGGCTGGATCAAGGCTGTAACCGAGAATTGTCCTGGCATAATCATTAATGGTCGTCTTATGTGCCTCAGAAACACCATCTTCAATAGTATGATTATAATAGAGTCTGAGGTTTGGTGTGAAACCAAAGTACATATGATCATTCACATTTTCCTCAATGTAAAACACAGGCTTGAATTCTCCTTTTGCCGGAAGCCTGT
>JBJEFL010000163.1:0-1730 GCA_051873995.1 Bacillus sp. (in: firmicutes)
TAGACGTTTGATAAACGCCGAAACCCATTGATTTTACTGGGTTTTTATGCTTGATTTATATAAATTTTCTCTCCAAAAGTGGTAAAATAAAGGTAACGACACCAACATATTTCACAACTTAAGGAGGAAAATTTATGACTACTAAATACCATCAGATTTCTTTTAATGATATTTTTTCAGACTGTCAAAACAAACTTATCGATGATTCTCCATCATTTTTCTCTCTGCTTGCAGAGCATATAGATCTTGATGAATTCATTCCGCCAGAGTTTCAATCAGCTTTTTATCGGTCTATCGGTCGAACACGCATCTATCCACTTCATGGCTTTCTTTCTGCTTTCATTCTTCAAAAGATTTTTTCCATTCCAACAGACGCTTTACTCCTTCTATTTCTCAACCTCTGCAAGGAGCTACGGGATTTCTGCGGTTTTTCCAAGATTCCTGATGCTTCTTTAATGTCCCGCTTTAAGCATGATTTTGAATCTTACATCGAGCTGATGTTTCAACGCATGGTTGATTATACAGAGCCGATTTGTCAATTAATCGATTCCTCTTTGGCTCAGATGCTTACATTCGATACTTCTGGCATAGAGCTTTATGTTACAGAAAACAATCCCAAAACATTGAATGCTCTTATTAAAAAACTTAAGATTTTCTACAAAGATAAACCTGATGTTGATCCTTACAAGATGGCTTATGGACTTATGCCTTCACAAGCTGCCGCTTGCCCGGATGCCAAGCAGATGTACATCAATGGTCACTTTTGTTACGCAGATAAATTCGCTATTCTCACTAATGGATTAGGTGTTGTGCGCCACATCTCGTTTATTGACGACGATGGTTTCAAAGCAGCCCATTCTGACCTTGTCGTTGAAAAGAAAACCGATTCTCCTGATGAAGATAAGTCTGTAGGCGATGCCTCTGCCTTAGTTCCTGTTTTACAGGATTTCTTTTCTCTTCATCCCAATTTTCACCCTGATACATTTCTTGGCGATTCTGCTTTTGATTCGGCAGATTTGTATGGGAAACTATTCCATGACTTCCTCTTTTCCAAAGTTCTTATTCCTTATAATCCTCGAAATGAAAGTTCTTTAAAAAAAGTTGGTTACAATCAATATGGTTATCCTACCTGTCCTAACGATGCCTCACTTGCAATGAAATATTGTGGTATTACCAAAGAGAAAGGCCGTACAGACCGTATTAAATGGATCTGTCCTAAAATGTATTACCATAAAGGCTGGATCTGTGACTGCGATAAACCATGTAGCACCGCTTCACGCGGCAGAACAACCTATACTTACGCAAACATGGATTTACGCATGTTCCCGGGTATTCAGCGTGACACGAAAGAATGGAATGACACCTATAAAATACGAACTATCGTAGAACGTGCCATCAATCATTTCAAAATCAATATGTGTATCGCTGGAAGAAAAACAAGAAACCACACCACCACAAAATCGGATGTCTTTCTGGCAGGCATTGCCAGCCAATTGACTGTCATTGTTGCTTACGCAATGAATTGTCCACAATACATTCGAAGCCTCAAACCTTTAATTGCCTGAAAAAATATTCAATTGTCATAATTCTAATTTAGGCTTATTAAAGTACGCCCAAAATCTGATGATCTATGTCAATTCAGAAATAATTCTGAATACTGACTCTTTTTCTCTCCTTATATATGGAAGAGTTATCCACAGGAACCGATAAAATCATTTATCAATTACCTA
>JBJEFL010000164.1:0-1729 GCA_051873995.1 Bacillus sp. (in: firmicutes)
ATCCAAGAAGGATTAGCGCTTTTTTGTTGAAGTGTTTATGTCACAGGCGGGGTAGGTTAATGGAAGAAGTTTTTTAGGAAAATATCCAAGGAAACACAAGGTTGAAAATGATTAGTCATGAATTTCTCTTAGGCTTTAAGAAGCGATTAATTTACTTTGATAATGGATTACTTTATATGGTTTGTTTGTGTTATCACTTGGAATACGGATAGTCATAGTAATTAATTTATAAGGTGGATTCATTGCTCCTTCGTATCCAATTACTTTGAGAGAAACATCATAATAATCCTGTTCAATGTTACGTACAATTTTTAGTATTCTTTCGTTAGTGTAAAGTTGCTTATCTCCATGTTCAGCCATTACGGTCAGAATTGTTGGACCAAGGAATCGTAAAAAAGAAAGTTCTAGGTTAGTTGGAGGATTCTTTGTGTCAATAATCTCTGTATTTGCTTTTGTTGATAATGGATAAAGTAACATCATTAATAATATTAAAACTGAGATTTTTTTCATTGTTCTTCCTTTCAAGTGTTTTTTATAAATTGTACAAATCTGAAAAACCTATACACCGATACTGTACGAAAACAAAAGAATAATAACGTTCATTGTTATTTTTTATGCTGAATCAAGGCAGAATTTCACACTATCTATGCGTTCTATTCAATAAATTTGTTTCTACTAGTCTTCATTAGAAAAGCTTACTTTTCATTCCTGTACATAAAATTTCATGAAAATACAGCCTACCATTTTCTGAATTTTGATTTATAGTTGGATGTAATTCAATATTAAAGGAAGTGTTTTATTTGTATTTAAAAATGACCAAAGAACAACAACAATTGATGATTGCTGATATTCAATATTTCTTTTCGAAAGAAAGGGATGAAGAAATATCCGAGTTTGCTGCAGAAAGAGTATTGGACTTTGTTAAGGAGTCACTTGCTCCTCATTTCTATAACGCTGCTTTATTAGATGCTAAGCATGTAATTGAACAACAGTTTTCTTCACTTGAAGATGAAATATTTACGTTAGAACGTCCGATCAAAAGATAAGAGTGCGACATGGTGTGTACGGAACGGGGCTTATCCGGGCAAGGCATGAGACGCCTTGACGGATAAGCCCCAATCGCTTGTGTGTGGTCAGAAGGGCATAAAAGAAACCAATCTTCGAAGGAAGAAACGTTGTTTTCTTCCTTCGTTGTTAAACAAACGAGGGATGTGCATAGGCACATCCCTCTCCTAGAAACGTGAAGGCTTCATACATCAAGAGGATACAGCAAGATGTATCAGGTTGATACACAGTAGCTAGATCCGAGAAAGTGTGATTACTTGGTTCCTAGTAATAATAGTATGGGCAGAAGAAAGGAGAAATATACATCAGACTGATGAAAAACAATCGCATTCTTCATTGCCAGACCTATTGACATAATTCTCGGCTGAAAACAGGATTCTCATGTCCCTTTAGGAAGAAAACAACCTTTCTACGAAGAAACGTTGTTTTCTTCGTAGTTTGCGGAATGATGTGTGCGGGGAGGAAAGAACCTCAATAGAAAGGAATTCAAATAGAAAACTCAGCGTAGTAGCTGAGTTTTTCTATTTGATCCTGCTGTATGTATCTGCCGGAAACATAAAACCTGCAATGGCGATGCGGTCTTCGATGTTTTCTCCTTTAATGGACCATACCTTGAAGGAGGAATCTTCTCCTTCAATCTTACCTATTTGCTTTTCTAATTGTA
>JBJEFL010000165.1:0-1721 GCA_051873995.1 Bacillus sp. (in: firmicutes)
GCTTCGTCAAATGATTGGTTTCCAATAGGAGCTTGTCCACTATCATCACTCCTCCCTTTTAGCACATAAAGCCCTTCACCATGCGCCTGCATACCTACTGTTTACCCTTTTTATCAGCCGGATGAACATGCAGCAAACCTGACATTTGCGCGAACGCCTCCATTTCTTCAACTTGAATCATGCAGGATAACAGTAAATCCGGACAGAAATAATATAGCAGGTCATAATCTAAGCTGTTCAAGGGGTGATAGTATCAAAAAAGTAGTGATGATATTCATATTACTGACTGTAGTAGTATCCATAGTGATGTTTTTTAGAATTGAAGAGGATACTCCCGTATTTAACCAAGAGAAGGAAGAATTTTTTCCAAAAGGATTGACTGCTGGCAGTGAAACGACGTATGAGATTAACGTCGAGATGGATTCTATCGGTAACTTCAACGTCCATTCAACAACTTCTGTAAAAAATCGTTCTACTGATGCATGGAGTCACTTATTGTTTTATTTTATCCCGAATATGTTCACCAAAGAAAACTCCCCTCATTTAGAAAATCCATCTACCGTTAAAATCGAACGTGTAAATATAAATGGAAACCCCACTACATTTCAGTTGGAAAAGGATACATTAAACATTACTTTAGAGGAAGAATTGCCGCCAAATGACCATGTCGTTGTCGATATTCAGTACGAATTCACGCTTCCAGAGAAAGGATTACGTTTCACCCAAAATGAAAGAAACTATTTTTTAGCCCAGTGGTATCCCATGCTTGCTACCTATCGAGACAACAAGTGGAACAAAGCAGAATATCACGTTAAAGGTGAAAGCTATCATACCTCTTTTAGTGACTTTAAAATACATTATTCCATCCCCGATGATCTGACGATTGTCTCATCAAGCGACACAGACTCTTTCCCTAGTGGACATGAGGGCATTTTGGAAGGAAAAACAATCAAAGAGTTTTTTATTGCGTTATTGAAGGAACCAAATGTCATTCAACAAAAGATGAATGACGTGACTATTAGGGTCTTTGGCATTGATGCCAGAAAGGAATTACATCAAGAAATAAGTGAAGTAGCTATCGATGCTTTCAACTATTTTCAACATACAATTGGCCCTTATCCTCATAAGCAGTTGGATATTATCTTGGATGAATTAGGAATGGAGTATCCAGGTGTAGTGACGGCAAATTCTTTTTATCATAATGGTCCTGTAAAATCAGATGCCTTAAAGCTTATGGTTGTTCATGAAATGGCTCATCAATGGTTTTATGGCACTGTCAGTAATGACCCATATCACGAGGCCTGGCTGGATGAAGGAATAACGGAGCTGGCTGTCAGCTTATTTTCGATGCACAACCAAGAGACAAATGACTTTCTCTTGGAAGATTTTTTTGAAAACTATACTCTGCCTGTCAATCTTCCTTTACACGAATATGTTCATGATGAACAAAGTTTCTATGTTTATGGGAAATCTTCAAGAATGATGAAGCAACTTTTCCAAGAAAATGGCGGGAAGAAACAGGCGGAAGAATTTTTACAAGCTTACTATGATGCCTATCAATATAAAGAAGTCGATACCAAAGAGTTTGTACGGTTCATCACTCATTATTTAGACTTGAAAAACGATGATTATTTCAAGAATTGGCTGTCTTTGAATCCATAAAACGGTATGAGTATTTTAATTGTGCTAAAATGCATATAAGTATTTTATAGATGACAAAA
>JBJEFL010000166.1:0-1713 GCA_051873995.1 Bacillus sp. (in: firmicutes)
TCAATCCAGAAAAACACTAATTTTTCTTGTTGATATGCTATTTCTAACTCTAATTTTTTATAAAACTCAATGGATTTTTTCAGATCACTGACAGGTAAATGTGCTTCATATATCCCTTTAATCATTTGATAGCCCTCTTAATATTCGTGTTTAATTTTACCATAAGACCCAAAACCCTTATTGCATTAAATGCTCCGTTTGTTGCATAACAAAAAAAGAGCTGATCACAGCCCTTGTATTGAAGTAAGTTTGTACTTTTTTAGTCGTCAAATTCGCTTTGATATTGATTTGCATACAAATCGATATCAATTTCAGCTTTAACACTATTTGCAAATTCAATCTGTTCGTTATCAAGATACAAACTTGGTGAATATCCATTTTTCATAACAATAACGATGAAGATTTTACATTCCAGTTTATACTTTGCTTTTAACTGATTTATTATAGCTGCTTTATTTTTTAACGGTCCTACAATCTCGTCCATTTGTTCCTTCACATCATAGGATTCTTGATAGCCCGTGCTTAATTCCCAGGCTGTTTCTTTTCGATAAAGAGTTTTCGTTGAAGTAACATTTGGATTATGAGGTCTTACGATGACTTCACCCTTCTTATAAGCTTTTGTTGGTTCAATTTCCAGTGTTTCGCTTATAAAATCTATCGGAAACTCATCTCCATACAAGCTGAAATAAACCATTACTTGAGTTTTATCCAAGTTCAAATTTTCCCTCCAGTAGCTATCATTTGCAACCTTTTCTATTGTAATTATTATATCACCCTTATTCATACGAATAGGTAAGGGTTTGAAGTTATCGCTCCCTTTTCCCCTCGTTCACACCGTATGTGCAACTTTCATCGCATACGGCGTTCCAACTAATCCAGATTTGTTTGTTCATTGACACTTCTGATACTGCGTATCATCAGAGTCTCAATTCTTCCGTTTTAATAAGTCGGTGCCTTCCGTAAAAGGTGAACCTCTATTAGTCTCACAAGAACCTTATTAATCGATAAAGATTTGCCTTGCATGATCAATTAATCCTTTATTAGTCTAGTGGCTATCCCTCCATGTGGATTAGACATTTCATCGGTACTGTGCCACCACTTTCACTGATATGAAGCAAAGTTATACAGTCGCTAATGTCACGAATGTTTTCCTTCACAACGCTTCAAAGGGAGTAAGCCCTCCACGTTATCAGCTTACAATGTAGAATTATATCTATTATAGAACCAACTTAGGTGCTTCCTGTAAGCCTGTTAATATTCATACGCCTGTAACGTATCATGGATTTTCATATTAGCGAGTTTTACTCATCCACTATTAACCTCACATCTAGTGAGATACACATTTCTATGTATTGCAGGTCTAGACCCGTACATTCGGAAGTTCGTCAGCAACCCCATTTCTTATTGTAAGGCGTTTTGCATTCTCACCATATTGGTTCAACTCAAGCATCATGATTTACACCGCCCCCTCGGGTAAGGCTTTCGTCAGCCGATACTGTTACGGTAAATTCTCACGCCTATTTGCCGAGCTTATAACACGAAAATACTTACTCATTTCAGTGCTATTCGACGCAGAGAGAGCCTTTCAGGACGTTACTCCATCATTCGACTCTTCGATATAATCCCTCCGTTTCATCGAGATGAAACGGTCTAGCCTTTACCAGAGTAATGTGACCATTCTCCATTTGAGCTAGAAACATTTCGCACCACTAA
>JBJEFL010000167.1:0-1709 GCA_051873995.1 Bacillus sp. (in: firmicutes)
ATATGGTAGACAATGGAAATATCCAAAAATCTATCATATGAGGAGCATATTTTTATGTCTAGGAAACAGTATAGTAAGGAGCTGAAGCTTGAGCTCGTAAAGAAACACCTTGAGGACGGAATCTCTTATTGGAAATTAGGAAAAGAGTATGGGATTGAGGCCAGTATCATCCGCAGGTGGGGTCATAAATACGAAACATTTGGAGAAGACGGTCTAGAAAAGCAAAATGCTGATTTATGTAATTACTCTGCAGAATTCAAGAAGAAGATTGTTCTTGAATATCTTGGAGGCAATATAACGAGTCAGGATTTAGCTTCCAAATACAAAATTCATGCACCAAGTACTGTTCGTACATGGATTAAGCAGTATAATAACCATGAAGATTTAACAGATTCCAGAAAAGAAGGTGTATATCTCATGGCAAAAAACGGTGCTAGAAAAAATACAACCCTTGAAGAAAGAATAAACATTGTCGAAGAATGCATAAACACGGGATGTGATTATGCTTCTGCAGCGAATAAATATGGTTGCTCCTACGGACAGGTTTATGCATGGGTTAGAAAATATAAAGATAAAGGAATGGAAGGATTATATGATCGACGAGGTAAGAACAAAACGATTTCTCAATTATCAGATATGGAGAAGCTGAAAGCTGAAAACCGACTACTAAAAGCTCAAATACAGCAACAACAAATGGAGATTGATTTCTTAAAAAAACTCGACGAAATAGAGAGGAGGTGAACCTGACCAAGACACGCAATACAGCAAAATACGTTGCAATTAAAGAATTATCTGAGAAAAACAAGACATACTCCGTATCAGCGTTATGCGAGTTTGCTGGAATAGCTAGATCAGCCTATTATAAATGGCGAAATCACGTAAATAGTGATAATGATAATCTGAATGAACGCATAGCCGATACCATTACAAAGATTCATGATGAACATCCAGATATGGGTTATAGACGTATAAGAGATACTCTAGCACATGATTATAAAATAGATGTTAATGACAAACGT
Organism: Bacillus sp. (in: firmicutes); assembly: GCA_051873995.1. GTDB lineage: Bacteria > Bacillota > Bacilli > Bacillales > DSM-1321 > Bacillus_AD. The sequence goes on from JBJEFL010000167.1 coordinate 1,020, forward strand.
GTTTTAAGGGTTTGCCGCAAAAAGAAAATCCAGTCGTATATAAAACATCGGTATAATTGTTGTACTAAGCCTGCGTCTGATCCAGCTTATGTTGCCGAAAATATCCTTAATAGAGAATTTAAATCGGACACGATAAATAAAAAATGGGTAACAGATGTATCAGAATTCAAATATGGTGTTGGAGAAGATGATAAAAAAGGTAAACTATATTTAAGCGTAATACTTGATTTATGCGATAGGAGACCTGTCGCTTTTGTATATAGCACTAGAAATGATAACCCTCTTGTTTTTGATACATTTGATAAAGCTGTGGCAGCGAATCCAGGAGCTACACCACTGTTTCATAGTGATAGAGGCTATCAGTATACTTCAAAGGCATTTAGACAGCGAATCTTAGCTGCTGGCATGACACAAAGTATGTCTCGCGTGGCAAGATGTATCGATAATGGTCCTATGGAAGGATTCTGGGGACTAATGAAACGCGAAATGTATTATGGAAAAAAATATAAAACAAAAGAAGAATTAATCTTTGCCATAGAGAAATACATAGATTATTACACAAACAAAAGAGTTCAACGAAATCTTGGGGTGCTTACACCAATGGAATTCCATGAACAAAAACTAAAAAACGTTGCATAAACAAACCCGGTACATGAACTGTACCGGGAAAGAAAAATTTTCGTTATTTAA
>JBJEFL010000168.1:0-1698 GCA_051873995.1 Bacillus sp. (in: firmicutes)
TCACGGATTGCTTCATCCTCCATGGATGAAATCCAAAGACGTTCCATCGGTTTTCTGCAGTTGCACTGATAATAGACTAGACGACCGATCAATTCCCCTTCTCGTCCGGCATCGGTGGCCAGAATGATGACATCCACATCAGAATGATTCATCAGCTTCTTCAAGACACCAAATTGCTTTCCGGTAGACTCAGAAACCAGATAATTCCACCCCTGATCAGTGAACTGAGGCAGGATCGGGAGATCTTCATATCTCCATTTCGCATAATTTTCATGATAATGCTCCGGCGGTGCCAGCTCTACCAGATGGCCAATGCACCAGGATACGATATAACCGTTGCCTTCCAGGTATCCGTCCTTGCGATGATCTGCCCCGATGACACGGGCCAGGGACTGGGCAACCAAAGGCTTCTCGGCAATGACAAGTTTTGGCATAGAATTCCTCCTTAAAATGAAATTACCCCTCCGGGATGCGGGTACAAACCGGAGGGGGTGGTAAAATTACTGCGATTTAAGTTTGAAATGTAATTACTCCATAATTACTCCATTCTGGTAAGTTCGAAAGTGATTTCATCTGTCAAAGCATATTGCTGTTCATCGTTAAGTCTATATGAGGTCCTGACAACCATAGTCCCAACGATAGCATAGAAGCCAGTGTACAGAATCGTGTTATCAAAACCTGCAAGATATGCACACCGTGCTTCAGCATCTTCCAATGTTGAGTAGATCTCAATACATCCACCTACATCGGTTCCCTTATCAACAATATCCATACCTTCTACGGTATTCGGATCTATAACAGAAATGGTAAAATATACACATCCCGTATATCCACCCGTCTTCCCAAGCATCTGGTTGGGATCATGTTTGGATGTTACACATTGAACATCTATTACATGTTCTGCATTTTTAATCCTATCCATCACCCATGTTTCATCCGGAGCAGTTATTTGACTTATCATTTGAATGTCATCTTTGATTGCCTGAGATAATTCTCGTAAAGTTTCTGTATCACTTACTATTTTTTTCGCGTTGTTTCCCTTGAAAAGAGTCTGAATAACAGCGAAGAAGCTTTCGTCTACAATATCCAAAGTAATTGCTTCACCTGCTATTCCACCAATATTATCTACAGAGGCATTTTTGCATAACTCATTATATCTATCAACATATGTATTATATTCACTGACTGCAGCATTATATGTTTTCGTGTTATTTACTGCTGGCACAATCATATACACACCAACAATTATCAAACCTATAATAATGATTAAGAGAAACGCCATGATAGCTGAAAATTTTATACTGATTTTTCTTTTATCATTTTTGTGTTGAATATTTGTATCAGCTTTCATTGTCCTAACACTTCCTCTAATTTATCTAAGGCTTTTTCTGCTGTATGTTGTTTAATCAAACCTTCTTGTGCATAAGCAGCACAGAACAAAGTATTCGCTTTTAAATAGCACGCAATGATTGCGGTATTATTATTGGCAAAACCAGCTTTGACAGAAAGTATGATGGTACGGTTATCTATTTCTTCAACGATATCACCAATACACATCATCTGAGTTTTCATTTTCCCGATAGAATCTCTTTCTGTATAAAACGAACGATATTTAAGCTTATTAAGCTTTACGTACACGTACTTTTCTAATAAATGCTGTAATAATTCATTTTCCATAAGTCTCCCCCTTAATGTATA
>JBJEFL010000169.1:0-1688 GCA_051873995.1 Bacillus sp. (in: firmicutes)
TGATATTCTGAAAATATAGTATCAATTACTGATGTCGATTTTTTGAAGGGAGGTGAAAAGATAAGATGAAAAACAAGGTGGTTAAGTTAATTTCGAATTTGTTTGCTTTTGCAGCAGTAATGTTTGCAACGGCTCCTTGCCATGGAAAATTTCATGAACCGGAAATTCCTGTTGAATTAACTCAGGAGAAGTAATGTAGTCTGAATTTATTTACTTCAATTCGGTGATTGTGGCTGAAAGCTGTTGAGTTACTATAGTCACAAAGCATTTTATTCATTTGAAAAGTGAATTGAAAAAGAACTTGATTTCGCAAATTAAGGTGTTTTCAAGTGTAACAAAACCAGAAAAAGAGCTTCTATAACTACACTAGTGTACTGATACAATTTTTCATAAAAACAATGGGAAAATTAAAATTAATTTCAATGCTATAAATGAGCAAATAGCAAATATTGCACAAAAGTAAAGACATCCTCCAATTGATACGGTATACAGGCTGGACCTCCCATTGAGTCAGCGTATTTCCATCAGTCCCATTTGAAAGGCTGTCAGGATTATGGGCATCAGGCAGTATCTGTCATGCTCTCCTGTAATGGGATTACTTTGAACTATGCAATCATTCTGTACGATAAATCGAAATCCAAAATTCAGATTGTGCGGGAAATTGCGGAAGAGCTGCCACCGGCGCCTGTGATTTCTTACTTTCTTTGTGACAGCTGGTATACTTCTGCAAAAGTTATGGACAGTTTTATCTGGAAAGGTTTCTACCCGATTGGTGCATTAAAAACCAACCGGATCATCTATCCCTGCGGAATCCGTCAGAAAGTCAGTGAATTTGCCCTTCATCTCCGAAAAGAAGAACGCGATGTCAACCTTATTTATCGTCTTGGTTTTAATGTTAACAGTTTCTGTAAACAATAAAGTTTTTGCAGCTGAATCATCAGTATTTTGTGAAAATACCGAAGTGATTTGTATGGGAGAAACCTCCAATAGCACAGTGACTCCACGGCTAATGTATGACAGAACATTTACAGCAAAGTATACAACAGGAAATAATGTGCTTAAAGTAACGGCATATGCAACTGTACGAGATGAGACTGCAAATTCATCAGGTTTTTATATTACAGGATTTAAATCTATTACAGTTACAAAAGTATCGGGATGGCAGAATGTTTCAGATGGAGAAATAAAATCCATAACTTATGCAAATAACCATCAACAAGCGGTAGTAAAATTTACATTTAAAGGGAGTATAGGTTCTGGATATAAAGATTATTCAGGAATCGTGACGTTTAATTTATGATGAAAAAACATAGAAAAATAAAGGCAAGGATACCGTATCTAATAATTATATTGTGTGTAGTATTATGCTCCTGTAATCGAAGTGATGTCGCAGAAACAGATACGGAAATAGATCAAGTAGTTGAAAATGAAAAATCTACGGCAGAATCGAAGAGTGATGATGCGGAAAATCATTCTATTGTATGGGTTACGGATAACAATCTGCACTGGTCTGAAACAAAATCAGCTAAAATAAAACAGGTTCTAAACGATAATGGCTGGTCTGAGCCGGAAGAAGTTACCGTTATTTCATTAAAAGATGATTTGTTACTGGAAAAATTACAGGAAATGAAGGATGATAAACAGGAAGTTACATATATCAGTGTGCATGATAAAAAAATAGCGCAGCA
>JBJEFL010000170.1:0-1681 GCA_051873995.1 Bacillus sp. (in: firmicutes)
TATCTTTACCCTGCACGACCGGATAACTGATATCGGTTCCATCAATCTTCAGCCAACCGATGCAGTTTACATTTTCATCCAGCAATGCCTGATAATCAAAGTCATCTATCTTTGTCATTGGATTATCTGCATTAGGTTCTGTCTCGTCTTCTTCTGGATTCTTTTCCGGAAACGCTATCTCTTCCACCTGCCGGTAATTCTGTCTGTTATCATAGGAATCCTGCCAGTAATCCAAGAGAAATTTCCCGCATATCAACGAAACAACCATAAACACAATCAACAATACTTTCTCTGTTCTCTTCACATAACACCTCCTTCCAGGCATGAAAAAACCGGCAGGTATTTCACTGCCGGCGAATATCGGTTATAAACCATGATCGAATTTAATTACTTTTGAGTTCCATTGTCATTAAATATTGCTTCAGCTCTAAAAACTAGAAGTTAGTGCGCTGTCAACCTGAGATTTTGGAGTAAAATCTAACCTAAATACATTATCAAGAAATCAGCCATTAACTGCCAAGAATCATCAGAATTAGCACCCGCACGTAAATTAAAACCATGATGAGCCTCGTAGCGTTTATGGCTTACTTTCACCCCCGCTTCACTCAAACGGTCACGGAAAAGTTCTGCCTCTTTGCATAGAGAATCCTTGCTTGCCGTAATTATAAGAGTTGGCGGAAAAGTTGCCAACTCTTCCGTTGTCGCGAATATCGGAGAAATTAAAGGATTTTTTCTTGCTCCTACATCTACACAATAACAAGCATCAAACATTCGGGAAAGTTTCACCGGCAAAGTTCCTTTCGGTTTATCTGATCCATCCGTATAAACATCCAACGGAGGATAATCTAATATCAGACATTTTAATCCGAGCATTTGACGCTCTGCATCCATTAGCTGAATAGCTGCACTAAAATTGCCGCCTGCGCTATGCCCACCCACGGCAATCTTATTTGCATCAATACCAAATTCCTCTGGATGTTGTTTTGCATATAATGCAACAGCGTAACACTCCTCAATTGCTGTTGGGAATGGATGTTCTGGTGCCAAACTATAATCAATGCTGATGATTTTGACACCCGCATTTTTTGCCAAACGCAACATAAATGGGTCGTCCATCTCCGCATTACCGAATACAAATCCACTCCCGTGGATATTGATAAAAAGAGGTAATGCCTGTTTGTCATCCATATTATAAGTCAGGACTCGAACGATTCCTTTTTCTGTTTCCAAAAACATTTCGGTGCCGTCACCACTTTTTACTCCTGCCTTAAAATAACTGGGAGAAAAGAACGCACCAAACTTTCTAATCCATCCAATTCGTTTTTGCAATTTTTCCAAAGTGTATGTTTTCGAATGTGCCATCTTTGTTTACCTCGTTCAATTGGAAGTTGTGGAACTATCCTGTGTAAGCATCATTTGCATCATTTTTGAAATTTTGCTTTTCGAGCCACTGTCTCTCTTCGTCTGTTTCAGGAATGTCGATTCTTTCAATTTTGAAAATAACCGGTCTGGTACCATCATTGCAGCAAGCAATCATCATTCTTTCATCATTAGTCCACTTATGCATAATAGAACCGCCTTGCAACGCAGTATATACATATCGACTAATCGCATCCCACGCTTCACCACAGAATTTTCCGTTCATGAGATGATAAAAATCATCTTGTTCACTTGTTCTTTT
>JBJEFL010000171.1:0-1672 GCA_051873995.1 Bacillus sp. (in: firmicutes)
CTAAATTATTGTTTAGCTTATAACATATCCCATAACTTCCGTGGGTGGCGGGAGTTAATATCGGGGGACTTCCGCCCCATAGTCGTTCTCTAAGAATTATTCAAAGGAGAATTGACTGTGAAACAAGATTTAATCAGAGATGTTATTCAGGGAATGTTACCTTTTCTGAATAACGCACAAAATGAGAAATTGCAGGAGGTTTTACAATATACCCTTGCAAAGTATGAGGTAACCGAGAAGCAAAACCAAGAGAATAACTCGGAACAGAACTATGTGGAGCTGTTCTTATCTGCAAAGCGAATTGAGGGCTGTTCCGAGAAATCTCTTAAATACTACAAGGCAACTATTGAAGCAATGCTCGATGAGCTGCACAAAGATGTTAAGCACATTGTGACGGACGACATTCGTGGATACCTGACCGAGTATCAGGAAAAGAAGAAGTCAAGCAAGGTTACGATAGACAATATTCGCCGTATCCTGTCCAGCTTCTTCTCTTGGCTGGAGGACGAGGATTACATACTGAAAAGCCCGGTCAGAAGAATACATAGAGTTAAGACCGGCACGAACATCAAGGAAACTTATTCCGATGAAGCGTTGGAGCTTATGAGGGACAACTGCACAGAGCTGAGAGACTTGGCAATTATAGATATGCTTGCTTCAACGGGTATGCGTGTCGGAGAAATGGTGCTGCTTAACCGCAATGACATTGATTTTAACGAGAGAGAATGTATCGTGTTTGGTAAAGGCAGCAAGGAGCGAGTGGTCTATTTTGACGCTCGAACTAAGATACATTTGCAGAATTACTTAGAGAGTAGAACGGACAATAATCCGGCACTGTTCGTGTCGTTGAAATCGCCACACGAAAGGCTGAAAATCGGCGGAGTTGAGGTTCGTCTGCGAGAATTTGGAAAACAGTTAGGATTGCAAAAAGTACACCCTCATAAGTTCAGGCGTACACTTGCAACTATGGCTATAGATAAAGGAATGCCCATAGAACAATTACAACAGCTCTTGGGGCATAGGAAAATAGATACGACCTTGCAGTACGCAATGGTCAAACAGAGCAATGTTAAGATTGCACATCGAAAATACATTGGATAGAGAGGGAAAAATATGGAATGTAAAGCAATTCAGCTATCAGAAGTAATAACAGATATAGCGGCGGGACCTTTTGGTTCTAATCTGAAAGTCTCTTGTTTTGTGAATGAAGGTTTTCCTATTATTGATGGTGCAAACTTAAAGGGATTTAAGGTTACCGATAATATTACAAAATTTGTCACAGAAGAAAAGGCACGTTCTTTACATCGTTCTATTGCAAAGCGTGGAGATATTATTGTAACAATAAGTGGAACACTCGGACAAATAGCATACATTCCTGAAGACTCCAAATATGAGGAATATTTATGTTCACAAAGACAGTTCCGTGTTACTGTTGATACGACAAAAGTGTATGTTCCTTATTTGGTGTTTTATTTTCATACATATGAGGGTCAGCATAAGATATTGTCTTTTGCAAATCAGGTTGGAGTGCCTGCCTTGTCGCAACCGCTTAAAAACTTCCGACAAATTACTATTCAACTACCTGATATAGATACGCAAAAAAAGATAGCGATTATTGTTGAGTTGATAAACGGAAAAATAGAACAAAATGAAAGCATAAACAATAATTTAG
>JBJEFL010000172.1:0-4356 GCA_051873995.1 Bacillus sp. (in: firmicutes)
ATTTAATAGCCATCCCACAAGCAAACAAAGAAGGAAACTGAAATCACATTCTAATTTTGTTATAATAGTAGGACAATTCTTCTTTAAGGAGCAGCAAATATGTCCATTCAAATTTTTATATTGAGTAAATTGATGGAAGGGAACAACTATCCTTATAAATTAAAAAAACAGCTTTCGGACCCTATTCCATTAGATCGACTAGGTGGGGTGACAGAAAGTAAGCTGTACTACCACTTTGATTCATTAGCCAAACAAGGCTTAATTGAGACAGTCGAAATCATAAAAGAGGACAATCGACCGGATAAACAAATATTTGCGATTACAGATAAAGGGCGTAAAGAACTACCGAAAAAAATTTATAAGTTGTTTGAGAGTGAGGATGAGATTAGTAAACTTGTAGTAGCCTTAATCAGCATCAAGTATGTAGATCGTGAGAAAGTAGTAGACATCTTAGAAAAGAAATTAAAGCATATTAAGGATTCTTGGGAACAAGTGACCAACTTTGAAAAACAGATTGAGGTAGACAAAGAATACGAGCAGTTTGCAGCCTTTATGAAGGGCTATGTTTCAACTAAAACAGATCACACAATTTATTGGTTGGAAGAGCTAATTGACCGAATTAAACAAGGGGACATATAAGAGGTCATTGATTGCCAACAATGAAGGTGTTTTTTTCCTAAAGCTATGTGAAAATACGTATTCACATAGCTTTAGCTGTATAAAGAACAGAAATGTCGGACGGTACAAAAACCTATTTGTAACCTTTTAAAGGAAGGTACGTTAACGTTTGCCCCGTAGCTGCATCTGTTAAATTATTTTCTAATACAAAGGAATCGACTGCTTCTATTTTGGTGAATTTCTTCAAGAAGTTTTCCAGAACAATTTTCAATTCCAACCTTGCCAGTGGAGCGCCTAAGCAGAAGTGTGCCCCTTTACCAAAAGTGAGATGCTTATTATTGTTAGGACGATGGATATTGAGGGTAAATGGGTCCTCAAACATGTTTTCATCAACGTTTGCAGCGCCCATCCACGCTACTACTACATCACCTTTTTTCATTTTTACGCCAAACAGTTCATGGTCTTTTTTCACTGTTCGATCTCTTCTACTCATCTGAAAACGATAGCGCAGCATCTCTTCAACCGCATTCGGTATGAATTTGGGGTGTTCACGCAGCTCTGAGTAAAGATTCTCATCATCATAAAGCAACGAATAGAAGGTAGTGGAAATTAAATGACTCGTTGTTTCCACACCTGCCCCTAAAATAGCCATCGTCATTTCGATAATTTCTTTATCATTTAATCTTTCACCCTCTACTTCAGCGCGAATTAAATCCGAGATAATATCATCACCTAAGTTGCTGCGTTTCTCAGCAATAATCGGGTGTAAGTAGGAAAAAAACTCGCGAATGGCCACGTTTTTCTTCTGCTCTATGACATCCTCCTCTTCTTTCTTGTACGGCATGAATAAGATGTCTACCCAATTCTTAAATCGCTCTACATCAGGTGACGGAATACCCAATAAATCTGACATAACGATGGTCGGCATCGGTGCTGCTATCCCTTGAATCACATCGATGATTTCTCCGTCGTTTAATTGATTTATTAGATTTTTTGCCACTTGGTCAATCCTCGGCTCCCAATTCGTCAGGCTCCTATGTGTAAAAGCTGCAGCTAGTAATGACCGGCCTTTTCTATTATTTGGCGGATCAAGCGTGATTGCATGCGCCTTGTTGTCACTGAAATTATCCTCACTGAGTTTTACTGGAATGGTTGTGCGGTTGCCCTCTCCGGAAAAATATTCGTAATCGCTTAATACTCGGTTTACATCATCGTATTTAAAGACATTCCAAGTATTCGATGCTTCGCTGTAACTAACCGGCTCATTCAGTAACATCTGTTTATACCACTCTAACGGATGAAACTGTTCAGATCTTGATCGAAACTGCTTAATATCATCAAACAAAATTACTTCCTGCTTCAACTGCGTTCCCCCTTATCCATTTTACTCCTAAAAATCAGTACTCAAATTAGAGTACTGTATATAGGTTACTAATCAGCTCACTGACAGTCAATGCGGAGAAAGTACTTGTTCCATTTTAGGTCTGATGCAGGCATGACTGGACTAAAGAAGCAGAATAAAATGTTGACTTGAAAGTGTTTTTCACTCATTAGGGTGTATTTTCTACAGAACAGGGAAATAGTTAAAAATCGAGGGCAGAATTACTACATGAGAAGGTAAAAATACTGGCATTAAATCAATGATTACTCTGGTACTATTGCATAGGTTCAATTTGGTATAAAATGTAATTATCTCGATACAAGGAGGCATAACTTTGTATATACCTAAACATTTTGAACTCAAAGATCAAGATATGATTTATGATTTTATGGAAAGATATAGCTTTGCCACTTTCATTTCTCAGCATAATGGGGAATCTTACGCTACTCATCTTCCATTGATTTTAAATAAAGATGAAGGTGCTTTATATGGTCATTTTGCACGTCCAAACGGGCAATGGAAGGATGCGGAAAACCAACAAGTTCTTGTGATTTTTCAAGGTCCACACTGTTATATTTCACCTTCTTGGTACGAAACAACTCAAGCAGTACCTACTTGGAATTATGTAGCTATACATGTGTATGGAAAGATGGAAATATTGAAAGATGACAAAGTCATATTCCATTCTTTCAATGACTCAGTAAATAAGTATGAAAGCCCTGATAGTCCCTATCATTTTAATGAAGTAGAGCCTAGTTTGATTGAGGGAATGAGTAAAGGCCTTGTAGCTTTCAAAATCAACATCACAAACATTGAAGCACAAGCGAAATTAAGCCAAAACCATCCTGTGGAACGACAGAAGTTAATTATCGAGCATTTAGAAAAGACTTCTAATCAAGATCATAGACAAATAGCATCTCTTATGAGAAAAAATCTCCCTAAATAAAAAGGTTCAACTTTTTATTGTTGAGCTAACAGGAACGTAAGTTGAACAAGACTCACTTACATAATCCAACGTTATTTCAAAAAGGCTCTATTCTAAGAAAATGTTGCTTTTTAATTCCAACTCTTGGTCAACCTTATAATACGAGTTAAAAAAAGATTGAAAACTAAAACTAGTTTTCAATCTACATCAGATAATTTAATTCCTATAGTCGTCTCAAACAGTTTTACTAATTCACTCTTGCTTAATTTGGCATACTCACCTTCATATATATTAACAAGTTCAGCTGTACCAGTGTTTGGATTAATATATATATCATAAATTCGTTCTGGTTGTTCGGTATCCCCTTCAAAATGAAATTTGTACTGTGGATAAATTGCCATATTTACTTCTGCATTTTCCCAAGAGATACTTTCAAGTATGTCTTTAGCTCTTTTGACTGTTTGATTATCAGTAATTTCTTTGAAATGTTTGTATTCATTTTCTTCTCCTACACGCTCTTGTACTAAAATCTTACTCCCTTCACTTTCACTTCCATTTGAACAACCTGCAATTAAAAATAAAAATACACCTAAAAATACATAAAAAATTTTATTGTGTTTCAAGAACTATCATCCTTTCTTATAGAATTATATAACAAAAAATTAAAAAACAACCAAAATATTCCTGTGTGAATATTTAAACAACAACCTTTGAGAAAACAATACAAGTAAATTTATTCAATTAACTTGGTCAACTTTATAATACGAACGGGGCAGGTTAGTTGAATAAGAAAATTTTGTTTGTTATAACAAAAGATGGGATGATGACAAAGGAATTCAAATAAAGGGTGTGCATCACAGATGGAAATTACCATCAAAAGAACAAGTTTAACTGAAGTAGATATGTTGTTGACTATTCAAAAAAAGGCTTTTGCAGAAGACTATAAGTTATATCAAGACCACGATACAACTCCTGTAAATGAAACACCTGAGAAATTAATCGAAAATATAGAACACTATATTCATTACACAATATGGTCAAATAACAATATTATCGGTGGAATAGATCTCCGTGAAAAAGAAAATATGGTGTTATTAGACAAACTATTCATAGCAAACGAATATCAAAATAAAGGTCTCGGAACAACGGTAATGAAATTAATGGAGGATGAATTTCCATTGATAAAAATTTGGCGTTTATATACTCCATATTTAAACAAAAGAAATCAATATTTTTATGAGAAATTTGGCTATGAAAAAATAGGGGAAGTTCAGCTAACTGAAAAGCTTTTGTTATTTAAGTATGAAAAATGTATGTAATGTAAGAAAAATTCAAAATACATAAAAGGAATACAAGATGAGTTTCTTGTTAAACAAATGGGGGCGATTGCGAAATAAGAGCAGTCGCTTTTTTACTATCGGAGCAGATTAGT
>JBJEFL010000172.1:4456-8065 GCA_051873995.1 Bacillus sp. (in: firmicutes)
GCTGTCTCTTTTTTGAAGCCGTTAGCAACAATCATTACGAACAGAGCCGATGATTCATCTTTCATCGGCTAACCTACCTTCTGCTTCTATTGTTCCAGTTGATTTCTTCTTTCTTTTTCCTTGTGAGAAAGTGCGGAAACAAAATCATTTATATAGTTGGCAGCATCTCCTACCAAATCCAGGTCAACGGTGGAAATGGTATCCTTCATCGTATGCGTATACGCCAACGCACCATTAAACAAATCGGATGACGTAATCGCCAGACAAGGTATTCCCTGAAAAGTGAAAGGAGCGTGGTCGCCAGCAAACCATTCCGGACCGTAAACAACGCCATTCCGTTCACTCAATAGTCGGTCAGCCATGCTTTTGACACATGGGCTGACATTATAAAGCGACACCGCAATTTCGGAACCCTTATGACAAGGGGAATCCATGTTCACGACAAGGACGATGTCATCTTGTTGATCCTCCACATATTGCAGATACGCTACTTCTCCACTTGCCTCATAATATTCTTCACTGTTAAACGGAACCACTTCAATGTCATAAGCCTCAGCTTGTATGTTGTTTGCCACCTCCAGCAGAGTGACGACACCGACTGCATTATCTAGTGCCCCCAATGTCTGATACTTCGAGTCCATGTGCGCGCAAATCACGATTTTACCGGCACTTTTTTTCGCCTTCTTAGTGGCCACTAATTGACGGCTGTCCGTACGCGTTTTTTTGGAACGGATAGACAAAGAACCGATTGCGTCGCTTTCGATTTTCGCCAACATCGCTTCACTCATATAGCCTGAAGGAATCAAAAAGTTGCCATCTTCAAAAAGAGGGAATGGTTCTAAACCGCACAGAGAGTGTTTCCCCGTAACGGCGATGACGGCCAACGGCTGTTTTTGTTCCACTAACTCAATCAATTTTCGGTGTTCATCCGGAAAATAGAATGGGTAGTTTTTCGGCTGCAAAGGCTCGGATGTCAGGTCACCTGCAAGAATAAGGATACTATTTGTACAATCCAACCGTTGCAGCTCGTCAAATGTTCGTGCTGTCTTTACTGTTCCCCTTCCCTCAAATGGTTCGGAAAACGGACTGGCCTTTATGTCAAACGATTGATGATGGATTGTTAAGCAGGAAGGCTCTGTTTCCCAAACCGTACATTTAAACGGTAATGATTGAACGTCAAAGCCCATTCCTTCTAATTCTGTCTCCAAGTAATCAAGAATTTCATGATTGGCTGGTGAGCCGACAGCCCGTTCCACTGCTATCTTGTTCATGATTGTCTCTCTCATTGTCTTGCCTCCTCCCCTTCTTGTGGATTACACTTGTTTCTTTCTCTACCCGTCTTTCCGTTAAAATTGTCGTGTAAATGTTGCCAACTCTCTTTTCTACATCGGAACCTTATATATTCCATTATTTCAACCCAAAACCACTTATGGCATGCGGCACATACGGTTCCTCCAGAAAAGCCATTTCTTCTGGCGTCAATTGAACAGAAAGTGCAGCGACCGCATTTTCCAGATGAGCCGTTTTGGTCGCACCGATAATCGGAGCTGTTACCGGTTTTTTCTGCAATAACCAGGCAAGCGCAATTTGTGCGCGAGGAACACGATGTTTCTCAGCGATTTCCGCGACACGCTCGACGACCAAACAATCAGCATCGGCTGAGGCATCATATTTGGCTTTCTGAACTTGATCGGTTTCAGAACGGAAAGTCGTTTCCGACCAGTCGCGCGTTAGCCTTCCGGATGCGAGTGGACTATACGGCATCACACCGATTTTTTCTTCCTTACAAAGAGGCATCATTTCCCTCTCTTCTTCCCGATATAAGAGATTATAATGATTCTGCATCGTTACAAATTTCGTCCATCCGTTCTTCTCCGCGACATGGTTGGCCTTCAAGAATTGCCATGCCATCATGGACGAAGCGCCAATGTATCTTGCTTTACCCGACTTTACAACATCATGTAACGCTTCCATTGTTTCCTCAATCGGCGTGTTGTAGTCCCAACGATGAATGAAATAAAGGTCAATATAATCTGTTTCTAATCGTTTGAGGCTTTTATCGATTTCACTCATGATTGCCTTTCGGGAAAGCCCGCCACTGTTAGGACCTTCATGGGTTGGAAAAAAGACCTTCGTCGCAATGACGATTTCGTCTCGATTCGCGTAGTCCTTCAATGCTCGTCCAAGGATTTCCTCAGCCGTTCCACCCGAGTATGAATTCGCTGTATCAAAAAAGTTGATGCCCAGCTCCAGTGCTTTCTTTATGATGGGACGACTTTGTTCTTCGTCAAGCACCCATTGATGAATCCATTTCGTTGCGTCACCAAAACTCATGCCGCCAAGACAAAGCCTCGATACATCCAATCCTGTATTTCCAAGTTTCACGTATTCCATTTGATTCATCCTCTCTAGCCATGACCTGTATCAGCTATTTACCATGTTACAACAAAACCGAAACAAACCCTTATCCTATTCGTATCAAGTTTTTGCCTAATCCTCTCAACATCATTTACGTAACTAGCCAACCTACGATAAAATAACCCTATTAAAAACGATGAGCAAGGAGAGAACATATGTCTGAAAAACATAAACTGGCTGAACTGATTGAGCACCATTGTGAGCAGGACGGTGTTCATCCTACCGTTATTCCGTCCGTATACCTCATCCGTGAATCGATGATGACAGAACCGATTTCCAGGGTGAATGAGCCCTCCTTTTGCCTAATTCTCCAAGGAGAAAAAGAAGTATTATTGGGGCAGAATCACTTCCGGTACGGTCCCGGCGATTACGTTGTCGCTTCCGTTGACTTACCGGTTACCGGGCAAGTCATCAAAGCCTCTTCGGACACTCCGTATTTGGCTTTTAAGATTGAATTTACGCCAAGCCAAATTTTAGAGGTTTTAAAAGATGCCCAAATCCGACATGAATGGAAAAAGAACACGAAACAAGCTATGTTCATCTCTAAAGTAACGTCCTCTTTGATGGATGCGGTAGTCAGATTGGCTAGTTTGCTGGACAATCCGAAACATATCCCGGTACTGGCTCCTTTGTTCACGAAGGAAATTCTCTATTGGATTCTTCAAGGTCCAAACGGTGAAGCACTGGAACAAATGGCTTTGGAAGGCAGCAATGCAGCTCGCGTCCGCCATGTAATTGAGCATATCATCGATCATTTTCACGAGCCTTTTCGAATTGAAGAACTAGCCGACTTAGCTACGATGAGTGTCGCTTCCTTTCATCGACATTTTAAAGAAGTAACAACGATGAGCCCGGTTCAATTTCAAAAACAACTGAGATTACAGGAAGCAAGACGGTTGCTGTTAGCCGAATCGACCGATATCGCCACTGTCGCATTCCGCGTAGGCTATGAAAGCCAATCACAATTCAGTCGTGAATATTCCCGTCTATTTGGCTATCCACCAAGAGAAGAAATACATCGACTTAGAGAAAAGTACGTTTAATCTCCGAAATATTTTCAGAAGTATTTTCATGGCCTGTAGAAAGACGTGTTCCGCAACAAAATAGCAGGCCAAGTAAGATAAAAATCAACCAGCCCTTATTAAGAGGGACAGTTTATAAGAAAAGAATCCGCAACCATTGCCTTGATTT
>JBJEFL010000173.1:0-1663 GCA_051873995.1 Bacillus sp. (in: firmicutes)
TCATCTGCTGTTTCACTTGTCGACAAATTTGCGAAAAGTTCTCTTGCGATTCAATGTCTACACGAAATGGAATAATATTAACCTTCGTACAAGGCACATTCATGGCAGTCGTTCCAAAACGCCCCATCATAGGTACACTCAATATGACTGTTGAAACACCTGTTAAACGTTTCATATAAGTGGCCACAGCCGCCGTAAACAGTTGTTGCACATGGATTTTGAGTTGTTTCGCCAATTTTTGTGCTTGCATCCATATATCTTTTTCAATAACGGATTGCCGTAAAATCACTTCCCCAAAGTGAGCTGTCGCTACATCTGTTAATGAAACTACCTCAACATCTTCCAACTGCTGTAACCAAAATATTCGATCTTCTTCATATTGCTTAGAAGTTTTATATTGTCGGTCCTCTTCAATGACCGCTTTATAGTCGCCAAATGATTTTTTGAATGGTACATTTTGAACCAATGCGTTATAACGTTCTGAAATTTGTTGATAAATCAAACGAAAGCTGTAAGCATCACTTACCAAATGATGAATCCGCAAATATAAAAAATGTTCATTTTTTTGTGGTGAAAACAATATGGCTCGTACCAACTGATCCTTTTGCAAAGATAAAACAGCCGATACATCTTCCGCGATTTTTTGCTTCATTATTTCATATGTAAGTGATTGTTCATATTCACATCGAAACGATGTCGAATGTTTAAAACGTTGCCTTACTTCTCCTTCTTCTTCATAGCATTCAATGTGTAAGGCTTGTGCTGAAGCGACCGTCTCATTAACTGCTCGAAGTAATAACTGGGTATCAATGTTTCCTTCGATTCGAACATATTCAGCTGTATTATATAGCGCGCTTCCAGTCATATGATGGGCATACCAAATGCCGGATGCCGCATCTGTTAACGGATACTGATTCACACTCATACACATCTCCTTATCGTACTGCCGTTTTTTGTTGGATTTTGTGTAACCAAGCGGCGATTGTTGTTTCTTCTGCCAAATCCATAAAAGTGACTGTGATATTTTGTAAACGAAGTTCCTCTATAATCGACATGAAGGTAATCGAATCAACCCCCACATCCGTTAAATCATCATCATCTGCAATGTTCTGCATATCCTCTTCTACATAATTCTCCAAAATCAAACAAAGCTCTTCCTTTGTCATAAAGACACCCCTTTTCTTTTATTTTTCTGTACTCTTTATCAATAATTTTTCATTGACGATTTGACGTAAATCTTTTTTCGATACTTTGCCCAGATGGGTCATCGGGAAACTTTCGACAAAAATGATATTATCCGGAATTTTATACGTAGCTAATCCGCGATTTTTCAAAAATGTTTTCAACTCTCGCTTTGTCACATTCTCACAACGCAAAATCACAAAAGCACAACTCTTTTCACCCATGTAATAATCGGGCATGCCCACTATCGCAGCATCACGAACTGCTTCATGAGCCAATAAATGGTTTTCTACTTCCTCCGCGGCGATTTTTTCGCCCCCGCGATTAATTTGGTCCTTTTCTCTCCCTTCTACCGTCAGATAACCTTGTTCATTTACACTCACGACATCCCCTGTACGGTAAAATCCATCTTTCGTAAATGCTTTCGCATTATGCTCCGGTGCTTTGTAATATCCTTGAATCGTATAGGGACCACGTGTAA
>JBJEFL010000174.1:0-8009 GCA_051873995.1 Bacillus sp. (in: firmicutes)
GAATATTTTTGAAGAAATTTCGTTTTAAGGTTACAGTAGAGGAGATGGTTATTTTTACATAAGGGGTGGGTAGATGAGGAAAAAGGTTTGGGTGCTTGGTTTGTTGATGTTGCTATTGACTGCTTGTAAGGCTGATGAGGAAGCACAGACGGAGGTGCGTGACGTGAATGAGCAATTGTTGAATGAATGGGCGGGGAATATTGAGATACCGCAGTCGCCTCTTCCGATTATTTTGAAGTTGGAAAAAGAGACGGGGAGTTTATCTGTGCCAGTGCAAGGATTGCATGATTTTCCGTTCAAAAGTGTCGCGTACAACGGAAATGAAGTGGAAATCACGATTGACCTGCAAGGCTCTCTCGTTAGCATCAACGGTGAATTGAAGGGGAATCAACTGGAGGGCACGTTCAAACAGAATGGTCAAACGTTCCCGATGACGTTGACTGTCTACGAAGAGGAAGCTGCAGCTGATCATGAGCTGTCTGTACCGGTTGCGAACGGGTCGCTTAAAGTGACGCTCCAGAAAGCTGTGCAGGATGGTTCTTCTCCGGTTGCCGTCATTTTGCCTGGCTCAGGTCCAACCGACCAAGACGGCAATACGATGGGGACAGGGAAAAATGACAGTTTGAAAATGTTGGCGGAAGGTTTGGCGAAGGAAGGGATTGCTACGATTCGCTACGATAAGCGCGGTATCGGGAAAAATGCCGCCTTTGTATCGAAGGAAGAAGAGTTATCCTTCGAGCAATATGTCGAGGATGCGGTGGCGGTCATTCAGTATCTTTCTTCCATGGATGATTTCACGAGTGTTCACATCATCGGGCATAGTGAAGGTTCATTGGTCGGTATGCTAGCCAGTCAAAAAGCTGATGTTGCGTCATTCATATCCCTTGCCGGGGCAGGGCGACCGACTGATGAGCTGTTGCTTGAACAGTTGGAGGGACAATTGACGCCAGCTTTGAAGGAAGAAACCGAAAAGATTCTCACCGCACTGAAAAACGGTCAAAGCGTTTCGGATGTGCCGACTGAACTGCAGTCACTATTCCGACCTTCCGTGCAACCATATATGATGTCATGGCTGAAATATAATCCGTCCAAAGTCATTCAAGATGTGACGGTTCCAACCCTGCTGATTCAAGGAACCAATGATTTGCAAATTACGAAAACAGACAGCGAGGCGTTGAAGAAAGGCAAGAAAGAGGCGAAGCTCATCTATTTGGACAACATGAATCATGTGCTGAAGGAAGCCCCTGCCGACAAGGAAGGGAACTTGGCGACGTATACGGATGCATCATTGCCACTACAGGCGGAATTGGTGCCTGTTATTAGTCAGTTTATTTTAGAATAGGCACTATATGTGGAAAGGCCGCAATTATTGGCATATTGCGGCTTTTTTTCAATTTCATTTTGCCATCAATGCATCCAGTCGCAGAGACAGCACTTGCTTAAAATCTTTGTTTCGCGCATAGAAGGAGCAATTTAGCGCAAAAAGTTTGGTATTCGCGCATAAATATCGAAATATCGCGCAAATATAGACGTATTTCGCGCTTATTTCATAAACCTACGCTGTTCATAACGAAAAGCAACAATCGTTCCGTACGGAGCTTTAAAAAAACAGTTTATATACCACATATCCAATGATTAAAACAACGATTAATATGCCTGTTCCTTTCCAACCTAAGCCTCCAGCCAAGTCTGCTAAATGCCCGTTTTCAGCTCTATCAAACCCACCTTTTAAAGCACCGGTTGGCTTATTTGTAAGTTCTTCTTGTCTCGCCCTTTCTCTTTTCTCTTCAGGTGTTTGATGGTGATTATTCAAACTCAGTACCTCCTGTGAATAGTTTCTGTGGTAAATATTCTATAATTCCATCGTTTATACCTGTTTCCATAAAACTGTCCGTTTGTAACATAAGAATCTGTATGAAATTAAAAAGCCGACTGGTTTTAAAACCAATCGGCTGTATAAGTCATGTTTTAACGCATATTTTTTCGATCTTGCTTTAAATGGATTTGTTTCATTGCAAATCTTGCAATTGGCTGTGCAAGCAGCAATTCAATCCAAAATGCAATCCCAAAGTTTCTAGGCCAAATATGAAGGAAGTTTTCAAACGGTTCCAGACTTATTTGCTTCGTACCAACCCAAGTTCCTATGATTGTCAGCCAGAGAGAAAGCACCGTTACATTTAATAGTGTATTAAATAATATTCGAGCATTAAATCCATCTGTCTGTCCCACAAACTTCGGCAGTATTTTGCCAACAATCGGCCCCGCAAGGAATCTAACTGATAAAACAACAATTACCCACATAATTGGAATAATCTTTAATGTATCCAAATAGACGTCTTTACTGAAACCACGTTCCAAACCGATAATGATAGGGGCAATCGTATTTACTGAAATAATTGAAATAATCAATAAAAAGAGGATTCCTTCTTTACCGTTCCTAGGAAGTCTTGTTTCTGCATGCATATTGTTTGTCATCTCCATAAATACTATTTCAGATGGCAGACGTATCGCAAGACATATATTTTTGATCCAAAAAGACCAATATCTCTACACACTGATTGTACTATACTATCATTTTATTTTAATAGATTTCAAGTATCATTTAATCAATTTGTTTATAGTGAACACTGCTACTGTAGCTTCCATCCAGCTTCCATTCATTCTCAAATCGAACGTATGTAAAATGTCTTTCAACCGTTTCTTGAGCGTTGTCCGTCACCACAGTGACCGTGCTTTTCCAAGGCGAGGATCTAACATCCACTTCGCCATCTTTCACTTCATCTATGGAAGGCAAGATATCCAATAAAGTTTCGGGGCTAAATGTTTCATACATTAATAGTTCAGTAGGGTTATCGCTATTTGCTAATTCATTCATCAGTTTAGTGTGAGTATCCGCCACTTTTTGATTATTGTAATCGATACTCCAACCAATCAATAAGCAGCTCAAAATGGACAGCACTCCAAGAGTCATAAATTGTTTTTTCTTTAAGCCCATCTTGAAATAATTCGATTGGTGCTCAGCTTCTTCAAGGTTTGACAAATAAATGTAACTGACAATACTTATAGGCAAAATTAAGAAAAATTGAAAAAGCAATATAACCCAAACTAATTCACCATCTGCAATTATTGATTGTATCAAGATGAAATTAAGCAACCACAAGGGACCATTCCAACTTAATACTTTACTGCTATGCTCTTTTACATTACTTATTCTTAAATAAACAACCAGTAACGGCAAAGATAGCAAAAACGCCAATGCACTATCTATTAGAAAGAACAATTATTTTACCTCCACTTCGTCTTTCAGTTATGGTTTAGGCTATGAATCCGAATTGATGCACTTCTGAGCATCTTCATTGGTCGGAGCCATATTATTAGAATAATATCAGATAGAGGAACATTCCGATAAGGGACCAATATGCCCATTACCCTTGAATATAAAATACGAGGAGAAAAGAAAAGTACTACATAAAACTAACGGAAGCGATTCGGCATTACGAGGAATCGCTTTTTTACGCTGTTAACGGGGTAGGTTAGTTACATAAGCAGAAAAATAAGTGTTATAATATTCAGAATGTTAAAAGGGAAGGTGTGATGTCTTATGATTAATAAATTTAATCACTTAGTTCATGTAATCAATCGTTCTCAAAAAAAAGATTCTGAAAGGAAGATATCACATTGTTAGAAACGAAAAAAGTATTTGATTGTATGTTAGAAACAGAGAGATTAGTAATCAGACCATTAAAAAATGATGATTATAAAAATTGGCTTAATGCGTTTGAGAATAGATTTCCCTCTCAACACAGACATGACAAAGGGAAAATGGATATGAGTGAATGCACGGAGGAATGGTTTACTAATTTGGTGAAGAAACACCAAGAGTTGGCATTAAATGATATAGCTCACGTATTCGGCATTTTTCATAAAGATGATGGCAAACACATAGGGGTAGTGGATTTTTCCACGTTGGCTAGGGATGTTTTTCAATGGGGAAGAATCGGTTATACAATTCATAATCAGTTTTGGCAAAAAGGTTACGGAAAAGAGGCAGTGAAAGCAGCAATACTTATTGCCTTTCGCGACTTGAAATTCCATCGTATTGAAGCGCATATCAATATTGATAATCCTCCTTCTATTCAATTAGCAAAGAGCGTAGGAATGAAATACGAATGTATGCGTGAAGGGTTTATTTATGAACATGGAGAATGGACGGACCATTTGGTCTACTATATAAATGCTCAGTAACCCATAGATACAATAGCTGAGATTGTGGCTGTCATATGGACAGCCTTTTCTTTATACAACAAATGGGTGCGCTGATCTAAGAAAGATTAACCCACCCATTTGTTGAAGTTCTTATGTTATAAACAGGCGGTTTAGTAGAGGATTTTCTGCTAGACTAATTTACATAGATGCCAGACATTTCAATGTTTACAGGGTATTACATCAAAGAAAGTGAGCGTGAAAGATTGAATATTAGAGTTGCGAATGAATTAGATTATCCTGATTTGAGACGCATATATCTGGAAGCACGTACTAAAAGTTTTCATTGGGAATGTACAGAAAAAATGTCTCTAGAAGATTTTGATAAGGATACAGTTGACGATTATGTTATTTTAGCTGAGGAAGATGGTAAAATTCTTGGATTTGCAGCATTATACGTACCAGACAATTTTATACATAGTTTATTTGTGGACCCTGCATTTTCAGGGAAGGGTGTTGGTGGACGATTAATTGACTTCGCCATAGAGAAAATGAATAGACCATTACGCTTGAAGTGTGTATCTGAAAATAATCAGGCAATGAAATTCTATGAATATAAGGGCTGGAAGAAGGTTGTTGAAGAATGTGCGTCTGAGGTAAAGTATTGGGTTATGGAATATAAATGAATGTACAGGTTAGCTTTATAGATCATGTATAAAATATAGATAGACGGACTAAATAGGACTAGTCCGTCTATCTATGTTTTACTATTTATTTCAAAAGCAATTTCGTATTCGTCTGGCAATTTTTCATTATGTACATTTTCAAGGTCTAAGTCTCTATTTATAAATAAGCGATAACTTTCTCCTTCTTCATAGCCACTCTTAGGAGGAAGAATGTTTATTAATTGGTCATTAATCTTCTTGATAGTTGTTTTTATAACACGATTGTTGCTGTCTATAACATAAATGCTATCACTATTTAAAAGAATGTCATTAATACCTTGATCGAATCCAAGTTCAAAAACTTTATCAGAAGTAACTTGTAATGTCTCTATTTTCTCCTCTTTAGGAGCAGTAAGATTGTTTTCAGCAGTTTCATTAATTGAATCAAAATTGAAATATAAGATAAATCCAACAGTTAAAATAATAAGCAATGAACCAATTAATTTCTTCATGTGTCTCTCCTTAATCTATATTTTTTTGACCTAACAGGATTATTTTTACATAAGTGTTTATTTTGTGCAATTAATAACTTTGTTTCGTGTTATTTTGTAGGAATACTACTTCTCCATTTTGTATGCTGCTATCGAAGTAGTTTAGTTCAATAAGAAGATGGCCAAAAAGACCGCCAATTTGGTGGTCTTTCGAGTCTATGTATTCAAAATTAAGTGGCGTTTTTTACCTTTCTTGTTTTGTTAACAAATAGTTTTTCTTTTAGAGTTGGCATAATCATACCATCCACACCATATCTTCCTGCATTCATAGCAGAAACTAGGATAAACATTGACAATAAAACAAGTTGTGGATTTGTACTTGTAGTACCACTAAACATATAAGAAAAGTTCATCACTATTCCGAAAAATATGGCTGTTTTTGTAAAACAACCGATTAATAAACCTAGACCTACAAGTAGTTCTCCCCAAGGTACTAATTGGTTAATTACCTCTATATTAGGAATGGCTATATTTTTTAGAAATACGACCCACCATTCTTGAACAGCTGGGTTTTCTCCTGCTGAGTTAGTCAGTGCCCCCTGTAAAAAGCCTGAAGCATCAAAATTTCCACTTACTATTTTCCCCCAACCAGCCATAAACCACGTATACCCAAGATATACACGTAATACAGCTAAGAGTATAGAAACATTTTTGTTTTGCCTTAAAGCATCAATCATCCCACTTTCCTCCTGTAGTTCAAAATAATAAAGATTAAGGAATATAATAGCATCAATGATAATGATTTTCATTATTGTTAATGATATGTATTGTTATTGTTATGGCGATGTAAAGAAACTCCTTTATATATTACAGAATGGCTGTTTTTTGTATTTGTTATACCGCTTGTTCAGGGATTATAACAGATAAATGGAGGGTTAATCCTTATTCAATCAATGGGTGTGTTGATCCAAGACTTTTTGGTTGAAGTTCTTATTGGAGAAACGGACAGAGCAGGATAGTTGAATACGAAGCCGAATATAATCTTATACATAAGTGAATAGGAGGCATTCATTGATGGAACAAGAAGGTTATGTATCATTATGGGTGGGAAAATTCGAATCAGATAAAGACTTTCAAAATTACTTGTTCATTTCTTATACCGAGGATGGAGATTCTGTGGCATCGGAATTTGAAAAGCATTTTCAAATTGATTATTATGATGAGGATTTTATGGAAGCTGAGTATTTTGATGGGGAGATAAAGGACATTCAAACACTCTTAGAGGGGTGTTCATATGATGATGTTGTTATTCCAAACTTCATTAAAAGGCAAGGAGAAAATTTAACTGAAAGCGTCAATAGTGTTATTTTGCTTTATAACTTTCAATACAGCACAAATGGACAAAATGACTTGAACAATGTTCAATATGTAGGAAATGTCAGGTTTAAATAGCTTTTTCATGTTGGCTTGTTGAACGAACAGGTGCAATAGCAGAAAATCGAGGTTGTTATGTAATAAACAAAGATAAATGATGTGAGGTAAGGACAAATAGAAACTGAAAAATGAATAAAGGAAAACAGATTTCTGCTTCCCTTAATTATTGCTTTTTGATTTAGAGTATTGCGGAATTAACAGTATACCTATAAAAAGCACAGGGTATGAAATCCATCGGACTATATTATACCATTCCGTTTGCTGAAAAAAAGAAATATTAATGATTATGGCAAGCGCACCAATAATCGATAGTATGATCCCTAAAATTCCTTTTGACATAATAATCTCCTTATATGTAAGTTATTTACATATAAATACGAGTTAAACAGTTAAAAGTTTCAGTGATTATTCAAAAAGTTTCTCTAACGAAGGAAAAAATATCTTTACAAACGACTACTATGTGTTACTATATACTGGTAGTTAGTGTGACTTACTAGTATTACAACAAAATACCTGATAAATAGTGAAATACAAATGGAGTGGATTTTTTGGAAAATATTACAGAGATGCTGAAAGGTGTGCTAGAGGGCTGTGTACTTGAAATCATCAGCCGTGGTGAAACTTATGGATATGAAATCACGCAAACCCTTCGACAACTCGGCTTTACTGATGTAGTTGAAGGCACTGTTTATACAATTACTATGCGACTTGAGAAAAATAATCTTGTGAACATAGAGAAGAAACCCTCGACTATGGGACCGCCCAGAAAATTTTATACACTCAACACTGCGGGAGAAGAACAACTTGAAATTTTTTGGAGAAAATGGAACTTTGTTTCGAGTAAAATTAACGAACTCAAAATTAAAAATTGAAAGAGGAGAAGTGACATGAATTTTTTAGAAAAAATTATTGGAAGTCTCGATGAAAAAAGGGAATGGAAAGCGATGGAAGCACGTGCGAAAGCACTTCCAAGTGAATATCGCAACGCGTACAAGGCTATCCAAAAATATATATGGACTGTTGGTGGTGGTCCCACTGATTGGAAAGGTAGCAGCCGTATCTTTTACGGCATTCTCGACCTCTTTGAGGAAGGAATTGTGAATGGTAAGAAAGTCACTGACCTTACAGGCAAGGATGTAGCAGCTTTCTGTGACGACCTAGTGAAGGATGAACAAACTTGGAAGGACAAATATCGCCAAAAGCTAAACGATACGAT
>JBJEFL010000175.1:0-1648 GCA_051873995.1 Bacillus sp. (in: firmicutes)
CCCAATTTATTCTACAGTACACGTGTTATTAGATATTACACCGATACCAATCCCAATCCCAGCCACTTTCTCACAAGTTCAATGCTGACATTCACAGCTTTTGCAATAAACTCATCACTCATCCCCATGTTGTAAAGGTTATGTGCAGTTTCCTTAGCTCTTTTCATCTCACCTTCCGCTCTGCCTTTACTTTCGACTCGATCTAATACATCACACATATTACGGATACCTCCTTCGCCACTGTCATTATATGCTTCCTCAAAACGATTATCCTGAGTCATCACACTCAACAACTGCATCGTTTCCTGAACACGTTTGATTCAGGAATATAATCACCGCTTTCCCGCATTTACACAAAATAATCTGCAACAATCCGAAAATCACTTTGAAACATATCAATCTGTTCTCTCGTCAAATACGCAATTTCAAACAGATTAATCTTATAATCATTTACAAACTCTTCAAATTCAGGTGGTATATCCAACCTTTCTTTCAGACTCTTTGGCTTATTCCAACGCTTTTTGTGTCCATAATACAGTACCAGAGTGTAAGTGCTTCAAAAGAAGGCGTAGTGCATAACAGAAGTTTTTTTGTTATACTCACTACAGATTCATTTGAAGCACTTTTTATTTCGTATTTTAAGCCTGCAGGTATCCGGTAGCTCTGGCGACCACGGCAGGTACCGATCTATGATTTCCGGATGCTCCAGATGATGATTGTTTGGCATTTCTGTGAGCAGATATTTCAGGTATTCGTATACGTCCAGGTTATTGGCACGTGCGCTCTCTACCAGTGTATAAAATACTCCATTTGCAAAAGCACCCTTCGGAGTATCTGCAAACAGCCATGCACGTCTTGCTGTTGCAAATGGCTTTATGTTTGCCTCACAAAGATTATTAGAGATTGGCAGGTCTTTGATCTCTGCCTCTACTCGGATTAGAAGATCTATTTTTCGATTTTCTCATTTTTTTCTGCTCAATCTCCTTACATCATATCCAGTTATATAAACAACATATCTAACAACAAATCTCTTAACATCAAAAAAACACTGTTACATTTCGCCTTCACATACGTATTATTTATATACAAAAATGGGGAGATAAACATGGATTGGCTACAAGAAATTACGAACAATAAAACACTTCAAAATAATCTTACTAGATTTCTCAAAACTTACGGAACGTCAGGCTTGAATCAAGCCTTAGCTTTCTATGCAGACATGCAGCAGGAGTATATTTGTAAGACCAGAACTTCTATTTCCAAAATAAAAATCTGTGACATTTACTATTTGGAAATCCAAGAACACAACATCACAATTCATACACTTGATAACACATATACCAAATATGGGACTTTAAATGCAGAATTGAAGGTTCTGGCGTCTTATAACTTCGTAAAATGCAACCAAAGCTGTATTGTATCCCTGACAAAAATCAAAGCCATCCGTCACAACGATATCATCTTGCTTAATAACACTAAAATACATCTGAGCAGAAGCTGCACCAAAAAAGTAATCTCTATGTTTACTCTCAAAAATATTGAAAAATCCCTCTGAAGGCAAAATTCACAACCTCCAGAGGGAACTTTCTATCGCTTCGATTCCAACGCTTTGCCACATCCCCTTCAATCCAGTTCTTCTTTCTTCAAA
>JBJEFL010000176.1:0-20787 GCA_051873995.1 Bacillus sp. (in: firmicutes)
ATTGCTTCTTACAACTAATAATATGCCATCTGTAAATGAAAAATGACCACTTTCCGAAATAAGTTCATTGCTGACACATAAGTTTGACCCAAGCGTAATCGTTTTATTTTGCAGAGGATATTGAAAGCCTTCCAACGTCAGTCCCTTCACTACAGGTGTCATCGTAAAGAAAGAAATATACTTGAATTTCAGATTTTGATGGATTTCATATATACCAGGGAGGACGGCATACATGACATTCCAACGATCCACAATAGAAACGAACGTACGACTTTGAAGTGTTCGTTCCTGAAGCAACAAACCTACACTACCCATCGTATGGTCCATTCGCCCTCCAGTGCTGCCGAAAATGCATATTTCATCCGACTCTTGACCCAGTGCCCATTCTACAGCTAGAGCCAAATCCGTATCATCCTTTTGCGAAGGATAGTCAAAAATAATCATTTCATTATTTTGAATTGTAATTAAATCTTCTGCTTTTATAGAATCAAAATCACCAAATGCTACCTGTGGAGTCACACCGTACGAAAGAAGTGTGCTGATGCCTTTATCTACTCCAACCCAAACTGTCGGCGTCTCCATCTGAGACACATCAGGAATGCCATCTACCGGTCCCCCAGCCATAATATAAATTTTTTTCAACACTTTCCCTCGCCTTTCCTAATAATAAAATGACTTCCAACCAAACCATTATATAAATATAATTGTTTAAACATCTTCTCGCTTATTTCAACAGACTTTCATTTATTCGGTCCGAACTCCTCTTGAAACTTAATAAATAGGAAGCTTTTGAAATCAAAAACAACCTTTTCTTTCTTGTATAAAAACAGCCGGCACATTTGGATGCCGACTGTTTATTATGTATTATTTAATACCCTCTAATTGCTTCAATTGCCTTTTTGCGGTCGCTTTGATTATAAATTGCTGAACCGGCCACTAGTACATTCGCACCAGCTTCCACACAAAGCTTCGCTGTTTCCGCATTCACGCCGCCATCAATTTCAATTTCAAGTGTTGGATTGTATTGAATCGCCATTTCTTTCACTTCTTCAATTTTCGGAAGAACTTCATGAATGAATGATTGTCCACCAAATCCAGGATTTACACTCATTAACAACACCATATCCACATCTTTAATCACGTGTTGAATCATACTTACCGGTGTAGCGGGATTCAACACTACCCCCGCCTTCACTCCTAGAGATTTAATCAATGAAATAGTACGATGCAAATGCTTACAAGCTTCAACATGGACAGTAATATAATCTGCTCCAGCATTCGCAAATGCTTCGATATAGGCATCTGGATTTTCAATCATCAAATGTACATCCAATGGAAGTTTTGTAATCGGACGAATCGCTTCTACAATTAACGGTCCAATCGTAATATTCGGCACAAAATGACCATCCATCACATCAACGTGAATATAATCTGCGCCACCGCGTTCAACGTCTTTAATCTCTTCCCCAAGCTTTGCAAAATCTGCAGATAAAATAGAAGGAGCTATCTTTATCATATTTAGTACCTCGGCTTTCTGTCTCTGATTTCCTCTAAAAACTCCAAATAGTGGTCATAACGGTATTGTTTTATTTCACCATCTTGCACCGCTTCTTTCACGGCACATTTGGGTTCTCGATCATGCATGCATCCTCTGAACTTACACTCTTTGCTTTTTTCTCTTATTTCAGGAAAACAATCTGATAACTCGGTATCTTCGATAGTAAAATCCAATGATGAAAATCCAGGTGTATCCGCTACCAATCCACCCTCAATCGGAATAAGTTCAACATGTCTCGTTGTATGTTTCCCTCGTCCTAAATGACTAGAAATATCATTTGTTTTCAATGCCAAAAGTGGGTTCAACGCATTTAACAAGGATGATTTTCCTACACCTGATTGACCTGCAAATACACTAACACCGTTACTTAAGTACGGAAGTAGTTCATTCATACCATCTTCTGTCTTGGAAGATGTCGTAATAACAGGATAACCCATCTTTTCATAATCTTGTTTAAACGCTAATATTTTTTGAAGCTCATCGGCTTCCGTTAATAAATCCATTTTACTTAACACAATAATGGCATCGATATGGTTCGCTTCAATCAAAACGAGAAAACGGTCCAATAATACAGGATTGAACGTCGGTTCGACGGCTGAAAAGACAAGAATGGCTTGATCGACATTACTGATTGGCGGTCGGACAAGTTCATTTTTTCTTTCTTTAATTTCTAGAATATAGCCTTCGCTCTCATTTTCATACTGATAAACAATGGAATCACCAACGAGAGGTGTGATTTTCTTTTTGCGAAAAACACCCCTTCCTCTACATTGTATCGTTTTCTCACCGTCTTTTACATAATAAAATCCACTTAAAGCTTTAATAATTTTACCTTCAGGCATAGCTTCACTCCTAATTTACTTGTACCGTATAAACAAGGCAAAGGACTGTCCGAAAAACGGATAGCCCTTCAGCATTAATCATCAGTAGGATAAGGAACCTTTTGACTATCAATTACCTTATTATCACGGATAATTTGATAACTCGCTTTTTGATTCGGTGCGATTGTTAATGTGATCGTACGTTTCGTATTTTCTGTAATAGAGAATGTATCAGCAGGCACAATGATTTCATGATACTCATCTTCAATCATGATTTCTATTACCTGCGGTTGACCTTCCACTTCCGGTTCATACGGAATGTCGACTTCTAGATTTACCGTTTTAGGAGGCAACTCTTTTTGTCCCAATGATATTTGGACCGTGACCGTTGTTCCCTTGCTTACCATTGTATACGCTGCAGGAGATTGTGAAATCACAAGCCCTTTATCTTCATCACTGTCCGTATATACTTCTTTCGTTACAATATTTAAACCTGTTTCATTTTCATAATCATCCAAGCTTTTTTTATTATAACCTTCTAAATCCTTCAATCTAATTTTATCGGGTCCTTGGCTGATTGTTAAAACAAACTCTGTTTCCGAAGGAGCCACTTGCTCACCTGCATCAGGTGACTGACGAATAATCGTTCCTTCAGGTAAATCCTCATTATATTCATACTCTAACTTTGGCTCTTGAAATCCTTGACTGATAATGGCATTTTTCACAGGATCGCTATAGGTTCGTTCGACAAAATTCTCCACTTCAACTTTCTTTTTGCCAGTACTCACATAAAGGTCAATTTCCGAACCGTTCGCCACCATTTTCCCTGCTTTCGGATTTGTACGAACCACGTTATTTTCTTCTATATCTTCATCCGTCACTTCTATGATTTCACCGATTAAAAAACCGTTCGTTATCAGCTCATTCTGCGCTTCGTTCAGCTCTTTTCCTTGCACATCCGGTACCTCAACATCCGAAGAAGCTAAAAAATCCGGCAACAACATGGCAGCAGCTACACCCAAAATAACAAGTAGCACAATAATGCCTGCCCATATTTTTGTGCGCTTTCTTTTCGGCTTCTTTTGTTTACTTTTCTTCTGCTTCTTCTTTTTAGTACCCTTTACAGCTTTTGTTTTAACTTCTTTTTCTTTAACCGGCGCCTTTTCTTTTTCAGCAAAAACCTGCGTATGACCATTGAGAATGATGGTTTCCTCTTGCCCAGAAATAGTCGTATCCGTAATGATAGGCATCGCTTTCGTTGCATCAATATCATTCGGTATCACATAAGGTTTTTCTCCTGTACGATTCGGCTGCAAGGCTGTCGCAATATCTTCTTTCATTTGACGGACACTATCATACCGATTGAACGGATCTTTAGCAGTTGCCTTTAAGACGATATTCTCCACGCTTTGAGGGATATTCGGATTCCACCTTTTCAATGAAGGTGTAGAGGATTGTAAATGCTTTAAAGCAATAGATACTGCCGACTCGCCTGAGAAAGGAAGTCGTCCGGTCAGCAATTCAAACATGACAATACCTAACGAATAAATATCCGACTTTTTATTGGCCATGCCTCCTCTAGCTTGCTCAGGAGATAAATAATGAACCGAACCTAGTACAGCATTCGTTTGTGTAATCGTAGTGGCACTTAAAGCTGTCGCAATGCCGAAATCCGTTATTTTCACATGACCATTTTCATCAATCAAAATATTTTGCGGTTTAATATCTCGGTGAATAATACCGTGTTGATGCGCATGCTCAATGGCGGAAGTGATTTGCTCCATAATTGACATACTTTTCTCAATAGGTATATGGTGATGCTGTTGAATATACTGCTTTAGCGTATAACCTTTCACGTATTCCATGACAATGAAATAAATATCGTTTTCCTCGCCCACATCATAAATACTGACAATGTTCGGATGGGCAAGACTAGTTGCACTTTGCGCTTCTCTATTAAAGCGTTTAATGAATTCCTCATCGTTATTGAAATCCATGCGCAATATTTTAATGGCCACTTCCCTTTCAAGAATCATATCCTTTGCCAGATAGACGTTAGCCATTCCACCGCCGCCAATCATCTCAACGATTTTATAGCGACCATAAATTCGTTTTCCAATCAGCATTATAATCGCCCGCTTTCTATAATTGGACCATCATAATGTAAAAGCACAAGACTGATATTATCTTCTCCACCGGCATCATTTGCTTTCCGAATAAGTTCCATCACTTTCTCGTCCAAAGAAATGTCAAGCTGAATGACATGCATCATCTCTTGTTCACTTACTTTATTGGAAAGGCCATCCGAGCATAATAATAAATAATCACCTTCTTCAAAGATGATGGTCGTTATGTCAGACACAACTGTCTCCTCTGTTCCCAATGCACGCAATAAAACATTTTTCCGTGGATGATGTTCAGCATCTTCTCGACTGATTTGCCCTGTTCGTACTAATTCATTGACTAAAGAATGATCTTCGGTGACTTGTTTAAAACCGTTTTCATTACATATGTAACAGCGACTATCCCCAATGTGAGCAATAGTCGTAAATCCACCTGTACATACCGCCGCGACAATCGTCGTGCCCATTCCTTGACACTCCAAATGAGACTCCGCATGTTTGTAGACGATGTCATTCGCATCTGAAATCGTTTCTTTCAACCACGCTTCAACAGCGTCAGGAGTCGTCAAATTGCTGGCACGACTCCATGCTTGCTGTAAATGTTCGAGGGTCATCCTACTGGCCACATCACCAGCACGATGTCCACCCATTCCATCTGCCACTAAAACTAGCATGCCTTCATTATTTTGAAAGACTCCCCCGTTATCTTCATTGTGTTGCCTTACTTTGCCGCGGTCTGTTTTAAAAACAGCCTCCATCAGGCTCACCTCGTTTCTTCTTTTCTCTCCTTCGCTCGAAGTTGTCCACATGCTGCATCAATATCATGACCTTGTTCACGACGAACCGTTACATTTACACCTTTATCTTTTAACGTTTTTTCAAATAACGCAATTTGCTCTTTCGGTGTTCGAACATAATTACGTTCTGGTACATAGTTAACCGGAATCAAGTTCACATGACATTTCAAACCTTTGATTAAGTTAGCCAGTTCAATAGCATGTTCAACTTGATCGTTCTCTCCACCAAATAAACCATATTCGAAAGTAATACGACGACCTGTTTTCTTGGTGTAATATTTCACTGCCTCCATTAATTGCGGAAGTTTGTAAGCTCTATTAATCGGCATTAATTTTCCACGTAATTCATTGTTAGGGGCATGTAAAGAAATGGCAAAATTGATTTGTAAGTTTTCATCTGCAAACTGATAAATTTTCGGTACAATTCCACTTGTTGAAACAGTAATATGGCGCGCTCCAATGTGCAAGCCTTTTTCATGGTTAATAATGCGCAAGAAGCTCATCATTTCCTCATAATTATCAAACGGCTCACCAATTCCCATAATAACGACCGAGCTTACGCGCTCGTCCATCTCATCAAGAGCTTGCTGCACTTTCACTACTTGCGCAACAATTTCACCCGCTTCTAAGTTTCTTTTCAATCCTCCTAATGTTGACGCACAAAACGTGCATCCGATACGGCATCCTACTTGTGTCGTTACACAAACAGAATTGCCATAGTCATGTTTCATTAAGACGGTTTCAATGGAATATCCATCATGAAGTTCAAATAAAAACTTCATAGTTCCATCAGCTGACGTCTGTTGAATCAATGTTTTCAAGGTTGTTAAGGTGAAGTGATTTTCCAGCTTTTCACGTAAACCTTTGGATAGATTCGACATATCCTCAAAGCTTGATACTCTTTGTTTATATAACCATTGAAGAATTTGATCGGCACGGAATGGTTTTTCACCATTTTCGGATAACCATGTTTTCAATTCCTGTGGCTCTAATGAATAAATGGATGGCTTCTGCTGTTCTACTTTTGTTTCTGTTTGTGTCATATCGATTCCTTCTTTCTAAAGCAAGCAATGAAAAACCCATCACTTTCTAGGTCTTGCGGAAACAGCTGTAAGCAATTTTCGTCAACGAACGGACGAACATGTTCCGGAAGTCTGTTTTTAAATTCTGTATCTGCAATAAACTGTTGGTTTTCTTGTAAAAAATGTGCCACTACTTGATTGTTTTCTTCTTGATCGACAGTACAAGTACTATAGACAAGTGTACCACCCGGTTTTAATAAAGGAGCTGTCGCTTGTAATATTGCTTTTTGAATAGTCGCAAGTCGCTCAATATCTTTTTCACTTTTCGTATATTTCACATCTGGCTTTCTTCTCATTACACCAAGACCAGAACAAGGAGCATCCACCAAAATTTTGTCAAAAGACTCAGCAGCAAACTTTTCTTGCACTTTTCTTGCATCATAAGCCATTGTAGTAATATTCGTTAAGCCGAGTCTCGTAGCTTGTTGGTCAATCAGCTTAATTTTATGTTCATGAAGATCCAGCGCAGTAATGGTACCGCTTGTCAATTTTTCAGCAATTGACGTTGTTTTCCCTCCAGGAGCTGCACAGCTATCCAATACTTTGTCATCATCTTTCGCACCTAAAGCATACGCGACAATCATGGAGCTTTCATCTTGAATCGTCAAGAATCCTTCCTTAAATAATTCCGAATTCGCCAAATTCCCTTGTAAGCACACAATGCCATCTGGCAGTGCTTCACTTTCCTTCACTTGGAATCCTTCTTCCTCCAGATTTTTCATCACTTCTGCTCTAGTGGCTTTTTTGCTGTTC
Organism: Bacillus sp. (in: firmicutes); assembly: GCA_051873995.1. GTDB lineage: Bacteria > Bacillota > Bacilli > Bacillales > DSM-1321 > Bacillus_AD. The sequence continues at coordinate 7,135 of JBJEFL010000176.1, forward strand.
ACTCTGGCTGTTTGTTGTGGTGCACGTAAATTGCATTCACACATATCTTTCGTTTTCTCAATTCCGTACTGTTGAACCCAACGCTCTACAAGCCACAACGGATGACTGCTTTCAATTGAAATACGTTCAATCGGATTTTTGATTTCCTCTAATGAAGGAACACCTTTTCTTTGAATGTTTCGCAACACTCCGTTTACCATACTTGAAATCCCTTTATGCCCACGTTTTTTGGCAATTTCCACTGCTTCGAAAATCGTTGCATGATCAGGGATTTTGTCTAAATAATACATCTGATATAAGGATAAACGCAACAATATCATTACCCAATCGTCCAATTTCGCATTCTGTTTAACAAATGGCTTCAAAAAATAGTCCAATGTTAATTTGCGCTGAATTGTCCCGTACGTGATTTCGGTAAGAAGACGACTATCTGCAGGTGATAATTGGTTTTTGTTAATAACATTGTTTAAGAGCAAATTACTGTATGATTGATTTTTCTCGACCGAATAGATTAAATCAAGCGCTAATTCGCGCACGCCTTTCACTGCTTGTTTTTTACTCATTGTCCGTACCTAACTTTTCACCGATTGATAATTGTGAGCCTGCTCCGCGTAAGAAATCGAATGAAGACATTTTCTTTTTGCCGGCTGGCTGCAATTCCGTAATTTTGATGGCCGTCTCATTTCCCGTTTTAACGATGAAACCATCTTCCTGCTTCTCGATGATTTCTCCTGGTACAGCATCCGATGAGTTTGTTACCTTTTGAGAGCTCCACACCTTCACAACTTTTCCTTGCAACGTCGTATAGGCAACCGGCCAAGGATTTAAACCACGAATTTGATTGTAAATAGTTTCTCCACTGTTCGACCAATCGATTTTTTCTTGCTCACGTTTAATATTCGAAGCAAATGTCGCTTGTGAATCATCTTGCGGAATACTTTTCAACTCACCGTTAATCAATTTTGGAAGTGTTTGTGACAACAATTCGCAGCCAGTCGCACTTAATTTATCGTGTAACGTACCCACATTATCATCTTCCGTAATTTCAACGGTTGCTTGTGTTAAAATATCACCCGCATCCAACTTTTCTGCCATATACATAATGGTAATGCCTGTTTCTTTCTTTCCTTGTAAAATGGCATAATGAATCGGTGCGCCACCACGTAATTCCGGCAATAAAGAAGCATGCACATTAATGCAACCAAGCTTTGGTGCATCAAGTAGTTCTTTCGGTAAAATTTGTCCGAATGCCGCTGTCACAACCAAATCAGGTTCTAACGCTAAAATTTTATTCAATTCTTCTTTTTCACGGATTTTTTCAGGTTGATACACAGGAATATTATGTTTTAATGCCTCCACTTTAACTGGTGGCGGTGTTAATACACGCTTACGACCAACAGGGCGGTCCGGCTGTGTGACAACCGCGATTACATCATATCCATCTTGTAAAATTCTTTGTAATACCGGAACGGAGAAATCCGGCGTTCCCATGAAAACGATTTTTGTCATGCTTCTTCATACCCTTCTAATTCTTCTTCATCTATATAACGAATCACTTTTGTTGTAAATAAGACCCCATCTAAATGATCCATTTCATGCTGAATGGCGCGCGCCAGAAAACCTTCCGCTTCCAACATATACGTGCGTCCTTTACGGTTTTGAGCTTGCACCTTCACATACGTCGCTCTTTCTACTTCCCCATACAAACCCGGGAAGCTTAAGCAGCCTTCAACATCCACTTCAGAGCCTTTTCGTTCCAAAATAACAGGATTGATTAACTCAATCTTCCCCATCTCTTCATCTACTTCAACAACGGCGATACGCTTGCCCACATTCACTTGTGGTGCAGCCAAGCCAACTCCATCAGCCTTCACCATTGTGTCATACATATTATTTAATAATTTCACCAGTGTTCGGTCAAAGATTGTAACTTCTTCACATTTCGTTTCCAAAATCGCATTTGGATGTTCGACGATTGGTAGTAATGCCAATTATGTTCCTCCTAAATGTTTGTAACTCATTATTACATCATAATTTGAGGCTGTAAATCGATACTGATCTGCAACCCTTTTTGAGCGATATCTTGTTGATAATGCTCCATAATTTTTTTCAATGCTTCCTTTAGCTGTGGTTCACGTTTGTATTTTATCAAACATTGATAGCGATATCTATTATTGATACGCGGAATCGGCGACGCTGAAGGTCCCAATATAATGCTTTCTCTCGATAACGAATGCAACAAATGGTTTGTGATTTTTTCCATTGTGGATACGGTTGTCATTAGATTTTCATGAGAAACCGTAATAAGGACGATATAATAATACGGCGGATAAGAGTTTTGCCTTCTTATAAACATCTCATGCAGGAAAAAATCATTGTATTGCTGTGTGGATGCAAGTGTAATTGAATAATGCTCTGGAGTGTACGATTGCACAATCACTTCCCCCGGCAATTCATGACGTCCGGCCCTTCCGCTCACCTGTGTAAGCAATTGGAAGGTTTTTTCCGATGAACGAAAGTCTGGTAAATGCAGCATCGTATCAGCAGACAACACTCCAACTAACGTGACATTTGGAAAATCCAATCCTTTGGCAATCATCTGTGTGCCCAATAAAATATCCGCTTTTCCATCTTGGAATAAAGTCAATAATTTTTCGTGACTTCCTTTTCGACTTGTCGTATCGACATCCATTCGAATGATGCGGGCTTCCGGTAACAGCTTCAACAATTCTTCTTCCACCTTTTGGGTACCCGTACCAAAAAAACGTATCGCGTCACTCCCGCATGCCGAACAAACAGAAGGCATTTGCTCTTCATAACCACAGTAATGACATTTCAGCATGCTGTTATATTTATGGAAGGTCAACGAAATTTCACAATTTGGACAGTTAGCCACTTCCCCGCAACTTCGACACATGACAAAAGAAGAATATCCTCTTTTATTTAACATCAATATAATTTGTTCTTTCTTTTCAAGACGATTTTTTATCTTTTCTAGCAGTTTCTCTGAAAAGACCGAACGGTTCCCGTTCCGTAATTCCTCCCGCATATCAACAATTTCAACGGTCGGTAGCGGCCTATTATTGACACGGTTTTGCAGTTCTAAAAGCGTGTACACACCTTTTTTAGCACGAGCAAACGATTCGAGTGTAGGCGTAGCACTTCCAAGAATAACAGGACAATGATGATATAGTCCTCTTTGAATGGCCACATCTCGTGTATGATAGCGAGGGTTTTCCTCCTGCTTATACGTCCCTTCATGCTCTTCATCGATAATCATCAAACCGATATTTTGAAAGGGAGCAAAGATGGCGGACCTTGCCCCCACAACCACTTGCACTTCTTTTCGATAAATCCTTCTCCATTCATCATACTTCTCCCCAACCGATAAACCGCTATGAAAGACGGCCACCCGTTCACCGAAGCGTTCTTTGAAACGCTTGACCATTTGAGGAGTAAGTGAGATTTCAGGGACAAGCATGATGGCTTCTTTCCCTTTTGATAAAGCTGTGTCGATTGCTTGTAAATACACTTCTGTTTTCCCGCTTCCGGTTACACCATGCAATAAGAAAACATCATGTTGTTCGTTCACGACGCTTTCTTTTATCGTTTCAAATACTTTCGCTTGGTCATCTGTTAATGGCAAGTGTCCACTCGTTTTGAATTGATGCTCCTTAAAAGGATCACGATACACTTCCTTTTGAATGATTTTCACAACACCTTTATTAACAAGTCCCTTCAAAGCACTTTCTCCGCAATTGGTAATTTGCAAAAGCTTTTGCGCCGCAATCGTTTCGGGATGCTCCATTAAATAATGCAACAAGTGCATTTGCTTTCGCGCACTTTTATTCAGCTGTTCAACCGTTTGCTGTAGCTCTTCTCTCGACATGAGCACCTCTACACAGCGCTCTGTCTTTTTATTTAATTTATTATTCACTTCATAGTGTACTTCGATATGCCCCGCCACGATTTCTTTTTGGAACAGCTTCGCATATTCATGCTCCATTGCCGCTTCAAAATCCACCAGGTTTTGTTGTCGAAAATATATTTGAATGCGTTCATCAATTTCAGCCAATTCACATGTTAGCTTAAGAAATTTTTTATATTTCGCTTTTAAAGCAGCTGGAAGCATCGCTTGATAGGCAATGATTTTCAAACAAAGGGTTTCCTTCGTCAACCAATCACCCAATTGCAAAAGCTCCGGTGTCAAGACAGGTTCAATATCCAACAAAGAATCAATTTTTCTTAGTTTATCGAACTCACTGTTGTTCTTGATTGCTATAACGAATCCTTGAATTTTTCGCGGCCCAAACGGAACAACCACTCTCATGCCGGGAGAAACAATGCCTTCCCATTGCTTTGGCACTACATAATCAAATGTGTGATCCGTTTGTCTAGCAGGCACATCTACAATGACAGATGCAATTTCCATGACTATCAATCCTTCATTAACATACTTGCACTTTCAGCCAAAATTCGTTTTGCCACATCCTGCTTGCTCATCATCGGCACATCAATTGACGTACCGTCCTGTTTATACATCGTAACCGCATTTGTGTTGCTTCCAAAACCAGCTCCGGAAACCGAAACGTTATTGGCGACAATCATATCCGCATTTTTTTTAACCAATTTCGCTTTCGCATACTGCTCAACATTTTCTGTCTCAGCGGCAAACCCCACTAACACTTGATGTTCTTTTGTCTGACCAAGTTCCAGTAAAATATCCTTTGTGCGTTCAAGCTCAATGCTTAAATCTCCCGCTTTCTTCTTCATCTTTTGATCATGGGTATATTTAGGTCGGTAATCCGCCACTGCTGCTGTTTTAATAATCAAATCTTGTTTCTGCGCTCGTTGCATGACTGCTTCATACATGTCTTGTGCCGATTCCACACGAATAATCTGCACATTTTGCGGTGCTTCAATCGTTACAGGACCTGAAACAAGCGTCACATTCGCCCCCATTTTAGCTGCTTCGTCAGCTAGAGCATATCCCATTTTACCGGTTGAACGATTCGTAATGAAGCGCACAGGGTCGATTTTTTCTTTTGTTGGACCTGCTGTAATCAATACATTGCGTCCAGCTAGTAATTGGTTGCTTGATAAGTTCGTATAATACGCATTCAAATAAGCAACCATATCTTCCGGCTCTGCCAACCGGCCTTTTCCTACATAACCACAGGCTAAATACCCTTCACCAGGTTCAATAAACTTATAGCCGAATTCACTTAATGTATTTAAATTTTTCTTCAACGCAGGATGCTCGTACATATGAACATTCATGGCCGGTGCAACGAATACATCCGCTGTCGTCGCCAACAGAATCGTCGAAATCATATCATCACATATGCCATTTGCCATTTTCCCGATAATATTAGCTGTTGCCGGCGCAACAACTACCAAATCAGCCCAATCAGCTAAATCAATATGAGCTACTACTTTAGGATTATTTTCTTGAAATGTATTCGTATACACTTCATTGCGGGATAATGCCTGAAATGTTAACGGTGTCACTAACTTCGTCGCAGATTCACTCATCACAACCTTCACTTCTGCTCCCTGCTGTGTCAGCTTACTTGTAAAGGCTGCCGCTTTATAAACTGCAATTCCTCCAGTTACACATAACAGCACTTTTTTATTTCTTAGCATTATACTTTCCTCCCCAATAATCAACTTTTATATTCCTATTTCTTAATTTGAATATTTAGAAAAACACGACTTATCGCCCTGATGGCGAAAGTCGATGTCTTTTCTTACACTTTAATCCTTTAAAGAAGTCAAACTTTCTTAAAGTGCAAAAAACAAAACCTTGCCAAAAAGGACAAGGTTTCGATTTCTATGCTTCTGTCTTTTCAGTTGGTTCGTGCGTGTATGTTAAAATGCCAGCATTAATTTCTTCTAATGCTTTACCCACGTTTTTATGAGAAACTGGGTGTTCGATTTTTTGATCATGATTGATCTGCATTTGTCTCGCACGCTTTGCTGCTACAGAAACTAATGAGTATTTAGAATCAATTTTATTTAATAAAGAATCAATAGAAGGGTATAACATCGTTTATTCAGCCTCCAGCATTTTCAAATATCTTTTTGCTACATATTCTCTGTTGCAATGCCCTGCAACGACAATAGCTTTTATTTTATCACAAGCAGACTCGACTGTGTCGTTTTCTACTACATAATCATATAAATCCATCATTTCAATTTCTTCTCTTGCTGTTTGTAATCGGTTTGCGATTACTTCATCTGTCTCGGTTCCGCGTCCGACAATACGGCTTTCCAATTCTGACAAACTTGGTGGAGCCAAGAAGATAAACAATGCTTCCGGGAACTTCTCACGAACTTGACGTGCCCCTTGCACTTCGATTTCCAGGAACACATCTTTACCTGAAGCAAGTGTATCTTTCACATAATCAACCGGTGTTCCGTAATAATTACCGACAAACTCCGCATACTCGATAAACTTACCTTGCTCAATTAACGCTTCGAACTCTTCACGTGATTTAAAGAAATAATCGACACCATCTACTTCACCTTCACGCGGTTTACGAGTTGTCATGCTAATCGAATATTCAAATGCAGTGTCAGGCTGAGAAAACAATTCTTTACGGACAGTTCCTTTTCCGACTCCTGATGGACCTGACAATACAATAAGCAATCCCTTTTCATTCATTACTTTCACTTATCCTTCCTCTATACGATTACCTCTCTGCCATGAATCCTTGATACAATTCCATGGCAGACAATATAATCGGAACATCCCCGGTAATACGCACCGTTTTTGTTCCTCTTCGTATGTTACGCTTATAAATTCCCCTTGCTCGTCTACATAATCAATCATTCTATTCACCGAAGCAGAGAATGGCTGTTCATATAACCATCTACTTCTGTAACCCATAAAAAATCGCATTATTTAGTTTGACCTTTATCTTCATACTATAAACGAGATTTATTCAATATTTTGCACTTGTTCTTTTATTTTTTCAAGCAAACTTTTCATTTCAACAACTTCCATCGCAATCCGGGAATCATTTGCTTTGGAACCGATCGTATTTACTTCGCGATTCATTTCTTGCAAAATAAAATCCAACTTTCTTCCCATCGAATCCGGCTGTTCAATTGTGGTCAAAACCTGGCTAATATGACTCTTTAATCGCGTGATTTCTTCATTAATATCCGCTTTATCTGCAAAAATCGCCACTTCATTTAACAACCTCGTTTCATCAACCAAGCCCGAAGTAAATTCAGCCATTTTTTGTCGTAAACGATCTTGATATTGTTGAATAACAATCGGTGCATACTGTGTTACTTTATCAGCAGCTGTTTGTAGCTTTTCAAGTTGCTGCAAAATATCTTTCTTTAATTGCAAACCTTCCGCTTCACGCATGTTCTTCAGCTGTTCCCCTGCTTGTTCAACAGCAGATTGAATAAGCGTTTCGATTTCACTGGAATTTGCTTGTTGTTCTTTAACCAGAAAAACACCTTCAAGGTGTGGGACCGTTTGTAAAGAACTATTCGGGTGCATTTGATATTTCGTAGAGATCGTCTCCAAGTTAGTCATATATTGATCCAAAAGCATCCAATCAACATCGACCATCTTATGGATTAAGCCTTCTCCTTCAACTGTAATGAAGACTTCCGCTCGCCCCCTACGTATATACGTACCCAATTGTTTTTTTATTTTATCCTCTAAAACAAGCAATTGACGGGGCATTCTTATATTAAACTCACAAAAGCGATGATTAACCGTTTTTACTTCTACCTGAACACGTAAATTCTCCGTTTCACAAGAACCGCGTCCATAACCAGTCATACTAATTACCATGTTAGTCACTTCCAATTCCACTACACTACTGTACGTTATATTAAGCATTTGATTTATATGTATTTACAATGACATTTGACACACTACTTGCACGCTTTCAAAGTAAAAATTGCGCTAATGATTGTTGCTTGTTGATTATTAAAATAAAAAGGTAATAGAGTACACTCTATTACCTCTTACATTATAGCATAACTTAATTTTTTTTTCTTAATAAAAATGAACCTGCTAGTAAAAAAGTTGGGACAGCGGATAACCCAATGACTAATAACCAATCTCTCGGCCGGATAGCCACTGTGCCGAATATTTCTTGAAGTGGTGGATAATAAATGACCACAAGAACCATCGCCATTGAAATAATGACAGCCCAAACCAAATATACATTCTCAAATGGGTTTCGTGAAAATATGCTTTTTTCACTTCTACAATCAAACACATGGATAAATTGCGCTAAACAAAGTGTCATGAAAGCAATTGTTTGTGCATAAGCCAAATCATTCGGATCATTTCGCAAAGCGGTCATAAAGGCCGCTAAAGTTACCCCGCCTATTAAGAAGCCGCGCGAAACAATTTTCCATCCAAGCCCTCGCGCAAATATGCCTTCTTTTGCCAATCTCGGCTTTCGTTTCATGACGTTTTCTTCCGGCTTGTCTAAACCAAGCGCCATCGCAGGCAAACCATCAGTCACTAAATTCACCCATAAAATTTGAACAGCCGTCAATGGAAGCGGAAGTGCCAAAATCATCGCAAAGAGCATCACTAGAATTTCTCCGACATTCGAAGCTAGTAAATAGCGTATAAACTTCCTGATATTTTCATATATATTTCTTCCTTCTTTAATAGCGGCCTTAATGGTGGCGAAATTATCATCCAATAAAACAAGTGAAGACGATTCTTTCGCGACATCTGTTCCCGTAATCCCCATAGCAATGCCAATATCGGCTGACTTGATGGCTGGTGCATCGTTCACACCATCCCCCGTCATAGCTACAACATGTCCTTTTTCCTGAAGTGCTTTGACAATTTTTAATTTATGCTCTGGCGAAACGCGTGAAAAAACAGCTACATTTTCTACAACGTCAACTAATTCCTGCATCTCCATCTCATTCAATTCTTTTCCTTCAATCACCAATTCTTTTCCTGTATAAATGCCTAACTGCTTGGCAATGGCAGTAGCTGTTGAACTGTGGTCCCCAGTAATCATAATGGTTTGAATACCGGCAACACGACACTCGGCAACTGCATCTTTCACTTCAGGTCGTGGCGGATCGATAATCCCTTGAATACCGATTAACGTCAACTCTTTTTCAATATCCCGTTCATGTGTGTATTGAGTCGGTGTCGTGATCGTTTTATAGCCGACCGCTATTGTACGAAGCGCTTGAGAAGCCAGTTCGTCAATTGCTCCTTGGACCGTTTCAACGATGGCATTATCAACATACTGCGCTTTATCATTCCAAAGAATCGATTTACATTTTCCTAGTAAAACATCAGGCGCTCCCTTTGTTACAACAAAGTGCTTATTGTTCTCGTCCTTCACCATCACACTCATCATTTTCCGTTCGGAATCGAATGGAAATTCCTTCACGATGGTGAACTGTTGTTGCAGTTGCTCCTTCGTTATACCTGCTTTTAAGGCTGCGATATGCATAGCACCTTCAGTTGCACTGCCTTCTACGAGTAAGCTCCCTTCATGTTCTTTCACTTCCGATGTATTACATAGTAATCCAAACGTCAATAATTGCTGGATTGATTTATCTAATTTGTCTAGTTCCCGACCGTCTCTTTCAAATGTTCCTTCTGCTTGATTCCCTTTTCCGGTTACAGTCCACGTTTTCCCGCTATTCCATAAGGTTGTCACAGTCATTTTATTTTGCGTCAATGTCCCTGTTTTATCAGAACAAATGACTGTTGCACAGCCTAATGTCTCTACAGCCGGCAATTTTCTGACGATTGCCTTTTGTTTGATCATCCGCTGAACGCCAAGTGATAAAGCCACCGTAACAATTGCCGGCAAGCCTTCCGGTATCGCAGCCACGGCCAACGAAACACCCGCCAACACCATCGTATACAAATCATTCCCTTGAAACACACCTAGCGCAATAACAAGTGCTGTTAAACAGAGCGCAACCACTATTAAGATCTTTCCGAGTTGCTCCAATTTATGTTGCAAAGGAGTAATCATCGAGGATGCTGTATGAAGCATATCAGCAATCTTGCCCATTTCTGTTTTCATGCCTGTTGCTGTTATAATTCCGACACCATTACCACGCGTCACCATTGTTCCCATGAAAGCCATATTTTCTTCATCACCGATGCTGTTCACTGAATGAAAAACGGGCTCGAACGTTTTCGTTACGGGCACTGATTCCCCCGTTAAGGCAGATTCTTCAATTTCAAGCGATGATGCTTCTATAATGCGGATATCCGCGCCAATTCTATCGCCTGTACTGAATTTCAAAATGTCGCCCACAACCACCTGCTTAGACGGAAGTTTCACCCACTCTCCATCTCGCAACACCAGAACTTGCGGAGCAGACATTTCCTTCAGGGCATCCAATGATTTTTCTGCTTTGCGTTCTTGAATAAAACCCATAAATGCATTCAAAATGACGATTGCAATAATCGCAATTGCATCGATATATTCACCTAGTAATCCCGAGACAAGAGTGGCTGCTAAAAGAATCAGCATCATAAAGTCTTTGAATTGATCAAAAAAGGACATTAACGCTGATTTCTTCTCTCCTTCTTGCAATTCATTATAACCGAATTCATGCAATCTACGTTCTGCTTCCTTCCCCAGTAAGCCTTGTTCCGTATCTGTCTGTAATGCAGCCTCCAATTCAGCCTTGTTCATTTCTCTAAGCAACATGTATTTTTCTCACTCCCATTCTCAAACGACAAAAGAGTTTGTCCTTCTTAAATCAAGCTTATTCAGACAAGCCTAAAAAAATGCTATACTGAATGAGAAAATAAAGAGAAGCACAAGCACCCCGGTTAACACCGTATAACATATTGTTAATTTAAATTGAAAAGGAAGTTATTTATGTCATTTGATGGACTTTTTACAAAAGCAATGAGTGAAGAACTGTCGCACCAACTAAGCAGCGGCCGAATTAATAAAATTCATCAACCATACCCAAATGAGCTGATTATGATTGTTCGTGCAAACGGAAAAAACCATAAATTATTACTGTCGGCCCATCCTAGCTATAGTCGGGCACAGCTAACAAACGAAACGTATGAAAATCCAAAAGAACCACCTATGTTTTGCATGCTGCTACGCAAGCATTTAGAAGGTGCCATTATCGAAAACATCTATCAAAAAGAGCTTGATCGTATCTTGATTTTCGAATGTAAAGGTCGAGATGAGTTGGGCGACATCAGCTATAAAACGTTGATTATCGAAATTATGGGACGCCATAGCAATATCGTACTGATAAACAAAGAAACCAATACGATTATCGATAGCATTAAACACGTTTCTTATGCCGTTAATTCATATCGAGCAATTTTACCTGGACAACTATATAAATTTCCGCCAGAACAAAATAAATTGAACCCATTGCACGCATCAGACGAAGATGTATTAAAAGCTTTAGATTTTAATATGGGAAAATTAGATAAGCAGCTTGTTTCTGTCTTTTCGGGTATTTCTCCGCTATTGGCAAAGGAAATTGTCGCCAAAGCATCATTGCCAACGCAACAAAACATCCTGCAAGCCTTTCAAGAAGTAATGGACTTATTCAAAAGGAAAGAATATCAGCCGGCCATCATGCACAATCACAATAAAGAATTATTTTATTGTCTGCCTTTACAACATGTCGAAGAAACGACAAAAACGTATGCAACGTTAAGTGAAATGCTTGATCGTTTCTATTTCGGAAAAGCAGCACGTGATCGCATTAAACAGCAAGCACAAGATTTAGAACGTTTCATCAGTAATGAAAAAGAGAAAAATGCCAAGAAAATCGGAAAATTACAAGATACGCTCGAGGCCAGTCAAAAAGGCGATAAATTCCAATTGTATGGTGAACTGCTGACGGCACATATTTATCAAGTTCAGCAAGGAATGAAGGAAATCGAAGTGGTGAACTATTATGACGAAAATGAAGGAACCATTACTATTCCTTTAAATCCGCAAAAGTCGCCATCTCAAAATGCACAAGCTTATTATACGAAATACCAAAAGTCTAAAAATGCCCTTTCGGTTGTTTCTGAACAAATTCAGCTAGCCAAGGAAGAATTGACTTATTTTGAAGGACTTCTTCAGCAACTTGATTCTGCTCAACCAAAAGATATTGAGGAAATACGAGAAGAATTACAGGAAGGCGGCTACTTAAAGCAACGCCATAAAAAGGGGTTCAAGAAGGCTAAAGATACAAAGCCTATCTTAGATGAATATATTTCAACAGATGGTGACCTTATTCTTGTTGGAAAAAATAATAAACAAAATGAATATTTAACAAATAAGCTAAGTAAACGAGATGAACTATGGTTCCATACGAAAGATATCCCAGGGTCGCACGTTGTCATCCGTAATATCGATCCGTCTGACCAAACTATTCAAGAAGCCGCGATGCTTGCCGCCTTCTATAGTAAAGCAAAGAGTTCCAGTCAGGTTCCTGTTGACTATACACAAATTCGTCATGTCAAAAAACCAAAAGGCTCTAAACCGGGCTTTGTCACCTACGATAATCAAACAACGTTATATGTAACGCCCGACGCCGACCTTGTGCTAACATTAAAAAAATAACATGATGATTGCTGGAAGACTCACGTACCAAAGACATTTGAATCCATTCCAGAGACATCATCTATCCAACAAGAGGCTACCTAAAATGAAAACTTCAGGTAGCCTCTTCTTATTCAGCTTACATAAAGATATAATAAAGAAAAATAGAATTCAAAAAATTAGGAAAGTGGAGTCCTATCAGGAAACATTCTCCCTTTATCCCGTTTAACAGACATTAAGACTCCCATTTCAACGTGTAGCAGTAAAAACGCAGATACGTAAGTAGAGATCAAGTGCCTGCAACAACCCGATTGGTTCATCTAATGGTTAGTGGGATTTTTTCTTCATCCCCTACCAACCAAAGATTTACTTTATTGTGTGACAATTTCATCATCTTTTGTACAGGAGTGGTGTTGTGTGGAAATACAAACAATATACGGGCAATTGCCTGTCATCGAAACGGATCGCCTCATCCTTCGAAAAATATCAATGCACGATTTGAAAGATATGTATGAATATACTTCTAACGAAACAGTCAGTAAGTATGTTGCTTGGCACCCACATAAATCGATTGGAGATACAAGGACATATATTCATTATGTTCTGCAGCAATATCATCAGAAAAAAGTAGCTCCATGGGGTGTTCAATTTAAAGAGAATGATAAGTTAATAGGAACCATTGACTTTGTTTCATGGGACCTGTTGCATCGCACAGCCGAAATAGGCTATGCTATTTCACATTTATATTGGGGAAATGGACTGACAACCGAAGCTACGGAAGCACTGATCAAATTCGGATTTACAAAAATGGACTTAGTCCGAATACAAGCACGCTGCATCAGTGAAAACATAGCTTCCCAACGTGTGATGGAAAAGGCAGGGATGGTTTATGAAGGTACTATTCGTAAAGGTATGCTCATAAAGGGCATCCATCGCGATATCAAAATATATTCCATCCTGCAAGAAGAATACGAGACACTTTACAAACAAGACATACATACATAAAAAGCACCTCTTTTAACACCGAGGTGCTTTCCTGATTCTGATTTTATCCCGTTTAACAGGCACTGACAATCCGATTAGCTCATCTACATATCAAAAA
>JBJEFL010000176.1:20887-105983 GCA_051873995.1 Bacillus sp. (in: firmicutes)
CGTTCCAGACCTCTTTTTAATAGACATACGGCAATCTAGCTTGCATTCTAGCATTACCCAATACTTGGAGTATGTTCAAAATGTATGTAACTAATGCAGCCTGCAATGTACCGCCTGTCCCAGATGAAACCATTGCGACCAACGCTTTAATTAAATCTGGCTGAGTCATCCTATTTTCACTGCGAGAAGCAACTGTATAGGAGGTTGTCATCACCATCAAATAATCAAATATCGTCGTATTAACTGCTGCATTTTTGCGCCAATATGACGCCAATAATAATCCGCCCGATAAGATGGAATGGTTAATTTCTTTTCTCATATCTTTTTTCACCGGCACCGCAGGAGTTGTTCGATCGACAGAAAAGTATAAATTAACATAGCGAAAAATATCTATTTCATTCATCTTATGTTTATCATAGTATAATACCATTGATTTAGTAATAGGTTGAATTTTCGCAGTTTTTATAGCTTCAATGCTTTCGAATATCTTCTCGATACTAGAGACATCTTTCTGTTTAGCTAATGTCGGCAAATGTAACCTAATTCTCCCTGGAATAGAGTGAATGACCGTAAATGCAGTGTTCATACATTTATCCTCCTTTTACAATGATGCTGTAGTCTTCACGCCTTTATATAAACATTCATTTAAATTAATAGTAATTAAGATCATTTCATTCATTATTTAATGATACTCGAAAATGATATTCATTTTCATTTAGTATTTTATAATCTTTCTTATTTTTCTGTCAACAATTCAGCTTTCTTGCAAGAAGAATGATGTATCTTTTTCCAGTAAAACACAAAAAGCCGATGAAATATTCCATCGGCCATTCAATCTTCTATTTTCGCTTATGCCATTTCTTTTTCGGCAATCAGATCTTCTAATCGTTCTTTTTGAGCAACAAGTTCTTCTAATGTTGGCTCAGCATGTCCTGCTTTGCAACCAAATTTAGGTGCTTGTTGAATTAAGTTATTCAATTGACCAGTATTTTGTTCGTACAAACGATATCCGACTGCCCCGACAACTGTACCTGATGCAAATCCTACCCAGAAATCTTTATTGAAATTAAGCATGATATACTCCTCCTAATTACACTTATACACATATTTATTTTGGAAATTAAGCACTTATCCCCAGAAGACTACTTGAACAATCTGCATTATATGAATAACCTACTCATTCCTATTATTTTTTGTTAACATACTCAAAAAATTGGTGACGCTATTTATATAATCTGGTATATTCAAATGTTTTTTCGCTTCTTTTTCCACACTAAATACCGCATATACCCAAAGATCTACAAGCTTTTTCATGATGGAATGCCGCTCATTTGAATGCAGCTTATTTTCTTCTTGACTCGCTTGCTGCATAAACAAACAAATCAAGCTGACAAAATGAAGAACATCTTTCACTCTCAATCTATTAGTATCATAATAGATAAGCATCGATTGAGTGATTGCTTCAATTTTCACTTTCTCAATACCCTCGATAGAACCCAGAAGTTCTTCTATGATGCTATGCTCTTGAAGGTTGGCTAATAACGGGATACATATACGAATTCTCCCGGGAATTGAATGGATGACTTTGAATGTTGGATTCATTCCGCTTCTCTCCTGTTAATATCAATCTTGCGCTATTCAATACAAGGGCTAACGTTGATGTATTATGAACCGCTGCACCTGTCACAGGGGTAATTACACCAAAAGTCCCTAATAAAATAGCACCTGTATTGATGAACATGGTCGCAAATAAATTTTGTTTGATTGTTTTCATAGCTCTTTTTGAAATTTCCATCGCTTCAGCAATTAATAAAGGATTTTCAGAATGAATGACAATATCCGCTGTTTCCATCGCAATGTCCGTTTTCTTCGCTCCCATTGTTATACCGATATCCGCATAAGCTAATGCCGGTGCATCATTGATGCCATCCCCCACCATCATGATTGTTCTGTTTTTCACCTCCTTCAAATATTTCACAAAATTAACTTTGTCTTCAGGCAAAGCTTCTGATACATATTGGTCAAGCGATATATGTTGAGACACTTTTTGGGCTGTATCTTCATAATCACCTGTCAGCATAATAATCTCTTTTACGCCTGATTTTCTCAGTCTATGAATCATTTCATTCATACCAACTCGAATTTTATCTTCGAGGACAAGTACACCTAATAATGTCTGTTCTTTAGCAACGAAAATGCCCACTTCCAAGTCAGTACCTATGAATATATTGTTTTCTTTCATAAAGCTGATGCTGCCGACAAACACTTCTTCGTCATTAATCAGCACTTTGACACCTTTTCCGACAACAATATGCAGCGATTCATCATCATGGTCAGGTATAACAATGTTGCGCTCATATGCTTTTGCACGAATCGCCTCCGCAATCGGATGACTAGCATGTTCTTCTGCAGACGCCGCATAAGCCAGCACTTCTTCCTCACTAAATCCATTGAACGGATAAACATGTGTGACTATAGGCTCTCCTTCTGTTATTGTCCCTGTTTTATCCAAAATAACTGTGTCGACTTTCGCAAGCGTTTCAATGGTTTGTCCGCCTTTTAAAAGAATCCCTTTTTGAGCGGCCTTACCGATAGTGGCAGAAATAGCTGTAGCCGTTGACAGTTTCACACCACAAACATAGTCTATGACAAGCATGTTCAATACCTTATCCCAATTTCTTGTTAAGACATAAATTCCAGTTGCTAAAGATAACGAAACCGGCACGATGGCATTCGTGAATTTCTCCGACATCATTTGGATATTCGCTTGTTTGTCCTGCGCTTCTTCGATTAATTTAATCATACGATTGACCGTCAAATCTTTACCAATGTGATCTACCGTAATGATAATTTTCCCTTCGACAATGATGCTTCCCGCATATACATATGCTCCAACACTAGCAACGGCAGGTAAGTACTCTCCAGTAATCATGGATTGATCAACTTGCGCTTCATAAGCAGCTACCGTACCATCAAACGGTACTTTTTCACCATGAAAGACAATTACTTGATCGCCGACATTCACAACATCTGTTTTAACTTTTATCGGCTGCCCATTTTCCTTCATCAACCAAGCATACGGAGTATCCACTTTCATCATATCGCCTACAAATTTTCGTGTTCGGTTCATCGTATACTCTGATAAGCCTTCGCTAATAGTAGACATCACATAAACAATCAAAGCGGACTTCGGCGATCCTTTCAGAATGGAAGCCAGTATGGCAACAGCCGTTAAAGTATCCGGAGTCGGCTTCCCAATCGATGAAATACCGTTTTTAAGAATGTCACGACAAGCGTATAGCGTCGCGATGGCAGTTGGTGTCAAATAAGATAACGGTGCCATAGAAAACGGTAATCTTACACCCATCTTTTCAATTACATAGCCTCCAAAAACGATACATAAATCTTTCATTTCTTTTTTCAAAGAGCCAAAATGCGCATCTTTAACACTATTTTCTTCTTCACCTAATGGGAAAGACGCATTGATATATGTTATTAATGATTTCGGTAAAGATTGAAATGAATGGTACAGCACTACCGTACAAGTAATAGGTGAATATGTTGCCGCAATGACTCCAGGCATTGAGCGAAACATCGCTTCTATTTCTCCTGCACTTGCCTCCATTTGACGCAACGATAATCGCGCCCGACCGGGAACCGTATGTACAACACGTTTAACGATACTCATTTCTGATTACTTCCATTCATTTGTTTCGTAATGATTGTATATGCCCAATATAATAAACTACTTGAGTACGTTGGATTTGTAGGTAGTTTTAAAACACCATTTATAATCAAGACAACCGAAAGCAAAGATGCGACGTCCACTTTCCCCCCGCTTTGTTTTTTCATTGTGGCATCAAGGGTTTTGATGACATTTTGCAAAATAGCCATTAAATCTGCTTGAAGCTCTGGGTATGTAGCGACAGATGTTTCAACCGCACTTCTAACAATATGGTCAAACTGTTCTTCTGTTAATGTCTTCACATGGAATTCTAACGTTAAACTGCCTGTTATAGCTGATGCTTTCACCTGTTTGACCACTGGAAAATTCCGAAAAACTTTGACTAAGTTGACCGCTGTCTGCTCATTCTTCCATCTATTGCACTGTAATCTGACACGCCCTGGTATCGCATGTACAACATTCACTTTTTGATCTTGTATTTGTGACATAAGCTTTGGAGCCAATAACGTAGCGCCAATGCTGACAATTGGATTCATATTATGTCCCCCCTTGGGTCTTATATATACTTTTGCATAATTGAATACCAATTCCTTTGCGTCTGTTCTTGCTTAATTGCTTGGTGGTTATAGTAAATCAGCACTGATGATGTTTCTTTCGTATATGTAACCGATTGAATATCAGGGTCTGACTCTAAATCTGCCAAAAGTTTTTCTAACACATCTTGTTTATCTTTCCAATTCACCAAACCAATTCTGACACGTCCTGGAATATAATGTTTCAATTCGAGACCATATTTTTTCAATTCATGTTCAACCGCTTTTCTAGTAACTACTAGTTTCAATTGTTCAAACATGAGATACCACCTTTAATTCCCAAATTTAGCTATTCTCAATATTATTACTCTACCCGTTTAGCGTTTTGGACAAACCTGTTCTAAGTTTCATAAACTATTAAAAAGAAGTTCGTTCATTCGTTGGTTATTCCAACTCTTGCTCCGCAATCATATCCTCCAATTGTTCTTTTTGAGCAAGCAATTCTTCTTTTGTTAATTCAACTTGTTGAGTTGGTGCATCGTATGGTGATGCCATCGGTTGAATTAAGTTGCATAATTGTCCTTTATTTTGTTCATAGACGCGGTATCCTACCGCTCCGACAACTGTCCCCGATAAAAAACCTACTAAAAAATCTTTATTGATATTCATTTACATTCCCTCCATTTTGAAACTGTTTCATGCCATGTTGATGAGTGGCTGTGCTTGCTCTCATCAATCACTTTTCAATGTACCCCGCTCTCAATTAACTAAAACTAAAAAAGGATAGCCTAAGCTATCCTTCTTATAGGTTGTCGAGAAACCTTATTTTCAACGCATTCCCTTCAGACTGACTTGAAAACGTTTGTCAGTCGAGGCGCGCCAGACCGGCGAAGACGTGAATAGAACAATTAGAAGAACGTAAGCTAAAAACGTCGCGTCCATGCGACAACGCTTACGTGATAAACTTCCTGTTCACCTCATGAATGGACGAGCCGGGCCAGCAACGAAGAATGCGAGCGTTTTTCAACAGTCTGAAAAAAGGATAGCCTAAGCTATCCTTCTTAGAAAAAACACGACTTATCGCTCCTAATGGCGAAAGTCGCTGTCTTTTATTATACGCTAATCCTTTAGAGTTTAGAAAAGTTAAACTTTCTTAAAGTGTTACAAACTCCTTCAAAATGATTTAGTTTTCATATTTAACAACGGGTAACCGAAAATCAGCAAACTGGTCAATCAACGTTGCAGAATCAGCCTCTACAATAATTCCCGCTTTATAAATGTCTTTCATGAATTGTTCTTGCACCATATGGTCGAATACAGCTAACAGTGGATCGTAATAGTTATTTACATTCAATAATCCGAAAGGCTTTTTATGTAATCCGATTTGCCTCCATGTAAAAATTTCAAAAAACTCCTCCAATGTTCCCGGTCCACCAGGCAACACGATGAATCCATCCGCCAGCTCAGCCATTTTCGCTTTTCTATCATGCATCGAATCTACGACATATAGTTCTGTAATATGTTGATGGGAAATCTCTTTTTCCTGCAATATTTGCGGCATAACACCGATGACTTCTCCACCCTCTCGTAACACTGTATCAGCTACGACACCCATAAGACCAACGCTTGCCCCACCATACACTAAAGAAATATTTCGTCTGCCCAGCTCTTTCCCTAGCTGAATGGCCGCTTCTGTATATTGTGTTGAGGCTCCATAACTTGATCCGCAAAACACCGCTAATCGTTTCAAACAAATCCCCTCCCAGTCCTTACATTACTATTATATAAAACATTGAACCAAAATATATGAAAGAAAGTTCGAAAAATTATGTAAGAAATACAAAAAGTACAGACTATGAATTAGTGACGTTATGTCGAAAATAAAGGCCGTTTTCTAAAGGATTATTGTTTGTAAATAAATTTGATGATTAAAATCAACTCATACAAAGGTTAGTTAGCTGCTTGTAAATAGGCATTCTAGAGCAAAAATTCAATCTATATGCACTTCTTCTTAATCGGCGACAAAGACAGCCACAATTATCATCCTATACGAAACGATTTACATTTTGTCATTTTCCAAATAAAAACCTTCCGAATAAATGACAAGAACGTTAAAATAATCGATTCTTTTTATCATCTATACGGAAGGCATTTTCGTTTATTAGATGTTTCAGTTCTTACTTCAACAAAATTGAACTAACCTTGACTTTCACCACAATAAAGTTTGCTTTATTTTGATTTTACCAACTGTTTTTCAGCAATTAAATCTTCCAATTTTTCTTTTTGTAACACTAACTCTTCAACAGACGGTTCAGCCTGCGCCTGAGACATACCAAATTGCGGTGCTTGTTGAATTAAATTTTTTAATTGACCATTATTCTGTTCATATAACCGATAACCAACTGCACCCACCACAGTACCTGATAAGAATCCCATTAAAAAATCTCTGTTTAAAGCCATATCCCTTACCTCCAAATTAAATATTATTTATATAAAGAAGCTGTTTTACTTCTTCTCATATCATTAAATACTTCAATCAAATTGACGGCCCATGTAACCATCGCTACTTGCAGTATATTTTGCGGCCCCAACGACAACATAGAGATGAGCCCGGTCATAACATCCGGATGCCGCAGTTTATTCTCCCCATGCGCTAGAACAGTATAGGAAGTTGATATAAAAACCAAATAATCGAAAGCATCTGGCCGATGAATGACACGCTTACGTAAAAAAGCGATTAACAATAAAACACCTGTAAAAAGCGAACGACTCAAGTCTGCTTTTAAATGTTTTTTCTTCGAAAACAATTGTAGTGAATCATCTTGCAATTGCGGAAATAATAAACTTACATATCGAATTATATCTTTTGCTTGTACTTCCTGAATATCGTAATGAATAATCATTCCTTGAATAATTGGTTCAATTCTCACATGCACAATCCCTTTTATAGATTGAAACATTTCTCCGATTATTTTATACTCGCTCGTATTGGCGAGGTCTGGAATATTCAATCTGATTCTTCCTGGAATTGAGTGAATGATTTTGAATTTGAAATTCATCCTTTCTCCCTCCCGATAGTAAAAGCTTGAGACTGTTCAAAACAACGGCGATTGTAGCAGCATTGTGTATAGCAGCTCCGGCAATTGGCTGAATGGCACCAATTGTTCCTAATGCAATCGCACCTGTATTAACAGCAACCGTCACAAAAATATTTTGTTTAATGGTTTTCATTGTTTGCTTGGAAAGCTTAACAGCCTCTGAAAGCAACAATGGATTATCAGAGTAAATAACGACATCCGCCGTTTCCATCGCAATATCTGTTTTCTTCGCTCCCATCGTTACACCGATGTTTGCATAAGCCAAAGCCGGGGCATCATTAATTCCATCACCCACCATCATAATTGTGCAATCTCTTTCCTGCTTAAATTGACGTACAAAGCTTGATTTTTCTTGTGGCATCGCTTCAGCAATATAATGATCTATATTGGTGCTATGCGCTACTTTTTGTGCTGATTCTTCATAATCTCCCGTAAGCATAATGACCTCATCTACACCCATTCTGCGGAGTTGGTTAATCGAACGATTCATACCATAACGAATTTTATCTTCGATGTTTATAATACCCATCAAACGATGCTGTTTGGCGACAAAGATTCCTGTCTTAATCCCTGCATCGATTATAATTCCTTGATCTTGCATAAACCCTTTGCTGCCTACAATCACTTTCTCATTGTGGATATCGACTGTAACACCCTTTCCTACAAAGTTTTCGATTGATTCATCGTGATGCTCGGGAATAGACAGACTTCTGAAATGTGCTTCCGAAATAATCGCCTCTGCAATCGGATGATTGGAATGTTCCTCTGCCGAAGCCGCATATGCTAAAACCTCTTCCTCCGTATAACCATTCAAGGCAATAACATCTTTCACCATTGGCAAACCTTCTGTGATTGTTCCTGTCTTATCTAAAACAACCGTATCCACTTTCGCTAAAGCCTCTAATGTTTGGCCTCCTTTTAACAGTACACCTTTTTTAGCGGCTTTACCGATGCTTGCTGAAATAGCCGTTGCCGTCGATAATTTCACTCCGCAAACATAATCAATAACAAGCATATTCAAAACACGATTCCAGTCTTTCGTCAACATGTATATGCCAGCGGCTAAAATAAAAGAAAGCGGCACAACTTTTTCCGTAAATCTCTCTGTCATTAACTGAACAGGAGCTTGCTTTTCTTGAGCTTCTTCAATTAACTTAATCATTCTATTAACGGCTAAATCGTCCCCGATTCTGTCAACCTCAATTGTTATTTTTCCCTCAGTCATAATACTTCCGCCGTAAACGTATGAACCTTCCGAGACGCAGGTTGGCATATATTCTCCTGTTATCGATGATTGATCGACCTGACCATAATGAGCAACTACTTTTCCATCGAACGGGATTTTATCTCCTTGAAAGACAATTACTCGGTCACCGACTTTCACCTGATTGACGGACACTTTCACTTCTTTCCCTTGCTCAGTTATTAACCAAGCATAAGGCGTGTCAATACTCATCATTTCTCTCACAAATCCTCTTGTTCGGCTCATTGTCACTTCTGTCAACAATTCGCTAATACTTGACATAATATAAATAACCATTGCTGATTTGGGATTTCCTTTTAGCAAAGATGCGACCAAAGCGGCTGTAGTCAATGTATCCGGATTCGGCTTCAGAATAGATGAAAGTCCATTTTTGATAATATCACGAGAAACAACTAAAGTGGCTACTGCCGTCGGTGTCAGAAAAGCAAGTTGTGCAACAGGTATGACTGGCACCTTAAACATTTTCTCTATTATGAATGCACCCATCACTATACTTAAATCTAGTAAATAATGTCGTACATTCACTTGCCTTACTGGAACTGATTTTTTGACTATCTTTACATCAGCTTGAAAGAAAAAATCAATAAATGTTAGAAGTTCCTCTGTAAAATACTTGTATTTATGATATAAAACAACATTGCCCGAAATTTCAGAATAATTAACCGAAATAATTCCCGGTAACATTCTGAATTTCGATTCTATCTCAGCATTACCAAGATTAAGAGACACAAGTTTTAAACGTACCCGTCCCGGAATAGAATGCATCACAGCACATACTTTTACCATATCTATTTCCTTTCGTTCTTCTTATTAGTGATAATGGTGTACGCCCAATATAATAAGCTGCTTGAAAAGGCCGGATTTGTCGGCAATTTAAGAATTCCATTAATGATAAGCAGAAGGGATATAAGGGAATCTACATCCACTTTTCCTCCACTTTGCTTCTTCATCGAACTATTAATTGTGTCAATGATATTTTGTAAAATAATCATTAAATCTGATTGTAATTCAGGATATGTAGCAATCGATGTTTGGACAGCCTGTGAAACAATTCCATCAAATTGTTCTTGCGTTAGTTTCTCCACTTGAAATTCTAATAGTAAACTGCCTGATATAGCAGATGATTGCACGTTTGAAATAATAGGGATGCGTTGAAAAACAGCCATAAGATTATGCGCCGTTTGTTCATTTTTCCATTTGTCACATTGCAGTCGCACTCTCCCAGGAAGAGCATGAACGACATTCACTTTTTGATCTTGCACCAGCGATATCATTTTGGGAGCAAGTAAAGATGCGCCAATGCCTAATAGTGTATTCATCATATGAACTCTCCTTATCGTTTATGAATACTTTTGAAGAATAGATAACCAACGATTTTGTGTTTCTTGTAACTTACTAGCTTCACAATCATAGTAAATAACAACGGAACCTGTCACAGGAGTAAATTCTACTAAAGTCAAGTCACAATCAGCTCGCATATCATTTAAAAGATTTTGTACTACTTGCTCCCTATCTTCCCACTGTAAGATACGCAGCCGAACTCGCCCTGGAATATAATGCTGTAATTCAATACCATATTTATGTAAAATACATTCTACTTTTTTTCTAGAAATCTTTTCTTTTATATTTTTTAACAACACAATCACCCTCAAAAATTTACATTAAATTAATATCAACTTAAAATATACCTCCTTTTACAAAAATAGTCAAAAATTCTGCGAATACACAAAAGCTACCAAGGCAATCCTTGATAGCTCTGCATATCTTATTTAGGCTTCCATCCACGTTAATTCTGCCGGATTTTCACGCCATTTTGTCAGTTTCTGAACATCCGCTTCTGAAATATATCCTTTTTCTTTCGCCACTTCCACTAAAGTAGAATAGTTGCTTAACGAGTGATTGATAATGCCTTCAGCATCTAGCTGTACTCGTCCTTTTTCCAACTCATATGTAAAGATTGACACTACTCCAAGCACCTCACAGCCTGCTTCACGCAATGCTTGAACAGCCGTAATGACACTGCCGCCTGTTGAAATCAAATCTTCTACAACCACTACTTTTTGCCCTGGTGAAGCAAGACCTTCGATTTGATTCCCTTTGCCGTGGCCCTTAGCTTTCGAACGAATATAGCACATCGGCAAATTCATTTCATCGCTCACCCAAGCAGCATGAGGAATCCCCGCTGTAGCAGTACCCGCAATCAATTCAGCCCCTGGGTAATATTCATGAATAAGCTGCACTAAACCTTTCGCAATGTTTTTACGCACCTCAGGATAAGATAGTGTCAGACGGTTATCACAATAAATCGGTGATTTCATCCCAGAAGACCACGTAAACGGATCATTCGGTTGTAAAAATACAGCTTTAATGTCTAGTAATTGTTGTGCAATGCTTTCTTTCATCAGTTTGTACCCTCCCAGGCTAATTTCACTTGTTTATATGCTTCTACTGGTGATGCTGCTTGTGTAATCGAACGACCGACCACAATGCTGTTCGTTCCTAGCAATCTTGCTTTTTCAGGTGTTGCCACACGCTTTTGGTCATGTTTGTCGTCACTGCTCATTCGAATTCCAGGTGTAACGGTCAAGAAATCATCACCTAATAATCCATGAATACGTTCAACCTCATGCGTCGAGCAAACAACACCATCCAATCCAGCTTCTTTCGTTAATTGTGCGTAAGAAAGAACAGATTCTTCTAATGATAAAGAAATGCGTTGGTCATGTTGCATCTCTTCTTCTGTTGTACTCGTCAATTGAGTTACCGCGATAATGTTTGGACGCTGTTTTCCTGGAGCGGTCCCTTCAATTAATCCTTCTAACGCAGCTGTCATCATACGTTTTCCACCGGCAGCATGGACATTCACCAAATCTACATCAAGCTTTGCCAATACCTTCATGGCTGACTTGACCGTATTCGGAATGTCATGAAGCTTTAAATCCAGAAAAATTTGATGTCCTCGTTTTTTGATTTCAGTAATGATGCCAGGACCTGCGCTATAGTACAGTTCCATACCAACCTTCACGAATAATTTCTCATCTCCGAATTGGTTGAGAAAGTTCATCACTTCTTCTAAACTACTAAAATCCAAAGCGATAATTAATGGTTTTGTCATGCCTTCCAGCTCCTTCCGATGCAATCCGTGATGTGGTCATAGCCTAATTCGTCCAATAACGCTGGCAACTCCTCAATAATCGTCGGACAAACAAACGGATCGATAAAGTTGGCTGTCCCGACAGCTACCGCGCTAGCGCCAGCATAGAAAAACTCAATCACATCCGCAGCACAAGTGACACCGCCCATCCCGATTATCGGAATATTTACTTGTTGACTCACATCATGTACCATACGAATTGCCACCGGTTTAATGGCTGGACCTGATAATCCGCCTGTTTTATTGGCAATCACAGGCTTGGCTGTTTTCAAATCCAATCGCATACCTAATAATGTATTGATCATCGTTAAACCGTCTGCTCCGCCATCTTCCACCGCTTTTGCCATTTCGACGATATTCGTTACATTCGGTGATAGCTTCACATAGACCGGAACACTTGACACTTCTTTTACCTTTTTGGTTAAACGCTTGGCTGTTTCTGGATCCGTTCCGAAAGCAATACCGCCTTCTTTGACATTCGGGCAGGAGATATTCAATTCCAGCGCAGCTACATTAGGCGCTGTCGAAATTTCTTTTGCCACTTCAACATAATCGTCTTCTTGAGAGCCTGCGACATTCGCAATAATCGGTAAATCAAATTGCTCCAACCATTTCAATTCGTTATTCATCACATGCTCTAAGCCGGGGTTTTGCAAGCCGATTGCATTTAACATCCCTGCATGCGTTTCAGCTACTCGTGGTGTTGGATTGCCAAAGCGTGTTTCAACCGTTGTTGCTTTAATCATAATGGAACCCAACACATTCAAATCATACAATTCACTGAATTCTTTCCCGAACCCGAAGCATCCTGATGCAGGCATGATAGGATTTTTCAATGATAATCCTGGAAGTTCAATATTCAATCTGCTCATAATACCACCTCACCCGCACGGAATACCGGTCCGTCGCTACATACTTTTTTGTAATTATGGCCTGGACGATCATCATTCGTTTTGCACACACATGCAAAACAAGCGCCAATTCCGCAACCCATTCGTTCTTCTAGTGATAAAAATACCTTTTTATCACCGCTATAATTGTTTTCTAATGCTTTTAACATCGGTGTCGGTCCGCAAGAATACAGTACATCAAACGAAATATTTTTCTTTTCAATGACGTCTGTCACAAAGCCTTTTGTTCCAAGTGAGCCGTCCACTGTCGCAATATATGTCGCACCCAATGCGGCAAATTTTTCTTCATAAAATGCAACTTCTTTTGATTGAAAGCCTAATACATGAATCACCTTTACACCTTTTTTCACAAGACGTTGCGAAAGTTCATATAAAGGTGGTACCCCAATTCCGCCACCAACTAATAAAGCCGTCTCTCCTTCATTGACCTCTCCAACCGGAAAACCATTTCCAAGCGGCCCTAAGACATCAACTGTATCTGCTTCTTTTTTATCAGCTAATACTGTTGTCCCTCGGCCTTCCGCGCGATAGATCATTGTAAACTGTTTTTTCTCTTGATCAATGTTACAAATACTAATCGGTCTTCTTAGTAACGGCTCGAAACTGTCACTGACACGAAGATGAACAAATTGACCAGGCTGTTTCATTTGCGAAACGAGCTCACCCTGAAGGGTAAGCTCGAAAATAGATTGTGCAATTTGTTGTTGCGAAACGATTGTTAGTATTTCTTTTTTCACGATTACATTGCACCTTCTTTACTTAATTTGTTCATCGATTCTGCTGAGAAATTCATCGATTCAATTACTCGCAGGATTGCTTCTGCTGTGTCTAATGACGTTAAACACGCCACGCCATTTTCGACAGATTCACGACGAATGCGGAAACCATCACGCTCTGGTTGTTTTCCTTTTGTTAATGTATTAATGACATATTGTGCTTCTCCATTGCGGATTACATCAAGTAAAGTCGGCTCTTCTGCACCAATTTTATTGACAACTTTCACTGGAATGCCGTTTTCTTTCAAGAAAGCCGCTGTTCCGCTAGTCGCAATTAATTGGTAACCAATGTTATGGAATCGTTTGGCCAATTGCAATGCTTCTGCTTTATCTTTATCTGCAATTGTCAATAAGACCGATCCATGACCGCGCATTTGGATACCTGAAGCAACAAGACCTTTGTACAGAGCTTTTTCTAATGTCAAGTCTTTCCCCATTACTTCACCTGTCGATTTCATTTCCGGTCCTAATGTGATATCAACTCGGCGTAGTTTAGCAAATGAGAACACCGGTACTTTTACGTAGACACCTTGTTTCTCTTCCACTAAACCTGTTTTATAGCCTTGGCTTTCCAAACTTTGTCCTAGAATAACTTTGGTAGCCACATTCGCCATTGGTACATTCGTAATTTTACTTAAGAATGGCACTGTTCGGCTTGAACGTGGATTCACTTCGATTACATACACTTCACCTTTAGACACAACATATTGAATATTTACTAATCCAATTGTATTTAACCCTTTTGCTAGACTCACTGTATAGTCAACAATCTTTTGCTTGATTTCTTCTGAAATATTTTGTGGCGGATACACGGCAATACTATCCCCGCTATGAACACCGGCACGTTCAATATGTTCCATAATGCCAGGAATCACTACATCTTTACCGTCCGAAATGGCATCCACTTCAATTTCCTTACCCGTTAAATAGCGGTCAATCAGTACTGGGTGCTCAGGATTAATCTTTACTGCATTCTTCATATAGTGAAGTAATTCTTCTTCTTTATAGACAATCTCCATCGCACGGCCACCTAATACATAAGACGGGCGCACTAATACCGGATAGCCGATTTCATCAGCAATCACAACAGCTTCTTCAACAGAAGTGGCTGTTTTACCCTTCGGCTGTGGAATGCCTAATTCCGTTAAGGCATGTTCGAATTTGTCACGGTTTTCAGCTGTGTCTAACGCTTCTAATGATGTGCCTAAAATTTTCACGCCACGCTCCACAAGCGCCGCTGCCAGATTGATGGCTGTTTGACCACCGAACTGTACAACCACACCTTCCGGCTGTTCAAGATCGATAATATGCATCACATCTTCAATTGTTAATGGCTCGAAATATAATTTATCTGAAATACTGAAATCCGTTGAAACCGTTTCAGGATTATTATTCACAATGATTGCTTCATAACCTGCTTGTTTGATAGCCCATACAGAGTGTACAGTTGCATAATCGAATTCCACCCCTTGACCGATACGAATCGGACCTGAGCCTAGCACAATCACACTTTTTCGATCAGTGACAACACTTTCGTTTTCATCTTCATATGTTCCGTAGAAATATGGTGTCTCTGATTCAAACTCCGCTGCACATGTATCAACCATTTTGTATACTGGGATTAAGTTATTTTCTTTTCTCCAATTGTAGACGGATAATTCAGACGTATTCCATAGATTCGCAATTGTGATATCCGCAAAACCAGATTCTTTCGCTCTCGTTGCCACATCTATATCGAAAGGCTTTTCTGCCACTTCTTTTTCTAAAACAATAATATTTTCGAATTTTTTTAGGAAGAATAAATCGATTTTACTCCATTCATGGATCGTTTCGATTGTCACGCCACGTCTTAACGCTTCACCGATATAAAATAAACGCTCATCTCCTGCTTTACGAATACGCTTTTCGATGATGGTATCATTCAGTTCATCATCATCCTTTAAACCAAGATGATAAATACCTGATTCTAATGAACGGACCGCTTTCAATAATGATTCTTCCAAGTTACGTCCAATAGCCATTACTTCACCGGTAGCTTTCATTTGCGTACCTAAATGACGGTTAGCTGATTCAAACTTATCGAACGGCCATCTAGGAATCTTGGAAACTACGTAGTCAAGCGCAGGTTCAAAGCTTGCATATGTTTTTCCTGTTACTGGATTCATCATTTCATCCAACGTCAAACCGACCGCAATTTTCGCTGCTAGCTTCGCAATCGGATAACCTGTCGCTTTTGAAGCTAAAGCCGATGAACGACTAACTCGCGGATTTACTTCGATAATATAGTAATTGAAGCTATGTGGATCAAGTGCTAGCTGAACGTTACATCCACCTTCAATTTGTAGGGCACGAATAATTTTTAATGATGAATTACGCAATAATTGATATTCACGATCACTTAATGTTTGACTCGGTGCAACAACGATGGAATCACCTGTGTGAACCCCAACCGGATCAATGTTTTCCATGTTACAAACAACGATGGCATTATCGTTCGCATCACGCATTACTTCATATTCAATTTCTTTGAAACCTGCTATGCTTTTTTCAATTAAGCATTGGCTAACAGGACTGTGTTTCAATCCGCTCATAACAATTTCTTTCAGTTCTTCTTCATTCGAACAAATGCCGCCGCCAGTTCCACCTAATGTGAAAGCCGGACGAACGATGATTGGATAACCGACACGCTCAACAAACGTATATGCTTCTTCAAGTGTATGAATAATGTCACTATCCGGAACTGGTTCTCCAAGTTCATTCATTAAACTACGGAATAAATCACGGTCCTCTGCCTGTTGGATAGCCGATAATTTCGTTCCAAGAATTTCAACACCACATTCTTCTAGTACACCAGCTTCTGATAACTCAACCGCCAAGTTTAAACCTGTTTGACCGCCTAATGTAGGAAGGAGCGCATCAGGACGTTCTTTACGAATGATTTTGCTCACGAATTCCAATGTTAAAGGTTCGATATAAACAGCATCAGCAATTTCCGTATCTGTCATGATTGTAGCTGGGTTTGAGTTGATTAAAATAACGCGATATCCTTCTTCTTTTAATGCGATACATGCTTGTGTTCCCGCATAATCAAATTCCGCTGCTTGCCCGATGATAATAGGACCTGATCCAATTACTAAAATACTTTTTATATCTGTACGTTTTGGCATTGTTTTTCTCCTTCTGCTTTGGTTGCTTCAATCATTTCCATAAACTGGTCGAATAATCCGTTTGCGTCTTCCGGACCAGGTGATGCTTCTGGGTGATATTGAACAGTGAATGCTGGGAATTCTTTATGTTTTAACCCTTCGACTGTCCCATCGTTTAACGCTACATGTGTAATTTCCAAATCTGTGCCTTGAATAGATTCCGTTTCTACTGTATACCCATGGTTTTGTGATGTAATCGCAATTTTGCCAGTCGCTAAATCTCTTACCGGATGATTAGAGCCGCGATGTCCGAATTTCAATGGTGCTGTATCCGCTCCATTTGCTAGAGCAAATAATTGATGTCCTAAACAAATACCGAACATTGGCACTTTTCCTTGAACACCTTGAATCATTTCAAGTGCTTGAGGCACATCTTTCGGATCTCCAGGTCCATTGGATAACATGATGCCATCCGGACTTAAATTCAGTACTTCTTGTGCTGTTACGTTGTATGGCACAACCACTACATCGCAACCTCTTTTATTCAATTCGCGCAAAATGCCATGTTTCATTCCGAAATCGACAAGCACTACACGTGGTCCTCTTCCTGGACTTGGATAAGCTGTTTTCGTCGATACCTTTTTCACTTGTTCACGTGATAAGACAGTAGCTTTTAACGTTTGAATGACTTCTTCTGGTTTACTGTCGATATTCGTAAGCGCACCTTTTAACGTACCGTGCTGACGAATGATGCGTGTTAATTTTCTCGTATCGATACCGGCAATGCCAGGGATATTGTTTTGTTTGAAATATTCATCCAAAGACAATTCACTACGCCAGTTGGATGGTAAATCCGCTACTTCTTTTACGACAAATCCAGCAATCGCAGGAGTGATTGTTTCAAAATCATCTCGGTTGATACCATAGTTTCCAATCAAAGGATACGTAAGAGTGACAATTTGCCCACAATATGATGGATCTGAAATGATTTCTTGATAACCTGTCATCCCTGTATTGAATACGACCTCACCAATGCGATCTACATTTGCTCCGAATGCTTTTCCGATAAACACTGTGCCATCTTCTAAAATGAGTTGTCTTTTCATGCTTTTACATTCTCCTTTTGCCACACGACTTTTCCTTCTACCATTGTTAATACTGGCCATCCTTTACAGTTCCATCCGCCGAATGGTGTATTTTTTCCTTTTGATGCGAATTCATTAACATCAATTGCCTTTTCTTCATTTAAATCTAGTAAAACAACATCGGCTACTTTCCCTTCTTCTAATACACCAAACGGTAAATTAAATGCTTCACTCGGTTTGTTCGTTAAGAAGCTCAATAGTTGTTCCAAAGTGATGACGCCTTTTTCAACAAAATGCGTATAGAGCAATGGGAATGCTGTTTCTAATCCTACGATTCCAAATGGAGCCAATTGAATTGGTTCAGCTTTCTCTTCTGCCGTATGAGGTGCATGGTCTGTCGCGATAAAATCAATCGTTCCATCCAATAATCCAGCAATTAGTGCTTCTTGGTCTTTCTTTCCTCTTAAAGGCGGATTCATTTTATAATTCGTGTCCAGTCCTGGAATATCTTCCTCACATAACAATAAATGATGCGGTGTTACTTCTGCCGTTACTTTAATGCCGGCACGTTTTGCATCACGCACAACGCGAACGGAGCCTTCTGTACTAATATGGCATACATGGTAATGACAATCCGCTGCTTCAGCTAATAAAATATCTCTTGCAATATGTACTGATTCGCATACAGATGGAATCCCATTTAAGCCTTGCTCTTTCGAGAATTTCCCTTCATGTACGCAACCCTTATTAATTAATGTATTTTCTTCACAATGTGCCACAATTGCCGCGTCAATTTTCGCCGCTTGTTTCATTGCTTCTAACATCATTGCTGCTGATTGAACACCAACACCATCATCTGTGAAAGCAAACGCACCAGCTTCCTTTAACTCCGCAAAATCCGTTAATTCTTGACCTGCTTCACGTACAGTGATTGAACCATAAGGTAACACACGTACGCAGCCTGTTTCTTCAATACGCTTCATTAAGTTTGTCACTTGTTCTTTTGTATCCGGTACGGGTCTTGTATTCGGCATAGCTGCAATCGTTGTAAATCCGCCACGAGCCGCTGCTTTTGTCCCTGTCTCAATTGTTTCTTTCTTTTCACCACCCGGTTCACGTAAATGAACATGTAAGTCCACAAACCCTGGAGAAACAATCAATCCCGAAGCATCGATGACTTCCTCTCCATTACTTACGATTGAATCTGCAATTTCCACCACAAGATTGTTTTCTATTTTAAGATCTTTTACTTCTAATTTTCCTTCTTTATTAAACAATTGACCATTTTTGATGATTGTTGCCATGTGTAATTCCTCCCTCTAATTGTGTTCCTTCTAGTGCTCTTTTTAAAACAGCCATACGAACATATACCCCATTTTCCATTTGTTTGAAGATTCTAGAACGTTCACATTCTATTAAATCTTCATCAATTTCCACATTACGATTCACTGGAGCAGGATGCATAATGATGCTGTGGCTTTTCATTTTTTGCTCTCGCTCTTTTGTTAAACCGTATGCTTGTAAATATTCTTCTTTGCTGCCGGTCATTTCTTTATCATGTCGTTCATGCTGAATACGTAACAACATCACCACATCTGATGTGGAAATTGCCTCATCAATTTCTTCATACTCCATAGTGTCTATACTTGTATCAAACCATTCTTTCGGTCCGGAAAACACCACTTTTGCCCCTAATCTTGTCAAAGCATCCGCATTAGAACGCGCTACTCGGCTATGAAGAATATCTCCTATTATAGCAATTTTTAATCCTTCGAATCTTCCGAATTCTTGTTTTATTGTTAATAAATCCAGTAAACATTGCGTTGGATGGTGTCCGCAACCATCTCCTGCATTAATGACTGGTATTTTCAACTTTCCAATTAATTCATCAAAGTATCGATCTTCGTAGTGACGAATGACCACTGCTCCTACTCCAATCGATTCTAACGTCTTCACTGTATCATATAAAGATTCGCCTTTTTGCACACTTGATGTTGAAACTTCAAATGGAATGACATCCAATCCTAATTTTCGTTCAGCCACTTCAAAACTCGATTTTGTTCTCGTACTGTTTTCAAAAAATAAGTTTGCAGCAAATGTTTGACAATCCGGTCTCCATACTTCTCCGTTCACAAAGCGCATTGCATCATTTAAGATACTGTGGATTTCCAAGACACTCAATTCATTCGTCGTTAACAAATTATTCATTCTCATTCGCCCCTTCCTTATTGTTAGAGAAACACGGCTTATCGCCCCTAATGGCGAAAGTCGATGTCTTTTCTTATACTTTAATCCTTACAAAAATGGAACTTCCTTAAAGTGTAAAAAAGACCCTAAACAATAATTGCTTAGGGTCTTTCCAAAATTGGATGTACGAAAAGGATATCTGCATCCTTCTACTTGTGCACCCACATTTCTTCATTACCCTTCCTAGCCTCTCTGGACTATGCTTAAAAGGTACTTTATTTATTTGTCTCTTCTTCTAATTCACCAAAAATATCTGTTGTTTTTTCTCGACCTGGCAAGATCAAGTTCAGAATAATACCGACGATAGCGGCCAACGCCATACCGGATAAAGAGAATTTCTCTCCTATTTGAATATATGCTCCACCGATTCCTATTACTAAGATAACAGAAGCGATGATTAAATTTCTATTTACACCAAAATCAACTTTATTATCAATTAACATGCGCAAACCGCTTGATGCGATAATACCGAATAATAAGATTGAAATACCGCCCATTACTGCTTGTGGAATTGAATCAATCAGTGCTGAAACCTTTCCGACGAAACCGAATAGAATAGCTGTTACCGCTGCCCCACCAATAATATATACACTGAACGCTCTAGTGATTGCTAACACACCGATGTTTTCACCATATGATGTAAGCGGCGGCCCACCAATGAATGAACCGATCATAATACCGGCTCCATCACCTAGAATCGACTTATGAAGCCCTGGTTTTTTGATAAAGTTTCTACCAACTACCTTACTTAAAACCATTTGATGCCCGATATGCTCAGCAAGTGTTACAACTGCCACCGGTATCATTACAATTGCAATTTCCCAACTAAGAACCGGTGTATAATTGATGAACGGTACCATAAAGTCCGGCATTGCAAACCAGCTTGCTTCTTTTACACCAGTGAAATCAACAAGCCCCATGAATACTGCTACAATATAACCAACTATAATACCGATTAAAATCGGAATCAGCTTCAGGAAGCCC
Organism: Bacillus sp. (in: firmicutes); assembly: GCA_051873995.1. Lineage (GTDB taxonomy): Bacteria > Bacillota > Bacilli > Bacillales > DSM-1321 > Bacillus_AD. Next base: position 41,771 of record JBJEFL010000176.1, read on the forward strand.
TTTAAATAGACGGATGCGATAATCGTTACAGCTAGTGTAATAAGAGCTACACTGAAGTGCTTCAAGCTGTATTCTCCGTTATCCAACATGGCCATATCTACCGCTGTGCCAGAAAGGCCTAGACCGATGACTATAATGACCGGCCCTACCACAACTGGTGGTAAAATCGTCATCAACCAATTCACGCCGGCTTTTTTAATAATCAATGAAACAATACCATAAACCAAACCTGCCAAGAAACAGCCGAACATGACAGCTTCTGGTCCGCCTAATGTTTTCGCCAATATGATTGGTGATATAAAGGCGAAGGATGAACCTAGATACGCCGGAATTTGACCTCTCGTAATCAGTAAGTAAGCCAATGTACCAAGGCCACTTGAAACTAATGCAACAGCCGGACTTAATCCAACAAGGAATGGTACAAGTACCGTTGCCCCAAACATGGCAAATACGTGTTGAATACTGAGTGTAATCCATTGACCAGCTTTCGGAACTTCTTCTACATCTAAGACGATATTTCTGTTTTCAGAACTCATGTTGTTAGCTCCCATCTTCCCATATAAAACAAATACCCTTGCTATTCATCAAGGGTACAAAGGAAAAGGATTTGCGCTTAGTCTATCCAAACTTTCGTTTTGAATATGAGACAAGATCCTTCCCTTTGTAAGCCTCTCTGGACTCACATTAAAAGGGATTATTTTTAATTTTCATAAATACTAACTTTATCTAATTGGTCCACTTCCGCCAAGCTGACAACAATCTTTTCCGATTGTGACGTTGGAACATTTTTACCAACATAATCTGCTCGAATTGGAAGTTCACGATGTCCGCGATCAACAAGAACGCCGAGTTGAATTTGTGATGGCCTTCCGATATCAATCAGCGCATCCATTGCCGCACGAATCGTTCTACCTGTATAAAGAACATCATCCACTAAAATGACTTTCTTATTAGTAATATCAATTGGTATATTCGATCCTTTTACAGTCGGCTCTCCATCTTCACTTTTTATACTTAAATCATCTCGGTATAACGTAATATCCAATTCGCCCAATTGAATGGCCTTTCCTTCAATTTGCTCAATTCTCTCCGCTAAACGGTTTGCCACAAAAATGCCTCTCGTTTTAATACCGACCAAGATGCAATCTTCAATGCCCTTGTTCTTCTCAATAATTTCATGCGCAATACGAGTCAATGCTCGTCTGATTGCTTGTTCATCAAGAACAACTGCTTTTTCGTTCATTATAGGCCTCCTCCCTATCGTGTTCATAAAAAAATCCTCTTGCCAGCTGCAAGAGGATGAAGGTATACGAACGGGCATAAATAACCCATTAAATCCGTTACCTTTCCAGCCTCTCTGGACTGTTCTTAAAGGTGCTCATTTAACTAAGATTGATTATACTTATATAATTTCACTTTGTCAATGTTGTAAACGCAATTTTTCAATTAATTCTTCAAAATAAGCTGGTAAAGGCGCATTGAATTCCATATATTCTTTTGTACGAGGATGAATAAAACCTAAAACACCAGCATGTAACGCTTGTCCACCGATTTCAAATGTTTTCTTTGGACCATACTTCGGATCGCCTGCCAATGGGAAACCAATATATTTCATATGCACACGGATTTGATGTGTACGTCCCGTCTCCAACTGACATTCCACTAAAGTGAAATCTTTGAAATTCTCCAATACTGTGAAATGTGTCACAGCGTGCTTACCATCTGGATCGACTGTCATGCTTTGACGGTCTTTTTTATCCCGTCCAATCGGCGCATCGATCGTGCCATGATGATGTTGAATATTCCCATGAGCAAGAGCTGTATATTTTCGCGTCACGGATTTGTCCACCAGTTGTTGCACAAGGCCTTCATGGGCCATATCATTTTTCGCAACCATCAATAGACCTGATGTATCTTTGTCGATACGATGAACAATTCCTGGACGCAAGACACCATTGATGCCCGAAAGATCTTTACAGTGTCCCATCAAACCATTCACTAATGTACCTGTCATATGACCAGGGGCAGGATGCACGACCATTCCCTTCGGCTTATTCACTACAAGTACATCTTCATCTTCATAATAAATGTCTAAATCCATCTCTTCCGCAATAACGTCCAGTTCAACTGGCTCTGGCATTGTCAACTCAACTTCATCATTCAATTGGCATTTATAATTTGTTTTCACGCTTTGACCATTTACAAGTACTTGACCGTCTTTTATTAGCAATTGCGCTTGTGTACGAGAGATTTCTTCGTTTTGTACAGACAAATATTTATCAAGACGTTCTCCTTTACTGACTTCATCAACGATGTATACTACTTTATCCATTCTTTTTCTCCTTCAACAGCTTTTCTTCAAAAAGCATATAAATTATCAATAAACAAACACCGACAGACAATGCTGCATCAGCTACGTTAAATATCGGGAAATTATATCCAAATATGTACGTATCCACAAAATCAACCACTTCTTGACGCATAATACGATCAATGAAATTGCCGATAGCGCCACCTAACATCAATCCCAATGACAGACCAACCAACACATGTGTTTTCGCCATTTTTTGAATGTAATAGACCAATACGCCGATTACGATAATCGTAACGATATAGAAAAACCACATTTGTCCTGCTAGTATCCCCCAAGCCGCTCCTGTATTGCGATGTGATGTGATATATAAAAAGTGATCAATAACAGGAATGCTTTCGTGCAAATCCATATTTTTAACAACCAGAATTTTTGTAATTTGATCTAAAGCAATAATGATTAACGCTAGCAAATAATAAACCACAGTCATCCCCCAGCTTCTATGTGTTAATGATATTTCAAATTGTAGCATATTGCGTAATTGAAACAAAACCTTAGTTGCTTCGATTCAATCAAAAACAAACAAAAAGGCACTAGCTAATCTGCGCTAGCACCTTTTCCTCCAATTACTTAGAGTATACTTCTTTTACGACTGAAGCGCATCGTGGACATAATGCTGGATGCTCTGCATCTTGACCTACGCTAGTAGAGATGTTCCAGCAACGTTCACATGTCTCTCCATCCGCTTTCGATACAACGATTGCACAATGCTCTAGTTTCACTGCTTCAGCAGGAGCCTCTTCCATCGTTCCAGCTACTTCAAATTGAGAAACGATAAATAATTGCTCGAAGCTTTCTTGCACTGTCTCTAAGAACGCCTTCGTATCTGCGTCTACATACATAGATACTTTTGCATTTAGCGATTTACCGATTACTTTCGCATTACGTGCTTCTTCCAGTGCTTTCAATACATCATCACGAAGAGCCAGGAATTTATCCCATTTCGCTTCTAATTCTTGTTCATTCGCAAAAGTTTGCGCTTCCGGCATATCCGTTAATTGTACGCTTTCTTCCGCCATGTTCGGAATATAGCTCCACACTTCATCTGCCGTATGAGGAAGAATTGGCGTTACTAATTTCGTCAATGAAAGCAATACATCATATAGAACCGTTTGGATTGCACGGCGATCTGCACTATTCGGTGCTTCACAGTATAAAATATCTTTCGCATAATCCAAATAGAAAGCACTTAAATCTAATGTACAGAAGTTATTGATGTTATTGTAAATATTTGCGAACTCATACTCATCGTACGCTTTCTTTACATTTTTAATCAAATGATTCAATTTCACTAACATAAATTGATCCACTTCTCGAAGTTCTTCATATGCTAAACGGTCTGTTGCATAATCGAATCCATCCAACGTTCCAAGTAAGAAACGGAATGTATTACGGATTTTACGGTATACTTCCGCAACTTGTTTAAGAATTGCATCAGATACACGAACATCTGCTTGGTAATCAACAGAAGCAACCCAAAGGCGAAGAATATCCCCACCAAGTTGATCCATTACTTTCTGCGGAACAACCGTATTTCCAAGCGATTTACTCATTTTGCGTCCTTCACCATCAAGAGCAAACCCATGACTTAGAACACTCTTATACGGCGCTTTACCTGTTACAGCAACCGCTGTTGATAATGAAGAGTTGAACCAACCACGATATTGGTCAGAACCTTCCAAATACAGATCAGCAGGTCTCACTAAATCATCACGCTCTTCCAGAACCGCTTGGTGAGAAGAACCGGAATCGAACCAAACATCCATGATGTCCGTTTCTTTTGTGAAAATACCATTCGGGCTACCTTCATGTGTAAAGCCTTCTGGTAAAAGGTCTTTCGCTTCACGCTCAAACCATACGTTTGAACCGTGTTCGCGGAACAGATTCGATACATGATTGATTGTTTCATCCGTGATAATCGGCTCCCCATTTTCTGCATAGAACACAGGAATCGGCACACCCCACGCTCTTTGACGAGAAATACACCAGTCTCCACGATCACGGACCATGTTATAAAGGCGTGTTTCACCCCATGCTGGGTACCATTTCGTTTCTTGGATGGCTTTTAACAATTCTTCACGGAAATCGTGGATAGAAGCGAACCATTGAGCTGTTGCACGGAAAATAGTCGGTTTCTTCGTTCTCCAATCATGTGGATATGAGTGGGTAATGAATGAAAGCTTTAGTAAAGCGCCTTTCTCTTCTAACGCTTCGCCAATCGCCTTATTCGCATTTTCATAGAACATCCCTTCAAATCCAGGTGCTTCATCTGTCATATGACCTTTTTCATCGACTGGACATAATGTACCTAATTTGTATTTTTGACCTACGATGAAGTCATCTTCCCCGTGTCCTGGTGCAGTGTGTACGCAACCTGTACCAGCATCTGTCGTTACATGTTCACCAAGAATAACTAAAGAATCACGATCATATAAAGGATGCTTCGTTACGATATATTCGAGGTCACGACCTTTAACCGTTTGAACGATTGTTGCTTCTTCCCAACCGATTGCTTCTTTGACAGCTGCTAATAACTCTTCTGCCACAACATATTTATTGCCAGCCACTTCAACAACAACATAATTCAAGTTTGGGTGCACGGAAATTCCAAGGTTCGCTGGAATTGTCCATGGAGTTGTTGTCCAAATAATGAATTTCGTACCTTCTGCAATAACTCCTTTTCCATCCGTTACGTCGAATGCCACGTAAATGGATGCTGAACGCTTATCTTGATATTCAATTTCCGCTTCCGCAAGAGCCGATTCACTTGAAGGAGACCAGTTAACTGGTTTTAATCCTTTATAGATATAGCCTTTTTTCGCCATATCACCAAAAACTTTAATTTGTTGTGCTTCGTATTCTGGTTTTAATGTGATATATGGATTTTCCCAATCACCACGAACACCTAGACGTTTGAATTGTTCTTTTTGACGTGCCACTTGCTCATAAGCATATTCTTCACAAAGCTTACGGAAAGCAGCAACGCTCATTTCTTTACGATTCACTTTTCCGCTCTTAGTCAATGCTGTTTCAATCGGCAATCCATGTGTATCCCAACCTGGTACATACGGTGCATTATATCCGTTCATGGATTTAAAACGGACAATAAAATCCTTTAGGATTTTATTTAATGCGTGACCCATATGGATATCTCCATTTGCATAAGGAGGACCATCGTGCAACACAAATTTCGGACGATCCTTTGTGCGTTCCTGCACTTTCTTATAGATGTCCATTTCTTCCCATGTTTTTTGCATGTCTGGTTCTCTTTTTGGTAAATTCCCACGCATCGGGAATTCTGTTTTAGGCATTAATAACGTATCTTTATACTCCATTCCAACTACCTCCATATCATAAAAACTCAAATTTGAGTTTTATTATTATCACATTATCGGATGAAAATTTTGATAAACAAAAAAGCCTTCTCATCCCAAAAAGGGACGAGAAGGCTTAAATTCCCGTGGTACCACCCTAGTTAATGTTCAACATTACATCAAACATCCGCTCATTACATTCTTAACGCGAATAACACGCTTAAACTACTTCTTTATAAGGTTCGTCTAAGAACTCCAGGGTGATCTTCAATTTCTCCACTTATTTCCAGGCTTCCACCATCCCTGAATCGCTTTCACGCATTGTACACGCTTCAATAAGTGCAGGTGAGAAATTTACTGTCCCTTTCACCGTCAAATAAATATTTAATCTTGGTAGGAATTATATACGAAAAGCATCACACTAGTCAATATTACTCTTGATCATCTTTCAATAAATCCTCAGTTGCATCCGTTTCAAAATTCATCAAATGCTCCCAATCATTATTTTTTATTAAATCAAGCTGTGCTTCCACAAGCATTGTAAATCGTGTTCGGAACACTTTAGATTGTTTTTTCAGTTCTTCAATTTGCATCGCAATCTTACGCGCTGTCGCTAAAGATTCATTCACGATGCGATCAGCATTCTTTTCTGCCTCTTTAATGATGAGCTTGGACTCTTTTTGGGTATTACGTTTTAATTCCTCCGCTGCCTCTTGCGCAACAATAATCGACTTGTTCAATGTTTCTTCAATATTATTAAAATGATTTAGTTTCTCTTGTGTTGCTTGTAACTGCTCTTCCAAATTTCTTTTTTCACGAAGAACAAGTTCATAATCCTTCATCACTTGTTCAAGAAACTCATTCACTTCATCTTCATCATAACCACGAAAGCCTTTATTGAAACTTTTATTATGTATATCAAGTGGCGTTAAGGGCATAGTTGCACCTCCAAATAAAAATAGATTGTTACTATTATTCTACGTTTCGACAGAACATTTGTAAATCCTTCAAATACATTAATTATTTTTGTTTTCCGAACACTATTCTCCACTTTTCGCGCTTCGTTTTTCCTTCAATGCCGATTAGTTTGAATCTTCCCAGTCCTCTAACGGAAATCAAATCACCTTCATGACAGTCAAAGTCATTCTTTTCAACGGTTTGATGGTTTACTTTCACCTTTCCGCCTACAATAGCCTCTTGGGCTTTATTACGAGATAAATTAGTCATGGATGACAATACGTTATCTATTCGCAAAGAAGAACTTGTGACACTCTGCTCCTGCCACACCTCCTGCACCTGAATGATGTCCTCGAGGTTCCTTTCAACTACCGACACACCGGCAGAACCGATTTTATTGACATGATTTTGCACATACGAGCTGATTTCATGAGAAACGACAATTTGTACGATATTCTCAACCAATAAAATATCTCCGAACTTCTCTCTTTTAAGTCCGAGAGACATTAAAGACCCTAATATTTGCTGATGGCGCAATTGATGAAATTTTGCATTATACGTAATCTCCAGCAGTGCAAGCTCAAAGTCACTGTCCTCCGGCGTAAAATAAGCTGGATATAAAAGGGCACGCTTTCGTTCAGCCTGTTCATAAGCACCTTTAAAAACCACTTGACAATCTTCATTTTTTCCGACAATCGATGCTAGAATTTGCTGTTCTCTCGGTGTTAAAAAAGAGGTCAACTTAGGAGCATACATTTGTTCAACCTGCTCTTTCCACTGCTGGCATGAATCTACAAAAACTTTTTCATCACTTCTGAAATGCTGATAAATATTCATGAATTGGACCTTTCTCTAACAAGATTGATTGACAAATAGAAGGCTAACCAGCACTTATAACCGGTTAGCCTCAGATTTTCTTTATTATGTTCAAAAACGATTGATTACATGAACCAACTAAATACCTGAATGATACCGTATGTCGCAAAACGTAAAACAAAAAATGCCACAAGCGGTGAAAAATCCATCATTCCAATTGGCGGTATAAAACGTCGGAACACTTCTAAATATGGTTCACAAATTCGTGCTAAAAATTGACCAATCGATGATTCGCGCGCATTTGGAAACCAAGACATTAATATATAAATAATTAATGCCCATGAATAAATCTCAATTAGATTTAATATTATACTTAATAAAAATGTCATGCTCTACCACCTTAAATCTTCAGTCTCTTCTTGAAGTATATTAGAAATGCTACCTGAAACATCCACATTATCTGGTGTACATACAAATATATCTACTCCCACTTTCTGAATATCTCCACCTATAGCATACACTGTTCCACTCAAGAAATCTACAATTCGCCTTGCTTGATCCTTTGTAATGCTTTGCAGGTTTACCAAAACAGCTTTCCTTGAATTCAGATGATCGGCAATTTCCTGCGCTTCCGCATATGTACGAGGTTCAGAAAGGATTAATTTCGATGTTTTTTGAACGCTCTGCAAACTAACGACTTTGTTCATTGGAGCACTGTTCTGACTTGGGTTTTTAGGTATAGATTTCATCGGAATCTCCTCTTTTTTCTCTTCGATGACAGTTTCCTTATATTCAATCTCTTCTTCTTCATCAAGCATAAAATACGATTTGAATTTTGATACAATCGACATACTATACTTACCTCCTTTAAGAATCTTCACCTACCAGTGCGGTTCCTATGCGTATGAACGTTGCGCCTTCTTCAATAGCTATTTCATAATCATTTGACATCCCCATTGATAATTCAGTGCATGGCGCATTTTCTAGTTGAAGGTCTTGTACTTCCTGTTGAAGCTCTTTCAATGTTCTAAAACACTTTCTTAGTATCGTCTCATCCTCTGTGAATGGTGCCATTGTCATTAAACCAACGACCTTTATACGGTCATAATCTTGTATTTCTTGGATAAATGAACAAACTTCGTGAGGGGCTAGTCCATGTTTGGAAGCTTCCCCGGATGCATTCACTTGAACGAAACAATTGATGCTTTTACTTGCTCGCTTTTGTATCTCTTTTGCTAGCGACAGCCTGTCCAACGAATGGATGTAGTCAACATGTTCAATGACATCTTTCACCTTTCGTGTTTGAAGTGAACCGATGAAATGCCATTTAGGCTGTTTATCAAGGAATTGTTGTTTCTCCATCAAACCCTCTATTCGATTTTCACCAATATGATGAACGCCGGCATCAACAGCTTCTTGTGTTCTTTCATTCGAAACATATTTTGTAACCGCAATCAGTTTAATTTGTTGCTTCTCTCTATTACTTTTCTCACATGCCTGCTGTATCTTCTCTTCTATTGCAGCTAGATTCTCTATTACTTTCACGTTAAAGAGAAGCCTCCTTCCACCCAATAAAACTCATTAACCTTCCAGTTCTCCCACCATCTCTTCTATGAGAAAAAAATTCTTCCTCATGACAGGAGGTACAGTAATTCGTTACATCAATTTGTTGTACACCTGCTGTACGCAAAATAGATTCATTCAATTTTTGCAAGTTTAATTTGTATTGACCTTCACTAAGTAAAGTATATGGTTTTTCTTTTCCAGCTGCTACTATTTTATCGACTTCTCCGATGACTTTATCATCAACAATATAGCATTCCTCACAAATGGAAGGACCAATGACAGCCAAAATATCCTTCGGTTCAATGCTGTGCTGTTTCCAGCATTCCACCATCTCAGCTGCAATTCCTGCAACCGATCCTTTCCAACCCGCATGCACCATTCCAATATACTTTTGATGAGGCGCAAAATAGTAAATCGGTACACAATCTGCATAACATAATGTCAGCAGGAGGCCCTCTTCATTTGTATATAACCCATCTGTATCTTTTAATGCCGATTCATAATCTTTCGCACCTAGTCCCTTATGCTGCTTCGTAATAAATCGAATATTAGTTTTGTGCGTTTGTTCAGCACCGACCCAACACGCTAATGGAAAATCGATTTGATCTGCGATGATTTCTCTGTTTTCTACAACATGCTGTAGTTCGTCTTGCACGTGGAATCCTGTATTTAAAGAGGAAAAGGCTCCCTCGCTTACTCCACCGTTTTTGGTCGTAAAACCGACCGTTAAAGAAGGATTCATTTTTTCCCAGTCAGCAATTGAATAGTACTGATTTGCTTGTTTTTTAAATATTTCCTTCATACAGACAACCCTTTGTATTTTTTTTTATTTTATCATATGTAGAAATACACTCATAGTCAAACTGTCATTTTTCCTCATTTTCTGTAAATATCGTCTTTAATTTTGTCATTTCTACGAATATTATGTCTTTTCCTATACTCCGTATTTGACTCCATAAAACCCTTATTTCATCGTCGCGCTGGAACATACTGGTCCACCGTGTATTTGCGCTGACATATAAAGCGATAATTTGACCTGTTGTAATGTCCACTTCTAAATCATGGATCATCCCTAACTTCTTTCCATCTGTAATATTGACGATATCTTTTTGTTGAAATTCAGAGATTTTCGCCATCGCGCAGCACTCTCCTTACACTCTATTGCTACAGTGTATGTCAATTAACCCCATTCAATGAATAAGAACAATAAAAAACACCGAAATTTTCATGAACGGATGAATATTCCGGTGTTGCTTCATATAATAATGTATTTAGTGCTGTATATTCCTATTCATTTGTTTAATGGCCGCTTTTTCTAACCGTGAAACTTGCGCTTGTGAAATGCCGATTTCATCAGCCACTTCCATTTGTGTTTTCCCTTGAAAAAACCGCTTGCGAATGATTAATTTTTCTCGATCATTCAGCCTTCTCATTCCTTCTTTTAAAGCGATTTCATCAATCCATTGTGAATCTTTATTTTTTTCATCACTTAATTGATCGACCACATAAATTGGGTCACCGCCATCATTATAAATAGGCTCAAACAAGCTGACTGGATCTTGAATAGCATCTAAGGCAAAAACAATTTCTTCCTGAGGCACATCTAACACTTTCGCGATTTCCTCTGCTGTCGGCTCTCTTGACGTCTGACTCATTAGTTTTTCCTTAACTTGCAAAGCTTTATAAGCAATATCTCGCAATGAGCGTGACACACGTATAGGGTTATTGTCACGAAGGTACCTTCTTATTTCACCAATAATCATCGGTACAGCATATGTTGAGAATTTTACGTTTTGACCTAAATCAAAATTATCAATTGATTTCATTAACCCTATGCACCCTACTTGAAACAAGTCATCGACGTATTCTCCTCTATTATTGAATCGTTGAATGACGCTTAGCACTAGTCTCAAATTGCCGTTTACAAGCTTTTCCCGTGCAGACAAATCTCCACTTTGTAATTCTTTAAACAACTTGCGCATTTCTTCATTTTTCAAAACCGGTAATTTAGATGTATCTACACCACAAATTTCAACTTTATTTCGAGACAAAGTATTTCCCTCCTTACAGGGATGCTGTACAAAATTCATTATCTCCTTGCTAAGAAAAAATATGCACAGCCACTCGTAACAAAATATCCAATAAGAAGCGTATAAATCCTTGAAAAAAAGGGAAGAAAACGCTTTCAAAATTAGATTTCCTTTCAGAAAATCCATCAGCAACATAGGATGATAGCATTTCCTACACAAATAAAAAAGATGCCCAAAAAGGTCATCTCCTTGAAACATTTTATCGAGAAGAATTTCTCGATTTTATAATCTTCTTCTTTTTTGTCGCCTTACAAACGGCTATCTTAAACAAACGCAACCCTTTAGCGACAACCGTTGCAGAAACGAACAGACAACAATCAACACATCCTCGCACCTTTTTTTGGCTTGAGCACTAACGAGCGGTTGGAGCGGCTGCCTTGAAACATTTTATCGAGAAGAATTCCTCGATTTTATAATCTTCCTCTGTTTTTGTTGCCTTACAAACAGCTATCCTTAAAAGAATGCAACCCTTTAGCGACAACCGTTGCAGAAACGAACAGACAACAATCAACACATCCTCGCACCTTTTTTTTGGCTTGAGCACTAACGAGCGGTTGGAGCGGCTGAAAAGTCATGAAATGGCTTTTCAGCCAGCTCCCCCTTAAACCATCTTATTGAATTCCTTGCGCAGCCTCTTAATAATCCGTTTTTCTAATCTCGAAATATACGATTGGGAAATGCCCAGCATATCCGCCACATCCTTCTGCGTCTTTTCTTCTCCGCCCTTTAAACCAAAACGAAGTTCCATGATTTGCTTTTCCCGTTCTGATAACGAATACAATGCCTTCGACAATAATTTACGGTCAATATTAGCCTCCAAGTCTTTCGTGATAATATCTTCCTCTGTTCCTAATACATCCGATAACAACAGCTCATTGCCATCCCAGTCAATGTTTAATGGCTCATCGAATGAAACTTCCGAGCGGATTTTATTATTGCGCCGTAAATACATAAGTATTTCATTTTCAATACACCTGGATGCATATGTAGCGAGCTTGATTTTTTTTTCGGGATTGAACGTATTCACAGCCTTGATTAAGCCGATGGTTCCAATACTGATTAAATCTTCAATATTAATTCCCGTGTTTTCGAACTTACGTGCAATATACACTACTAAACGAAGATTTCGTTCGATTAAAATCGTACGAGCTGCTTCATCCCCTTTAGGAAGTTTATGAATCAATATTTCTTCTTCTTCTTTTGACAATGGTGGGGGTAACGCTTCACTGCCACCAATGTAATAAATTTCATCCGATTTAATTCCTAATTTCACAAGCAGCTTATACCAATAATAATGCAATCGAAAAAACAGCTTCTTCACGTATAGTTCCTCCTTCTAAAAATATAAAATACGAGTATAGTAGTTATATAGCACCGTCTTACCCGCCGTCTCTCAAGAAGCGGTCTGATTATGCATGTTCAGGACCATTCGCGGATGGATAATACTTTCATACGTCCCATCATGCGAGAGTGTTTGTGACGTCATAGCCACTAATCCTCTTTGAACAATGCCTGTTTTGCCATCATGCGTAATTTGTATACAGTCAGGCCGAAATGCCAATATTAACTGTTGCTCAGAACCCACAACTTTATACGGAATCACCCGAAGACGATCGCCCCATGAGCTTTCGGTACATTTTGATAGAAGTTCATTATTCAATGGTTGATTCAACAAATCAGCCACATCATCCGGAATATCTTCTTGGACGTTTCGAATGGATAAAATCATGACAGGCGTATTGGTGAAAGGCTCATATAATTGATTGCCTGTATCAATAAAACCTCGACATACTAGTGTAGCTTCCTTGATTTGAATACAGACATCGACAATTCCATCATGCAGCACGTTGGTCATTTCCATTTCAGCGAATGCTTTTTTCGAATAAATCCAAGCAGCGGGGAAACCAATCATAACAAACAACCAACTCACAGGGTCACCGTAGCTTTTAGTAGCATAAAAAAAGCCTGTATCTGCCGCCAGAAACTTATAAGAAAACAGAAAATGAATCCCTAATAAAATACCTCCCGTCAAAAAAGTAACAAAATAAAAGAGCAAACAGGCTTTTAAAAAGATCTTTAATCGATGAAAACCAAACACCACAACAATCATAAAAAGAGAAACAACAATTTTAGCGATTACCGAATTAGTCAAGTAATAATAGGGAGAGAATGATAATAGAATGAAGAGGGACCCAATCATTCCCCCTAAGGCAATCCGAAAATATTTCACCTTTTTCTTCAAAAGAAGAGAAGTCCAGTAAAGCAGTAAACCATCGAAGCCAAAATTCAATAGGAGTATCATATCTATATAAGCAACCACTGATTCCCCTCCATATCCATTGCGATTCAAGTGTCATTCCTTCTGTTTACAATCCATTAGCTGTCGCTTCCAAAGGTGTTCAGCACACTCGATGAAGAATTCATTTCCCATTAAATACTGTCTAACTATAAAAAAAGTATAGCGTAACGACACTGGAAAAGTGTGTCACTTTATAGCCGATAAAAATGAGTTTTTTTTTAGAAATTTGTCGATAGCCCTTCCCCCTTATGTTTGGCATGGAGCATAAGAAAATAATTTCTTAGAAGTCTTAGCAACTGAGATTTATCATTTCTTTCAAAACAAAAAGTCGCCTCATTAACGAGACGACTTTCAACATATAGCGTTTCATGCTTATTTTCGATTACGATTACGTAAGAACGTTGGAATATCTAGTGTTTCCTCAGTGATTGGATGATTTCCTCGAGGAGCTTCTTGTTGCTCCGTACGAGATGGAGCCACTTTATTCGGTGTATTCGTCAACGTTGATCTTGTTGTCGTTTGGCCGAAATTCGACTTAGGACCTTTAGCTTGTTGCATTTCAATTTCATTGAAGCCTGTTGCGATAACCGTAACCACGATTTCTTCTTTCAGATTTTCGTTGATAACAGAACCAAAAATCATATTCACTTCTTGATCTGATGCTGTTGCAACAATATCAGCCGCTTCCTGTACTTCAAACAGACTTAAGTTCATGCCGCCTGTAATATTCATTAAGACACCTTGAGCACCATCAATTGAAGTTTCAAGAAGAGGAGAAGAAATGGCTTTTTTAGCTGCTTCTGCTGCTCTGTTTTCACCTGATGCAATACCGATTCCCATCAAAGCAGAACCTTTATTACTCATAATTGTTTTAACATCGGCAAAGTCCAGATTGATTAGACCAGGTACGGCAATCAAATCCGAAATCCCTTGAACACCTTGACGTAATACATTATCCGCTTCACGGAAAGCTTCTAGCATTGGTGTATTTTTATCAACGATTTCCAATAAGCGATCATTTGGAATGACAATTAGAGTATCAACAGACTCTTTCATTGAAGCAATTCCACCTTGCGCTTGTGTAGCACGCTTACGACCTTCAAAGGTAAATGGACGAGTAACAACACCTACTGTCAGAGCACCCAAATCCTTCGCAATTTGAGCAATTACTGGTGCAGCACCAGTTCCTGTTCCACCACCCATTCCAGCTGTAACGAATACCATATCCGCACCGCGAAGAGCTTCTTCAATTTGCTCTCTACTTTCTTCCGCCGCTTTTTTACCGACTTCAGGATTTGCTCCTGCACCTAGGCCACGTGTCAATTTACCGCCAATTTGCATCTTTACTTCAGCTTTAGACAAATTAAGAGCCTGTGCATCCGTATTAACGGCAATAAAATCTACCCCTTGTACTCCGTGTTCTATCATTCTATTAACGGCATTGTTACCGCCACCGCCAACGCCAATTACTTTAATCGTCGCTAATGCATCTAAATTAGATTCAAACTCTAACATGTTACTCCTCCTAGTTCCGCTAGTTTCCTTTGTCTATAATTATTCAGCAATTCACAGCTACGTATAAGCTGCTTTCGAATAATTGTCTCTATGAATTTAATAAATCAAACCAATTTTATTCAAAGAAATAACCTAATATTTTTTTAAATTTACCAGGTTCATTCGATTTCTTTGGCGCTTTTTCTTTTACTGGTACATCCTCGGGTTGAATGACAGGACGTTGCACTTCTTGTTTTTCAACAACTGGCACCTTTTCATTCCCTAAGGAAGAACCTTGTTGTCTAGCTTTTTGACACGTATGTTTAATCAAACCTACAGCCGTTGTGTATTGTGGTTCTCTCACACCGATATAATTCGGCTCGGCCGTTCTGACCCGGCTTTGAAAAACTTGTTGAGCAAGGTCCAGTACACCTGGCATTTTAACAACTCCACCTGTTAAAACAAATCCTCCTGGTACATCCCGGAAACCATTTTTATGTAATTGTTCTATAACAAGCTCATAAATTTCCGATAATCTGGCCTCAATAATTTCAGCTAACATCAATTGATTACATGGTTGCTTTTGATCGCTTCCGATGATCGGCACATAAAACATTTCATCTTCAGAAGCATCATCATAGAAAGCATGTCCATATTTCAACTTAATACTTTCCGCGTCTTCCATTGTCGTACGCAAAACAATGGATAAATCTTTTGTAATGGTTTCTCCACCAATCGGTATGACAGAAGTAGCCACTAAATGTCCACCTTCAAACAGGGCCACTGTTGTTGAACCGCCACCAATATCAATCATGGCAACGCCCAGTTCTTTTTCATCCCTTGATAGCACAAGCGATCCTGCAACTAATGGCTGTAGAGCAATCTCAACAATTTCCAATCCCGCTCTTTCTACACAACGTAAAGTATTATGAAGTAAAGTCTTCAGTCCAGTGATTAAAATACCTTTCATCTCCAGACGAACACCAATCATACCACGAGGATCATTGATTTCATCAAGTTCATCCACTTTATAATGCACGGGGATAATATCAATGACTTCTCTATCAGAAGGAATTGTCATCACGCCGGCTGCTTCTTTCACGCGTATCACATCATTTTGAGTGATTTCTTTATTTTCACTCGAAACAGCCACAACACCATGACATGGATGAAGTAAAACATGATTACCGCTAATACCCACTACTACTTTCTTAATTTCCAATCCTACCATGCGCTCCGCTTCTTCAACCGCTTTTCGAATAGAATGAACGGTTTCATCAATATCAACGATTGCCCCTTTGCGCAACCCGGCAGATTTAACATTCCCTACACCTAGTACGTTAAAAGTGTCATGCACCATTTCACCAATGATTACTTTTATACTGGATGTACCGATGTCAAGACTAACATAAATTTCATTGCTGTTCATTCCATGGCACCTCCTTAATTAAAATGTTATATAAGAAAATTTTTTACCCTTTTGCTTTTGAAAATGGCTTACTACTAATAGAATAGTACAAAAGTGAACAAAACACTATATTTATTCATTTCGTCACAGTATGTTTTTTCCCTCTCTGAAATAGAATTTTTTTCAGAGTCCTATCTATTCTTTCACTTTCTTTTTTAACGAAAAATTCGATAATATAATCCTTCTGATGACAGCAATATTTTGGAATAAACGAAATCCAAACGCAAAAACTGCCGCTAAATACAAGTCTACACCAAGATGTACGCCTAGAAAAGATAAACTTGCAGCCAAAATGATATTGAAAAAGAAACCTGATACAAATACAAGCTCATCATACACTTTCTGCAAATGAGCACGTATTCCACCGAATAACGTATCAAGAGCCGCTAATATAGCAATAGATAAATAATTCGAGTACTCAGAAGGAATATTAAAATCCGACAACAGACCAAGTGCAATACCAAGACACAACCCCAAGATCGGTAGCCACATCTTTATTCTCCTCCTTTTCCTTGAATCACGGTTTGCATATATTCAACTGAAATTTGATTTCGGTAAGCGGGTATCGTTACAGTTGACAACGTATCCGATATTGACAACGATAAATCTTCTAAAAAGAACTCTTCCATCGACTGTGATGCTTTCAATCTGTCCCTCATTTTTTCGGCATTTGTTACGATGATTTTAATCTCTATCGGAAAAGCATCTAGAGATACGCCGTCCACTTTCGTCACTCCATTAATCTCTCTTATTACAGTTGAATTGACCACCCGCTGATTATTGATGGATATTTGTTCAGCATCAAACATGTTCAATTCATTTAACAGCCTTTGAAGCATATCTGCAGATATTTGTGAAGGTACTCTCCCGACCGTTAGCTCATCCGCCAGCGGCTCGATTGTAAGAATAACGCCTGGACCAGAAACCTCTGTTAGCCCAGCCTCTTCCTTCAATTCATCCAGTGTTTGTTTCAAGGCTTGCTCTTTGCTTCCCTGCAGTTCTGACTCATAGATAGCTAACTGCTCTTCACTTTTCGTAAGGTCCTTCTCTAATTGAGCATGCAGCTTCTGCTCATTTGTCAATGCAGCTTTCAGTTCCCATAAATCACGAGTATCTCGTTCTTCCGGCTCTTGCACTAGCTGAAATTGAACAGCTAACATGAATCCAGTAATGATGGTCACCATGGTGAAGCCCCAATTTCTCTTTTTCAGCATTGATTTACACACCAAACTTTCATGCTTTTTTTCTAGCTACCAATTACCGGATCAAGAACAATGCTAGCCTTTTGTTCGATTGTAAAAATAATATTCTCATTCACAAGCTGATCTCTAATACCACCCGTCAACAAAAGTGCCGCTTCTAATACATCCGAATCACCGATTGCCGAAATGACAAATGGAGCGGGATGCTGTTTTCCATCCACTGTAATTACGGGACCATTACATACAATGTACGAATCATGCTTCAGCCTTTGACCATTGATAGCGACTGCCTCAGCGCCAGAAATATATAGCTCATTGATTACCTTGAACACATGGTGTTCATGGACAATGTAATCATTGATATTATATTGATCCACCTTGTATTTACCATCTGCCAGCGTAACGAGCACACCGCTTCCCTCAACTGTCACTTTCCCTAAATACTTACGATAATTTTCCGTTTCTTGAGCCAATGTTTCCAATACTTTTTCTTCATTCGCCATATTATTTTCAATTGTTGTGATTTTTTCTTGTATCGAGATCACTTGTTGCTGAAGTTCACGATTCTTTTCCTCTTGTTCAATCAACTGATTTCTCAATTCATATTCTTGATTCCAGCTTTCATTGAAGTTTGCTTCCTCTTCTTTTTTATTCGTCACATTATAGGAGAACGCTATTAAGAATCCCAGCACGAGAAACACAAGAGAAAATATGACGTGTCTACCCTTCACTTTCATCCTCTTCTTGTTGCCCCCCTTCATTCTCATCCAAGCCTTCTGAACCATCCAAACTTGGCGCTGACTCATACTCTCGGAAGAATGAACCAACTTCTAAATCGATGACTCCTTTTACCCCTTCCTCAAGCTGACTGACGATAGAAGGGTAATAAACTAACTTTTCCGCTAACGTCTTGGAGTTCGCACTTACTTCAAAGCCATCATTCATAAATAAAACGATATGATATTCATCTGTATCCGTAGGAGTATAATGAATTTCGGAAATGACGTTATTTATTTCATCCGGCAATTCCTCAAGCGCATCAATAACTGCCTGTAAAGCTTTTCCTTCCTCAAATCCCTGAAGGACTGGAGCATTGACCGGAATTTCGCTACCCTCTAACGCACCTAAGATTTTCCCGTTTGATACTATCGGATGATAATCTTTCCCCTTCACCAAATAACCTAAGCGATTATATTCATCCACTGAAATAACGACCGTATTCGGGAATTCCCTTGAGATGGATACAGCGTCTATTTCCGATAATGTCTTTAGCTCCTCACTAATTTGATCTTTATCCAATTTCCAAATATTTGTATCCAACTTAATGTTACTTGTCTTGATAATGATTTCGTCTGATAAATACTTATTACCGGACACTTTAATTTGTTTAATATCACTTAATGGTGAGAGAAAATACAAGACAAGCACCAATAATATAAAAAAGAATGCAAGCAGCATAATCGCTCTTCTGTTAGCCTTTTTCTTTCTTCGTTGTTTAAGCTTTGGGATTCGATCTTCTAACGAGACAACATTTCCTTTCTCCACCATCTTCACCTCTTACAGCTGGCTACACTTATATTTCCTTTTTATTCAAGTCATCCATTTTACTTATTTATAACATGGTTTCATTCGATTGTGAAATATGACTGTTTATTCATTTATCATCAACTTCTATATTTTCCCTAATATCCAAAAAATAATTGACAATTATTTTTCAGCTCGCGTAATTTCGTCCATCAATCGATATAGTCTTTGGCTAGCATCAGGAATACCTAAGCTTTTGGCCGCGTTTTTCATTTTCTGCAACTTTTCTTTCGAAAGCAGTACCGAATCAATGGAAGAAATGAACTTAGTTCCATTAAGCTCTTTCTCTGTAATCATCATAGCAGCTTCTTTTTCGACAAGGGCCAATGCATTTTTCTCTTGGTGGTTATTTGTCACATATGGGCTCGGAATCAAAATACTAGGCACACCTAATGCCGTTAGCTCAGCTAACGTCGTCGCTCCAGCACGCGCCACCACTAAATCCACACCCGCCAATATTTCCGGCATATTATGAACAAACGGTTTCACTACTACATTATCAGGATTGCCAATTAACTTCATTTCCTCGACAACTTTGTCATAATGAACATCGCCTGTCACATAAAGCATTTGATATGGCTTCTCCCCTAGCTGTGACATCACCTTCAAGACCACTTCATTAATCGGTCTGGCACCTCGGCTTCCCCCGACCACTAATACCGTTAACTTATCACTATCTAAACCAACTGATTTCAGTCCATCCTTACCTGAGAATCCCAGTACCTCTGATGCCCTTGGATTACCCGTTAAAACCGTTTTTTCTTTCGGGAAGAACGACTTTGCCTCATCAAAGCATACCGCTACCTTTGTGGCATAACGACTTAAAAATTTATTTGTTAAACCAGGAACACTATTTTGTTCATGAATAATAGTCGGAATACCTAATTTAGCTGCAGCATACACCACCGGGCCACAAACGTATCCGCCGGTTCCGATTACAACATCTGCACCAAATTCTTTTAATAACTTCTTACTATCGGAAACACCTTTGACGAAGCGGATAACCGTTTTTACGTTCTCCAAAGATAATTTTCTTTTGAATCCAGTTATATGTATTGATTCAAACGGAATATTTTCTCTCGGAACCAAATTGCTTTCCAATCCCTTTTCAGTACCAATATATAAAAATGAACACTCTTTATTTACCTTTTGTATTTCTCTAATTAAAGCAAGCGCTGGATAAATATGGCCTCCAGTTCCCCCACCACTTATTGCAATTTTCATAATTTCACCTCATAAATTTATCTCCACATACCTGTTCTCTTCTCAGGCACATATTCCATTTTACTACAATTACCACAGCTTTAGAAGGCTGTCATTTGTCTGGATTATACGAATATCGCAAGTCGACACACGAATGTCTTACCCATCACATCAAAATAACATAAATGAATTGATTATGCTCAGAATAAGGAATGTATCAATTTGTTGAAAATAAACTTTCTTTCATAAAATGACCTATAATTCACCTATAAAAAAAGAAACCTTACATTTTAGCAAGGCTTCTCAATAACGTGCGTGACGACTTATATTCAATAATACGCCCATTGCCATCAACATAAGTGTCAAGGAGGAACCACCATAGCTTAAAAACGGCAATGTAATTCCTGTTACCGGAATCAAGCCTGTTACAACACTAATATTGATCATTACCTGTATCGCAATCATGCTGATAATACCGACTGCTAAAAAACTGCCGTATAAATCAGGCGCTCCCAGCGCAATTCGAATGCCGCGCCATAATAATAAAGAGAATAGCAATAGTACAAAGCTACCGCCGATAAACCCTAACTCTTCGGAAATAATAGCAAAGATGAAATCTGTTTGCGGTTCAGGCAAATAGAAAAACTTTTGACGACTTTGTCCTAAACCAAGTCCAAACAATCCTCCGGGCCCAATAGCCAACAAAGATTGAATCATTTGGAATCCACTGCCTAACGGATCTTCCCACGGATCCAAATACGAGGTAATACGCTTAATGCGATATGGAGCGGACGCTACTAAGGCAACAAAACCGGCCACTCCTATTAATCCCATCCATACAAAATGCATGACTCTCGCTCCAGAAACAAAAATCATCACAATACAAGTCCCGACCATGACCGTGCCAGTCCCTAAATCCGGCTGAAGCATAATCATCCCAAATGCAAAGAAAACAATGCCGAGTGAAGGAGCCAACCCTTTTTTGATGGTTGTTATATGTTTTTGATTTTCGGACAGAAATTTTGCCAAGAAAGCAATCATAGCCAATTTAGTGAATTCCGACGGCTGTATAGAAAACGCGCCCACACCTATCCAACTTCTTGACCCGTTCCGTTCTAGTCCAATTCCCGGGATCAACACAGCCACTAAAAGGATGAAACAAATAAGAATCAATACTTTTGACCAATTTCTCCAATTCCAATAATCAACATTCATAATGAAAAACATCCCCATGACCCCAACGCCAGCAAATAACAATTGCCGCTTGGCAAAGAAAAAAGAATCACCATCGAATTTATAAGCAGCCCATACTGCACTGGCGCTATATACCATAATCAAACCGATGGAAAGTAAGGCTAACGTCACAATAATCAATATAAAATCAGGTTGATTTTTTTGTGTGCGCAAGAACCGACACCTCAAACTTGTCATATTAGAGCTTGTACGAACGTATAAAAAAAAGGCCTTGGGCAAACAATAACTCTACGGTGTAACCTAATCTACATACGTATCGTTATTCTTGTTGCCAAAGCCTTTTTACCCTCTGTAATACGCCATTCCTCAAAATAGTGGCGTCACCTTACTAAGCCCTTATTTTAGCTTATGCACAGCATCAACAAAAATGTCTCCTCTTACTTCAAAAGTTTTAAATTGATCCCAACTAGCACAAGCTGGTGAAAGCAATATACAGTCACCCTCATTTGAAAGCTCGTAAGCTACAGGTACAGCTTCTACTATAGTATCGACTGTCTTAACAATCGGTATACCGGCTTCCCTTGCCACCCGATTAATTTTTTCCGCTGTTTGTCCAAACGTAATAACTGCCTTTACATTTTTCAAAGATGGTTTTAATTCGTCAAATTCATTTCCACGATCCAAACCACCAGCAAGTAAAATAGTCGGTTCTTCAAATGAAGATAAAGCCTTCGTAGCCGCTAAAATATTAGTTGCTTTAGAGTCATTATAAAACTTTCGACCGTGTAAGTTTTTAACGAATTGCAGACGATGCTCTACACCTTGGAAAGTCGTCAACACCTTCTGGATAGACGCGTTGTCCGCCCCTTTCAATTTACAAATACAAACTGCCGCCAAAATATTCTCCAAGTTATGTTGTCCTGGAAGAACGATATCCTTTATGCTAATAACCTTTTCGCCTCTGAACAATACCCAACCATCTTCAATATATGCTCCACCTTCGACGATTTTCTTGCTTGAAAACGGAACGATTGTAGCAGGTGATTGCTCAGCAATCGAAACAACCCCTTCTTGATCTGCATTGTAAACAAAATAATCCTCTTTCGTTTGTTGTTTCGTAATATTGCTTTTCGCCTCACAATATGACTTAAAATCGCCATGATAATCGAGATGTGCTTCATATAAATTCGTAATCAACGCAATCTCAGGCTTAAACGAACGTATACCCATTAATTGGAATGAAGATAACTCCATTACAATCGTATTGTCTGCTTTCGCTTCCATCGCCACACCGGAAGCTACTGTACCAATGTTACCGGCAATCAACGGCTGCTTGTTTGCCTCTTTTAAAATTTCATAAATTAATGTGGTAGTTGTCGTCTTACCATTCGTCCCTGTAATTCCGATAATTGGTGCTTCACTGATTTGATATGCCAGCTCCACTTCCGTGATAACAGGAATACCCTTCTTCACAGCACCTTCAATTAACGGATTACTATATGGAATTCCAGGGTTTTTGACAATCAGTTGAAACCCTTCATCAAGCAGTTCTAACGGATGCTCACCACAAATAACTTTAATGCCTTGCTCTAGAAGACTTTGTGCCTCCGGATTTTCAGAAATAGGTTTTCGGTCATTGACTGTAACAAACGCACCTAATTTATGAAGGAGACTCGCAGCACTTACCCCACTTTTTGCAAGACCAAGTACAAGTACTTTTTTTCGTAAATATGTTTCTGGAGTTTTCAATTATAACCACACCTCTAAGTAGATTCCTAGGACAGCTAACAATAAGCCCACTGACCAAAATGTCACAACTACTCTCCATTCAGACCATCCACATAATTCATAATGGTGATGAAGAGGACTCATTTTAAATATTCTTTTCCCTCTTGTTTTAAAGCTTGCTACCTGTAAGATTACAGATAATGTCTCGATGACGAACACGCCACCAATAATAACCAATAACAATTCTGTGCTTGTTAATAAAGCAACCGTCGCTAATGCTCCACCTAACGCTAATGAGCCTGTGTCACCCATGAACACTTTAGCTGGGTGAGCGTTAAAGACAAGAAAGCCCAAGACAGCCCCTACAACCGCAACACAGAAAATAGCCACATCGTATTGAGCGGCGTTCCAAGCTAAGACAGCAAAAGCACCGAATGCAATCGCAGCTGTTCCTGAAACTAAACCATCTAATCCATCTGTTAAATTCACTGCATTTGAAAAACCAACTTGCCAGAAGATGATGATGAAAACATAAAACCAACCGACATGCAGGGCAATATCCGTTCCCGGAATGGCAATGTCAGGCGTGAATCCTGCAGTATTTTTATAAACAAAATAAAATACGATAGCAATTACAATTTGACCGATTAATTTCTGTAATGAAGTCAAACCTAAATTTCTTTTCATTACGACCTTAATAAAATCATCTAAAAATCCAAGTATTCCAAAACCAATTGTCACAAATAAAAGTAAGAATACATTCGTTGTAATCTCATAATACTTCGCAACCATCACTAACGTTGCCAAAGCAATCGAAAGCAGAATAACAATGCCCCCCATTGTTGGTGTGCCTGTTTTTTTCTGATGAGATTGCGGCCCCTCTTCACGAATACTTTGACCAAACTTCAAACGTCTTAGAAAAGGAATAAAAACAGGAGATAAAAGTACTGTTATCAGAAATCCTGTTAGTATAGTAAAAAATATTCCTTGCTCCACCATTATTTTTGACTCCCTTTCCTAGTGCATAAAACGATTTATATCATAATGTAGTACTAAAATCTTTGCATTAAAGACTCTCAAGATACCTTTCAGTAATGCATAACCATCTTATTCACACTCATATATATTATTAAATAAAGTTAAAAATGAATTTATTTGTTCATCAGTTGTCGAATAGCTTCTCGGGCCACTTGACGATCATCAAAATCATAGCGCTGTTTCCCGATTTCCTGATATGTTTCATGCCCTTTCCCGGCAATCATAATCACATCATTGCGTTTTGCCTGCTGTATCGCATACGTAATAGCCTCTTTACGATCGATAATACTCTTATGCTTCTTGCCTATAACACCAGCTTCCATATCAGCAAGGATTGCTTCAGGCATTTCTGTACGAGGATTATCGGAAGTCAAAATAGGAAACGTTGCATTTTCACATGCAATTTTCGCCATAATAGGACGTTTCGATTTATCACGGTCCCCTCCGCAACCAACTACAACATATGTATCTGCTTTGGCAAATTCATTAACAGTTTTCAATACATTTTCCAAACTATCAGGTGTATGTGCATAATCGACGATAACCGTAAAATCCTGTCCTTCATTAACAAGTTCAAATCGACCAGAAACACCTTTTACTTCCTGTAAAGAAGCAATGATTTGTTCTAGCTCTATACCTAAACACAATCCAACCGCTACAGCAGCTAACACATTGTAAACACTAAATTTCCCGACTAGCTGCAATTGAATCGAACAGCTTCGGTTACCTACTTGCAATGTAAAGTGCGTTCCTCCCGACGTGACAACAATATCTTTTGCTCTGACATCTGCTTCCGTATCGATACCATATGTCACAACATGTGCTGCCGTAGCCGAAATAAAATCTTGCGCCGCATCATCATCATTATTAATAACCGCATACTTACGTTTTTGATCATAGAAGGCATTGCCTAATTGAGAAAACAATAATGATTTCGCATGCTTATATGCGTCCATTGTTTTATGAAAGTCTAAATGGTCTTGTGTTAAGTTTGTAAATACAGCGATATCATAGTCACAGCCATGCACACGTCCAAGTTGCAGCGCATGTGACGACACTTCCATCACAGCCGTACCCACTTCTTGCTCCACCATACGATGAAATGTTTTTTGAAGTGTCACACTATCCGGCGTTGTGTTTTTTGTTTCAAGAATCGTATCCACAATTTTTGTATACATTGTCCCGATTAAACCGGTCTTTTGCTGATTATCCTGCAATAATTTTTCAATTAAATGGCTAATAGTCGTTTTTCCGTTTGTGCCAGTAATACCGATTAATTGAAGCTTTTGAGTAGGATGCCCATAAAAATAATCTGCCAATACTGCCATTGCTCGGGTTGTGTCCTTCACAACAATGACCGGCACAGGCAAATCAAGCGGCCTTTCAGCTAAAATAGCCACTGCTCCGTTTTGAACAGCCGCAGGTGCAAAATCATGGCCGTCAACTGTATAACCTTTCACACACACAAACAAGCTTCCGGCTTTAACAAGACGATTGTCATTCTCTATAGAAGTAATCGAAGGGTTATCACTAACATCACCCGTATATAACGGTAATGAAGATAACAATGTATGTAGTCTCATTTATTTAATCTCCTCAAGCTTTATTTCACATTAATTTTATCTTACATTGTGTTTTCATACCACCCTGGAACACAAAAGTGAATCATTATGTTATGAAGATGAAGGTACAAACTTTATCATAACCTAAATGTAAATATTTTTCTACGTTATCAAGATATTGCATCATACTTTTTAACAATATTCCTTAGAAAACACTCACATCCATTACTGCTGTTTGAGATTTATCATCGAGTAGGAATTGGCTAAACGTCGTAAAGCGCCCCTAGCATACGAACTCGGCAAGGAAGAATCTCTTCTCTACGACCTAGCTTGAGCCGTAGTTAATAAGAACGAGCATTCTTCCGACAGCCGCTTCTAATCGCTTATTCTCCTAAATACAACCGTATGGTCGATCCTTCTTTCACCTTAACCCCAGGCTCCGGTGCTTGTTTGACAATTTTCGTTCCCTTCCCGGATACATCTATTTTCAAAGCTACTTCCATACCTGCTAATTCTTTCGTATCAACACCGACTAAGTTCGGAATTTCCACCAATACAGGATCTCCCCATACACTTTCTTTTTCCAATCCACCGGTCCGCGGTTTAACACCAAGTTCCAGTAACGCATCTTCCATAATATTTCCGACAATCGGTGCAGCGACGACCCCACCGAATTGAATCGTCCCCTTTGGGTTATCCACAGCCACGTAAACCACAATTTCAGGGTCATCCGCCGGAGCAAACCCAATGAATGAAACGATATAATTTCCTTCAATGTAACGCCCATCTTTTACTTTTTGTGCCGTTCCGGTTTTACCGCCCACTCGATATTTTTCTATATATGCACCTTTCCCTGATCCCCTTGCTACAACTGATTCAAGCGCTTCTCGAACTTGTTTCGATGTTTCTTCCGAAATGACTTGCCGTTTTGCCTGTGGCTTTTTCTCCATCGTAACCTCACCCGTTATCGGATCAATCAACCGCTTAGCAATATATGGGGTATAAAGTGTTCCACCATTCACCGCAGCCGAGACTGCAGTCACTTGTTGAATCGGCGTTACCGAAACACCTTGTCCGAACGCCGTTGTTGCCAGCTCGACCGGTCCAACACGATCCAAGCTAAAAAGAATCCCTGCCCCTTCTCCCGCCAAATCGATACCTGTTTTTGTACCAAAGCCAAATTTTTTAATATAGGAGAATAACTTTTCCTTTCCTAACCTCTCTCCCAATTCAACAAAACCAGGGTTACATGAGTTTTGAACTACTTCCAAAAAGGTTTGCGATCCATGTCCTCCTCGTTTCCAACAGCGGAGATTCGCACCGCCCACTTCTGCAGAACCCGAATCAAAAAAGGAATCACTTTGTAAATTGACCTTTTTTTCTTCTAAAGCGGATGCTAACGTAATAATCTTAAATGTCGAACCCGGCTCATACGTGCTCCAAACAGGTAAATTTCTATTGTAGACTTCAGACGAAACCTCTTGATAATTAGAAGGATTGAAAGTTGGCCGACTCGCCATCGCCAATATTTCTCCCGTGTCCGGATCCATGGCAATGCCAATAACACCATCTGGATTATAGGTAGCTTCAGCAATATCCAGCTCTCTTTCCATAATAGTCTGAATTTTACTATCAATGGTCAGCTCAAGGTTTTGCCCATCCGTCGGCGGCTTGTAATCATCGACCATATTCTCCATCCGCTTCCCTTTCGCATCAGCATAAAACTTCACATATCCACGTTCCCCGCTAAGTTCCTCGTCATATGAATTTTCAATGCCCATTAATCCTTGAT
This sequence comes from Bacillus sp. (in: firmicutes), assembly GCA_051873995.1. GTDB lineage: Bacteria > Bacillota > Bacilli > Bacillales > DSM-1321 > Bacillus_AD. The sequence continues at coordinate 69,449 of JBJEFL010000176.1, forward strand.
TATCAATGCCCGTAAAACCTAATACATGCGATAAATATTCACCGAATGGATAATAGCGAATAGAGTCTTCCGCTATGTACACACCCTTTAGTTCCAATGCTTTTACTTCTTTTGCTTTCTCATGTGTGATTTTTCGCCCATCTCTCAAACGGACACTCGATTGTTGCACTGCAATCTCTTTATATATTTCATCCACCTTGCCATCTAAAACCGCTGCAAGCTTCTCTGCCGTCTCTTGGACATTTTCAATCTGTCTCGGTACCACATAAACCGTCGGAGCACTCAAATTAGTCGCTAACGCCACTCCATTGCGATCGAGAATTTCCCCTCTTTTAGGCTCAAACGGTATATTCCTGCTCCACGAATCTTTCGCTTTTCCCGTCAGCATATTACCTAAATAAAATTGAACATATCCTAAACGTAAATCAATCAACAAAAATACACATAAACCAATCAGCAAGAAAATCAGTAGCCTTTTTCGCACTGTCACATTCGAGACACGCACTACATACACCTCCTGTACATGCTATTCCAATGTATGCTTGTACTTCGTCATGTAGAACGAAAATGGATTGCCACTACTCCCGTTCGATTGCACACTTTCTTGCAATCGCTTTTTTTGTCACCGAAACAAAGAACAAGTCCAATCCTGCTTCTCTTTGGTCGTTTTATTACTGCACTATTGGTGCTAAAGGGTTGTAGTCATTTTCTGAAGAGTCTTATAAGGCAACAAAACAGAGAAAGACTTCTCGCCAAACATTTTGAAGGGGATGACCTTTCTGGTCATCCCCTTCAAAAATAAAGACATGGAAAAGCTTCTTCAGCCTCCTACTTCTTCGTCTTCATTATCATCCGGTTGCAAAGATTCTTCAGGCGTTTGCAACTCAATGACTAAATATTCACCTTCTGTTATTTCCGTACCTTCAGCTATATTTTGCGCTTTTACATAGCCGTTTCCTGTTACATTTAAATCTAACCCAACCAGATTGACAACCTTCATGACATCTCGTAAAGACCAACCTTCCAGATTTGGCATTTTGACAGCTCCATCTGTCATTAGTATGATCTTTTCTCCTTGAATGAGGGACGTGTCTGCAATTGGAGCCTGCGCAATGACCGTTGCACCTTCACCAAGCATGACCACTTCATAACCTAATTGCGTTAACTCAGTTTGAGCTTTCTCAACAGATACGCCCGTATAATCCCCAATCGCTGTAACTTCCTTAGTGGTTGTTTCGGTCGATTCAATATTTAAATATTGCAGACTGTTTTTTATAACCGATTTAAAAATGGAAGACATTCCGTCCGCTGCTGTCTTTCCAGAAGGAAGAGTCGGCTGTTGCATCGCAACATACATGATTAATTGAGGATCATCAGCCGGAACAGCTCCAATAAAAGAGTACATATAATCTGTGTACCCAGTTAAATATTGACCGTTCTCTCCTGCAATTTGTGCCGTTCCTGTTTTACCGGCCACCTTATAGCCTTCGATGGCATATCTTTGTCCTGTCCCATCTTCATCCGATACAACCGTTTCTAAATATTCCAGTACTTTCTTAGCGGTACTAGCAGAAATCGGCTCACTTACTACAGTCGGCTCTGTATCTTCCACCACTTCTCCGCTTGAATCGATAATTTGGTCAATCACATACGGCTTCATCATCTTTCCTTCATTTGCAATCGCTGTAAAAGCTTGAATTTGCTGAATCGGTGTAATAACAGACCCTTGTCCAAATGCTGTCGTAGCCTTTTCAATTTCTGCATTATATAAAATCGTACTTCCTACTTCGTTCGGCAAATCAATCCCGGTCTTTTCATCAAGTCCAAAAGCTGTTAAATATTCTCGCAGCTTTTCTGTACCTAATTGCTCTAGAGCAATCTTCACAAAAGCTACGTTGGAAGATTGTTGAACGCCCTGCAAATACGTCAACACTTCTCCTTTCGTAATTCCGCTATGGTCGTTAATTGTACGCCCACCAATCTGGTATTTCCCTGCCACAAAGGTTGCATTCGGTTGAAACACGCCTTCTTCAACAGCTGCCGCTAATGTAAACACCTTCATGGTCGAACCAGGTTCGAAATTCTCTTCGATCGCAAGATTTTTCCATGTAGCCGTTAATCCTTCTCTCGTCGAAGGATTAAAACTTGGCCGTTGACCCATCGCCAATATTTCTCCGGTTTTTGGATCGGCCACAATCGCAATTAATTTTGCGGGATTATATTCATCTTCCACTTTATTTAAAGCATCTTCAAGAAATGTTTGGATTTTCTTATCCAATGTTAATTGCACACTATCTCCATCTTTAGGAGCTGTAATGCTTTCTTCACTGTTCGGTAATAAGATTCCCCAACGGTCACTATTATAATTGACGGAGCCATCTACGCCTGTTAAATTTTCATTCAGCATTTTCTCCAGCCCGAGCATTCCTATGTATTCATTCTCTTCGGTTTCTTCATTATACACACTGTCTGCATAACCAATGACATGTGATGCAAATATCCCGTTCGGATAAAAACGCTTTGTTTCTTTTGTAAATGTGATACCCGGCAAATTCAATGCTTCTATTTGCCTTTTCACAGTATTTGACAGATTCTTACCGGCAGACCCGAACTCCACTTGGAACTTCCCTGTTTTTTGCAATCTTGCCCGTATATCTTCTTCATCCATCTCAAGATACTTTGCTAACTGTTCTGCCGTTTCCTCCGCATCTTCCACATACTCTTCCTGACTTTCATCGAGGATTGCGACAATTGTATACGAGGTTGAATCTTCTGCAATGATTTCCCCATTACGATCAATGATACTCCCCCTGGTCGCTTCAATGGCTTCTTCCTTTAACGTTTTCGCCTGGGCCTTCGCAGCCAATACTTGTCCATCCACTTGTCCCGTGATTTGAATATATAAAAAACGACCAATTAACATAAAAAAGAGCAGACTGAAAAAAACAAATAGCAGCGCTGCTCCTCTATTCATATTCTTTTTCTTACCTTGCATTATTCTTGCACAACCTTAACATTATTTTCATCAAGCGTTAAACCAAGCTGTGATGCCCTCTCCCAAATACGTTCGTATCGACTTAATTCACTGACTTCCGCATTTAAATCATTGTTGATGACTTGCTGCTCTTTAATGGCTGTTTCGGCCTGTCGAATATCTTTATTAAGCGTATAGATTTGGTATTGGTTTGTGATGATCGTTACTGACAAGAAAGCCAGAAATAACGCAAAAGCAACATATAAAATTTTCTCTCCAAGTGTGACTTTTCCTTTATGTATAACAACAGTGGTGACCGTTGTTTGAGGTTGCTGATTTTGCTGATTTTCTGTTGCGATTTTTCTTGCTAACATACTCAAATTCTTCCCCTCCACATAATCGTCTTCTCTTTATAATTTTTCTGCAATCCGTAATTTAGAAGAACGAGCTCGGTTATTTGCTTCCAATTCTTCTTCACTCGGTAAGATCGGTTTCCTCGTAATCAGCTTTAATTCTGGCTGCATCTCATCAGGAATCACAGGAAGTCCTGGTGGCAGAGGCGGTAATTCACTTTCTTTTTTAAAGACACTTTTACAAATGCGATCTTCTAATGAATGGAAAGTGATAACAGATATGCGTCCACCTTTCTTCAACAATTCAATCGCTTGCATGAGTGAGTCTTCAAACACTTTTAGTTCATCATTAACCGCAATACGGATAGCTTGGAAAACCCTTTTGGCTGGATGTCCACCTTTACGACGAGCCGGTGCAGGAATTCCTTCTTTGATTAACTCCACCAGTTCATACGTCGTTTCAATTGGTTTCTTTTCTCTTGCCGCCTCTATTTTGCGGGCAATCTGTTTAGAGAACTTCTCTTCACCATATTGGAAGAAAATTTTCACAAGGTCATTATACGACCAGTTATTGACGACATCATAAGCAGATAAAGAAGCTCCCTGATCCATTCTCATGTCCAGCGGGGCATCATGTTGATAACTGAAACCGCGTTCAGGTGTATCCAATTGAGGTGATGAAACACCCAAATCATAAAGAATTCCATCTACTTTATAAACGCCGCGCGCATGCAATTCTTCTTTAATATATTTAAAGTTACTTTGAATGAATTCCACTTTATTCCCATAAGCTTTCAACTTTTCTTTCGCATTGTTAATCGCTGTTATATCTTGGTCAAAAGCATATAATTTACCTTGGTCGGACAGCTGGGATAGCAAATATTCACTATGCCCGGCACCTCCTAATGTGCAGTCTACATATATTCCATCCGGCTTAATATTCAAGCCGTCTACAGTCTCTTTCAAAAGCACTGTTACGTGTTTAAACAAAATTCGTCACTCCAATCGATGTTGTTTGATGTTCGTTATGTCTGATGATGTAACCCCAATGGTTGTTGTTAGATGTCAAAGCCCACCATGTTCTCGGCTATATCTGCAAAAGAATCTTCTGAAGACATGAAATAGTCTTCCCATTGGTGCTTACTCCAAATCTCAATTCGATTGGAAACGCCTAAAATCACACATTCCTTTTCAAGCTTTGCATATTTCAACAGTGGCGCAGGAATATTTATCCTTCCCTGTTTATCAACTTCACATTCTGTTGCACCCGAAAAGAAAAAACGGGTAAAAGCACGAGCATCTTTCTTGGTTAGCGGCAATGTTTTCAGTTTGTCTTCAATGGTTTCCCATTCTTCCATTGAATACCCAAATAAGCATTGATCTAATCCCCTTGTAATGACAAACTCTTCTCCGAGTGCATCGCGGAACTTAGCAGGCACAATAAGACGGCCTTTATTATCAATGTTATGACGGTATTCACCCATAAACATGTCCACTACCCCCACTTTCTTAATTTAGATTACCACATCCCCCCACTTTTCTCCACATGTATTTAGTATTCTTTTCACGTTATCAATTTCCTTTTAACATAATTTTCACTTTTTTACACCATACAACAACATCAAACACCCGCAGCTTCATTTCTCCATCAATTCGCAACATTCATTAGCGAAATTTCTTATATTTCCCCAATATTTGTTTAGAAAAAATCCACTCGATAAACATCACAAGAACGAAGACATAAGAACGTATCACCTTAATTATTTTGTTCCTTACTATTTGACTGAGATACAGGAATTTGAAATGCGGAGAACGCTCGCCATCGGCAACAAGCATAAGACAAGCCGATGGCGTTCGCAGCTGGACAACAAAAAGAACGAAGTGATTCACAAGTCAAGTAGTTTATAATTCACGCTAAAAAAACACCTGCCGCATCAAGCGACAAGGTGTTTTCCTTTAACAAAGACTTTTTCATTATTTATTTCAGATCTTCTCCGATGATTTTCACTTCAGTTTCCAGCTCAACCCCGAACTTTTCTTTGACCGTTTTTTGTACATGCTTAATTAATTGCATGTAATCACTCGCTGTTCCGCCACCAACATTGACCATAAAACCTGCATGCTTCGTCGATACTTGCACACCGCCAATTTGATAACCTTGCAGGTCACTATCTTGAATAAGCTTACCAGCAAAATATCCAGTCGGTCTCTTAAACACACTGCCACATGAAGGATATTCAAGTGGTTGCTTCGATTCACGCAAAAATGTTAACTCATCCATTTTTTCTTTAATTTGTGCCGCATCACCTTTTTCACATGCAAAAGTACCTGCAAGCACACAATAATTCTTTTTGGCAAATACGCTTGAACGATAACCGAATTGGAACTCGTCACGTGATAACGTTTGAATTTTTCCTTGTTCATTAATGACCAATGCACTTTCCAGGACGTCTTTCACTTCGCCACCATAAGCGCCTGCATTCATGAATAAGGCACCACCTACAGTACCAGGGATACCACATGCAAATTCTAATCCCGTTAACTGATTTTCAAGAGCAACTTTTGACACATCAATAATAGTGGCTCCACTTTGTGCGACAATTTTATCTCCTTCGACTGAAATGGCATTAAGCTTCGTTAGAATCATGACAATCCCACGAATTCCACCATCTTTTATAATTAAATTCGATCCATTGCCTAGCACTGTTAAAGGAAGAGCGTGCTGCTTGGCAAACGCATATGCTTTTTCCACTTCTTCATACGTACTAGGTAATACTAAGAAGTCTGCATTTCCTCCCGTTTTGGTAAATGTATATTCTTTTAAAGATGCATCTTGTTTCACATTTTCTTCCGAAATAATATTTTTTAATTCATTAAATATTTGTAAAGTATTCACTTATTTATCCTCGTTTTTCAGTTTTTCTCTTTGCCCTTCCTATTGTATCAACTTCCAAACAGTCAAGACAATCACAATTATCATTTCCCAAAAAATACATTCCGCTGTTTTCACAAAAATGAAACATTACTGCATAGTATGCATGAAACGAAAAATGAATACCCTTTTAAACTGGCATATTTTAAAATCTATGCGCTGTTAAACTAAAATCAATACTGAAAATATAACAGAGCCAAAATCTACAGAAAACTTGTCTCATAGTCGCACTCATCTTCACATTTAAAAGTATCAACGATGCCGGGCTCACTTCATCGCCGATACTTTATCTGCTTTTTTAAAGCGCAAAAAGAACAAAACCCATACCATGGAAGATTTTGTTCTTTTCATCCAAACTATATGACCACGATTTTATGGAATGTATTCGACTCGAAAGGCAGTTTCATTAAATCATCTATAAAACTCGGTCCATATTGATTCAAATAATAATAAATATTAACCGTACGCTCTTGCGGTCCATCGTTCGGATGAAGCGCATTGGAAATATGAGCGAACTTATGTAATGTCTGAAGATGCTTGTTATTTAAGCTTTGCTGTATTCTATTGCGTAAAAAATTGAATTGATCCTGAATCAAAAGATTATTTTTTTCAAAGATTGACTGTAACCCCGGATCAACCATCTCAGCTGCCTGTGCCAATAATTGATGATTAGCATGGAACTGGGATTCCATTTTTTCAAATAGACATGCCATATCCTCATTCACAATCTCCATTTGAAAACGTCGCTCTGCTTGTTGAGTCCCTTGTACAAGCGCCTCATATAAATCCATATCAACATCCAGTAAATCTTTTTGCACTTTAGGTTCAAGAATAGTAATATTCATCCGCGGCACAATCAGAGGCATGACCATCTCCAAATGCTCAAATGCTTTTTTTAATTCAGCCCAATATGCAATCTCTCCCGGACCTGAAATGAATGCTTGCACAGGGAAGATGAACTCCTGCATTAAAGGTCGCGTGACCACATTATTGCTTAATTTTTCCGGTTGATAACGAGCCACTTCGAGCAATCGCTCTTTCGTGAACTGTACAGTACTATTCTTTCCTTTGAACAAATTAGCCTGTTTGTCAAATTCCAATAATACACGCTCTTCTTGATCATAATAAAATAAATTAGCATTATTTGCACCCATCATGATGACCGGCTTGTAACCATTTCGCTCAACATGCGCTTGTTGTTCTCTAACCATCGCATTGATTTGTTCATGCTGATGAATTAACGTTTCAAAAAAAGAAGCTTGAACCTTTCTGAATTGAGGAGATCCCGAATCAATTAATAACAAACCATACTTACCGAACAGTTCATTAATGATGCAAGCGAAGTAGTCCGCAAACCTTGGGAATACGCCACTGTATTGCTTAAGTGTATTGTACAAATCTTTTGTATAAGCTGTTTCATCATAAGAAGCGAAAATTTTCCGTAGCCACTCTTCTACTTGCTGTTCTTCAAGCTCCATATCCGTTACCGTCTTTTTCGAAACGCTTGAAGAGGGATACTTGATCTTTTCCATCACTTGATTTTTTTCAACAAATACATGATTCACTTCCTCTAAATCATGATCTTCACCAGCAATCCAGAAAACAGGAATAACCGGTTTACCTAACAAAGCTTCTTGTTCTTTTGCCACAATTATAATTGAAATAACTTTATGGATAGTATACAGAGGCCCTGTTAATAAGCCGGCTTGTTGCCCTCCAATGACCACCACAGAATCCTTTTGCTTAAGTCTATCAATATTCCGTCTGACTTCTTCAGTCAATCCGAATTGAGACATATAATTTTCTATAATAAGAGATACATCTTTTCGATTAAAAGAGTTCTCCATCAAATCATGGTATCTTTTTTCATATACGTTCACTTCATTCAAATCATAATGAAAGAAATCTTTTACAGCAAAACGATTCTTCATGTAATCTGAAGCAAATTTATTAATAGATGGCAACGCCATTTCTTTTAGTTCCACCACAAAACTTCCTTTCCATTTCCACTACTGTTCACTTATTCTGTTCAAGTATAACACTCCAACATTTAAAAACAAAAAAAATTTACCCATTCTTCATTATGTAGTTGTCGTCGCTAGGTATCCGGTATCATTGCCTTTAAAGAACCTTTCTCATTAAAAAAGCTTACTAACATTAAGAGCGATTCCCGTCACCATCAAGATACAATAAAGAATCATGAATACCAACCCATTCACTTTCCATATTCCCTTTATGATTCGCGGTATTTGCATGTCATCCTTCAGTTTATGATGTACTATCACAACCAACATCGCCAAGGCTATCATAAGCAAAAGAATAATCCAGAGCAACGAGATATTCCAGATTGTCTTCACAATAAAATGCACAGAAATGATAAACAGAAATGTACTGCAGTTACTTGCGATACTCACAGCCTTTCGATGATTTTTCGTTAATTGTTTTATCCCAATAAACACAATCAGATAGCCGAAGATTGGTACAGTCACAATTGTTGCAATGAACCATGATAATACAGTCCCCATTTAAACCTCCCTTTCGTTACATTCCTCCCCTTTTACCATTAAATACAGATTATTTGTGAGAGGGGCTTGCATTTGCTTCTGCTCAGCCTTTTGTAAAATATAACCTAAAATAGAATCGATTTCTGTCGGTCTATTTTCTTCTATATCACGCAGCATAGATGAACGGTTTTTTGCTGTATTCCGACAAATACTCTCTACATGACAATACAGTTCATTTTGATTTTCAATTTGTAAGATAGGCACTAGCTCTTCAAAAAGCCGTTGGAATAATTGATGGTAATACGTATTATGTATAAGCTCTCCATTTGTCACTCTTAAAACCGCCGTCAATGGGTTAATCATCGCATTAACCATTAATTTCTTCTGCAACATTTCATAATAGTCGTCTTCAAACGAGATAGGAAACGCCTCATTTTGCAAAACTTGGATACGTTGAATATCCCCATTGTAGGAGGCAATTTTCACAATACCATCTCCGGTATGAACCAACTCTGCTTGTCCTTCTTTAAGGGCACCATGCTCTACAATTCCGACAAACACTTCACTGGACGCCGACAGTACTTCACAATATTGCAGATGCCCCATTCCATTTTGTATGAATAAAAGATTACATGATAAAGATTGTAAATATGAAATGATTTCTGGTAAATGATACTGTTTAACAGCTACAATGACTAAATCATCCCTCTTCACATCATCACTCGGAAATGGAACTGCGTGCACACGACAAATCTCTTGTGTTGTCCCCTTCTTTAAAACAAGACCTTTTTCCATTATTTCTTTTGATTGTTCGTTACTTCTCGTATATATAGTTACATGATGGTTTTTCGATAAATACGCTCCAAAAAGCAGCCCTATCGCTCCTCCACCGATAATGCCAATTCTCATAAACATCCCTCATTTTTTATATATGCTATCATTTTAACAAAAATTAGAATATTATAAAACAGCCTCTTCACCTCCCTCTCTTATCCCCAAATGCCGAAACCGAATTTAAGTTTTTTCTATAAACATCGTGTATAATCAAAATAGAATGAGCGCCGCTGAATGAAAGGGCTTACAAAAAAAGAGATGCCCAGTGGCGGGAGTTAGGGAGAAATTCACGTTTACAAGGGGGAGTCAATATGAATTACAACGTAGTGCATCTTACTATCAACTATAAAACAATGGAACAATTCAAGAAGTTCAAAGAATCAGGGATACAAGAACTTTCTATGACTAAAGATTTAGAAGCAGATATTGTTGAAAACAATATCGAGTCACCTTTTTACGGCATTTACTTCGGAGATATACTTGTAGCCAAAATGTCTCTTTATCGAAGAAACGCAAAACTTGATTATTATTTATCACCACCTCAAGATTTTCTGGAACTTCGTAAATTAGAAGTACTAGAAGCCTACCGCGGCCAAGACTACGGACAAACACTTGTCGATTACGCCAAAAGTCTTAACCTTCCTATAAAAACATACGCTCGCTGTCAATCTCAGGATTTTTGGGCAAAAATGGGGTTTGCCAGTGTTTCATCTGAGCAGGATCCTAACCTAACATTAGAACCACTAATCTGGATTCCAAATAAATAAAAGAAAGCAGGAAGTAGGGTATCTACTTCCTGCTTTCTTTTATAATCCGTTATTTCATCCGTTCCAAATTCCCGTTTTTATCCATTTGAAACTTTACTTTACTATTCTTTTTATTTTCCTCATGAATAACCATTTTACGCGCTTTATTCATAATTTCAATTAAAGCCAAATAATCCTCTTCCATCATCAGAAGTTTATCCTCTAATTGAGATACCTCTTGCCTCAATTCTTCATTTTCAGATATTAAATCAACTACTTGTTTTTCCGAAGCATACGCATTTGCTTCTTTATCTTTCAAAGATACTAGAAAAGCAATGACATCTTCTAATTGCAATTCCGCAAGCTTCACAGTAGCTGCTTCTACACTTTCTTCAAAAGCAGAAGAGAGCGGTTCTTTTTTCAATCGTTGTTTCTTGCCTTCTTTTCTTTGCTTTTTCGCCAATTCAATCGCCGATGTATATTGCTTGCGTACATACGAGTTCCACCGAAAACCGCAGGCGGCTGTAGTACGGGATAATCGTTTACCCACTTCTTCAAAAGCGTTTAATTGCGTACTGCCTTCTCGAATATGTCGTAATACAAGTTCTGCTAGAATCAAATCTTCATCTTGCGTCCAAGCATCTTGTCGTGAAACAGACATGCTTCCACCCTCCTTGCAAGTTTTACTACATACTATGCACTTACTAGAAAAGATAGAAATAATTCTGTTCATTTATACAAGAAAACTTTTTTTACACGATTATCTTATCCCTACTTTCGCCCATTGCGAAAGTTTTCAACAGCTCGAAGATGCTCATCCTTTTCCCATAGTTTCGAACAAACTACTATTTCTTCATGCATCCGCTCTTTTATATTCGTCATTTTCCATTTTCTTAATAAAATTTGCTTATAAGCGACTAACACGTCTCTTTGTTTATTGGCAAATTGCTGAAGATATGTATAAAATTCTTCTTCACTATTTACAAGCTCTGTCACAAAGCCCCATTGCTTCGCCTGATCGGCTTGTACCACAGCAGCAGAATACAACAGTTGCAGCGCCTGAGCAGCAGGAAGCTTCTCCATCAATAAAGTGGCCGCTCCCCATCCAGTTGTAATCGCCTGATTACCTTGGACAAAACCAAGTTTTACCCCATTTCTGGCAATCCTAATATCACAAGCAGTAGCAATCTCACAACCTCCACCTACAGCATGACCATTCAAATAGGCAATCGTCGGTTTCGAACAAGTAGCCAACTTATAGAGCACATCCCCCATTTGTGACAGCATATTGTAAGCCGCTTCTTCTGTATGTAAGGCATGAAACTCACTTAAATCTCCCCCCGAACAAAAAGCCCGGTCTCCTTCTCCTTTAATGACGAGACATTTTATCGAGTCGTCCCTTTCCGCCAATTCGACAGCATCATTAAATTCATGAATAAGTTGAAAATTAATGGCATTTCTCTTTTCCGGTCTATTAATCGACAGGACCAGTATTCCATCCGCCGTCATATTTTTCAAAAGTATTTGTTCCATCTTGAACCCCTTCCTCCTCATTCGCCTCAAACGGTTTCATACCACAATTATACAGAAGATTTAGACTAATTACCATATCAGCCTTCTCCATTAGAAAAGCGCAGCCATTTTCGCAAACATCGACAGCGAGGTATAAAAAGTCCTTAAAATAACGGGCTGTTTCTACAAACTTTGTTGCCTATGAACAAGCAAGAACTTTGCCCCAGAATGCTCACTTTCCGCTCTAATCAACTGGTTTTACTTTTTTAAAAACAGCAATCTTTTAGAAACTAACCAAATAAAAAGAAGCTATCCATAGGACAGCTCCTTTTATTTGAAAGCAATTATTTGCTTACAACTTCTTTACCTTTGTATGTTCCACATTCTTTACATACGCGGTGAGCAAGTTTCATTTCACCACAGTTTGGGCAACTTACCATACCAGGCACCTCAAGTTTAAAATGAGTGCGGCGTTTTCTTTTAACAGTCTTAGACGTTCTTCTAAACGGTACAGCCATTATTCCCACCTCCTTAAAAAAATAGTTTAAGAAGAAGGACCGGAAAATCCCGAAACTTCTTGTTAAGTATTATTATTTGTTGTCATTATCAAAGAATTTTGCCAGACCTGCTAATCGCGGATCAACAGTCTTCACTTGCTCATCCGGATCTACAATTGCCCAATCATTACCTGATGTAGGCGCAGCTCCTTCTGGATTAGCGTCTTCACAAAAAACTTGCATAGGTACTTCTAACAATAAATTCTCTCTTATAACCGGCATTAGGTCAATGACATCTCCTTTAACAACAGTAGTAAACTCATTGTCTTGGTAATCATAGTCCCCTAATAAAAAGGCTTCAGTAGTCTCAATATCAATCGGATGCTTCACGTCAACAAATGTTCTTGCACAAGGTAACGTCATTGTTCCGGTCAAACGAATGTGAAACGTAATATTATTACTATTTATATCCGCTCTTCCAGTCACGGTAATTGGAGAAACTTCGCGTATTTGCGAATCAATTTCCTTAATTTCCGAAACATCGACTGTTTCATTAAGAGTAAGCCCTTTATTCCGATACTTTTGAAGTTGAGTTATTGTCCATTTCATTCAAATCACCTCAAGGCAACAAAGGTAATTATAGCTTTCATTAGATTGATTGTCAATATAATTTCTTTACAGCCTTTTCTTTCATTTTTTTATCTATTATATGTTATTAGGATGATTTCACTCTTGCATCATTGTAACATTTATATACCATGACTTGCAAAAAGACATTTCACAGAAAACACTATCCATCTTTTGCTATTTCAGGAACATTTGCTTCAATAACCAATTATGACATACAATTGTGTCATCTATAATAGCGAATGACTATTTTAAATACAATCATTATATTTTTAGTTTGGAGGATTTATATGAAAGCAGTCGGGCTAATTGTTGAATATAACCCCTTTCATAACGGTCATCAATACCATGTTGAACAAAGTAAAATACAAAACGATGCCGATGTCGCAATCGCTGTGATGAGCGGTTCCTTCCTGCAAAGAGGCGAACCAGCCATCGTCAATAAGTGGACGAGAGCGGAAATGGCACTACGCGGTGGTGTCGATTTAGTCGTTGAACTCCCTTACATTTTCAGTACGCAACATGCAGAATTCTTTGCCTCAGGCGCTGTTTCTATCCTTGAAGCTCTGCAATGCGATTATTTTTGCTTCGGTAGTGAACAAGGAACAATCTCTATGTTCATTCAAAAATATAAGCAAATGGTTGAAAATGAATCTGCATTGAATGAACAAATTCGTTTTTTCAACAAACAAGGAAACAGCTATCCAAAATCCGTATCACTTGCTCTATCTGAACTCGGGCTAAACTCGGAAAATGATTTAGATTTATCACAACCTAACAATATTTTAGGTTACCAATATGTGAAAGCCGCTCTCCGAAACGGTTATCATATCCGCCCTTCTCTGATCACGAGAGTGGAAGCCGGCTATCATGATATCCATTTACCTGAAGGAAAAATCGCCAGTGCTACAAGCATCCGTAAAGCACTGCTACAAAGAGGAAAACAGGCTGACACTATACAGTCTTTCATACCTGAAAGCACCTATCAGTTATTAACGCATTATTACCAACATAACCATACATTACATAATTGGGAGAATTACTGGCCTTTACTGCAATACAAATTAATTTCCTCTTCCGTTGAGGAACTAGCGTCTATTTACGAGATAGAAGAAGGTATTGAATATCGTCTTAAAGAGGCAGCTCTGAGGGCCTGTTCATTTGAAGAATTTATATTAAAAGTAAAAACCAAACGATATACCCTTACGAGACTGCAAAGAATGTGTGTGCATATTTTAATGAATAGTAAGAAAGAAGACATGAAGAAATTGGTGGTAGAACCGACTTATATCCGTATCCTTGGGTTCACTGAAAATGGCAGGAAATATTTAAGCAGCAAGAAAAAACAACTTGGCTTGCCTCTCATATCCAAAGTTTCCTCCATCAGTCACCCTGCACTTCCTTTTGATATTCAAGCGGCTACAATCCATGCTTTAGCTTTACCCGCTCCCGAACAAATGCAAATGCTTCAAAGAGAATACAAGCACTTTGTCATTGTCTAAGAAAAAGCAAATATACAGTATTTTGCCGTTCATATACAGAGTCAGCTTATGCAAAAAGGCCTGAACAAACGTTTGACATGTTTGTTCAGGCCTTTTAGATCTATTCTTTCTCTGGTAATTGCTCTAAATACGCTAACGCTTCTGCCATCGTATCCACTGGAACAATCTTCATGGACGTCCCAATGTCTTTTGCTGTTTTAGCAGCAACCGAATAATTGGAATCAGCACTTCCATTTTCATTTGGCGCAAAGAAAATTTCAGCTCCACTTTTATCGGCGGCTACGACTTTTTGATCAATTCCACCAATCGCTCCCACATTTCCTTCTTCATCAATCGTTCCTGTACCAGCAATTTCATAACCTTTCGTAACATCCTCTCCTACTAATTGGTTATAAATTTCCAATGAAAACATCAACCCAGCTGAAGGACCACCAATTTCCGAGCTATCGATTGTCACTTTCGGATCCGTCTCTACTTCGATGTCATCGATTAAAACAATTCCGATTCCGACATTACCTGTGTCTGGATTATATTTCACAGCAACCGTTTTAGAGATGGTTTGATTTTCACGAATGATTTCTAACTCTAATTCAGTCCCTTCACTCTGCTCCAAAATATAATTAGTGAATGCCTCAGTTGATTCTATTTTCTTATGATTGATTTTTGTAATACGATCTCCCGGTAATAAAATATTTTCTGCTGGCATATCTTCCACTACTTTATACACATATATTCCATTGTATGTAATTTCATATTCTTTTCCAGCCGAACGAAAAGCACTCATGATTGCTTTTTCTTTTGATCCTTCCATTAAATACATTTGACGCATTTCATACTCATCGTCACTTTCATCATCACTTTTAATGTCACTCTCGTCATAAATACTCCAATAAGACATGACATTCGCTAACGCATATGTAAAAATATTCGCTTTTCCCATTTGAATGGTCGTTAACATAAAGCTTCCCGCTTCATCTTCATAGCCTTGATCAACTTCAACAATTGGCTCCAATTCTCGTGCCATCCCAGGTTTGGATATATAATAAGGCATCGGAATAAAATAACCGACCAATAAAAGCAAACATAGAGCTATCAAGGTTGCTCGAAAAAATTTATTACGCTTCATGACATGTATTCTCCTCCCAAGTAGCAAGTGCTGCTTTAATCTGTTCTATATTCTTTCTCGCTTCTTGTTCTCCAATAGCGACAATTTCATCTAAATTCGTAAAAGCACGGGAATCAAACTGTTCAACACGTGGCTTTAGCATAATATCAGATGCAATTTCCCGGTTTGCGACAATCTCCATTTGGAGAATATCTAATGATTGCATGATTACATCATAAATGGATGTAATCTCAACATCTTGTTTAATGTGAGAAACATCAACAGCAATGATAAATTCAGCACCCATCTCTTTCACGACAGAAACAGGGACACGATCAACCACTCCCCCATCAACCAGCAAATCCTCTCCTATTTTGACCGGCGTGAAGATACCTGGGATAGAAATGCTCGCTCGGACTGCATCCGCTATAAGCCCTTCAGTAAAGACCACTTTCTCACCATTTTTTATATTTGTCGTGACAACAGCAGTCGGAATATCCAATTCCTCTAGTTTTTTCCACTTAGTGAACAGACCCATGAACTCCCTAATACGATTTCCTTTAATCAGCCCCATTTTCGGAACAGTAAAATCCAAAAAATACTTCCTTTTGAAGTTTTCTGCAATTTTATACATTTGTTCCAAATCAGTACCTGATGCATATAAAGTACCGATCATTGCTCCCATGCTGCTTCCGGCAATATAAGAGATGGGTATATTCTCTTCTTTCAACACCTTCAAAACGCCAAGATGAGCAAATCCTCTCGCTCCTCCCGAACCTAATGCTATCCCTATTTTCGGCTTTCTTTTCAAGAATACCCTCTCCTTCCATGTCAACTTATTGCCTAACTTTCAAATAACCGTTATCCATTAAAGTTTCCACAATCTCACCAGAGCTGAATTTGCTTTATTTTGTTCTAAAAAATAAAGTGTTGAGTATATTGAACTTGAGGACAAGTCATCTAATCAAAGAACTTTTTTGACATTCCCAATATACACTTAATTATTTTGCACGACCACAACAAATGTGGTTAGCAAAATACCACCAGTTCATAGGAGGCCTGTTATGTGAACAAATCTGTACTCAAAACATTCATGTTAGCGTTCGGAGCGACTTTATTGGCAGGAGCACTTATAAAATTCCCTCAAGAAGCGCTAGAAGCCTCCACCCGCGGATTAAAAATGTGGTGGGAAATTGTATTTCCATCTTTATTGCCTTTCTTTATTATATCAGAAATGCTGATCAGTTTTGGGGTCGTTACGTTCATCGGCATCATTTTAGAGCCACTAATGAGACCTCTATTCAAAGTGCCTGGAGTAGGAGGGTTTATATGGGCAATGGGCATGGCATCAGGCTACCCATCAGGAGCCAAACTGACTGCCCGAATGCGGAATGAAAAACAACTGACCAGAATCGAAGCGGAACGACTCGTCTCATTCACCAATTCTTCCAACCCGCTTTTCATCTTCGGTGCAGTATCAGTCGGTTTTTTTCATAATCCTGCATTGGGCATTATTTTGGCACTTGCTCATTATGGCGGAAATTTTTTAGTCGGCTTGACGATGCGTTTTTATGGAAAAGATGAAGTTGTACCGCAGAGAGCAAAAAGTCGGACAATCAAAAGTATCTTACAGGAAATTCATCGAACCCGCTTAATGGACACTCGTCCAATTGGAAGAAAACTTGGTGATGCAGTCCTTTCTTCCATAGAAACATTACTAATGATCGGCGGCTTCATCATCTTGTTTTCCGTCATCAATAAATTGCTTTTTCTCTTAAACATCACTAGCATTCTCGCCTACATAGTAAGCTTTATATTCATGCTCCTGCACATCTCAACTGATTTTAGTCTGCCATTCATTTCAGGTTTATTCGAGATTACATTAGGGTCGCAATTGACCAGTGCCGTTCCAAATGTCCCTCTCCTTCACCAAGCAGTCATCACAAGCTTCATTCTAGCTTTTTGCGGTTTTAGCGTCCAAGCACAAGTGGCCAGTATTTTGGCACAAACCGATATTCGTTTCGCTCCTTTTTTCTTTGCACGCATTTGGCATGGTATTTTGGCAAGCTGTCTAACCATTCTCATCTGGAAGCCTATTCATGAAAAATTGGAACTGAACGATTCTCCTTCAAACGCTCTGACTGTGACGGCTTGGGAGAACGTAGCCTTTATTCCTCAATTCATCGATAAATTGGCGACAGTCGGACCTGTAATGACAATCTTGTCCTTACTTTTATACTTGATTATTTATTTCCAGCGTAATGCAAAAAAAATCATTTAAAGAAAACTCACCAAAGCCGCATGGACTGAGGCCTTCAGGATGAGAGTCACAACGACGAAGACATAAGGACGTCGCACCCTTAATCAATACAGAATTTCATACTCCACTAAGTAAAAAAACGAAGCTGAACAAATGATGTCCAGCTTCGTTTTCATATAATCGCCACTATTTTGTATCGAATTTTTCCACCAAAGCTTCCTTCACAATCGGAGGTACTAGCTCTGATATATTCCCACCATACTTGGCCACTTCCTTGACAATACTCGAACTTAAAAACGAGTACTGACCCTTCGTCATGATAAAGAAGGTTTCTATATAATCGCTTAAAACACGATTCATAGATGTTATTTGCATTTCATATTCGAAATCCGAAACGGCTCGTAATCCCCTAATAATCGCATCCGCTTCTTTTTTCACTGCATAGTCAACCAGCAAACCATTAAACGATTCCACTTTGACATTTGGGATATGTTTGGTCACTTCTTCAATTAATTGCACTCTTTCTTCAACTGTAAACAAAGGTTGCTTCGAAGAATTATTCAAGACACATACATACAGCTCATCAAACACCTTTGCCCCACGCTGAATAATATCAAGATGCCCATTTGTGACAGGGTCAAAGCTTCCTGGACACACTGCTATTCTTTTCATTCATGATCCCCCTAATTATCTTCTCGCTCTCCACATTGAGAATAAATGGAAATAGCAATCATACCGTATGCTTCCTGTCTCCATCGTTTCAATTGTCCGACCGTTTCAGGCAATATCACCTCATCACTGTGCTCACAAACAATCGTCCCATTCTCTTCCAATAAATAGTTATCACTTATAATTGTTAATATGTCAATCAGTTTTTGTTTTTTATAAGGCGGATCTAAGACAATTAAATCAAAAGATATGCCCCTTTTAATAAGCGCTTTCAATGCGCGTTCCGCATCATTTTTGTATACTTCCGCTTGTTCTGTATAGTTGCAAGCCTCTAAATTAGATCGCACAGTCGCAATTGCCTTGTATTCTCTATCGACAAAAATAGCTTTCTCCATCCCTCTGCTCAGCGCTTCAATCCCAAGACTACCACTACCTGCAAAAAGATCTAAAACGGTTCCTCCATGAAAATAAGGACCTATAATATTAAAAATCGATTCTTTTACTTTATCAGTAGTTGGACGTGTAGATACACCCGGCACCGCTTTTAACGGTCTGCCCTTACATTCTCCCGACACTACTCGCATAATATAATCACCACTATTCAAATAACTGTTTCCGTTACTTACTTAATAGAACAGGCTAAAAATCTTTGTCTGCCTGTAAAAAGATTCGAAATACGAATTTCCATAACACCCTTAATACTAACATAATCAATTTACTG
The DNA here is from genome assembly GCA_051873995.1 of Bacillus sp. (in: firmicutes). Classification (GTDB taxonomy): domain Bacteria; phylum Bacillota; class Bacilli; order Bacillales; family DSM-1321; genus Bacillus_AD. The sequence continues at coordinate 88,685 of JBJEFL010000176.1, forward strand.
AGCCAACCTGAAAAAAAGAAAGGAAAAAAGAACGTTTTTGAATAACCCATCTATTATTGGTCATAATATTTATTAACAGCATCTTATTCAAAGATGTTGTTGCCAACCGCGGAGAAGGCTTACGTTTCCCCATAAGCTCTTCCTCCGGTTTCTCCTCTCCCTTTCCCTTCTTTCCTTTATCGGAAATAGAAGGACCCTGCAGACATCTGCAGGGCTTTTTTTCAATAAGTCGAAATCGTTATCCTCCCCTCTTCTTTCATGACTTTGAAATCAAAAATATCAGTAATCCAACCTTCTTGAATATATAATTCATCCTTTAAAGCCGTTACAGGATTTTTTGGTACAGAGTAATCTACTCCATTTAGAATAAAGACATTCTTCTCTGGATAAAGACGCAGCGAATCGCTATCTTTGGTCAATAACACATGCCCGTCGTTCATAATCGAATAACTATAGCCAGCTTTTTCAACAATATCCATCAACGGCATCCAAGATTGTCCCTTGTAATAAATCATCGATGATTGCAAGCGCTGACCATCAATTACGATGATTCTCTGATCAGAAAAATACAAAGGAACGACTGGCTTGTTTTCCTCTTTATTCAAACTAAAAAAAGATGTGCTTAGCCCCTTAACCGACGATAAGATTTCATCCAATATAGCTGTCGAAAGCAATTGATTTTGCCGCAATACTCGCTTCAAAAAGCTATTGACTTCTTCTTCCGTTAAGTTTTGTTCCAGCTCTTCCATCATCGTCACCGTTTTTGCCCCACCAAGCTGTTTCCCTTTATATAAATCCGCTAAAATATTTTGTTGCCATTTTTCAGTAGCTTCTTTAAACGGGAAAAGGGCATCTACATATAAAAATGATAATTTCTTCTCTAATCGATCCATATTTTTGGTATCATTTAACATAATTAAATCTGTCCAAACAATCTCCTGATGTTTAGATGTAAATAATACGACACGATCTTTCAGCTCCGGAAAATCAGTAAATAGAGACGACAATTGGTCAACATCCAACTTTGAGTGATCTTCATAATAAATAATCAAACCGTTGTCAAGCGACTGATGGTTCAATTCACCTTCTTGATAATATAAAGGGAAAACTGCTCCTTCTCTTTTAAAGACATAATAATCAATATTTTCTTTCTTCGCTTTCCCCATTTGTTTACTCGCAGCAGCCCAACTACCTGTTCGATTACTTGTGACAGTAATTTCAACTTCCGACAGACTCATCTCTACATTCTCTAGCTGTATAGCCCAATCTAACAATAATGTGCTCGAACTATTTGCATCAAAAGGAATAGAGTATTGAAACTCAACTTTTGCCTCATTATCGTTTACCGTGAGAAAACGATGATTCGACTTTTTCCCATTTATGACATACTCCACATTGAGTGGATTTTTGATTGCATATGTACCTTTTTTTAAATTTGAAATGGTATGTATGACTTTCAATTCATTCTGATTATGTTGTATTTGCACATGTTGTTGTACAATTGGAAGCTTGTCCTGTCCCAATTGCTCTTGCCCTTCAGAATAGACATTCCATTGCCAAAAAAGCATTCCCCCTGTCGCCAAGATCAATAGTAGCAAACTCATCACAAATGTTCTCCTCATCTTGATCCTCCATCCTTTTTCCTAACTCTAATTTACCAAATTTATCTATATAAATGCACGTATTTTATTACACCTTCTTGAATCCTTCATTTATTTTCCTATACATGATAAAGTTATACTGTTCATGTTGAAAGGAGAGAGAAAGTTGATTCAACGATTTATTGAGCTTGGAGAAGGATATTCCGACATTTATGAGCTTATAGAGATTGGAAAAGCAAACCCACATAGAGTGGCCTTCTTGCTTGCACTTCAAACAACTAAAAATAACAAAGATGTCGTGTCTTTGGCCATCGTAATGAAGCCGACACATCCTGGAGATTTTCAACCCGTTTATATTTGCAGAGAAGGTATCCCGAATCCAAACACAATTCCAAATAAACGATATACATTATTTGAAGAACTTGCAGAAACCTTGGGAAAAAATATTATCTCTTTGGAAGTAAAGCCTTCTAATCTATTTGCAGAAACCGAACTATTCTACCAGCATTTAATCGGTATTCTGCGTATGAATCGTTATTTACTTCCGCTATCATAGGAAAGTAATAAAAATAAGGATAAAAAAACGCGGGTAATCCCTTAAGGTTTACCCGCATTTCCAAATGACCGATATAAATAAAAAAAGACGATCCTAAGGAAACCCTTTGGACAGTCTTTTTATATACCCATCTTGTAATCATATTCTTTAGCTTTATCTGGTTTTGAATTTTCATATTCAGTCTTGATAAACGGCTTATATGAAACTTCCACTTTTTTGACAAAGGAGTACGAACGCAGCTTTTCTACTGTCGCTTCAACGTCTTCCATATTGGTATACAAGACAACATACTTTAATTTCTTTGAAACATAATGAATATTACCGAATCGTCTCAGCATTTTAACTTGCTTTAACGTATGTAGATAAACAATAATTCCTTGTCTAGCTCCCAACATTCCGCTTAATCTCCTAACACATATTTACGAATAGTGTAGCATATTTTCTTCTTTTTTTCCAACTACAATTAAGCTACTTCACTTTCTAAAGAATAACAGCCCTAACGCTAAACGAGAAGCACTGGAGCTGTCATCAAAGTTTTAATTATAGATTTATCTTTTTAAAAAAGCTCTATTATATCTTACTGTTGATATTCGCAAAAACGACTGCGATTTGCCTTCATTTAGCTCCATACCAACACTGGAATTTGACAAAGGCTTTAAAAAAACGGCCGAAACCAGATTTTCTTTTTACATTCAGCTATGTTTGATAACAGCTTCAATCCGATGACTTTCCACCTATCCGATACCTATTACAATCAACAGGCCCTGTTTAGATACGACAACTTTACGAACAGCCACAGCTTCCTCCGGATCCGCATCCGCCACTACTACAACCACTTTCAAAAAACGGATTACCCCCAGGCGTTTTAATATGTGGTGAAACAGAACGACCTATAATCGAACTGATTTCATCTAATATTTCTTGAAGCTTATTCTCTGCTTGCTTGAACTCAATAACGGTAGGATGCAGATCCATTTCCCGTTTTCTCGTTCGCGTTTCCAAGTTCACATATTTATAATCCGGATGATATTTACCGAAACGTTGCACCTCTTCAAATCGTTCTTTCATCGACACAAAGCGCTGAATTTTCTGTTGTGCCTCAGCGTCATTTTTCAATTTATATAAAGAAATGAAGTAGTTTTCACCAATTTCAGATTGACTAATCATTTCAACCAATTCATCTGCAGATTGCAATATTTCTATTCTTTCCATAGTAGCAATCACGGAAACCTCACCTCCTATAACATATCCTAACATGATAAATGCAAGAATGAAAATATGTAAAGCCGAATAATTTCAGGTTGCTATTATTCGGCTTTCATATTCATTGCCTGCAACATGCCTAGCATCATATTGGCCACTTGTATGCCATCCGAAAACTTATTAATGCGATGAGGGACAGACTTTTCAAAATGATAAACTGCTTCAGTACTCATTTTTTCAAAATCACTTGGATTTCTCATTAGCCTCCGATACCAAATTGGTTGTAAACGTAAGTATTTCAATTGATCTTCATTCCCTTTAATCCATTCATATACATCCTGTCTCAAAAACTTCTCCCCTCCATCTAATCCCTATGCATAGAGAAAGGTTTTTTTGGCTTCGACGTCTCTTTCTCTTTTTCTTTTTCCTTTGGTGGAGATTGAAACTGTGAAATGACCCCTGATATAGCCCCTAATGCCTGACTTAGATTGGACACATGTTTTTGCATGGATTGCACATCCACATTTTTCAGTGAATCCAAAAAGGAAGAAACTGCCTCGTTTTCAATCTTTTTATCTTCAGGACTCTCTTGTACTCTTTCCTCAGCAGCTCCCGGATCTCGAAAACGCCTCCAAATATCATGTTCTTCACCAAGCAAATACCAATCTTCATATATTTCTTGCCAAGTATAAATACCTCTTCTCACTTCTTGTACCAATGAAGGATGCTTCCTTACAAATGCTTTAAACTTCTCTAAAGAATGATGTTGCTCATTTGACATGGTCCTTCACCTCAAAATTAAACTAGGCGCAGCTATTAATTGACTTTTCTTTACGTAATATGCCTATTTCAGCATATGAATGACAAATAAAAAAGTGCAATACAAAAGGCGAATTATTTTGTTTTTAATAATTCGCCTTTTATCAGAATGGTTTTATGAAATTTTGAGTATATATCTTTCTATAGACACCTACACCTAGATGTGTAAAGTCTTCATTAAGCAAAGCATCTCGATGCCCCTTACTATTAAGCCATCCTTCAACAGCAGCGACTCCATCAACATACTGAGCGGCTATATTTTCACCTGCCAGTTGAAACTGAACCTCTCCCTCTGCCAAACGGTCGCCAAGATCGCCGTGTGTCGGTGAATCATGAGAAAAATAATCCTGTGTGTACATATCGACACTATGTAGTAAAGCTACCTCAGCAGTCGCATCATCCCACTCGACTACATCCAATTCAAATCGTTTTCGAATCACATTGGTAATATCAAATATTTGTTGACTATTGCCTTGTTCAACCAGCGCCCATTCCTCTTCCGTTAATTCAACTTCCTCTGGAAGTTCGCCTCTATAAATAAGCTCATAAGGTCTTTGTTGAATCAACGTCTCAGCATCCAAAAATCTGACACTCGTAATCACTCCCTCAAACTTATCCATATACACTTGGGCGTAAACATCTCCAAGTTTCACCAGTGGTCTAATCCCTAAATCCTCTTCCGACAATTCAAAACGATACGAATTATCTTCCCATTCTATATCTATGGTTGTTTCCATACCAATCGTTTGATACAAGTCATTAATTGGTTGCCCAATGTAAAACGGGGAAATATTTAAATCGTTTCCTAACGCATAGATGGAAACAACTTTATCATCAGCCATCGCCACTTGCATATACGTTTCATCGGCTTGATTATAAATCCACCAATCATATCCATATAAAGAAGGATCAATTCTCGATGGTTCACCATAACTCGATACAATGTCTTTACTAGATTTACCGATTAACAGCGCCAGTCCTTCATCCGCTTTCACTTGTTGTTGACTATCCGTCAATTCGAATTCACTATCTGTCAAACGAGCGGATTGCTCATTATTCAAAACATCTGCCTCATTGTTATATACCGTTAAATATATGCTACACACTATAATAAATGTAGATAAAAACAATATTTTCACAAAGCTTTTCAGAGGTTTCTCCTCCTCTCTCATTGCGCATACATAAAATGACGTCAAATATCCACTTTACATTGTAAACATTATAACATCACAAAGAAGAGTATTAAATAAAAATTAGGCTAACCATCATAACTCTATGAAATTACAAACAATAATGATTGTCATTTATGTGAAATAAATGATAATACATCTCCTACTCATTGCAAGTTGTATAGTTTCATACTATTATAAAAATAGGAAATATTACCATTAAATATCATTATTTTCCGTTTTGTCTTTTTTATACTTAACTAAAGTGGAAATATTAAGGAGGAATTTTTGTGCGCTTTGAAAACACAGGTCTTGAGAATCTGAAGGCTGAATTAAACCGCCTTGATGAAGTGATGTTAGAACACGGATTAGTTCGAGCAGAACAATGGGATTACGAGCGTGCTAGCTATGATCGTAAATTCGAATTGAAAGATGGCGTTTTTTATCTTAGAGTACAAGGATATGCAATTGAAGGAGACATCGGAGCACATCGAGCAACATTACAACTTCTGACTCCTATTTTAGGAAAACATTATTATCCGCACGGTGTAGAATATGGAGAAGATGAACAATTCCCTTCCTCTTTAGTGAAACAATGCGATGTCATTTTAGCCGCAGTCGCAAAAGACATATTGATTTTTGCAGAAACGAACTAATTATTAGAAAGCTCCATGAAATCATGATAAAGGAGACGCTCAATGCAGATTTACTTATTTGAGCATCTCCTTTTATATATACGGAATCAGTAAAACATGGGAATTTCTCTACTGTTATTGTTTAAACAAATGCTCCATTTTATAATGAAAGAACGAATGTATTTTCAAACATTTGGTTCATTTGAAAGGAGACTACATTGAAACGATTTTTCACCAAGCAAACCTTACTGAACATATTTATCATCATTAGCATTCTAGTATGTTGCTATGTCATCTTACCAGTATCCATCCCACTTATTGGAGCCTGTATTACCGCTCTTTTGCTTGCCCCGATTGTTAAGCTGTTGCAAAGGAAATTCTCCTTAAGTCAAAAACTATCAGTATTAATCATTTTTATTATTTTCATTATGGTCGTTGGTTTTTCAATGTTCTTTATAACGACGAAAGTGATTGCTGAGGCCATTCAATTAATTAGCAACATGCCACAATATTTCAATGAAATAAACGTTGCATGGAAGGAATTTGAACGAAATATCATTGCAGCATCTGAACGATTCCCGAAAGCTTTAACAGACATTGTAAGCGATCAAATTCAAGTATCGTTAGATGCGGCTAGCGCTTACATAGGCGATTATATCTCTATGGAAAAATTAACATTAATGGTGAAGGCCATTCCATCATACTTAATTAGCTCCCTCGTCTATTTAATCGCTTTATTCTTGTTTATGCTTGAACTTCCCAAATTGAAAGTAGGAGTGTTCAATTATTTAAAAGACGAAACAGCTGAAAAAATAACGTTTATAGGTAATCGGCTTGTAAATGTTATAGCAGGTTTTTTCAAAGCCCAGTTTTTAGTAAGCATCATTATTTTTATTGTTACATTGGTCGGTTTACTCTTTATTAAACCTGAAATGGCTATATTCATGTCATTAGTCGTATGGATTATTGATTTCATTCCTATTATCGGATCGATTGTCATTATGGCACCATGGTCAGGTTACTATTTCATTACTGGCGAAGTCATGTTAGGAGTGCAACTTTCTGTTCTTGCTATTATTTTATTGATTATCAGAAGAACAGTCGAACCGAAAATTATGGGGAACCATATCGGCTTGTCACCACTCCTCACATTAATCACCATGTATATAGGCTTAAAGTTATTCGGCATTATAGGGGTTATTGCAGGACCATTATTATTAATCACTTTTGGAGCTGCAAGAGAAGCAGGACTCTTCAAAGGAAATTTCAAACTATAATGAACATGAGAAAATAGCTGAAGCTAGAACACAATTACCGTTCTACTCTCAGCTATTTTCTTTTCTATGTATTGCATGGCTCCAGATTAAATAAGGATGTTCACAGCTTTTTAAATGAAATCCCAATGTTTTTAAAGCTTCAATCTTCGCCTTATCAGAGTACAATACTTCCAAATGCATATAACTGATGGTTCGTTGAAATTGAGCAAATATCTTTTCTGAAATTAATTCTACACATTCTTGATAGTATTTCCTCTCTAATGTTGGAGAAATAAAATACAATTCAACATTCACTACATTAGGATGATTCTTTTTATCATATAAAAGTATATCCCCTATCATTCTCTTTTGGTCTAACTCTACTAATATCCAAAGCTGAAAAGAAGAAGCATATTTTTTTTCTATATTTTCTAGAAAAAACGGGAGAAATGAACGAAAGCGATATGATGGCCATTTTTCTGGTATATCGATTGGCGAACGAATGACTAATTGTTCGCGGAAAAATATAAGAGACTTCGCTAAATCGGACGAACAATTTAAGATGAGCACATTTTTCGGATTATTATCTCTCATACTCTCTCCCCCAAACAAAACAGCTTCATGACAAACATCCTAACAATACTCATCAATAATGTCTCGAAAATGACTGCGCTTTGCCTTTATTCAGCCCAAAATCAACATTGAAGTATATCAGAGCCTAAAGCACCTCGTTTAGCAACGTATGTACTGAGGCTCAACGACAAAGACATACGAACGTAGCGGGCTTAGTCGTTGTTCTTTCAAACCATATATCTCCCACTTTTGTCGGACCGCTGAGGGCATTTCCGCGTTGACTTAGCGTAGGGAGAATGGCAAAGTACACTAGATGCTGAGGTGCTGGAGCTAAACGACCATTACACTTTATTCAAAATGATTCACAAATCAAGAAAAAAGGGTGATGCTTTATTGTATTCAGCATCACCCTTTTTTCATTCCTATTTTATGTACCTAGAATAGCCTTAATTACAGAAGTCGTCTCTCCACCCTCATAAATAACATATAACAGCAAGAACACCATGGCTCCTGTAATACCTGTAATGAACCAAATAATGCTTGTCGTTGGTCCAATTTTTCGATGCAACCGAAAATTCCCTTTATATCCTGACCAAAGCATCGTAATTCCTAAGACAGCTCCTATTGTAGCAAGTGTAATATGGCTAATCAAAAAGATTGTATAATAAATTTTCAAATCATCCGGACCACCAAAAGCAGTGTTCCCAATAAATACTGTACGACTTGCATAAATAACAAAGAATATGACCGCGAATATTCCCGCTAAAGTCATTGTCTTCTGATGTGTATTACGCTTTTTCTGTTTAATCTGCACCCATCCAATCGCAACTGTAATTGCGCTTAGCACAATAAAACTTGTACTGATGGTCGGTAAAATTGGTAGAGACATAGCTTATAGAACGTCCTCTCATTATGTATTATGTATAATTTTAAGGCACAAAACTATATATTTCAACTAATCTGATAAGACTGACATTTTATTGAAACAATTCAAAAAAACATAAGCAAATAAGTTGATTTTACAACAATTCTTCACTCTTAGGATTCATATCCACATTTTCCGAGCTTTCTTGTCGATACCAAGCAAAAAATATTTTAGCTAATACTACCCCATAAATAATTTCTTGAATGATTTTCATAATAACACCGCCTGTTTTTTGATCATCCAATAGCGGCATCGTATTAAACATTTCGGGCCCCGTAATATTCAAGGCAGTTAAAGTCGATGCAGGCACGCAAAGCTCCATTGCCCGAGCCCAATAGACAGGATTCGAATATGTTTCATACATCGGAGTATCTGAAAAAATAATCAAGGCACAAGCAGGAGTCAACAAAATTCCATTCGCAAAAATATAGCCGATTCTTTTCAGACCCGAAAATCCTTGGTATCCTTCTACTGTATTGACCAATGGCCACCACATACAAATTGCAGTCCCCAATAACACAATTGTATAAACGGCATGTAAGTACATATTTGTTTTCACCGCATCAAAAATAATCGGTATATGATAGAATGAAAACAAGCCATTAAAGACAATCAAAGCAATCAGCGGTTTGGTGAAAAAGCGAAACAATGGTCGGATGATGTTAATGGACAACACCTTTTCCCATACCCAATTTGGAACACTCATAATCAATAAAGGGGGTATGATTAAATATAAAATCCCCATCACTGTCATATGTACACTAAACATGATGTGACCTAATAAATCGAGTGGCGAACCTAATACGATATACAAAAGAATAAGGACAGTCACAAATAAGAAAGCTTGCTTTCCTGTCAATCGTTCATAATTCTTGCTGATTTTTTCACAAAGAAAAATGGTGACTACGAAAAATAGACCAGCAATCATACATATGAAAAATAAGAAAAATGGGCTCCATAGTGCTTTAAACCCAAAAATATCAAGTGTCATGAGCTACATCCACCTCATTCCGACAAGGATTTTGTTTCCAATTAGGTATAGTGCGATTTAAAAGTATTTCCTGGGTAATAGAAAAGGCTGACCGGACAAAGGGAAATCTTCATCAAAATGAAGAATCCCTTTCATTAGTCAACCTATTTCGCCACATTCATCACATCACGGAGCACATGACATATGCACTAAGTGGATGCGACCAACCTTTGCCGCTCCCTTCAATCAACATCTCAAACTTATAAAAGACGGAAGAATTCAGCATCATGCTGTTAAATCCAAACAATCTTCAGAAAAGCTAATATTGTAACGGCCCCTACCGTAACCCCGGAATATAAGAATAAAGCAGGCCATGAATGTCCTTTATGACTCATGTGCATAAAATAATATAATTGGAAGATTACTTGCACAAGTGCCAACAGCAAAATAATCGGCACCTTATACCAATAGCTGAATTCTTCATATCCTACAATGACAAAGGCAATCAGCGTCAAGAAAATCATTAGTGAAAACGATATGACTTGATATCTCATATCTTCCGCATTCTTCTTACGACGATATTCTATATCTACTTTCGGGTACGTTGAAGTGATATGATTATTCTCCATCATTTATCCCACCATTCCCATTAAGTATACAACCGTAAAGATGAATACCCAGACTACGTCGATGAAATGCCAATATAGGCTAGCTGTGTAAAATTTCGGGGCATTGTATAAATTTAAACCGCGCTTAGCATTTCTGACCATCAATGTGAGAATCCACAACAAACCGAACGCTACATGGGCACCGTGAAAACCAACCAATGTATAAAAAGCAGAACCAAACGCACTACTTGTAAAGGTAAAATGATATTCATGCACATAATGGTTGAATTCATAAATTTCAAGCCCTAAAAATGCTGCGCCCAGTATGACCGTCACTAACAACCATGCCTGCATGCCTTTGAAATTATAATTCTTCATATGATACATAGCATATACACTCGTTAAAGAACTTGTTAATAACAGCATCGTCGCTAAAAACGTCAGCGGCAATGAAAAAATATCAGCTGCCAATTTGTGATCGCCACTCGGAACACTATCTTTAAGGGCTAGATATGTCGCAAACAGTGAAGCAAACAAGACGGTTTCTCCGCCAAGGAAAAACCAAAAGCCCAGAAACTTATTTCTTCCTTCTAAAGTCGCTTTTTCAGGTGAGGACGGCCAAGTGGCTTCCGTGAATTTTTCTTCTGTTTGCATTATGCAATCCCCCCCTTATCATCATCTTCAAGTAAATCTTCCTTATGGATATGGTAGCCTAAATCATCCTTGACAGAACGGACAAACATGGCTAATAACGTAATTACCAAGCCTATGACCAATACCGGAATGGCCCACGGTTTATCGTCAGGTGTATACATGGCACCGAAAGCGGCAACGAATAATCCAAACGCAATCATCACTGGAGTAAACGAGTTGTTTGGCATATGAATATCACCGAGTGGTTCCGCTGGAGTCATTTCCTTTTTCCCCTCCATTTTTTCTAACCAATACGCATCAAGACCACGAACGAGTGGAAGTTGCTTAAAGTTATAATATGGCGGCGGTGAAGCGATAGCCCACTCTAATGTACGCCCATCTTCCCACGGGTCATTTCCGACTTTCACATTCTTCACGGAAGTAATGACAACATTGTACAGAAGGAAAACCGTACCGATGGCCATGAAAGCCGCTCCTATACTACTGATCATGTTTCCTGTATCCAGCCCTTGATTCGGTAAGAACGTGAAAACACGACGCGGCATCCCCATCAAGCCTAAGAAATGCTGTACAAAGAAAGTTAAATGGAAACCGATTAAAAAGAACCAAAACGTCACTTTTCCTAGTGATTCGCTTAACATCGTCCCGAACATTTTCGGCCAATAAAAATGTGCGCCCGCCAGTAAAGCAAATACAACTCCACCGACAATTACATAATGAAAGTGCGCAACCACGAAGTAACTGTCATGATATTGATAATCTGCCGGAGCCGCCGCATTCATGATTCCTGTAACTCCCCCCATCGTGAAGGAAGGAATAAAGGCGACTGCATACATCATTGGTACAGTGAATTTAATGCTGCCTCCCCACATGGTGAATAGCCAATTGAATATCTTAATGCCGGTTGGTACAGCAATTGCCATAGTGGCTACAGCGAAAATAGCATTAGCTACCGGACCCATACCGACAGTGAACATATGATGCGCCCAAACCATGAAACCGAGGAAGCCGATTAAAATGGTGGCAAACACCATGGAAGAATATCCAAACAGTCTTTTTCTTGAGAAAGTAGCAAAGATTTCAGAAAAAATACCGAATGCAGGCAAGATCAAAATATATACTTCGGGATGACCGAAAATCCAAAAGAAGTGCTCCCAAATAATTGTATTTCCACCCATTGTTACATCAAAGAAATTCGAGCCGAACATTCTGTCAAAAATCATTAAAAATAAACCAACCGTTAATGGAGGAAAAGCAAATAAGATAAGAGCTGATACTACAAAAGTGGACCATGTGAATAAAGGCATTCTCATGTATGTCATACCTGGGGCGCGCATGTTGATAATTGTAACTAAGAAGTTGATACCTCCAATCAGTGTTCCAGCACCGGATATTTGTAAACCTAGTGCATAAAAGTCAATTCCATGCCCTTCGGAAGCAAGTGATAGTGATGCATACGAAGTCCATCCTGCATCAGGTACAGCACCGAAAAACCACGAAAGATTCAAAAAGACTCCACCAAAGAAAAATAACCAAAACCCTAGAGCATTCAAAAATGGAAAAGCTACATCCCGAGCTCCGATTTGCAACGGCATGACAGCATTCATAAACGCAAATACTAATGGCATAGCAGCCAAGAAAATCATCGTCGTACCGTGCATCGTCAGCATTTCATTATATAGACCGGCACTTATAAAATCATTATTTGGTACAGCAAGCTGAATCCGAATAACCATTGCTTCCAATCCACCGATAACAAAGAATAAACCTCCGGCAATCAAATATAGAATGGCGATTTTCTTATGGTCCACTGTCGTCAGGTAATCCCAAACTGTGGCACCGAATCCTTTTTTCTGAGTATACGTACTCACGATTCTACCTCCCTTTATCCTTGTTTCTTCTGTCATTACTCTTGTACTTTCAATTGCATCAAGTACTCAGTAACGGCATCTAATTCCTCATCGGTAAATTGATCACCATAACTTGGCATTTTATTGCCTGGTTTAATTTCTTGGGTATCCTTTAGCCATACTTTGACATTTTCTTCATTATGTTCAAGGATTCCAGCCACACGTGTCCGCTCACCAAAATCAGCTAAATTCGGTGCAAGTCTTTGCTCTGCCGGTCTTGCATCATTAGTAGTAATGGCATGACAGCCCATACAGCTTTGGGCAAAAATCTCTTCCCCCTGTTTAGCTAACACACCTTCGACTTGCGGTTTTTCTGTAGCGTTTTGCATATCGGTAATCCATTCATCAAATTCACTTTTAGAAACGGTTTTCACTTTAAAATCCATTAATGCGTGTGAAGGTCCACAAAGTTCTGCACATTTACCGTAAAACAAATTAGCGGCTTCATCCGCCTTTTCACCATCGAACTCTAAATAAAATTGATTTACGTTATCTGTGTTCGTATCAATTTTCCCACCCGCAGCAGGCACCCAAAATGAATGCTTCACATCCGAGGCCGTCAAATTAAAATACACTTTTTCATCAGTGGGCACTACCAAATCCTGACTCGTGACAACTCCATAGTCCTCATATTCAAATTCCCACCAATAAAGATTCGCACGCACATTGACGACAAGTGCATCTCGTACTTTCCCTTCCTCTACTTTTTGATCCATCGGTTTTGTATCAGCCAACTTAAACGTGTATGATACAGTTGGTATAGCTAAAATAACTAAAAGTATAATAGGAATGACTGTCCAAACAACCTCTAGCTTATGGCTTCCTTCCACTTGATTCGGAATTTTCTTGTCATTACCTTTTCTTTTATATTTAAAGATAACAATCAAGAAAATCACTGTCACAACAATGATTACGCCTACCATAATTAATGTGCTAATCAACATTAAATCGTATTGCATTTTTGCTACTTCACCAGCTGGCTTTAAAGTAGACAAAAATGGTTCACCGCAACCAGCCAATATAAGCGATAACATCATTAAAATTCCGATAAATCGCCATTGTTGTAGCCATTTTCTCATACCCTCGAGACCCCTCTTTCATCATAAATTTCTCACAAAACCACACAAATATTTTAGAAAATTCCCTCTATTCAAAATTTTCTTGAAAAAAAGAAAGAATTTCTGCATATCATGTCGACTATTAACGGAAATTCTTAGGTATGATTGATTAATATGTATGTATAAGTCCGCCATAAGCGACAAATTTCAATTGATGACCAGCAACCTTCTTTCCGATACTGGCCATCAATTGCTTTATATCAAGGTTGCAATAACCATTGAAACAAACAAAATAGTTAAATAATTCAATGAAAATACGAACATGAATTTAGCCCATTTAATATCGTCCTTCATTTTGTAACCATACAAACCTATTAGTAGCCAGCAAATATTCAAAATAATTGTCAAAATGACAATCGGCATTCCTAACGGCATTAAAAAATATGGAATAGGCATTAATAACAATACCCAAAAGTTGATTGAGTTTTTAGTTCGTTTAAATCCCTTAACAACAGGCAACATCGGTATACCTGCTTCTCTGTATTCCTCACATCTTCTGATGGCCAAAGCATAGAAATGTGGTGGTTGCCAAATAAACATGATTAAAAATAACACCCAAGCCAATACATCTAAATTTGCATCGACCGCAGCCCATCCAATAAGCGGCGGAACCGCACCCGAGAAACTGCCGATAATTGTATTTGAGACGAAATGTCGTTTGGAAAACGTATACACAACTGAATATGCAAAAACACCGAACAAGCCAATAATAGCGGCTGTAACAGTTGTGAAAGCGAGCAATACCGTTCCCACTGCCACTAAGCCTAACCCTAACAATAACACATGAGATGCTTTGATTTTCCCTGTAACAGTCGGTCTTGCTTTCGTTCTGCTCATTAAATGATCAATATCCCGATCAAAATAATTATTGAGCGTACCAGCACCACCAATAATCATAGCTGTTCCAACTAATGTCAAAAATAGCACATCCAAGTTATTGAAAAAACTGAGTCCCGCAAAATGTAAGGCTAACCAAAGTCCTGTAAAAGTAGTAATCAAATTTGATTTAATAATTCCTATTTTGATGAGCGCTAAAAAATCCTCCCACGCTGATGTCCTTGGTCTATCCTTTTGAAGGCTTGGTTCCTGTTTTGTTAGCCCGGATTGTTCCAAGACCTTTGTACTAGACATATATTTTCCCCCTCTTACTTAAGCACAAAAATAGAAAAACGTAGTAATCTTCCACTATATATTTATTATTCCACACATTTCTATATTTGTATCAAACGGCGCTCAACCAATGTATGCCAAAGCTATTAATGTGTTTCTCCCCCTATAAATATATATAAAGTTAGATATAAATTAAAAAATTCCAACTATTCAACCTCTATTAAATCACACTTTTTGATGCTTATGTGAATTTTTTTCGTATAATTATTGACTGAATTGTGTCAACAGAATCTTTCATTACTACTTGTAATTATGAGGGAAATGTCTATTATTATACAATAAAAGGGATATTATCCTTTTATTGTATACCAAAACATAAGCGTTCTTTCAATTATTTTAACAAAAATTTTTACAAAAGTTTTTTCTTCACCCATAATCCAAGTAAAAACCATGGTAAACGCGCTCACAAATAGCACATCATGACATTTTCTATCGAAGGGGGACAGCATAAATATTTCTTTTTAGCCATCCATATTAAGATTTGATACAAACAACTTTTTTCTTTATTATGGTAATTAAAGGTATATTTTTCCGAAAATAATGTTATTAATTTCTTACTATCTTATTTTGTTAAGAGGGTGAATAATCTGTGCATCGAAGTTTAAAATGGTTTGCTGTCATAACCACTATCGGTATGCTTTTTATTTTAATCGGTGGAGCTTTAGTGACCAAAACTGAATCAGGTATGGGCTGTGGTGATTCGTGGCCACTTTGCCATGGCAAATTAATCCCAACAAATATAACGTTTGAATTAGTGATTGAGCTTGCCCATCGACTTGTCTCTTCTGTTGTAGGTTTATTAGTGGTCATCTTATCCATTTGGAGTTGGAAACGTATCGGACATATCCGTGAAGCGAAGTTTTTATCGATTCTATCATTTTCTTTTTTAATTATTCAAGGTTTACTGGGAGCTGCTGCCGTTATATGGGGACAATCCGATGTCGTGTTAGCCCTTCACTTCGGAATTTCTCTTATCTCTTTTGCATCTGTTTTCCTTCTGACCTTATTAATCTTTGAAATTGATACGAAATTTGATACGCAAACAATAATCATTGATAAAAGAATGACTTTTCACATCGTCGCACTTCTTATTTATGTATACGGCGTTGTCTATACGGGGGCCCTTGTACGACATGTAGAAGCAAGTTTAGTTTGCCCTGATTGGCCACTCTGCCGAAACAATCAATTCTTCATGCCAATCAATATGTTCGAATGGATACAAATGATCCACCGCACTTTAGCAGGCATCGCTTTTATCTGGATTACTTATGTTACATATATTGTAAAGAAGCATTATAAATTCCAAAAAGTCGTTTATTGGTGTTGGAATCTCTCCTTTATACTTGTTTGTTTACAAGTCATCTCAGGTGCTTTAATCATTCTTACTAGACAAAACTTATATGTCGCATTAGCACATTCTTTATTCATCTCTTGTTTATTCGGTATTTTAAGTTATTTATTATTGCTTGCCAGCCGCAGCAAACAGACAGAAGAAAAATGATATTATTTATATATTGAAAAAGCGCAGGAATATCCTGCGCTTCTCTCTGACAAAATAACACTCTGTTATTCTTTTGCAATTTCAATTAGAAGGTCACCAGTTGCAATAGCTTCTCCATTTGCAACATAAATATCTTTAATAGTACCCGTGAACGGAGCTTGTACAGTCGTTTCCATTTTCATGGCCTCTGTAATAATAAGATGATCACCTTTCTGTACCTTTTCTCCTTTTTCAACAACAACTTTAATAACTGTTCCTGGCATTGTTGCTCCAATATGATTCGGATTGCTTAAATCCGCTTTCGCTTTTGTGACTACAGTAGAAGCGATGCTTTCATCTTTCACAACAACTTGTCGTTGCTGACCATTTAATTCGAAGTAAATATTTCTTGTACCGTCAGCATGTGCATGCCCAACAGAAATCATTCTGACAATTAATGTTTTACCTGTTTCAATCTCTACTTCGATTTCTTCTCCTGGACGCATACCATACAAGAAGGTCATTGTATCCAAATTACTAATCTCACCATATTTCTCAATCGTTTGAACATATTGTAAGAATACTTTCGGATATAGTGCATAAGCAATTACATCAAAGCTTGTGACCGGTCTTTTGATTTCCGTATACAATT
>JBJEFL010000177.1:0-1620 GCA_051873995.1 Bacillus sp. (in: firmicutes)
TGCATGATGGTTCTCTTGGTTTTTTCTATTATAGGTTTCATCAAATTCCTTGCCCTCTAACTTCTTATCTAAGGTTAATGGCTCGCGGCAATGCATGCACATATCAACCCGGCCGAGGATCTTTGTTGGTTTTCCGCAATTTGGACAGACAACCTGTACGGCTTTGGTTGAAAGCATGCCGATCCAGAAGTATACGACCATGCTTGCCATCATGGCGAGAAGGCCTAAAACCATAAAGATTGTCATCAGTAAAGGTGAGGTGCGGAAGAAAATGCCGATATACATAATGATGAACCCGATAAAAATCAAACTAAGAGCGAATGTTCTTATTTTATTGATTTTGCTACTATACTTAGCCACAGCTGATCCCCCTTTTGTCTACTATAATATACCATATTATCCAGCGTCATCTATATAATCGTGAATCTAAAACAAAATAGTGGCAGGAGTCTGTCGAATATTGTTGAATTAGTTTATATACCCAAAAACCCTTCTAAAGGAGTAGAACAATGGAAGATATCCTAAGGCCTGTATACCAAGAGAGAGCAAGCAACCCAGAAACGCAAGGTGTGTTATTAATCGAAAAGAATTCACCTGAGAGTCCTAGCACGGATACATTTGATTGCATTTTACTCGTTATCATTAATAGTCAGGATAAACCACCTGTATTCATTAAGCACTATGCGTATGAACATAAAAAGGCAGCTCTTCATGTTGTGACGGAGGATAAATTGAATGAATGGAGACTGCTCGGTACAAACAGGAAAATTATCGACTGGATCTACAATGGAAAAATCGTATTTGACCGTAATGACTATTTAGCATCCTTGAAAAGGGAAATGGATGAATTCCCGTTCTATGGACGAAAAATCAAGAAAGGGATAGAATTCGCTAAATTAATCAGGCGATATATGGATGGGAAAGAACTATTCGATCAAGGAAATATTCTTGATGCCTATAATCATATTGTCCATGCGCTCCATCATTTGGCGAGACTTGAAGTGATTGAGAAGGGGTATCATCCGGAAGTGACGGTCTGGAACCAAGTGAAGCAGATTGGACCGGACATTTATAAATTGTATGAGGAACTTGTTTATAGTGATGAGAGTGTAGAACAGCGTTTGGAACTGCTGTTTCTAGTCAGTGATTTTTTAATCCATACAAGAACAGAATCTGGTTCTGGGCATATCATGGAGATTATCGGGGAGCGGGGCAGCGATTATTGGTCCTATGATGAGCTATATTCGCATAAAGAGTTAGTCTATTATGGAGAAGACCTCCGCATCTTAATTGAATATTTAATAGACCGGGGATACATTGAGGTTGTCTTGCAGGAGACGAAGGGTATGAAGCTGTATCATCGCTATTATAAAATTCATGAAGAAATTTAAAAAATTATATTGACCAAACGTTTTTGAGATGATATATTAATAAACGTCGCTGATGACCTTGATGAAAACGAGGTAAACGACAAAAAAACTTTTTCAAAAAAGTTATTGACAAGAAATCAAAAACTTGTTAAGATATAAAAGTCGCTGAAAACGACAACGAATTGAAAAAGAAATAGATTGTTCTTTGAAAACTAAACAAAACGAAACGCTAAGCAAGTCTTAAAAAAGA
>JBJEFL010000178.1:0-1618 GCA_051873995.1 Bacillus sp. (in: firmicutes)
ATTACCAACTGCATCCTGTTTGTGTGAAGCTTCTGCTTTTTCAGCCATTAAAAGCGGCGATGCTAACAATGCTCCTGCTAAAGTGATTTTTGTTAATTTGCTTGCTGTCATTTTCATAGTTTTGTTCATTTTCAAAACTCCTTTACTAATTTTTCTTTAAAATACACAGAAATGAATCGTTTGGGAAATTTCCCTAAAAAAATTCTATGTAAAAAGGAGCTGAAATAAAACATCAGCTCCTAGTTGGTTTTATTGCTTGTACTCCTTCAAACGATAGCTGAAGGAATGGTTGTTCGAAGGGAAACGACAATATAAGATTAGTTTAATTAAGCGTTGTTTTTCTTTTTTCTGTTTCTAAAGTAAGTCCAACCAGCTGCTATTAAACCTAAACCTAACAGTCCTTTGAAAAACTCCATTATCCCAGATTCTTCTTGTTCGATTGTTTCCTGTGTGGTTTCGTTTTTTGAAACATAAGAGGAAGTTTCGTTTGCAACAATAATGAATTCGCCTCATCTTCACCCTCTTCTTCTGTGACAAGAGCTGTTGTATTTTCGTCTTCATCTTCTCCCAATTCTTTCTCCACTTCGATTTTTTCCTCGTCCTCCATTCCTTCGACTTCTACTGGTTCGATATTCTCATACTCGTAATCAGTTATATCTATTTCTTCACCTGTTTGTGCGTTAACATAAACGGGTGAAGAACCGAAGAAATGGTCTAGAACAAAATACGTTCCTGCAGCTGTTAGTAGAGTTGTTGCGAAACCAGAACCTAATTTGTAATAAGGTTTACCTTCATACTTTGAAAAATTATGGTCCCCGCTTGGCTTATACGTAGAACTTGAATATGATGATTTATGCTTCAAGTCCGAACTAGATACTGTTCCTTTTTTATTTGTAACTGTATTAGAGTTTAATGAATTATCATTAGTTGTTGAAGCATTATTGGGAGTGCCGCTCGAAGTATTGGAATTATTCGTAGTGTTATTCGAATTAGTTGTATTACTGTTGTTTGGAAGGTTTCCAGAGTTAATCGAGCTGTTCGAATTATAACCTCGTTTAGATGATTTGTAGCTTTTGTTTGACGAACGGTAACTACTTGAGGAGCTCAATTTGTAACCTCTAGATTTCGCTTCTGCGATAGGCGTACTTACCACTGTTAGTGCTAGTGTTGAAGCTAATACTGAAATTAAAACCTTTTTGATTGTACTTCTTTCCACAAATGTTCCTTCTTTCTTACAATCCGAGACAACGGAGACAATCGTAGGTATATCAAACAATCTTTATGAATCTGCTTGCGTTGGTCACGTAAGCCCTAAAAAGATTACTTTCTTACATAATTTAATGGAACCGTATCTAGAGTTAGAAGAAAACGATCACATTATGAGCATCCTTGCAGCTCGTTTGATGGATCACGCAAACTCCCTACGAAACCTTGTGAAAAATATTGACACATTAGAGTCCGTACCAGGCCATCACGACTGCAAATTCGGTAAATGGGTAGATGGAAACAAAGAAGCGCTAAGCAAGGCACACTCTTTCAATAGGCTATACAACCATCACAGAGACTTCCATGCGGATGCTAATGTTTTAGTAAGAGAAACTACTATCGCTAATGCTGA
>JBJEFL010000179.1:0-1617 GCA_051873995.1 Bacillus sp. (in: firmicutes)
ATTAATTTTCTCGCGGTCTTTCAGATGTACGAGACGATGTATGGATTCATGAAGTACGATAAGATTCGCATATGAATCATCTTTTGTAAGATGATAGGGTGTTTTATGATGGCAATGCCAATCGGTTAATCCTAGTTCCATTCCTGTAACCGCACATTTCCCATATTGGGCTATGAATCTACTGATTCGATTGTCATTGTATTCTATCGTACGATTGGGAATAAACTGTTTCATGATGTAACTCAAAACATGCTTATTAATTGCTTTCAGGTTCTTATGAATTTTATCTCTGCCTTCGGCAGTGTAATTACATATATTCTGCGAAAAGCATAAATTCACTTTGTTACGTTGGGCATGTATAGGGACAAATACCATATCTTTAATCTTGTAAAGCCTTGGTTTGTACCCTTCATAGCGTTTTTGTAGCGTTTTAGTCAACTCTTGAAATGTTGCTTCTGTTCTAACGTTTTTTAATCGATTGTGTAACGTCTTACGTAGATGAAAGTTCAGCTCATTTAAGTTTTTCGCTATTTCAGTAGCTACTGAATAGTAATTCTGTATTCCCATCACGACAGTATTGAAATTCCAGACCGTTTGTACACAAGGGTTCTTTTGTATCGCTTTTATGGATTGCTTGATATTGTCGAAAGCATTTTGCTTTGCTTTCTTTGACATATTTGATTTGACTACATATCCCATTCGGGTCTTTCCTTTACGAAAGACTTTAAATTGAAAACCAAGAAACTCGGACGAGTTTTTCTTTAGGTTGATAACCTTTGATTTTTCTTCACTAGTTTCTAGATGCAGCCTTGTTTTCAAGAAATCCTTTACAGCGTAATTCATTTTCACCGCTTGAGAATGTGTACGGCATAAAATTTTAAAATCGTCCGCATAACGGACGATAAAGCATTCTTTTAATCTGGTCTTTTTAAGTGCTTTATGTTTACTGCCAGTATGCCTATATTGATGATGACTAGTAACCGTTTCCCATTGGCTACTAACCCACCAATCTAGTTCGTTTAAGACGATGTTTGATAAGAGAGGGGATAAAATCCCTCCTTGCGGAGTACCTTTTGTCGGTATTCCTTCTTCTACAATCTTTGCTTTCAGTAGTTTTGAAATAATCGAAAGTAGGGCTTTATCCCGAATGCCTAAAGTCCACATTTGTTTTAATAGCTTTCCATGATTCACATTATCAAAGAAGCCTTTGATATCCACATCCACACAATGATGTAATCCAACCATATTTACAAGATATTCGAATCTTGCTTTCGCATCATGTGTACTTCTATTTGGTCTAAATCCATAGCTGTGCTTATGAAATTTCGCCTCGCAAATCGGCTCTAACACCTGAAGAACACACTGTTGAAAGATTCTATCCCAAATAGTTGGAATACCTAAAGGTCGTACTTTTCCATTTGATTTAGGTATGAATACACGTCTTACTTCTTGTGGTTGATACGATTTAAACATATCTTGAACTTTTCTAATTACTTCTTCTACTGATAAATCTTTAATATCAATAATAGTTAATTGATCTGTTCCAGCCGTTTTACTTCCCGTATTTCTTTTAATATTTCGGTAAGCAAGACGGATATTTTCATCTGAATGCATTAA
>JBJEFL010000180.1:0-1610 GCA_051873995.1 Bacillus sp. (in: firmicutes)
CTTTGATCGTTGTTAAGCGTGGTGACGTATACTATGCAGACTTGTCCCCTGTGGTTGGTTCTGAGCAAGGAGGGACCCGCCCTGTGCTGATTATTCAAAATGATATCGGTAACCGCTTTAGTCCAACCGTTATTGTAGCTGCAATAACTGCTCAAATTCAAAAAGCGAAGCTTCCAACACATGTCGAAATCGATGCCAAGAAGTATGGATTCGAACGAGATTCTGTTATTCTTTTAGAACAAATACGTACCATTGATAAGCAACGTTTAACTGATAGGATTACGCATCTAGATGAGCAAATGATGAAAAAAGTAGATCGTGCTTTGCAAATCAGTACGGGACTTATAGAGTTTTAAATATTGTTTAGTGTTCAAGCCCCTTGTTAATGAAGACAAGGGCTTTTTTGTTGTAAAAATAATATATGGGTGTACCGATATATAGAATGTCTGAAAAATATGTCCTACTCGTTACAATAAAGCAACATCTTTTGAAGAACATTATTTAGAAAATTTTAATATGTTAAAATAAATCATGATTAGTTATTGAACTAATCCTATTTCTATCTAAACATATTTTCTATGTTTGGGTAGGAATAGTGTGGTGATTTTGTGTGACTAAGTGAGCAAGTTAGAATGTTTTCACTCATGGTAATACTTCGGTGATAGGGTAATTGGATTATGTTTTTGAGTTGGGAATCAACTTGTTCCTTGAAAGAAGTTGATTTTTGGATACATTATTTTTAATAAGGCTATCCTGCCTTATTGATGTCCTGTTAAATCAGTCATTGTGACAAGAAGTGGGGTGAGCCTTTTGCTTTCATGCTGTGTGGATATTCAAGAGGAGCGTGACATAATTGCAGCTCGTCAACTAAGTAAAGAAATAGCGAAAGATATCGGGTTTGACTTAGTGGAACGAGTGCGTATTACGAACATCGTTAGCGAACTTGCGAGGAATATTTATTTGTATGCGGGTGAGGGTAAGCTTTATTTTAAAAGAGAATGTGGCCGGGGTATTACGATTATGGCATGTGATGATGGCCCGGGAATTTTGGATATAAGAAGAGCTTTAGAAGAAGGTTATTCAACTTCTGAGGGATATGGTTCTGGATTGCCGGCGGTGAAAAGATTAGTTGATGTGTTTGATATCGATTCAATGCCTGGGAAAGGAACGCTTATTCGAGTGACAAAATGGTGTGGATAGGGGGTGGAAGAATGGGTAAGGGCGGAGATATTACAGCTCGTTACCGTGAAGAACTTTTACGTTATATGAAAGTGCCGTCTGAGCAACAGCTATATAAAGGGGAGTTATTGAGTAAGGAAGCCATTAAAAATGATATTTCTCCTGAAGAAATCATCGGTTGGCATCAACGTATATTGCTTGAATCATATCCTGATCTTCGCCCAGAGGTACAGCGTTCACTTGATTTCCTTTTGGAGGTTATGTCGGGGTATGGCATAGTATACCGAGAGACTAGACGGCTGCGGCATATGCAAGAAGAGTTAAAGACAGAAATGAAATTTGCAGCTGATATGCAAAATTCGCTGTTGAAAACCCGAATTCCAGATCTCCCAGAACTTGAGATAGGTGTCATCAGTGTCCCGGCAAAGTAT
>JBJEFL010000181.1:0-36230 GCA_051873995.1 Bacillus sp. (in: firmicutes)
TAAATAATAAACAAAGAATGTTCAATTATTTAAGCAGATGCACATGAGGCTATTATTTCCATAAAAACATCACCTTTGATGATGCCGCGTACCAAAATAGCCTAGCCTCTACTCCAAGAAAGATAAAAAAGCAGTGCCCTTTAATAGATGAAATGCACCCCGATTGTTAGACACCTCTAACAATCGCGGTGCATTTTTTATGACTAAATTTACAACTCAACATAAACTCGTCGAAATACAAGCTCATTAAGCTTTTATAATTCTTCACCAAAAAATTTTTAGGTGCATAACATGCCTAATAAGTCATATTTATATCTGATTAAAGAGGTGAAGAAAATTGCCGGACTCATATATGGATTATACATCTCCATCAACTCAATACCATTTTGACATAAATCAAAGTCCCTTATTCATAAAAGATAACCAAAACTACATTAACGTATTAGGTATAAAACAGTTGAATACACTTAAAAATATATCTCTGCTAGATATTTTCCTTAGTATGAATAATGTTGTGGAACCTCATTATCATCAAAACGCTGCCGAACTTGTCTATTGTATTTCTGGTTCTGCTACTGTCTCGATACTGAATCCTTTTACGAAACAAATACTCAATTACACCATTACACCTGGACAAGTAGCAAACGTTCCACAAGGCTGGTGGCATTATGAAATAGCTTTAATGGATAACACTCATCTCTTAGCAATTTTTGATGCACCAACTCCAGAAGTGATTTTAGGTTCTGACATTTTAAAATTTACGCCTTCCAATATCATGTCACATACCTATTGTCTTGATGAAAATCAGTGGAACCAAGCAATTTCACCAATAAAACCCTCCACATATATAGGTCCATACAAAGAATGCAACAGAGCGCAGGAAATGATCCCTCAACAAAATATTAACCATCAACAACCTCTATATATTCAACATTCTCCACAATCATCCTACGTTCCACAGTTTCAGAATTATTGGGGCTAAAGGATGTATAAATTAGAATAATTGGCATGAAAAATACCCTGAATTCGTAAAAAGTTCTTTATACGAATTCAGGGTTGGACTAGTAAATCTATTTTTGTTTTACAATTTTAATGTCAACTTCTCCACACATAAGATGTTGGTGAGTTTATCATCGTTACATATATTTCATACAATGTTTTAGAACCTATACAACTAACCGTCACTAAAAAAGATAGTTGTTTTCATTACTTCCCATAAATAATGTTTGCAATACCATAATGACTGATATTTTCAATTAGATTTGCAATCTCAGAAGATGATTCCTTAAAATCACTCTGGATCCATTCATTTAGTATGCCTATGGTCCCTGCAGCAATAAACGTGGATAGATACCCAACCTGTGCTTGGGGTACATTTTTCCCATAACGATTCCACTTGTCTACACATTTCTGATGAGCAATGTCTAAGACATCATCCAAAAAATCTTTCCCGTTCTTCAAACTGAAGAGAATTCTGCTCAGTTCCTTATTCCTCAAAATCACCTCGAGAATTTCACTCGTAAATCCAGAAATCGTATAGTCATCTTTTGAAATAGAGATGGCTTCCTTCAGTTCACAAACATACTGACTTTTTAACTTCTCCATCAAATCATATACATCATCGTAATATCGATAAAATGTAGCTCGATTGATTTCACATTGTAAACATAGCTCGGTTACCGTAATCTTATTGATTGGTTTTTGTTCAAGCAATTCAATAAATTTATCTTTAATTACTTTTTTAGTATATCTTACCCGGCGATCTTCCATTTTTACTCCCATTCATAAACAGATTATTAAATAGTGTTTAATAACTTACATTTTGTAGTTAATTGCTGATTGATGTGACGGTTGCATCATTATACAATGATAACAACTTTTATACAACACAGTGTTTAACAACTAATGGAGGTTTTCATGAAGAACATTTCAATCATTACAGATGGAAGTTGCGATATACCTATTGAAGTAATTAAAAAATATGATATTAAACGAATCCCTCTTCATTTTCGTTTTGAGGACAACATAGAGTATGGTTCAGAACGTTCGATGGACAGCCAGGAGTTTTATAGAAGATTAGAAAATGGTGAGATTGCAAAGACAAGTGCTGCCTCTCCTTCATCCGCAATGGAATTACTGAAAGAAGAGCTGGATAAAGGAAATGATATCATTTGTGTGGCTCTTTCCAGTTCATTGAGTTGTACCTTTAATAATATAAGACTAGCTAGCCTTGAATTGCTAGACTCATATCCGGATCGACGCATCACAGTGATAGATTCCTTAACCGCTTCTATGGCTATGGGAATGATGGTGATAAAAGCTTGTATGATGAGAGATGAGGAGTATTCCTACGATCAAATCGTTGATTACCTTAATGAAAACAAGCATTCCTACCATGTTGAGTTTTACGTGAATGACTTGCAATATCTAGCCAGAGGTGGCAGGCTTAACCCGGCGATTGCCAAAATAGGCGGTATCATCGGCATCAAACCGATTCTTTCTGTTACAGACAACGGAACACTTGAGGACGTCTGCAAAGCCAGAAAAACATCTGGTGCTACAAAGAAAATAAAAGAAAGATTTCTGGCATCCTCAGTCGAAAAGGAAATGATCTGTATTCTTCATTCCAATAATCTTGATAAAGCATTGACATTAAAAGCTGACTTAGAATTGGAACAGTCCTTCGCACAAGTATTCATCACTGAGCTTAGCCCAACCATTGGCAGTCATACAGGTCCAGAGTGCTTAGGACTTGCTTATATAAAAATATAAACAAGAATAAGAAGGGTGTCTGCCCTTCTGTTCTTTATTTATATGACTTTCCCCATCTAAGGGGCTAATGCCTTTAGGAATTTGTCTCAACTTTGGGGCCAATTGATTCAGGGAAAAAAAATGAATAAATACTTTGTACTTCATACGTCGTACAAATATCATAAAATGATTTTTATTGATAAGGAGAACATACTTATTATGCAAATGAATGTAAATCATCAAACAGAATGTAAAAAACGAAGGTGGCCCAAGATTATTGGTTTTTCTTTTCTTGGGCTAGTGATAGCTTTTGTAGCTATTTTCGTTGCAGCCAATATGTATGCAAAACGTTCATTGCCTCAAACTTCAGGAGAAATAAAACTTGAAGGATTAAGAGATCAAGTGACTGTTGTACGCGATGAAGAAGGCGTACCACATATAACAGCGGACAATGATCATGATTTATATATGGTACAAGGATACGTAACAGCTCAAGACCGTCTGTTTCAAATGGATTTAAGTAGAAGACAGGCTTCAGGACAATTAAGTGAGGTTATCGGAGAAAGCTTATTAGATCAAGATAAATTTTTTCGTACGTTCGGTTTGAGACGTGCTGCTGAAGCTTCTTATGAAGGTTATTCAGATGAAATGAAAGAGTACCTACAATGCTATGCAGATGGTGTCAATATGTTTATGAAAGAAGCCATTTCCGATAATAAACTTCCAGTTGAATTCACATTGTTAGGTTATGAACCTTCAGAATGGACGATTATTGATTCTTTAACAATCGCTAAATACATGGCTTATGATTTAGGTGGACATTGGGAAGGACAAGTCTTTCGCAGCTATCTATTAAGCGAATTTACAGAAGAAGAGGCATTAGATTTATTCCCTGCGTATCCAGAAGATGCACCGACTGTTATTGAAGCGGGTGACATTGATTGGGAACAAAGCTTTGCTAGTGCACATATTCCAGATGAGTTCAATGGCAGTAATAACTGGGTAATCAGTGGAGAGAAAAGTGAAAGCGGCTCGGCACTTTTGGCAGATGACCCACATTTAGGATTAATGACACCAGCAATATGGTATCAATCAACTTTACAATCAAACGAGCAAAATATGAGTGGTGTTACGTTTGCGGGAATTCCAGGTATTATAATCGGGCATAACGAAGACATTGCATGGGGAATTACGAATGTAGGACCAGATGTACAAGATGTGTACATAGAAAAAATAAATCCCGATAACCCAAACCAATATTTATACAATGATGAGTGGGTAGATGCAGAGATTATTACAGAAACCATAAAAGTAAAAGGCCAAGAAGCGATTGACTATGAAGTAATGGTTACTCGCCACGGTCCTGTCATTTCGGAATTTGCGCATGATAACGAAAGCGATACTGTACTTTCATTGAAATGGACAGCTTTAGAATCGACGCAAGATTTAGAAGCCATTCCAGCGATGAATAAAGCAAGTAATTGGGAAGAGTTCGATGCAGCTATCGAACACTTTAAAGCACCGGCATCAAACTTTGTATTCGCAGCAAAAGATGGAACAATTGCCTACAAAGCATCAGGGAATATCCCAATTCGAAAAAACGGCGAAAGTTTAGTGCCAGTTCCAGGTTGGAATGATGATTATGAGTGGGAACGCTATATTCCACATAATGAATTGCCGACAATCATCAATCCTGAAGAAGGTTTTATTGCTACCGCAAATAATAAAATTGTAGACGATTCATATCCGTACCATATTTCGAATATATGGGCACAACCATATCGTCAACAACGTATTTTAGAGATTTTAAACTCAAAAGAAACATTTACAGTAGAAGATATGAAAGATCTTCAAATGGATATTAAAAATCTACAAGCAGAAGAATTTGTTCCTATTTTCCTTGAACAATTATCAAAGCAAACATTAAATAAACAAGAACAAGAAGCCGTTACAATATTAAGTGAGTGGGATTTTGAAGATGATCAAGCAGAGACTGCTCCATTACTATTTCAAACGATGTTGTTAGAAATCTCGAACATTTTGTTTGGAGAGAAAATTTCAGATGAAATGATGGAACTTTTTGAAGGCAAAGCACAAGTGATCGACGAACTAATTCGCCGTGCCAATGAAGGAAATGAAGGTCCTTGGTTTGCAAATAACGGTGGTTTGTCAGAAGTCGTTCATGATGCCTTGAAACAAACAATCGATACATTATCTGAACGCTATGGAGACAATATAAGCAAATGGCAATGGGGAGATGAGCATCAACTGCAATTTTCACATCCATTATCTAGCGTGAGTCCACTGCAGCTTATTTTCAATAGTAAACAAGCGATACCTGTTAGCGGAAGTTCTGTGACTGTTCAAGCTGCTAGACGAAATGATGAAACCGGTGTGGTTAATCATGGTGCTTCTTGGCGATATGTCATTGACACAAGTGATATGACCAAAGCGTATCATATTGTTGCACCAGGGCAGTCCGGACATTTCAAAAGCGAATGGTATAATAATCAATTTGAAGATTGGGTGACAGGAGACTATCATGTAACTACACTCAATGAGCCAATTAATGAAGATCAGACATTGACATTATTACCAAAATAAGAAATGAAAAGGAGCTGCAACATATAGTTGCAGTCTCTTTTTAGTTCTGAATGTAAAAGTTGTTTTACTCTACTAGACTTTAAATTTATACTTTTATCTTAATTATTATGGTACCTGTAGATAGAACACTTTTTTAAAGTATCTTAACAACAGATACCATATAATATAAGAAACATAAAAAGGCAGTGCCCCCCTATTTAGAGGGCTAACTGCCTTATTTTAAAATGAGTTTTGCAACACATTCCACGTGAGCCGTATGCGGGAACATATCCACCGGCTGGATGTAGTTGATTTTGTATTTCTTGCTTAGTTGTTGGATGTCTTTTGCTAATGTTGATGGGTTGCAAGAGACATAGACAATTCGTTTCGGTTCAGCGTTTAAGATTGTACGCAATAGTTGTTGGTCGCAGCCTGTTCGTGGCGGGTCGACAACGATAACGTCCGGTTCCCATCCTTCATAAGCTATCCAACGTGGTAGCACATCTTCTGCTTTCCCTACTTCAAATTTTGTATTCATTTTGCCGTGGCGTTTGGCATTTTTCTTCGCATCTTCAATGGATTCCGGAATGATATCCATGCCGCGTACTTCTTTCGCGTCATTGCTTAACCACAGTCCGATTGTACCCACTCCACAGTAGGCATCGACGACATTTTCCTTCCCAGTCAGAGACGCTGCTTTTTTTGCTTCATTATATAGCTTCACTGTTTGTGTCGGGTTCAATTGGAAGAAAGTTCGTGCCGACAGTTCGTACGATAATTCACCCAATGTTTCGTTGATCATCGGCTCTCCCGCCAATGTCATTGTTTTATCGCCAAAAATTAAAGATGTCTTTTGATTGTTGACGTTTTGCACGATTGATTTCACTTCTGGATGCTTGTCCATGATCATTTGGATGAGCTGATTTTTCTTTGGCAGCTTTTCGGAAATCGTAACGATAACCACTTGTACTTCCTTCGTTTCAAAACCAGTTCGAACGATGACCGTACGAACGATGCCTGATTTTTTCTTTTCATCATAAGCCGGGATACCAAGCTGTTGCATCGCTTCTTTCACTGTTACCGTAATTTCATTACTGAACGGATGCTGTACGATACAGTTCGGAATATCAATTAAGTTATGCGAGTTTAAACCGTAAAGACCGGCAATAATGTTGCCGTCCTTCGTACCTACTTGGAATTGACTTTTATTACGGTAATTCCACGGGTTATCCATGCCGATTGTTTCTTTTATATTCAATGAATCGATAGTAAATTTCGTATGTCTTTCGAAAGCCTGCTTCACGATGTCTCGTTTTTCTTTTAACTGCTGTGCATAATCAAGATGCTGTACTTGGCAGCCTCCGCATTGATCATACACCGGACATTGCGGTTCCACGCGATGCTGTGAAGCTTTACGGATTTTCTTCACTTTTGCTTCGGCATATTTTGGATGTACTTTCGTCGCTTCGGCTACAATTTCTTCTCCTGGCAATGCGCCCGGAACGAAGACAACTCCGCGTTTAAAGTATCCGACGCCCTCACCGTTAATGCCCAATCTTTTTATTGTTAAAGGAAATGTTTGACCAACACTTAACGTCATTTCCTGTTGTTTCTTCATATATATTCACTCCGTTTTTATAGGCTGTGCTTTTCGTTTCTGTCCACACTTTTACGTATTATATCATCTTTTGTTGGGATATTCACATTTCGCGGAAAGCCCATTATTCGAAGCGCCTTTGACAACGCATATTATACGCCATATAATATAAACATAACTATATTATACAGCATATAATATATAAACAAAAATACCATTATAAAGTAGGTGATGTCACAGTGGCTTTTCAACTAGGCTCTGCGTTACTGGATGCTTGTGTGCTCGCCATCGTCGCAAAAGAAGATACATACGGATACTTACTGACACAAGAAGTTCGTAAAGTGATGGATTTATCAGAATCTACTCTTTATCCAGTTCTACGCCGATTGCAAAAAGAAGGTTATTTATCGACATATGACCAACCTTTTCAGGGCAGAAATCGTCGTTATTACCAAATCACACCTAGCGGGCAAAAAAAGTTAGAATTTTTACAAAACGACTGGAAGGACTATAAACAGAAAATTGACAGTGTATTGTTAGGAGGGGAAACGATTGACTAAAGAAGCTTACTTAAAACAACTAGAGAAAAAATTAAAAAAGTTGCCGGCTGAAGAAATTGAAGCTGCATTAGAGTACTATGCGGAGTATTTTGATGAAGCAGGCATTGAAAACACAAACAAGGTCATCTCCGAGTTAGGTTCACCTGCTCACGTCGCGGCGAAAATAGTCGCCGATTATGCCATGAAAAACTTAGACGATCATCCTAAATCAGCGAAAAAAAGCCTGTCCGCTGTATGGATTATTTTACTCGCTATTATCGCTTCACCAATCGCTTTACCCGTACTGATTGTTATGATTGGATGTATCCTCGGCTTCCTTATTTTAAGCGGTGCGTTCATTCTTGCTGGTGCTGTTTTAATTGTGTCTTTAATGGCAAGCGGACTAATCAGCCTCTTTAGCGGATTCACATTATTCACTCAACATTGGCCTACTGCCTTATTTTTCACTGGCATTGGATTAATCACTGCCGGAATCGGGATTCTTTTACTTTCACCTTTATTCTCTATCATCAAAAATGGACTCCAACTGCTTGCAAAAGGATTAAAACGCTTGTTTGACAAAATCATGTCGAAACGGAAAGGAGAACAGTAAATGAAGAAATTTACGAAAATCAGCTTAATGATTGCCGGCATTTGCCTATTTCTTGGAATCATTTTAGCCATTATCGGCTATACATCCGGAGCCAAGCTGAATGTTGCTTTAGGTAAAGACGGACTGATGATTATCGATCCAACGGAAACAATCACAGAAACCTTCCCTTTATCAAGTTTTTCGAAAATTGAAGGAAATGTACAGGATGCTGATCTCGAAATCATCGCGTCTGATCAATTTAAACTTGAAATCAAACGACAAGAGGACACAGTCATCTCTCATGAGGTGAAGAACGACACCTTATATATTAAAGAAAACAATGAATCATCTCATCGTTTTTCTATTACATTTGATTTTAATAATATTCCACAGACTGTCATAAAACTATATGTTCCGAAAGATACAGCCCTTTCACTCGTTACTTTCACGAATGAGTATGGTGACGTCACAGTCGATCAGCTGCTCAGCGACAAGGTGAACATAACGGTGGAAAATGGCGATTTATTGTTGAAAAATCTGCAAGGTTCTACCATCAACATCATCAATAACTATGGTGACACCATTTTACAAGAAGTAAGTGTGAAAACTGTTCATATTGAAAGCAATGATGGAGATTTATCCTTACAAAATGTAACTGCTGAAACTGAACTAATCCTCAATAATGATTATGGGGATATGGCGTTACAAAACATCCAGACGGAAAAACTGAATGCGAATTTGAATAACGGAGATATTACACTAACAACCATCTCTGCCACAAAAGAACTATCTATTACCAATAAGTATGGAGATGTAAGCGGCAATCAGCTAAATATCAACTCTCTGCAGATCAACAGTGAAGATGGGGATGTCACCTTCAAGGACTTGCAGGCTAAAACCGCTTCACTTTCTATGCAATACGGTGATTTAGCCATCCACAAAGTGACCAGCGAAAGAATGACTATCCAAACAAGTGATGGAGATATCGTGATTGACGGAACACTGCTTGGTCAATCAACTATTCATTCGCAATACGGAGACATTTCTTTACACCTTGGAAACAAACAATCCGAGCTGAATTATGCAATCAACAATGAATATGGAGATATCATCATTAACAATAAAAATTATGAAAGATCGGTCACTCAGCATACGAATACAGATCATCAGCTGAATTTGAATGCTGAAGATGGGGACATTACAATTACATTTTAACGATTGGATTTGTTACCCCGGTCAAGGACAAGCAAGCAGAGGGAGCGTCTGAATTGTCATCCTATGACTTTTCAGACGCTCCCTCTTACATAAACCCTTGCGGCAATTCTTGATCGACAAATAGTTGATCAATACTTTCAAATGTATAGCCTTGTTTCTTCAAATCGACAATGACACGTTCCATGGCGTCCGAATTGTCCTTAGAGATGGTATGAATAAGCAAGATGGCGCCCGGATGAACTTGCTTCATAATTTGCTCGTAGGCATAATCCGCGCCTTTTTGATTCTTCACATCCCAATCTTTATAGGCAAGCGACCAAAAAACATGTGTGTAGCCAAGCGATTTAGCAATATCCATCGTCCGTTCGCTGAATACGCCTCTTGGCGGACGTAAATAATGCATATGTTTTTGACCGGTCAATTTGGCAGTTTCTTCTTGAACCGAATCTAATTCTTTAATAATTTCTTTTCTTGTCATAGTCGTCAAATCCGGATGGTGCCAAGAATGATTGCCAATAATATGTCCTTCTGCAACCATCCGTTTCGCTAAGTCAGGTGCCGACTTCAAATAATGCCCCGTCACAAAGAAGATACCCGGCACTTTATGCTTTTTCAACACATCAAGAAAGTGCGGTGTGTAGCCATTTTCGTAGCCATTATCAAAAGTTAAATACACAACCTTTTTATCCGGCTTTCCTTTATAAACAGCGCCGCCTTTCTTTACTATTGCATTCAATTCAGCACCCGCATCTGCCGGCACACCGTCTTTGCTTTTCACAAAACCCCAGCCGTAAGACTTATTGGATAACTCCGCATGCACCAGCCCGCCGAGCGATAAACTAATGATAATTGCAACTAACACAATGTAAATTCTTTTCATCCGACATATTCCTCTCTACATGACATTCATACGCTTATTATTTGAGAAAGGATAGAAAATCATGAGAGAAAATAGTGGAAAGATGACCCATTCAATAAAATAATCGGGATGTCCAAAAGGATCATCCCGATTGTGAAATTTTAGTATGGAGAAATTCTTATTTTACGTTATCCTCAAACGACCGTAACCTTTTAGCGACAATCATTGGAAAACGAAAAGACAGAACTGAAACAAGCTAGCACCTTTCTTGTGTTTCAAGGGCTAACGAGTTCCCCCCTTAATTAAAATACTTTTCCAGCGAATTGAGCTAGCTTGTCTAAAGATGATTTGTCGATATCTTCATGAAGACTGTTGCCGTGAGAGTCCATTGTTACTACGGCTTTGAATTTTTCTACACGTAAGTGCCACATTGCTTCCGGAATACCGAATTGCATTAAGTCTACACCTTCAACTGATTTGATGCAGTCTGCATAGTATTGTGCAGCTCCACCGATTGCGTTCAAATAAACGCCTCCGTGCTCTTGAAGGGCAGCAAGTGTTTTTGCTCCCATTCCGCCTTTACCAATAACTGCACGGATACCGAATTTTTTCATGATATCGCCTTGGTATGGCTCCTCACGAATACTAGTAGTCGGGCCTGCCGCTTTTACATGCCATTGTCCTTCTTCATCTTTCAGCATTACAGGACCACAGTGATAAATAACTTGGCCATTAAGATCGATTGGTGCATCGTTATCCGATAAATATTTATGGATTGCATCACGACCTGTGTACATCATACCTGAGATGCTTACAACGTCCCCTACTTTTAAAGAACGGATTTGTTCTTCAGTAATTGGTGCTTGAAGAACAATTTCCTTTGATTCTTCAGCAGCCGCTGCTGTTTGTTGCTCTGCTTCGGATACAAGACTCACCTTGTCTCCTTCTTGGTATAACCAGTCTTGGATATTACCTGTCGCAGGGTCCACTTTTACCCCTAAACGACGGAATGCCCAACAGTTGTACGCAACAGAAACGAAGAAACTAGCCGGGATACGGTGCATAACACCGATTTTACAGCCAAGTAATGTTGTTTCCCCACCGAAGCCCATTGTTCCGATTCCAAGCTCATTAGCGTGCTCCATTACGTATTCTTCTAATTTGCGAAGATCTTCATTCGGATTCACGTCATCCGAGCTACGGAATAATTGTTCTTTTGCTAAGTCATAACCTGAAGAGCGGTCTCCACCGATACCAACACCGATGAATCCTGCACTACAGCCTTGACCTTGCGCTTGGTATACAGAATGCATAATACATTTACGGATACCATCTAAATCACGGCCTGCACGACCTAATCCTTCTAATTCACATGGAAGGCTATATTGAATATTTTTATTTTCACAACCGCCACCTTTTAAAATAAGGCGCACATCGATATAATCTTTTTCCCACTGTTCGAATTTAACAACTGGTAACCCCAATCCCAAGTTGTCTCCACTATTATCACCCGTAATAGAGTCTACAGCATTAGGACGCATTTTTCCGTCTTTTGTCGCTTGAACCATTGCGTTTTTAATTGCTTGTTTCAATTCCAATTGATTTACACCGATTGGTGTTTTAATCTTGAAAGTCGGTAATCCCGTGTCCTGACAGATTGGTGAAACGTTTTCATCAGCCATGCCGATGTTTTCTGCAATTGTTGAAAGGCTCATTGCTGAACGTGTTCCTGCAATTTCACGCTCTTTTGCTTTCTTTAATGCACGTCGAACATCTTTTGGTAAGTTCGTTGACGTTTGAACAATTAACTGATACATACTATCTTGAAAATTTTGTACGTTCACGTCTATTTCCCCCTTCATTTCTTCACCCAATATACATAATATAATGAAATTTTTCATTTTTCTACAAATTAAATTATACTCCTAGATAAAAGTGAGGAAAAGAAATAACGCTTTCATTAGTTTTTATCCATATAAGAAAGGCACAAGCACTCTGTTTAACCCCATATGGACTAGAGCACTCAGAATAAGCATCACACCGGCATAGAATTCACTTCATTACTAATAATTTATATACTTTCTTAACATGCAAAACAAAAGAGCCCTTAAAAAGGACTCTTCTTAGCGTGTTTTAAATTGCTCGCACTTTACTTCCATTTCATCTAAAAAGGCGATTAAACGATCGATATCTTCTAAATCCGCATCTTCTGGATCAATATTATCAAGTACTTCTAGAAACATCGTTAATCGTTGTTTTAAAAAATTCATTTGTTCATCTT
Source organism: Bacillus sp. (in: firmicutes) (assembly GCA_051873995.1). Lineage (GTDB taxonomy): Bacteria > Bacillota > Bacilli > Bacillales > DSM-1321 > Bacillus_AD. The sequence continues at coordinate 12,418 of JBJEFL010000181.1, forward strand.
TATTCATAATTGCTTTACCCACGGTAATGCCCCTTTCACTGTTGTAGCACGCCTTATCATTCGTACAAACTTTCTTATTTTCTTATAGTATCACAAATTTAGCTACTTGAATTTGTTTATTGACTGTTTTTGCAAAATTTGTTGCCCATGAGCAAGTAGTGCATATATGCTCGCCTTTCACGGAGCAGGCGCCTTATGCTCCAACAACCCTTTTTATCCCCAAAAAATCGTTTAAAAACGACCTTCTTTTAAAGGCCAGCCTGTTTATTCATTGTTTTTTTGTAACAAAAAAGATACAGTAATAATTGTTTTAATTTAACGACCTCAACATATACTTACTACAAATATCCTAATTATAAGGAGAATTATAATGTCTACACAAAATCTTAATATTCTTCAACCCATTACAACGAGCTATGACCCGTGGGAAGCGTATAATGATATAGAACAATTCGGCAAACCAATGCTGACCAATATTGAATTTACAACAACAAACTTGTGCAATATGCGTTGTGAGCATTGTGCAGTCGGCTATACATTGCAAACGAAAGATGATGAGGCCCTGCCGCTTGATTTATTGCTTCGTCGCCTTGATGAAGTGGAGCATCTGAAAGCGTTAAGTATTACAGGTGGCGAACCGATGCTCTCAAAAAAAAGCGTCGCAAATTATGTTGTTCCTCTGTTAAAGTATGCCCATGAAAGAGGCGTACGAACACAGATGAATTCAAATTTAACAGTTGACCTGAGCAAATACGATGAGGTTATCCCTTACTTGGATGTTCTGCATATTTCCCATAACTGGGGAACGATTAATCAATTTATCGACAACGGCTTTGCGATGATGGAAAAGCAACCGAGCCGTCAGCAACGCGCCAAACTTTTTGAACGGATGATTGATAATAGTCGCGAATTATCGAAACAAGGTGTATTCGTATCCGCCGAAACGATGATCAACAATCGAACATTACCTTACTTAGAAAATATACATAAGCAAATTGTTGATGAAATGCTATGTCGTCGCCACGAAGTGCACCCAATGTATCCAAGCGACTGGGCTTCTGCTCTGAAGGCTGTGTCATTAGATGAAATCCGTCAAGCAATGCATCATCTATTGGACATTCGTAATAAAGAGGTTTGGATGCTATTCGGTACATTGCCGTTTTATCCTTGCAGCCAAAACGAACAGGACCAGCATTTATTGCAACGATTATACAATGCAAAGAATGTGACGGTACGTAATGACCCTGATGGTCGTTCACGTTTAAACATCAATATTTTCACCGGTGAAATCATCGTAACGGACTTTGGTGATGCACCGCCTCTTGGCAATGTGCAACATCAGTCATTGCATGAAGCCTATGATAATTGGAACAACACGCAACTAGCTAACACACTGAATTGTCATTGTCCGCACGTGAAATGCTTGGGACCAAACGTACTTGTGAAAAATGCTTATTATCCTGATATCGATTTTAAATCAAGACAAGCTCATCCTGAATTGAAGAGATAAGTATAGAAGTGTTTGTTTATTCGTACATCAGCAGAAGAGGGCTGTCATCCACATTCCCGCTTCACGCAATGTACCCCAATATTTGAGCATACCCCCACTGAAGAATCTGTGGGGGTACTTCATTTACCTAGGCTGATTGGGTGCGATGAAGCCGAATGAAATATAATCTTGGATCGGAATCCAAGCGCCAATCCCTTGTGATGTAACATTTTTTACGACAATTGACTTTTTATTTCCCTTTAACACTAAATAGACTTCCCCATACGTGACTTTTCCTTTTTCATTAACTGCACTGGCATAAGCATATAAGTAACCTAATCTTGTGGGGGGAACATTATAGACACGTTCATTTTTTGTTCCTGCACCGATGACGGTTTCAAATGATAATGGCAGCTTCGTCTTTTTCGCCGCTTGTAAAAGCATCATTTTTTGCACATCTTTTGACGAAGGAACCTTTGCTGTTAAGCCTCCTCGTACGATCTTTTGTATTTCTTGCACATAATGCATCGGATACGGAACATGCGTGCCACGGTTGTCATGGAAATTCGTATTGATTTTTTGATATTCCCAGTTAGGTGATGTTTCTTCACTTTCGTAATGCAATGCCCAGCTTCCTAAATAAATGGTGGCACGATATCCTAACGCAAAAGGCGCTTTAGCAATGCTTGATTCATTGAGAATACGAATGAGTTCCGGATTGTCAATTTTGACATTTGAAGATTTGATTAGTTGCTTTGTCAGCCCACTTGGCTGCAAATACGGTAAATCCTGACTCGGATTCGGATACGTATTTTCCTTTGTAATTTGAAGCACAGTCGGAGGAACTTTGAAAGTTGCTGGAGCTTTAGTCTCCTTCTTGACTGGTGCTGCATGAACAAAAGATGAATTTACTGCTATTAACATCATCATACAGATGAATAAGAATAGTTTTCTCATTAAGCCGACTCCATTTCTAAGAAGTAAAAATCAATTTATTACTATTTTGAGTCGACACCTTTAAATCTATACAGAAGAAAGAGGAGTTACACACTTTGTAACATTTTTGTAATTTTTCGAATATTTACTTTATTTAAGAATAAAGGTATAATGAAAGTATCTTCAAAGAAGGGAGGAAGCGTTCACAATTCCAACTACGTGAAGGAGGAATGCGATCGAACCTTATAATTGATACTATTTCTCTAAATTCTAATACGAAAGTGGTGAACATTCCTACAAATATTATCATAACAAAGTCGTTATGCATAAACAGATTATTAAATTCGATTGATACGATTGGTAACATTGATAATGGTTAGGTTTCAAATATGAGAATTCGCTTAAAAATGAACGATAAATAATGATGACTCTGCAAATACATATCAGCGCAGAGTCATTATTTTTGTACATGTTTCTTCCTTATAATAAGTAAAAACCAATGCCCATGATGAGATAAGCCGCTAGCAAGGTTGCACCCTCGAACCAGTTCGTTTCGCCATCATTGGTCAGCACGATGTTCAAAAAGACAGCCGTGCTCATCGCAATCAGTTCCGGCAAAGTAAATACTAATGGCATAGAAGTAGAAAACAATAATGATAACAATACTAAGATAGGCGCGACAAACATGGCAATTTGCAAGGTTGAACCAACGGCAATTTCCACCGCTACATCCATTTTATTTTTGCGGGCAAATATGAGGGCAGAAGCATGCTCTGCTGCATTACCCACTATCGCCACCACAATGACACCGATAAACAGATCCGACCATCCGAGTGATTCACCTACTGCCTCAAATGTATGGACAAGATTTTCGGAGACATAGGCAACCGCCACTGTAGACACAAGTAAAATCCACAAAGCCTTTTTCTTCGGCCATTCTGGATGCTCTTCCAAAGCCGGATTTTCCGTCTCCTCCCCTTTAGGCTGATACACACCTCGATGCGTAACCAATTTAAAAAATAACGCTGCTATATAAAGAATAATCATAATGATGGATATCCCGACACTTAATGAAACCGTCTCACCATAATCCATTTTTTGCGAAAACACTTCTGGAATGACAAATGCAACCAATACAGCAAACACAAGCAAACCGGCATTATGGCGGGCATCATGTTCATTAAAGCGTTGTGTTTTATATTTCAAGCCTCCCACAAAGAACGAAAGTCCCCCAACGAGCAGTAAGTTACCGATAACCGAGCCTGTTAAAGAAGCCAACACCACTTCGATTAACCCTGCTTGAATCGCAAAAAATGAAATAATAAGTTCGACAGCATTTCCGAAAGTAGCATTCAACAATCCACCAATTCTAGGTCCGAGCACAACCGCCAAACTTTCTGTCGCTCTCCCCATGAAACTAGCAAGTGCAATAATGGTTAGACAGTACACCAGAAACATTACTAGACTTGGCCAATGCATGAAGCTCCCTATTACGGAGACCGGCACACCAATCGAAGCCATTATTAGAAAAAGTTTATTATTCATCGCTTTCCTCACTTTACTGTCAGACATAACTATGGGTAGTATGTGCCAGACTGAGAAAAGTTAAGCATGCAAAAAGCGAATACCCTTTAAGATATCCGCTTCTTTTCATTTATTTTGTTGCTGCTTCCGGCTCTTTAGAAACTCTTACGTCATATGTAACAACTTTATTGTTCAAGATGAAATCCGGACGTGCATTCGCTCCCGAATGACCTCTTTTGAAATCGTCACTTTTCGTCCAATTCGTGAAATCTTCTTTTTTATCCCAACGAGTTAGGATGGTTACTTCATCATAATCCCCATTCTGAATGGTAACCATTACTTCCATTCCACGGAAACCATCAAACTTTTGTACATTAGTTGCATGTTCAAATCTTCCTACTAATGCATCCACAAACCCTTTTTTAACTTGAATAATGTTTGAAACGTTATACATTTTATTTCCCCCTTAGATGTTGTTCCTATTTACTATTAAATCGTTGCTGTATTCATCGGAATGATGAGTGGATAGTCCTCATCAAATAGTACCTTTGCATCGATTTCATACACTTCTTTAAAAAATTGCGATGTCAGTATCTCTTTCGGACTGCCCGTCGTAACTACCTTCCCTTTTTTCATCGCAATGAGCTGGTGACAATATTTTGCCGCTTGCTGTAGCTCATGCAAAACCATGACCACAGTAATGCCATACAATCCATTGATTTTTTGCAGTAATTCCATTAAATCCAACTGATGAGCAATATCCAAAAAAGTGGTTGGTTCATCCAGCAATAAAATATCTGTCTTTTGAGCCAAGGCCATAGCAATGCGAACCTTTTGCTGCTCTCCCCCGGACATCGTGTGGAACATACGGTCTTCATGTTTCTTCGTTCCAGTAATAATTAAAGCCCATTCCACCGCTTCTTCGTCTGCTTGTTTATTTTGTTTGCTGAAAACGCCTTGATAAGGAGAACGACCGAAAGAAACAATCTCCCTCACCGTCAAGTCCGGTAGCATATCCTTCGATTGCGGCATCATCGTTAAAACATGTGCAAACTCTTTTCTTTTATATGCTTTCAATTCTTTATCCAAAACAGATATACTTCCATCATCTTTTTGCAGCAATTGGGTAACAATTTTCAAAAACGTGGATTTCCCGGAACCATTCGGTCCGATAATAGCTGTCATTTTCCCTTTCGGAATCGATAAGGAAATATCCTGCAGTTGAAACATGCCTAAATTCACATTGATATCTTCTGTTTGAATAGCTATCATTACATCAATCTCCGCTTCCTTAAAAGATATAAAAAGAATGGTGCACCTAACGCAGCAAGCAGAATGCCTACAGGCAATTCATGCGGGTCAAACCAAGAACGGGCAATCGTGTCGGCAAATACGACAAGGATGGCACCACCAATCATAGACAGAGGCAATAAATAACGATAATCTTCTCCTATCCAAATGCGTATAATATGCGGTACAACGAGTCCGACAAACCCTACTAAACCTGCCACACTAACAGCGGCACCCGCTAAAAAGGCAGCCAGGATAATTAATAAAAAACGTTGAAGTTCTACTCGCTGACCGAGAATTTTAGCTGAATCGTCTCCTAGCAATAAGAGATTAGCTGGTTTAATGGCAAAAAAGGATAGTAATAAACCAACCACTGCATAAGGCAACATAAACTCCAAATGGTACCAGCTGCGTCCGTTCAACCCACCGGATAACCACGGTAAGATCGCTTGCACACGCTCGCTATAGACAACCATGATGCCATTTTGAATCGCTCCCAATAACGCACTCATCGCCACCCCGGCCAAAATGATTTTGACTGGCGAAGCGCCTTTATCCCATGCAACGACATAAATGATGACTGCCGTCAAAAACGCTCCGATAAAAGCAGCTACGGGTAGTAAGTAACTAATTTGTGGCAGCAAAATCATCGTGATGACTGCAGCTAATCCTCCACCCGCTGAAACGCCGATAATACCGGGGTCAGCCAATGGATTTTTCATGACGCCTTGAAGAAGAGCACCAGAGACAGCCAAACATGCACCTACCAAGGCTCCGATAATAACCCGTGGCAAACGCAAATCTTGAATGATTGTCTCATGAACAGGCTCACCTTCTGAAATTAAAACAGTCCAAATTTCACGTAATGAAATATCGACCGCCCCATATGTCAAACCATAATATAAAGTACAAAGCAATACGATGGGAGATCCAATTATGACCCATTTTCTATTTTTGCTTCGTTGTTGAAGGCTCATTCCTTATCACTCCGCACTATAAATCAATTTGTCTAGCAAAAAATCAATTCGGTTTCTTGTGCTAATCTTTCATTTACCTCTCTTTGCTAATAATAATCATTCTCATTGTTAAGTAAAAAATATGACGAAAATGAAATTCATTCTCATCTATAACCGAAAAATAAATGTCCATTAGGACAACCGAATAGCAAACGCATTTTTCCCCTTATAAACCATAATTTGTTGATTAACTATCATTTATGATAGCTACAGAAGAAAAAGTTGTCAACTTATTTTTCTGTAGTTTTCTGGAAAAGCAAATACTTTTGATATTCACTTTTCCAAAAAAACCTAAAAATCTCGCTTATTGTTGAATCAACTCTTGCATGACTTTAATTGCTTCTACCACTTCTGTTCCAGGGTTTGTACCGAATAGTTCAGCTGGTAGCACCTCAATTTTATTATTTTTAACAGCATCTAAATTGTTCCACGAAGGGTTTTGCTCCATTTCTTTCACGAACCCGTCACGTACTGTTTCTGCGTCACCATGCGTCATCAAAAATACATATTGTGGGTTCGCTTCAACAATTCGTTCTGCATTTAATTGCGCATATTGTGGATATTGATCTAAACTTGGGAAATCGGAAGCAATATTGACACCTCCCGCAACTTCAAGAATGTTACCGCTCAATGAATTCGAAAGAGCCGCCATATACGTTCCAGGAGCACCATAAATTAATAATACTCTTGGTTTTTCGCCTTCCACCGCCTTTAATTCTGTTACTTGATCTGTAATGCTTTGAATCAATTCTTTCGCTTTATCTTCTTTTTGCAATAATTGTCCGTATAGCTCAATTTGTTTCATAATATCGTCAATCGAATTGGCTTTCGTGAACACCATTTGTGCTCCGATTCCTTCAATAGACGCCAAATCCTTTTGATTTAACACAGCATCGCCAATCACTACATCCGGCTGTAACGCAGCAATTTTCTCTAAATCCATTGTGTGCGAATTCCCTATTTGCTCAACATCTTTTAATTCTTCAATGACAATATCCTTTGATGTTGGAATGCCGACAAGATTTCCGCCAAGCGCATGGATGATTTGCATATCCCCTGTCCCTAAAGTCACGATTTTCTCTGGCAATGAATCAAATGTGACTTCATGATCTGCGAAATCCACAACCGTTACTGCTTTTTCGCTCGCTTCAGAGCTTACTGTCTCCGTTTTCGCACTTTCTTCTTTTCCACAACCGGCTACTATTAACAATAAGATAAACATGAAACCCCAAATACTTCTCCTCATCGTATTCCCCTCACTCTATTCATTTTTCTTCACTATGGCATGTACGACCAATCTTCCATCCTCACGATCCAATCCATAATCACAAGTAGACAACGTGACAATTTGGTCAGTAGCTGTCACTTCTATATCAGATGGAATCACTGACCGCTCTTGTATCTTCTCAACTAACTGTAAAAATGCTTCGTCATTCGAGAAATCTGTTTGAATATAGTAAAAATCAGTCGTCGTTTTATACGCCGCAAAAACTTCCAACTCATAGCTTTCATACAACGTATCGTATAGAATTGTTGGATGCTCTTTATAAAAATCTTCATCCAAATATTTTTTCAGTTGACCAAACATAGAGCCATCCTTCATGCGATGGCCATATATGACCATATTTCTACTGAAATTCTTAATATCATTTCGATAGTCCAAATAAATGCTGCCAGCTCTTGCTGTTTCTTTTAAGTAATTATGTTGTAAGTAATAATCATTATCTGTTGATTGGAGAATCGGATAATTGATGATGGTCCCTTGAATCTCAATCCATCCAACAATGTCTGGATTAATGGCAAGCAAATGATCGAATTGAGAACGTGGCTCCCCATCATCCGTCATTTCTTCTCTCTGACTGCCCACATAGATGGTTTGAGCCTCAGCCAACACTTGTCGGTTATCATAATACTCTTTCACAAGGCTCCCTACTTTATAAGCGGAAAAAACAAATACCCCAAAAATCAACAAAGTGGTTACATGATGAATCGGATGCCGTTTCTTTCTCTTTTTTTCGTTGTATTCTGATGATGTATGTACACTATCCTTCATAAGAGAACGTCTCCATTCATTGATTTAAATACCGACCGGAATCATATATAAACCTGATAACTGATCTGTTTTCAACACCACATCAACACCATAAATCTCTTTAATCATTTCTTCTGTCAAGATATCGTTCGGTTTTCCCTCCAACATGATTTCGCCATTTTTCATTACAATCATATTGTCACTGTAACGAATGGCTTGGTTAATGTCGTGCAGCACCATCACAATAGTCAAACCATATGTTCGATTGAGCTGCAACACGAGCTCCAAGATTTCGATTTGATAATAGATATCTAGATAAGTAGTAGGCTCGTCCAAAAATAAAATCGGTGTTTTCTGTGCCAATGACATGGCAATCCAGACACGTTGTCTTTCTCCTCCTGATAAGGCGGCAATCGACTTATGGCGCTTCTCTTGTAAATTGGTGCATGTCAATGCCCACTCAATTGCTTCCTCATCTTCATCGGCTACTCCTTGAAACCATTTCTGATGAGGAATCCTTCCGAAGGATACCAATTTTTCAACCGTCATATCAGCTGGTGCTTCATTTTGCTGATGAACCATAGCCAATTTCTTTGCGAATTCCTTTGGCTTGTAATCGACAATATCTTTTTCATCTAAGATAATTTGTCCATCCCTTGGTGCATGATTTCGGGACATGACCGATAAAAAGGTCGATTTCCCACAGCCGTTCGGACCGATAATCGTCGTTATTTTCCCTTGTGAAATACTACAGCTGACCGCCTTTAACCGATCGATTTTTTTATCATAAGAAAATGAAATGCTCTTGATTTCCATTGCATTAATCCTTTCTAAGCAAGAATATTAAGAACGGCCCACCAATAATGGCCATGAGCGTCGATGCCGGTATTTCCTGCGGCGCAATCAATGTTCTACCTAGTGTATCAGCAGCCAAAATAAGTAGAGCCCCGGCCAATGCCGAGAAAGGAATCAATAATTTATGATCGGAACCGACCAGCCTTCTTGAAATATGTGGAACCAATAACCCGACAAAAGCAATGACACCGGCAACCACTGTTGAAATAGCCGCCAGCAGTACCGCCACTGCCGCAATGACGACACGCGCCTGTGTTACACGCATTCCCAAATTCTTTGCTGTCTTATCCTGTAACACCAACACATTACACCAAGAAAACAAACAAAGGGCCAAAAGTAAACCAATACCGCCCCATACAACAATCAACTCTACATCATTCCATGTTTTCATCGTTAAATTGGATGTCATGGAACCTTCTACTGTTACTTGGATGTAGCTGCAAATCGTAATAAAGGCATCGCGCAACCCTGTGAACATTGCATTAATGGCAATACCGACTAAAATGATTTTCAATGGACTCAAACCGGATTTCCATGATAATGAAAATACGAGAAAACAAGCCAGTGCCCCACCTGCAAATGCTAAAACAGGCGACCAAAAGAATAAACTCGGAAATATCGTCACAATAAAGATGGACACGAAGCCCGCCCCCGAGGAAATCCCAATCACACCGGCATCTGCCAACGGATTTCTCATGACTGCTTGCAGAAGCACACCGGAAACGGATAAAGCCGCTCCGGCAAAGATTGCCACTATAATACGTGGGAAGCGTAAATCTTTTATCACACCTAATTTTTCGCTATCCCCATTCCAAATGGCGCTCATAAACTCTCCGAGGCTCATCGTTATGCTGCCTGTAACAGCAGATATAATCGTGACCGCGCAAAGCAGAACAATCACTATAAAAAAACTCCAAAATTTCTTGTTCATGATTTTCTTCCTTTTCCGTACTTCCCTTTTTTATGCCTACTCTTCATATAAAATATTGGCTAATTCTTCTAAAGCGATATCCGCTTGCAAATTGGCCGTTGTGCCGAAAACCGGCTCTTCCAAATCGTACACACGGTCATTTTTGACAGCATTAAAATGCTTCCAAACATCATTTGTCTTAAATTCTTCATCAAACATTTTGACTACATCCTCAGGCATGCCGTGAGCCAAACGTAAAATGATATCTGGATTACTTTCATGCAAATATTCCGTATTAGACGCCAAAAATTCTACACTTTGTCCTTGAATGACATTTGTTCCTCCGACCAATTCGACCAAACTGCCGACATATGATTCCGTCGTTGCCACTAAGTAACTACCTGGAATCCCCAACAAAACAAGTACTCTCGGTGATTCCTTTCCTTTCACCCGTTCCTGGATTTCTTGCAATTTAGCTGTATATTTCTCTGCTAATTGCTCTGCTTGCTCTTCGCGGTCATATTTTTCACCTAAAGCAATAATTTCGCTCTGCATATCCGCTATGCTTTGAAAATTGATAAAGGTTGATGGCAGCCCTACTTCCTTAAAGCCGTTCGCTAAATCATATTCGAGCGTCGTAACCGACAAAACATCGGTTGGATTCAACGATTTTATGATTTCTACGTCTGGATTCATTGCACTGCCGACTTCCGTCACGCCTTTATATCGCTCCGGCATTTCCGAGCTGGTCATAGGAACACCAACCAAATCCAGTTCAAGCTCATCCATAATTTCCACAATCGACATGGTCGTTGCTACAATCCTTTGCTCTGTAGCTTCTTCTTGAATTGATGTTTCTTGAGCCACTGTCTCTTGATCGGAGCTACAGCCGCTCAAAAAAGGAAAGAGAGCCATTACGAATAAAGGAGGCAATAACAGTTTCTTCACCTTCTTTTCCATCCTTTCCATTCTATTTTTCATACATAAAACTAGTCTTGACGCTTTGATTGTTCAAAGCATCAAGACTGGATGTTCTTATTAAAGCGAACGAGTGCGATAACGACGAACCAAAAGTAAGAATGATCCGACTAATAAAGCAACATACAGGCCTAATTGTGCGCTATCAAACGTTTTCGAGTTTATCACTTGCTCACTTGAAGTTGTCTTTAACTCTTCTCCACTGCCACGATTGAATTCAGGTGTTGCTGCGTTATTGTCTTCCTCTTCTTCTGTATTCGTTGTTTCATCAACACTTGTCTCTTCTTCTACTGTATCAGTTGTCGTCGTAGATTCTTTTTCTGGTTGAGTCGTAGTAGTTCCTTCAGAACCAACATTCAGACTAGCTGCATCGAATTTCATTTGTAGCGTGTACTCATGATGATAGTTGATGGCAGCAATGTCGATTTTCACTAATACATTTAATAACTCTTCTAAATCCGCTACTTCAAATTGAACGACTTTTGATGTAGCTGTTGAGCTTAAAACAGTCGGCTCTACGAACGTTCCGTTTTGTTCCACTTTAAAGCCTGTTAATGTATTCGTGCCTTTCAATGTGATAGAAACATAGTTTTTACCATCTTTCACTGTTAATTGAGCTGGCTTTTGAACATTGCTATCCATTTTATCTGTTTCTTTACCATCTACTAAGAAGACGAAAGGAAGTGTATATACGCCGTCTTTCAAACCAGTTTGTGATGTATTTTCCTCTTCTTCTTCAGCAGGTTGTTCCTCATTTGGTGTTTCTTGTTTCACCGCTTGAATAGTAGCTGGATCAAAGACAAAACGGAAATCATAGTTTTTCTGATGTGCTCCCGCTGATACATACACATTGGCCTTCGTCACTTTTCCTACATTATCTGCTTCAAAACGGACAATACGTGTATCGCCATCTGTGCTTACTTCTTCCATTTTGACAAATGAACCGTTTTTCTCTACCTCAAGATACGGAATCATTGAACTGCCCTTCACAATTTTCAAGTACACATATTGCTTGCCATTTTCCACTTTTACAGAAGCTGGATTTTCAAAGTAGCTTAACATCGAAGAATTTTCAGCACTATCCGTTTTGATTGTGTTAAAACTTACTGTGTATTCACCATCAGCAAGATTTACCGTTTGGTCAGCAGGACCAGTCACTGTAGTTTCTTCTTTTGGTTGCTCTGTTTCTTCTTTAGGCGTTTCTACCTCTGGTGTTTCCACTGGTGCTTCTTCTGGTACATTCACCGCTGTAATGCTAGCTGAATCGAATTGCATTTGCATATCATAACTTGCTTTATACGCGCCCGTTTCGACACTTATAACTGCATCTGCTAAAGCCGATAAGCTGGATACAGAAAACTTAATTACGCGTGTTTCTCCATCATCACTTACCACCGTCGGCTCTTGGCCATTTACGGTAAAGCTTTTAATGGCAGACGCCCCTTTTAGTGTTAACTGAATCGTTTTATTGCCATTCTCCACAAACAATTTTGCAGGCTTCTCCGCAAACTTGTCCATATGAGTAGAAGGAGCCCCTTTATACAAGAAGCTATAACTGATTGTATATTCCCCATCTTTTAATTCGCTCTCTTGCGCTAATGACGAACCAATATTTCCGAAGAACGCCAACACGACCAAGAACATAGACAGAACGATCTTTACACATTTATTCAACGTATGTTGCCTCCTCTTTCTCCCAAAGTTCTCTTTTTATCTCTTTAATTTTTTGACTAAAATTAATGAAGATGCTAATAGCATCATGACAAACATACCCAATGTTGCTGAATCGCTTGTTTTCGGGTTGTCTTCTACTTGAGTCGTTGTTTCGCTAGAGTCACTGCTTGTACTTGCATCTGCATTTGCACTTCCAGTTGCATTCGTTTTCGTTTCAGTCGTAGTTGTTTCAGTTGCAGGAGCGCTTACTAAAGATGCACTGCTCTCATCAAATTTCAAACGGATTGTATAGTTATGATGGTAATCCATATCGTCAATATCCACTTTCATTTGGGCAACGGTAGGACTTGATAGACTGCTCACATTAAACTGAACAACTCGTGTATTGGCTGATGAATTACTGCTGATTACACTATTTCCGCCGTTTTGCGCTTGGAATTGTGTAATCCATTTGCTGTTTTTAATGGTTAATTGCACTTTCATTGAACCATTTTCAACAAATACTTTTGCCGGTTTGACAAAATAATCATTAGCCATGGAAACCGATTCATCATCTGGTGAAATGACTGTGTAGTTAACTGAATATGTACCATCAGACAAAGCTGCTTGTGCATCCGCTATTGGTATGATAAGAAAAAAGATTGAACAAATTAGAGCGATAACAGATGCTTTCATCATAGAAAACTGGCTGACCTTCATAAATTCCTCTCCTTCAAACCCAGTGAAATCACCGGTAATAATAATCATTCTCAATAAAGAACAAAAAATAAAAGCTGATTAGCTTCCCTGTTAAAGAAAATGAAATTCATTCTCAATTGTATTCAAAAAAAAGTGACCTTTCTTAAACAATCTCACTCCCTCTTGTCAAAATAAAAGAAAGTTCTTTATTGAAAATAGTTCTCATTAACTAATGTAAATAATATCCCAAATGAATTTTTTTTGTCAACATTTTTTTAAAATTAGCTATTTACTTATTTATCAAGCTATTTTTGGTACATTATATTAAAATATTAAATTGAAGATATTTTTGAAAAAAATGATTTTTCGCACACAAAGGATGTATCGACTATGAACAAAGCTACTATACGTTTTTGCATACTCGTCAGTATCGTTGCCATTTCCGGTTTTTCTCAAGGAATGTTGATGCCGTTGATTGCCATTATTTTCGAGGGAGATGGAATCAGTTCTTCTTTAAATGGCTTTCATGCAGCGGCCCTTTACCTCGGTATTTTACTTGCTTCGCCCTTAATGGAAGCACCATTGCGTAAATTCGGGTATAAACCGCTGTTATTGGCAGGGACGGCAATTGTAGGGATATCCTTCGCCTTCTTCCCACTCTGGCAATCTTTTTGGTTTTGGTTTATTCTCCGACTTTTTGTCGGCGTCGGCGACCATATGCTTCACTTTGCCACCCAGACCTGGATTACATCCACATCCCCTCTTCATAAAAGGGGAAGAAATATAGCCATTTATGGTCTATTTTTCAGCTTAGGCTTTGCGTTTGGCCCTTTTTTAGCCAATTTAGTGCAAATTAATCCATCACTGCCATTTATGGTTTCGACGATTATCACCTTTGTTGCCTGGATGTTGATATTATTTTTAAAAAACGAATTTCCTGAACAACAGACAGAAACAAACTCGTTTTTCAGTTCGTTTTCTCGCTTTAAGCAAGTACTGAAATATGCATGGATTTCGCTGCTGCCTCCGCTTTGTTACGGCTTTCTGGAAAGTTCTTTAAACGGGAATTTCCCTGTTTACGCTTTACGAAATGGCCTGACTGTCGATGCCGTTTCCATTATTTTGCCGGCATTCTCAATTGGAAGCATCATCTTTCAAATTCCGCTCGGCATGTTAAGTGATTGCTTAGGACGTAAATACGTACTGCGAATCGTTATGTTTACAGGGTGCTTGATTTTTACGATTGCCGGTTTCTTGCAAGACCATGTTGTCGGGCTGTTCATTTGCTTCCTTCTTGCTGGTATGGTCGTTGGTTCCACGTATTCATTGGGTATAAGTTATATGACAGACTTACTGCCTCAAGAGTTGTTACCGGCCGGCAATTTAATGTGCAGTATCTTCTTTAGTTGCGGCAGCATTATCGGACCATTCATTGGCGGAACAATCATTCAACTTTCCACAGGCGGTGCTTTCTTTTATCTGTTAAGCGCTATGCTATGCTGTTTATTTATTCTGTTACTGTTTTTCAAAGAAAGGAAGAATACTACTCCCTAGTCTTCATTTTTCTGTTTCTCTTTTCCATAAAAGTATGTTAGAATGAATTTAGATAGATTATAATAATTTTAATTAAATAAAAACCTAAATTATAATAATTATAATTTAGTTCAATGCGAGCTGCTACTAAAAAAGTAGCAGCATTCATACTTTTTAGGATAATGATTTTGAGTATCTTTCTCATTTAAAGAGAAAACGGGGGGAGAAAAAATGAATAGTGAAGCAAGTTTAATTGATAAAAGAAGTACACAATCATCAGATAGTGAGCACACACTTTTCCAAAAAATCCGCTCTCATATCGAGCTAATTGCCGCCCTTATCTGCGGTGTGTTGATTTTGGCAGGTTGGCTCCTTGCCAAAGCTGATATGGAAACGGCTTCTATTATCGTTTATTTAGCAGCGTTTATAATCGGCGGATATGCTAAAGCAAAAGAAGGTATATTGGATACCATTGAGAATAAAGAGTTGAACGTGGAAATGCTGATGGTTTTGGCCGCTATCGGATCGGCGATTATCGGTTATTGGACAGAAGGTGCCATGCTGATTTTCATTTTTGCCGTCAGCGGTGCTATGGAAACATATGCAATGAATAAAAGCCATAAAGAAATTTCTGCTCTGATGGACTTACAGCCGGAAGAAGCCATTATCATTACGCCAGATGGTCTGGAAAAGAAAGTACCGACCGCAGAGTTAACCGTTGGTGAGCATATTCTTGTAAAAGCTGGTGAGCGTATTCCTACTGATGGTATCATCATCGAAGGTAATACCCATATTGACCAAGCAGCCATTACAGGTGAATCAATTCCTGTCAATCGTACTGTTAATGATGAAGTGTTTGCCGGCACTGTAAATTTACGCGGAACCATTACTATTGAAATGACAAAGCCGAATGATGAGACACTTTTCCAAAAAATCATTACGCTCGTCCAGTCCGCTCAAGGTCAAAAATCACCTTCTCAACAATTTATTGAACGATTCGAAGGAAAATATGTAAAAGTCGTTTTAATTGTCGTCTTACTGATGATGTTTGTACCGCATTTCCTTCTCGGCTGGTCATGGGTTGAAACTTTTTATCGTGCGATGATTTTATTAGTAGTGGCATCACCTTGTGCACTTGTTGCCTCCATCATGCCAGCAACACTTGCAGCCATTTCAAACGGTGCAAAACACGGTATCCTATTCAAAGGTGGCGTACACTTGGAAAATCTAGGTCGCTTGGAAGCCATCGCTCTAGATAAAACTGGTACACTGACAAAAGGGAAACCAGAAGTAACGGCGGTTCATGTAAGAGCCGATTATACAGAAGAACAATTTCTTCAAATTGTCTCTTCGATTGAAAAATATTCGAATCATCCATTAGCACAGGCGATTGTCCGTTATAGTGAGGAACATATGTCCTTGCCATTTATCAAGCCAGAGCATACAGAAGATGTTAGTGGTTGGGGTGTGCAGGCCATTATCAATGGGCAAACGTGGAAAGTCGGAAAAGCAAAATTCGTTGACCGTGAAGAAGCAAATGCTTTCTTGGACGGCGTAGGCGCTTCACTTGCTTTAGAAGGAAACACCGTCACATACGCACGAGATGAAAAAGGTATTGTCGGCGTGATCGCCTTGAAAGATGTCGTCCGCCCTGAAGCGAAAGCAGCCATCCAAACGTTAAAAGAAATGGGCGTCTACACAATCATGTTGACTGGTGATGGAGAAAAAACAGCAGCAGCTATTGCTTCTGAAATCGAGATGGATGAATATATTGCAGAATGTTTACCTGAAAATAAAGTAGAAGCGATTAAAAAGTTAAATAAAAAATATGCAACTGTCGCAATGGTCGGGGATGGAATCAATGACGCACCGGCACTAGCAACAGCCACAATCGGTATCGCAATGGGAGAAGGAACAGATGTGGCACTGGAAACAGCAGACGTCGTACTTATGAAAAATAATCTGCCACGTATTGCAGAAGCCATTTCCTTATCGAAAAAGATGAATAAAATTATTAAACAAAACATCATCTTTTCTTTAACTGTCATTATGATTTTGATTTCTTCTAACTTCCTTCAAGCACTTGCTCTTCCATTAGGTGTTATTGGACATGAAGGCAGTACCATTCTTGTCATCCTAAATGGATTGCGATTACTAAAAGAAGTAAAAGCCAAATAACAGCGCCAATGCATATTGAATAAAAGGAGCTTACAGAATGAGAGTCATTCTGTAAGCTCCTTTCTTTTTGCTTTCTTCCCATCCTTTTTCCAAAAACAGTTGCTATCCTTAACGAAATGCTTACAGGAATAACAAAACGAGAAAAAAGAATAAACTTAGATTTATTCCTTTGCTGGGTTGCAAACAAGTAATAAGAGCGTCTGAAAAGTCATTGGATGACTTTTCAGACAGCGCCTTTAATGATATCCGTTCTGACCGTTTGCCGAACTGGACGTTTTATGTTTAGGTTTATTTTTCCCTTTTTGCTTTGTGCCGCCATCTTTTTTAGCCATCATGCAACACCTCTTCTACTAATTTTGAGCACTTTTCTGCTCAAAATTAGTATGGCTTACAATCTCCTTGTTATCCCTACAGCAATTATTGTCAAAACCTTACTCTTCATCTTGTTTGGTATAGCTCATTGCTACAATTTCACCGCCTAAAATGATGACATGTGCACACAAGTAAAACCATAACATCAAGACAATAATGCCGCCAATACTGCCATATGTCGTCGTATAGTTCGCAAAATTATTAACATAAACAGAAAATCCGTATGAAACAATCGACATGCCGATTGTAGCAAATAAGGCTCCCCGAAAAATGTTTCTTCCGCGCAATTTAATATTCGGGAAAATCCAATACAGTACGAGAAACATAATAAAGGTAATCAAACCGCTCGTAACCCATCTCAACGTTGAGAATAGATGAACAAGCTCTTCCCCATACCCAACTGTCGAGATAATAAAATTCGTTATTTGCTGTCCGAAAACCGGTAATAACAAGGCTACGATAAAAACAAAAATCATGCCGAACGTTAAGATGATTGCAAAGACTCTGCGCAATAAAAAAGTCCGACTTTCCATAATCTCATACGCATGATTGAAAGCTTTCACTAGAGCATTCATCCCATTCGAAGCACTCCATAAAGTACCGATAATACCAACCGATAAGAGTTTCACATTTTGCACCATTAAACTATTCACTTGCTTTTCAATTAATTGCATGGATTCTTCTGGAACAAAGTTATCCAAAAAAGAAAGCACATCTATAGTTGTAAGGGGCAAATAAGGTAGTAAGGTCACCAAAACCAAGAGTAAAGGAAATAACGATAATAAAAAGAAAAATGAAAGCTGAGCTGCCATTCCAGAAACATCGTGTTCTTTCATACGGTGCAATATTTCTTTAATAAATTTTGTTGTTCGACTCGCGATATTTATGTACAAGGTCTCACCTCTCATTGACTAAAACATTACTCCCCTTTATCCTCTTCAAACACATCTTTTGCTTCTTTTACTGTCGTTGCCACTTGCTTCGGCAAATCTTTTAACACATCCACTTGCTCGGTAATAAACGCCACTTCTTCCGAAATTGTCTCGAATGTCGTTCTTATTTTATCCGATGTTTCTTTGACTTGTTCTGTAATGATTTCAGGGTTTTCAACAATTTCCTTTACTTGCTGATATCTTTTTTTACTGCAAGCAATCACCGATTCCCTCGTCGATCGATCTAGCATGCTAATGGCCGCTCCAGCAAGAGCCCCAATTAATATGCCTTGTAGCAATTTATTCTTCTTTGTAGTGTATGATTGTTCTTGTGAATTCATTATAGTATTTCCTCCTCAATTTCCCCTTATATATTCTGTTCGTTACGTATTTTTTTCAAAAGCTGTTCACAGCCTTCTTTCACCAAATCATGCACTTCGTCAAAATTCCCTGTAAAATATGGGTCCGGGACATCTTTCAACAAAGCCTCCGGAACTAAATCCAACAACCTTCCCACATAAGCTTCCGTGTCACCTTGTTGCACTTTCTTCATATTTTCCATATTGCTCTCATCCATTCCAATGATGTAATGAAACGTATGGAAATCATCCGGTGCAATTTGTCGAGCTTTTATGCCTTCATAGCTAATGCCCTTCTCATCTAACAATTGACGAGTACCATGATGTGGCGCATTTCCTACATGCCAATCCCCTGTACCCGCTGAGTCTACCATGATTTGTTGTTCCAAACCTTCTCTCTTAACCATGTCCCGAAATATTGCCTCTGCCATCGGTGAACGACAAATGTTGCCTAAACAAACAAATAATACATGTATCAAACCTTTCACACTCCTACCAAATTTGTTACTTATCTACATATTAAGTATATTTTTAATCATTTTCACCATTTATTTAGCATTTTACTATGAATGTAACATATCATAGCGAAAATAAAAACATGGCGTCCATACCGTTTTTTTTCATTCTTATGTATCATTCTATTTGGCCATCTAAATTATTTCATTTTCATCCAATCGATGGTAGCCGTTTCCTTCTGCATTGACAGCATGCATATATTGTGAAAGGATATGGATAAGAAACGCTGAACAAGGCGACATGCTGGAAAAATTTATTGCTGAATAAAGGGAGAGAATAAAGGATGGATTTAACTCAAAATAAGCCAGAACATGTGGAATACATGGTTGAAAAAATTATTGAGAAGCTGCGCATGATGAATGTAGGCGCGATCAAATCATCTCAATTTGATCATAACATGTATGAAGACCTGCTTTATTTATATAATATGGTAATGAAAAAACAATCTTTCAGCCCAAGCGAAATGGAAGCAATCGCTGCTGAATTAGGAAGCTTAAAAAAAGCATAATCAAGACTCCAAAAAACTGTCCTTTGCGACAGTTTTTTTATTTCATCTTCCTCGAACAACCGAAAAAAGTAGAAATTTCAAGTTATTTGTCGGATTATTTATCGATTTTTATGTTACAATAATGTGTATTTTTGGTTAAAAATGGCATATAATGAAAGTACGAAAAACAAGCTTCATATCATCCTAAATAGGAGGAATAATTTTGACCATTGTTCATATTTTAAATTATTCAATCCCTATTGCTTCGATGATTTTTCTCGGTTTTTGGTTAGATCATCTGTGTAAACCAGACAAAAAGCCAAACACCGAAAGTACTAATGATTAATCCTTTATGGCAATATCGTTGCCACCCAAAGTTTACTTTATAATTCCCCATTTCTATTCCATAACATATATGTTATGGACTTTTTTTGCCCATAAAAAATGGAGCTGCCTGAAAAGTCATTCGATGACTTTCAGACGCTCCACTCACTTGTTTACATCCAAATAAATCCAAGCTTATTGTTTCTGCAAATATCGTCGCGACAAGATAGAAGTCACTTCTAAGAAAGTGAAAAATAAATACAGATAATTATTCTCATAAAAATGTTGATAGAACTAATCTTTCAAAATACAACTACCAACAATTTATAAATCCACTTGTGTTCGAGGTGCAATCAAAATTTCTACACGTCTATTTTGCGCTCTTCCTTCTGCTGTATCATTTGATGCAACCGGTTTAAATTCCCCATATCCTTTGGCACTAAACCATTCCGGATTCAATGCATCATTTTCCAATAAAATTTTCATGAAATTGACTGCTCGCATGACACTTAAATCCCAGTTTGAAGAAAACTGGAAGGTAGCAATCGGCACATTATCCGTGTGACCACTGATTACAATACTTCTCGGCGGGTCCATCACAAATAAACTAGCTATTTCATTCGCTATTTGCAAATCCTCTGAACGAATACTTGCACTACCTGATTCAAATAAAACGTTATCCCGAATCGTGACAAGCAATCCTTCTCCCGTCAACGTCGTATCCAATTTCTCTTCCATATCATTTTGAGTGATGTACTCATCTATTCTTTCTTGAAGCTCCGATAATTCTTTATAATCCTTCGCGCCAAGACTTCCTTGTTGAAGATTCTCTTCCAAAGTGGATTCAGAATCATTACGCCCTTCCGGATTGACACTCGAATGCTCCATTACACCTGTTCCGCCTGTAAAAATATCATTAAAAGCCTTTGAAAGCTGCTGGAATTTTACAGCATCAACAGAACTCATAGAGAATAAAACAATGAACAATGCTAACAGAAGCGTTAGAATATCTGCATATGGGATCAACCATGATTCATCCATATGAGAATCTGCTGTTTTTTTTCGTTTTCTCCTAGCCATCCTGCTTCACTCTACCTTCTAACCATTTTCGACGATCTTCAGCAGGTAAATAGGAGGTTAGCTTTTGTTCGATAGTTCTCGGTGCCTCACCTTCTATTATCGATAAAATTCCTTCAATCATCATGCTCTTCAAGCGCACTTCTTCCAAAGATTTACGTTTCAACTTATTAGCGAAAGGATGCCATAACACATAACCGGTATAAATCCCTAAAAGAGTCGCAACAAACGCTGCTGAAATGGCTTTTCCCAGTTCATCCGTATTATCCATGTTCCCTAAGGCTGATATAAGCCCAACAACCGCTCCCAAAACACCAAGTGTCGGCGCATATGTACCCGCTTGCGAAAAAATGGCTGCTCCAGCTTGATGTCGTTCTTCCATAGCGTCAATTTCTTCCGTCAAAATATCTCTTATGTAGTCTGCACTTTGTCCTTCCACCGCCAGATTTAAACCATTTCGCAGAAATTGGTCATCCACTTGTTCCGATATACCTTCCAATGCCAACAATCCTTCTTTCCTTGCAATAACAGCCCAATCTGAAAAAGTCGTAATTAACTCTTCAGGCGATGTTGCCTTTTGCTCTGTAAAAATAATTTTAAAGAGCTTCGGAATTCGTTTGATTTCTGCTACTGGGAAAGCTGTTACAACCGCTGCTATGGTTCCAAGAATGATAATTAGGATTGCCGCCGGATTAATTAAAGCTGATAATCCGACTCCCTTCAGAATCATTCCGACAAAAACAGCAATCATCCCGAGTATTACTCCAATTAAAGATGTCTTATCCATGAAACTCACCCGACTTTATAATTTTCTTTCTAATTAACATATCGGTTCTATTTATAAAAAAATGAGCGTTTCTTGGAATTTTTATATGAAGTCATTATTTCTACTACTTTTGCTTGATTCAAAAATCGTATCCTGCTAGCATTTTCGCCCACTTTCTCCTCCGCAAAAAAAACAAAAAGCACAAGAAGCCAGCGAAAGCCGTTCCCTAACTTCTTGTGCGAATAATTTCTTTGAAAGATTTGACTATATTACATTACCTTGTTGAGCATATGCCTCAAGAGTGTCGTTTTTAATAACCAATAGTTGCCATTGATTCTCTTAAAATGGCGTTTGAATGATTCAGTTTTGCTTTTTCTTCACTCGTTAAATTTAACTCCACGATATCATAAATACCCGTTCTTGTAAGAATGGCCGGGACTCCTGTACAAATGTCACGCTCGCCATACTCGCCATCAAGAACAGCCGAAACAGCAATGACACTATGAGTATCATTGAAAATGGCGCGCGCAATTCCTGCTAATGAACAACCAATTCCATAATATGTTGTCCCTTTACGCTTGTATATTTCCCAGCCGGCTTTTGCCGTTTGTTCTTCAATTTCCTCTAATTTTACTTCCCCGAGCCTTTCTTTATGCTCTTCTAAAATTTGTAAAAACGGTTTTCCACCCACTGTCACATGTGACCAGGCAACAAATTGAGAATCTCCATGCTCTCCTAACGCATAAGCGTTGATGCTTCTTGGATCGACGCCAATCAAATCTGAAAGAATGGTTTTTAAACGAGAAGAATCTAGAGATGTTCCTGTTCCGATGACTTGATTACGTGGAAGACCTGATTCTTTCCAAACTAAATAAGTAATAATATCGACCGGATTAGAAGCAATTAAGAAGATGCCATCAAAACCACTTGCCATTACACCCTTCACTACATCTTTGGCGATCGCCGCACTTACACCTAATGTGTCTAAGCGCGTTTGCCCCGGTTTCGGTGGACCACCAGCCGTAATAATGACAATATCCACGTCCTTACATTGTTCGTATGTACCTACCGTCACTTTCGTACGAGAAGCGGTAAAATCAATACAATGGGATAAATCCATCGCTTCTCCAAGCGCTCTTTCCTTATTAATATCAATCAAAATCAATTCATCGCATATACTTTGGTTCACTAATGCATAACCACAGCTCGAACCAACTAAACCTGTACCGACTATCGCCACTTTTCTTGTCGAAAATTTCATTAGAAATCAACTCCTATATCCTACAATATGTGATAGTTTGAACATAATATTCGATTATACACAACTATCGATCAATACTTCCCTATTAATATATAGGAAATTGGGCTTTTCTCTACATTCATATTTTTTCCAGTCAATTTTTTTGTTATATAAAAAATATTAATCATCCTCCCTTTTATAATACAGATTAAAATAAATAATTAATACAGAATAAAAAAACTCAAAAAACCGATATTTTCCTTATCATCTATATTTTCTATAAAAAGAAGTGAATACCCATTTGAAAACACTTACAAGTAGTCGTTTTTTCATTTTTATACCAAAATCAATTAAAATTTGTGTATTTTTTCACATAATGTTCAAAAAAAATCTTTTACAAAATATAATTCTGTTGTATTATTTAAATATAATCTGTTATATAAAATTACATCACTGTTAGTTAAGATAAAACTTAGAAAATAACAACCGGGAGGCGGAATAAAATATGGAACAATGGAAAGGCTTTCAAACTGGTACTTGGACTAAAGAAATTGATGTACGTGATTTCATTATAAACAATATTACAGTATATGATAAAGATGATTCATTCTTAGAAGGACCAACTGAAGCAACAAAGCAACTTTGGG
>JBJEFL010000182.1:0-1608 GCA_051873995.1 Bacillus sp. (in: firmicutes)
GGCCACATACTGCCAGGGAACAAAATGATCCACCGATATCGCCTGATCAGAAAGCGCCGTATCACCGTAAATATCCCGCATGCAAAGAATTCTCCACACATATTAAAAAATTTCTGAGTATATACTTTTCCTATCACTACGAAGTTTCCTTTTAATCTGATCAATAAAAGGACGCATTCTTCTGTATGCTCGTTTACTCAATTCAAGTTCATACTCAATCCCTTTACGTTGTTCAGCAATCAGATGAATAGCATTCCTATATCCATATATTTCAATAATCTCACTGGGCAAATCTATTTCGATTCCTTCAGCATTAGTAAATTTATGTAATAACCCTAATTTTTCAGCAGTCCTGCATTTGTCGTCAAAACGAATTTGAGAATCTTCTTTTTTTCGTTCTTTCATATACATGGGAATAATTCCTTTGCCATCATGCACGAGTTCTTTTTCAAGAGAAGCCAATTGAGCCGGAGGGATGCTAATCTTTGCCAGCGTTTCATGATACTGTAAATCATGAAATTCTTCTGTTTGATTATAATAAGTATATAAAACATAATGCACTACCGCTTCGTAAATCGTAGCATATGAAAAAATCTGATGGCGAATTTCAAAAATCATATTCTCTTCATTCGCTTCTATACCTTCATATAGTTTATATGCAAAACGAATTCCTTTGAATTCTTCAATTATACGTTTTTTTAATCCACTATCTTCAATAAATTCAAACTCACTTTCATACCATTTTTCTATTGGCAAGTGGTTGTTACAATACTCATATACCGACTTTTTTACTTCCAATGCTAACGGCATAAAAACTCCTCCTTCTAAGCACAATTGCATGTCTAATATAGATTACTACTTTTTTTACGCATAAATTGCAATAGGAATAACGATGACTGCCGGTCCCGCAATTTCTGTTACAAGCACAGGGAGATTAAATTGTTTTGCTTCCTCCGTCTTAAAACCAGAGAACATTTTTTCCAGTGTCTCTTTTGGCAAGATAGATAATGATGTTTTCCGAAGCAAATCAATGCCCACATTCTCATCTTTACAAACAGCAATAACTTTACCAAGTACTTTAAACCTTCCTCCAATGATTTCAGAAATATTGTCATTGGATAAGTACTGCTCTTGAACTGAAAGAACAACAGTACCTTTGCTATCAGATAAAATAAAATCGACAGTACCACTGTGCTTCAGTTCATTCGCAAAAGATTGGAACTGTTTTACCATTTCATTATCTTGATGTTTTTGCGCTTTAGCTTGCGTTCTATTACCTAATTGAGGTTTGTCCTCAAAAATATCAGCTAGACGGAAGATGTCAATGAAAATTTCCATATAATTTATCAACGGGTTTTTCTGCAATTCACCTTCGATTTCAATAAAATCACCAATATCAATTTGTGACATATCAAAATCTTTCTTTAGGGAAACGCTGATTAATAACGATATTCTGTCATCAAACCAGCCTTTGTAAAATTTTTTTAGTTGTTATATCAATTAATTGCCCAGAACAGGCTGAAATGAGCTGATTTCCGGATCCATATCCTGTGATTCTTTGAGGATTTCCCCAGAATAGGCGCACTATCCCCTGCAAAACTCCGCAGT
>JBJEFL010000183.1:0-1599 GCA_051873995.1 Bacillus sp. (in: firmicutes)
TCACCTGTTATGAAGTGACCTTTGTCAAGACATAAATTCACAATTCATAATATTTTTTATTCAATTGTGCCATCAAAGGCATACAAAGACCCCACAATGAAGATTCTGTGACAGTTAACCACTCTGTTATTCGTGGATTGGTTACCAAAAGGTTAATGGTTCGTCGTCAAACTCTATAATCTCTTTGCGTGGATCAGTGTTATTTCATATAAATAAATATCGCGACATATTATTTATATTGTCACTGCCATAAGAGGTGAATCTTAGATAGTTGAACCTGTTTTCTTATTTTGAGGTCCATCTATGCCTTTGATGTTATTGTCTTTTCTCGGCTACCTCATAATCTCTCCTTTCCTTCA
Source organism: Bacillus sp. (in: firmicutes) (assembly GCA_051873995.1). Taxonomy (GTDB): domain Bacteria; phylum Bacillota; class Bacilli; order Bacillales; family DSM-1321; genus Bacillus_AD. The sequence continues at coordinate 360 of JBJEFL010000183.1, forward strand.
GAATTTATATATCCTTTTTAATTTATATGTCCTGTTTCTATTCCCCATACAAAGCATGATAATTCTCTGGCAATCGCTGTTATCGCAATATTTCTATTGATTCCTTTTAATATCATTCTGTGATATTTCTTTTGTAATCTTGTAACTGCTTTATCTGCATAATCAATGACCTTTACATCCTGTCCTTTTTGTTTTGCTATGACTTTCTTTCCTTTTTTCCCAACTGTTCCTCTTACTAGTACTTGTGCACATTCTACCAGTGTTTCTCTTACTACTGTATTTCCTTGCTTAGTTATGCTTAATCGTTTATTTTTATCTCCGCTTGAATCTTCTCCTGGTGTTAGTCCACAAAAGGATGAAAAAGCATTAGCTGTTGGAAATCTGTTAAAGTCGGAGATTTCTGCATGTAAAGTCATTGCTGCTGTTGTATCGATACTTTTTAAACAGCGCAATTCTCCTATCTTTTCTTTGTATGGCTCTTCCTGAGATAACTCCTCTAGTTTATGTTGGAATCTGCCTATCTTGGTTTCTAATGATTCCAGCTGCGATAAATATTCATCCAATATCTCTCTGTACATTGGATCCAATTCCAGTCCTTTCAACCATTTGATATGTGATGGTATCCATCTGGATTTTCCTTCATATCTGTATCCAAGTCGTAATACAAAAGCATTGATATGCTGTTTCACTTTTTTTGATTCACCCTTAAAATCATTCATCATTCTAATGTACTCTTTAATTTCCACATCATGATCATTAGGTACATAAACTGATTTATATGATTTGTTAGCTAGATTGGTCGCAATCATTCGCGCATCTCTTTTGTCGTTCTTCACTACTTTATTTTTAGCTGAACGATGCATCGTTGAAGGTGCTAAAATATCACAGGCAATACCTCTTTCTTTCAACTGCCAATAAAGTGAATAACCTAAGCATCCTGCTTCATAGTCAACCAATACATCTGCATCTTTTTGTGCTTTTTTCTTTGCATTATTGATAAATTTTTCAAGAAGCTTCACATCAGGACTGATTTTAGTTTCTCCTAATATTTCACCAGTATCTCCATCAATTGCACATAAACTGTAAGAGTTTTTATGGACATCTGCTCCAACATAAATTATACTTTTCATAGTGACCTCCTGTTGTCGTTATGGTAACGATTCTGTAATTTGTTTTCCAATCTAATTATGAATCTAAATCCACGTTTTGACAACTAGGAGGTCACTTCATATTATCTCTT
>JBJEFL010000184.1:0-1581 GCA_051873995.1 Bacillus sp. (in: firmicutes)
AAGTAAACAACCAATGCTTTTGCTTCTGTTTTATCAGGTTCGGTTTCTACCGATGTGTTCTCACTTGAACTGTCAGTTTCCTTGTCAGGGGCAGAGGATTGCTGTTCGCTCTGTGATGCAGTATCCGGCAACTTTTCACTTTCCTCGCCGGTGCCGCTGTTACTGCAAGCTGTAAAAGAAAGCAGCAGAACAAACATCATAAGAATTGATACGAGTTTTTTCATTTCTAAAATCTCCTTTATGAAAATAAATTTTTTACTTGTTTTTCATCGCAAAGCGAAGAAAATCCAAACGGTCTAATTGTTTTTCTTTGAAGTGAATCTCGTCAAGCGTGCCGTTTCGTTTATGTTCAAGCATTTTCAGTCGTTCTTTCTCGGTTGACTTACCTTTCAAGAGCAACCGCATATATTTTTCTATCTCTTTATTGGTAAAACCAATATCGTGTAGCGTCATAATTGTGCTTAACCGCTCAATATCGCTCTCGTCGTAATGCCACGAACCCATTACTTTTTCTACTTCGTTGCATAAGCCCCAGCTTTCGTACTCCTGCAAGATTTCAATCGGTATGTTGTACCGTTCACTTGCTTCTTTTATTGTCATTTTTATCTCCCTTCTGCCGGCAATAAAAAATAAAGATGCTCCGTCTTGGAACACCTTTATTATAGGCTTGCTTATATGAAATGTCTAATACTTATATTTTATTGTCAGAAATGCCTTTTAGGTATTGTTTTGAAAACTCAATAAAAGCAGAAGTTGCCGCAGAAAAAATCTGCTCCTTTTTCCACGCTAAAGCGGTTGCACTTTCAAGAGGCGGAGATAAAGGAATAAATTTCAGCTTATCATAACTGTAATTCAATCGGATACCAATAACAACACCGATATTGCTTTCCGCTAACATTGCTTCGTTGTATAGCAAATTGCCTTTTGCAACGATATTCATTTGCCCGGCATATTCTCCGAACCATTTTCCGATATTGCTTTCCAAAAACTCACCTAATGCAGAGATAAGGGGAACGCCCAATAAGTCCTGCGGCGTTACAGCATCTTTTTCAGCCAACGGTGAATCGTGCCTTACCAAAACACCCCATTGCTCTTTAACCGGCATAGACACAAAATCGTATTTTCTTATATCAATCGGTTCCGACATCAGCCCTATGTCCAACAGTCCACGCTCAATACCGTCACGGATATTGCCGGCGTTTCCGCTGTAAAACTCATATCTGACAAGCGGGTGCTTTTCCCGAAAAGCCGCAATACAGTCCGTAAGGCAACGGGTGGACTGAAATTCGCCGCTGCCGATGGATACAGTTCCCGCAAGGTTTTCTTCTTTATGTAAAAAATCTCTTTTGGTTTTGTCGGCTAACGACAAAAGCTCCTGTGCACGGCGTTTGAGTATCATACCGTCTTCTGTCAGAATGATGTTATGATTGCTCCTTACAAACAGCTCTACACCGAGTTCATCTTCAAGCTGTGCAATCTGCCTTGATAAAGTCGGCTGTGTGACATGAAGCTGCTGTGCGGCTTTTGTGAAGTTTTCTTCTCTTGCAATCGCTAAAAAGTAGTTTAATACACGAAGTTCCA
>JBJEFL010000185.1:0-29593 GCA_051873995.1 Bacillus sp. (in: firmicutes)
GATACGACCTTCGATTGTCGGGTTAACAGTTCCTAATTGTTTTAAATAGTCTCTGAAAGTTTCCCAATCTGATTGACCGTAGTCCTTAACGCGGTTATCAGCAAATGCTTTAGCGAATACTGTGAAGCCGTCTCCACCTTTTGCAGTGAAGTAGTTTGTTGCCACTGTATATGTTTTTGATTCCACTAAATCTGTGTAGCTTCCGTTTGCGCCGTCTTGTACTTGAACAGATTGTACACGAGATCCAGCGTCTTTCGAGCTATCGAAAGTATATTTCATGCCAGAAACGTGCAAGAATCCGCCATTTTCTTTCGGGAATGCACTAACACTATGTTCTAATGCTTCAATGATTTCCGCACCTGTTAATTCCATTGTTGCTAATGTGTTACCGAATGGTAATACAGTCAGTACTTCACCAACAGTGATTGGACCTGCATCGATGCCTGAACGAATTCCGCCACCATTTTGCATAGCGATGACTACATTTGCATCTTTTTGTTTAGCAGCCCATAGCATACCGTCTGTAATTAAGTTTCCAAGTTCAGTTTCGTTTTTACGAACACTTAGTTGTTCCGTATTTCCTTCGTCACTGATACGAGGGTTTGTTAATTCCTTCGTAGTAGTTGCACCAGTTTCTTCATTTTTTAACGCATCGATTGTAGCAGAGTATTCTTTTAGCATTTCTGCTGCTTCTGCATCTTCTGCTTGTTTAGAAACGTCGATTAATTCACCTGCATAACCGATTACAACACCGTTTTCGTCAAACTCAACGTCTACCGTTCCAAGATAATCACTATATTGGTAGGCTTGTACGATAACTGTTGGATTTTTTTCGTTCCCTTTAGAGTCCTCCGTTACTACGACTGGTTCAGTAAGTTTTGTGTGATCATGACCACCGACGATTAAGTCGATTCCGTCAACTTCCGCCGCTAATGTTAAATCGTTATCATATAACGCGTTGTCGTTGTAGCCGATATGAGTTACAGCAACGATTTTGTTAACGCCTTGTTCTTCTAATGCGGCAACTGTTTGTTCTGCTGATTCGATGTAATCATTGAACGTTGCAGCACCCGGGCTTGCGATATCTGCTGTTTCTTCTGTTGTTAAACCGAAGAATCCAACTTTTTCGCCATCGATTTCTTTAATGATGGCATCGTAAATTTTACCGTCTTCTACATCCGTAGCGATTGTGCCGACTTGTAAGCTGCTCATTGCTTTATCTTTGCTGAAATCGACATTCGAGCTAATGAATGGGAAGTTTGCGTTTTTTACAAAGTCAGCTAATGCTGTATTTCCACCTTCAGTATTACCTAAGTCAAACTCATGATTTCCGAAAGTCATCATATCGTATTGCATTAAGTTCATGAATTGAAGATCGGCTTGCCCTTTATATTGATTGAAGTACAATGTTCCAGAGAACACGTCTCCAGCATCAACTAACACAGCATTTGGTTTTTCTTCGCGCACTGCATTTACAGCTGTTACGCGTTTAGCTACATTTTCAATGTGTGCATGCGTGTCGTTTGTATGCATGACAGATAACGTGAAATTTTCTTCTTCGCTATTCCTAGCTTCCACTAGGCCTACACCGTACGGGCGCCTTTCAGCGCATACGGCGTGCTATCAGTAATTTTCATTAAACACTTTTTTCCCCAAAAAAGTAAGTTGAAAGAATCGTACCTTAATCTTCGTCTTTTGTAAATATATTTATACTAAAATAATATAAAAATATGTGATTAAGTGTAAAAAAGTTAACAAATTGTGTTTTTTTTGTTTAATGTTCGGTTTTTGTTTCTTTTTTAGATTATTTATGGTGTTGTTTAAAGTGGAAATATTTTTATTTTTATAACTAATATAATTTGTATTGTCATTTTAATGACAGGCAGTTATTCTTAAATTGTTTCTATTTTAGAATAGTAGTTTAGGAGGTTTAATAGAGAGCGAAAGCTAGTGGATTTTTATAATTTAATAGAGGTCAGGTAGAAATTGTAGCGTTTAACGAAACATTTAGAAAAGTTTTAGGAGGATTCATTAATGTCTCAAGAAACAAAGTCTTACCGTAAGTTATTGGCAACTGCTACAGTCGCAACTGTTGTAGCATCATCTGTTGTCCCTGCTGCTTCAGCTGCATCTTATCAATTCACGGATGTGGCACCAAAATATGCTGATGCAGTAGAGTATGTCTACAATAAAGGTGTTCAAGGGTTCTCGCCTACAAAGTTTGGTATATACGAGAATATCACACGTCTTGATGCGGCAATTATGCTTGCAAAAGTATTGGAATTGGATGTAGACAATGCGGCAGCATCTGGATTCACTGATGTACCGGCGGACCGTGCAAAATATGTAAATGCATTGAAAGAAGCGGGCATTACAAGCGGTAAAACAGCAACTTCTTTCGGAAGCTACACGAATATTACTCGTGGTGAGCTAGCAGTTTGGATTCAAAGAGCTTTTGAATTAACTGGAGACGCAGAGCTTTCATTTACAGATGTAGCATCACAATATACTACGGCAGTTTCAGCTCTAGTTAGCAATGGTATCACAAACGGTGTATCAGCTACACAATTTGGTACAAACCAACCTGCTAAACGTGGAGATTACGCAATTTTCTTATACCGAGCTAGTCAAATCACTCCTGAACAAAATTAAACGAAACGTTACTTTATAAACTACTAAAATAGTGAAATAAGTGGGGCTTTTACAGCTCTAACTATTGTTTTCATTTGATAGGTGCAATCCCTATCCTTGTTGAATAGTCCAAGAACAAGTGCCTAATCCTCCTGCATCCGGTGAAGCTCTAACAAGCTGAAAGGGTGAAGTCAGGTGAAGTCGTACTCGAAGGTTTCGAGGCGGGGCTCCTTAAAAAATATCTATGGTTAGGAAACGAATCCATGCATAGGCAGGATGAGACAGTGAATAGCACGAAATCGCTAGGAGTTTGCTATTCATCCTTATGTTTTTAAAATGGCATAAAGGAAATCGGGACAATTGACTATTAAACTGATTTTGCTCATAACTGAATAGTGGAAACCTAAGGGTATTAAAAAGAGGGATAGAAACAATGGAACGTTTGAAGTTTTAGTAGAGGAGGTGTGTTAGCACCAATGAGACTACTAAAATGGCGGCGAGTTCGTAGTAGTGAAGACCATCTGCCGTTTGCATGATTATGGTAACATGATCAGAGGATAAAACAGATGAGAGCGAAGGAACTTAGTCAGTATTATGATTTTCGTTACAGCCTATTTTCCCCAAAAATGGTGTTTGTAAAAGATTTATATAAAGAAAAAATGTTGAAGTGCAGGAATACAATTCAACATTCTATACAGTAGATATTATTTTCTGTTTTCTAGGTAGGAATTTCTCTAATTGCTCCTATCATTCTTTCTATAGTTTAGTTACTTAATGCACGACGAACAGCAGGAGCCACTTTTGTTCCCAGCAATTCAATGCTTTTAGCTACTTTTTCATAAGGCATTCCGCCAATATCGAGTTGAACCATAAAGCGTTGGTGTCCGAATATTTCGTGTTGGTACAGTATTTTTTCAATTATTTGCTCCGGACTTCCTACATATAAAGCATCCTTCATCCCGATCATTTGCTCGTATTCTTCACGGGTAAAGTTCTTCTGGATTCCCTTTCTTCTATTCATATATTTTTGATAATTCTTATAATAGGAGAAGTATTCTTCTGTTGCTTGCTCAGATGAATCAGCCAAATAGCCATGTCCAGTAATAGCAACTCTCTGCTGATGGGGAGGATACCCAGATTCCTTTATTGCTTTTCGGTAAGCTTCTATTAATGGCTGAAAAGAAATAGGGTCATCTTTAAGGATGGCAAGTGCCATACCTGTCCCTAAACGACCTGCTAAAGTGGCACTCTCTCTTGTTCCTCCAACACCGGTCCAAATAGGAAGGGTTGATTGAAATGGGCGAGGTGCTATTTCACTATCTTCTAAAGGTGAGCGAAAATGGCCATTCCAAGAAACACGTTCATGTTGATTCAGCTTCATTAATAGTTTCATATTTTCTTCAAAGAGAGCTCCATAGTCTTTTACTTTATATCCGAAAAGTGGGAACGATTCAAGAAAAGCCCCTCTACCAGTAATAATTTCTGCTCTTCCGTCGGAAATCAAATCGAGTGTAGCGTAATCTTCAAATAGACGTACAGGGTCCACAGTACTTAACACGGTAGTGGCGCTAGTAAGTTTGATAGTCTGTGTTACTTGAGCAATGGCTGTTAAAACAATAGGAGTAGCAGACACAGCGTAATCCAAGCGATGATGTTCACCGACTCCATAAACATCCAGTCCCACTTCTTCTGCTAAAGTAGCTGCACGGATGATTTCTTTAATGCGTTGATGAGCAGTGATCGTTTCATTCGTCAGAGGGTGTGGCGCCATATCTCCGATTGTGTAGACTCCTATTTCAAATGCTGTATTTTTCATCTTGATCTCCTCTTTTATTAGTACAAGTTTTCATTATCATATGTGTAAAAATGCAATGGGTATAGGACCCTTCTGCAATAAAAAAAGCAGTATAAGGTAAAATTACATGAATAAGTAAATTTCTTTTTACAATCGAGTTACTTTTTGTAAGTAAATTATATTTCTTTCTTCATTTTCTCGTCAAGTTAACTGACTACTAATCATGTAAGTGATGTTCGATGTCTATATTTTATTCGGATGATAAGTATGTACCTATTTCTTAGCGAGAGGTAGGTGAGGGAGATAACACTGGCAACAATGTATTTGCATTTGCCGAGAAATGAGGAAAAGGTGGATATAGAGGAAGTGCTGATGCATCAATGGCATTGTTTAACTAAGTTAGTCAAACAGCATTAGGTATCGTTTGATGTGTATCAAGAAATTTCAACTGGTGTCAATACGGAGAGGCCACAGTTAAAACATGACTATGACGATCTTCTCGTTATGGAGATCAATCACATTTCGAGGGTAATAAAAACAGAACATTTTGTGTGAATAGAGAGGGAATACATAAAATAGTATAAGAAAATGAAGTTGAATATGGATTTGCTACTTGACAGAATCGAAGTGAAGATTTAGTCTATATTAAGTTTTTTGATAATTTATTTTTTACATTGTTTTCTAACTTTTTTGCAGATTGTTTATTGGGTATTGATTTAATTAAGAAGGTGCAAAATGAAAAATTTAATGAACAACAAAGTCGGTTTTTTACATGGTTTTTGGGGAGTGTATACACTAGCTGTATGCATGTTATGGTTGAAAACATATGTTTCACAACTTACACAATTTGAGTTAGGCGCAGAAGGATTTTATCAACAGTTTTTGCTATTTTTGAACCCATTAGGCTCAGCGATGCTATTTTTGGGATTTGCTTTCTTGTTTAAAGAAAGAAGAAAATACAAAGCGCTTGTTTTCATTTACGTGATGATGTCGGTTGTGCTATATGCAAATGTTGTGTATTATCGATTTTTTAGTGATTTTATTACCTTGCCGACAATTTTCCAAACACAAAATTTTGGAGACTTAGGTGGGAGCGTACTTTCTTTGCTAAAAGTGTACGATATTTTGTTCTTTATAGATGTATGCTTGCTTATGTACGTTGTGGCAACGAAAAAAATGCAAAAAGATACAAGAAAATTCGGATATAAAAAAGCAATTACTATTTTTGCATTAGCGATTGCGATATCTTCTTTAAATTTAGGGTTAGCGGAAGCAGATCGTCCGCAACTTTTGACGCGTGGCTTTGACAGGAATTATATTGTGAAATATTTAGGTATGTACAATTATGTGATGTATGATACGGTTGAAAGTGTAAAGGCGTCTTCACAAAAAGCTTCAGCAGACAGCGATGATATTGTAGAAGTTAGTAACTATATAAAATCAAACTATGCTGATCCTAATCCGCAATATTTCGGTGCAGCAAAAGGAATGAACGTCATTTACATTCATTTGGAATCGATGCAAAACTTTTTGATTAACTATAAATTGAACGGCGAAGAAGTTACGCCATTTTTGAATTCTTTAGCGAAAGACTCAAATACTTTATATTTTGATAATTTTTTCCATCAAACAGCTCAAGGTAAAACAGCGGATGCTGAATTCATGCTGGAAAATTCGTTGTTCGGTTTGCCTAAGGGTTCAGCTTATATTACGAAAGGTCAAAATACGTATCAAGCAGCGCCTGCTATATTGGGGGATAATGGTTATACATCGGCTGTGTTCCATGGCAATAACGGAAGTTTCTGGAATAGAAGTGAAATTTATAAATCATTCGGCTATGACTATTTTTTTGATGCGGATTATTATGACACAAGTTTAGAACAAGATATGGCTGAATATGGCTTGCTAGATAAACCGTTTTTTGAACAATCCATAAGCTTATTGAAAACATTGCCGCAACCGTTCTATACAAAATTTATTACGGTCGCAAATCATTATCCTTATAAGATTAATCAAGATTTGGTGACGATTGAAAAAGGCAATACAGGCGATGAGAGCGTAGATGATTATTTCCAAACAGCTCGTTATGCAGATGAAGCGATTCAACAATTTTTTGCGGATTTGGAGAAATCAGGATTGTATGACAATACTATGATTGTATTGTATGGCGATCATTATGGCATTTCCGCAAATCATAATCAAGCAATGGAGCAAGTCATCAGCAAGGAAATTAATGATTATGAGAGTGCTAATTTGCAACGTGTACCGTTACTCATTCATGTTCCAGGAATGAAGGGCGGTGCAAACCATACGTATGGAGGGCAAATAGACCTTCTTCCGACAGTGTTACATTTACTTGGCATCAATACGCACGCATATATTCAATTCGGAACGGATTTGTTGTCGAAAGAGCATGATCATGTAGTTGCATTTAGAAATGGTGATTTTGTTAGTTCGACCATCTATTCAATTAGTGAAAATTTTTATGACGCCAAAACTGGTTTGCTACTTGATGACAGTCAATTGGAACAAGCAAAAGAGCTGAAAACAGAAGTGGATCACAAATTGCAATTGTCAGATGAAGTGGTGAACGGCGATTTATTGAGGTTTTATAATCCAGCAGGATTCACTGCAGTTGATCCTTCTCTGTATAATTACAATAAAGATGTAGTAGAAGAAACGAATTAAAGGTTGATAATAGTGGCCAATTTAAGAAGAGAGGTACGATATCATATAATTATCGTACCTTCTGCTTGATTGGTCTTTTGTTTTGTCTGCGTTCTAATTTTTATCATTTAAGTCCATCTAACACACATTGTGGGCATATTTTATACAGAGTGATTGCGGTGAGCTTTTACTCTAAAGAAATCAGAAGATTTTCTTCAGAAAAGACGGCTAGAGTGCTTATAAAAGTAGCAAGTAAGGTAAAAAGAATAATCAGATAGAAGATGAACAAGTAAGTGAAACTCGTGTACCATGATGTATACGAGTTTTTTATTAGGCCCTTTTCTAAAGGATTGTTGTTTTCGATATATCTCTTTATCTTATTGAACGAAATCAAGATAAAGGAAAAGAAGTTCAGAGCATAGTCAACTTATACACAAAATAGTGATTGTGCAATTCTTAAGCCATACAGGAATTATTCCTTTTCTAAGGTGATGTCCGGCAAGGTTAACGTGACCATAATCCTTAAGTGGCAAATGGGGTAGGGGCATAGAGCTTTCCTTTTATTTAGAATGAAAATGAGTGGCCGCCATTGGCAACAAAGTTTATGAAAAAAGCTTTTAATTATTTGTATTCTATTAAATATGCGTGAGCCAATCAAAATAGAAAAGTGGTCGAATACGTTTACCTCGATAGAAATAAGTTTTATTTTCTGGAAAATAACTCTATTTAATCTGCTGTCTTTGGTATATAATCAAAAAAAGAAATTAACAAAAAATGGTATATAGGATTTCTACCTTATTTATTCTTCTCAACAGTCATTTCTCAAACTTCTTCTTTTATGTTTACAACTTATATCCACAAAAGCAAAATGATGTCAGATTGTCGAGAAACGTTTTTTTAACAGTCTGCTATTAATCCTTCATCGATGATGTACGTTCCATCTTCTCTTTATGTTTGTATAGCTTATGCCTGTATGACTGAAACCATAGGAATCAGTGAAGGAGGTGATGCTTTTTATCCTACATATAAGAATGCATATTTCAATAGAATGTTTTGTTAACACAAAGCTTTTGCTGCATTTTAGTTTTGCTTTTGAGCTCAATGAAGGCAAAGTGCAGTCATTTTCGCGAAGATCAACAGCAAGATATAACAGGGCCAACACAAAAAATAGGGGGGCTTAAATGAAGAAAAATCTGATGGTGTTTTTAAGTGTGATGTTTTTTGTCGTAATCGTTTTGGCTGCATGCAGTTCTTCAGATGATGTGAGTAAAGAGGATAAGCCTGAGAGTGAGAATGGCGCAGTGGAAGGTGAAAATCCGTTAAAGGTAGCTTTTTATGTCAATGGGACATTAGGAGATAAAAGCTTCTTTGATTCGGTTCAACGTGGCTTGGATGAAGCTAAAGACAAGCTGGGAATCGATGTGAGAACGGTCGAAGGAAGCTACAATCAAGGTGATTGGGAAGCCGGATTGGAATCTTTGGTTGCTGGTGGCGAATATGAAATCATTGTGGTCGGAACGGCTCAAATGAAAGATATCACGTTGGGAATTGCTGAACGCTATCCTGATCAAAAGTTCATTTATTTTGATGAAACAATTGAGGGTGTGGATAATATTTATTCCATGCTTTATTCACAAAGTGAAGGCTCCTTCCTTGCAGGGGCATTTGCCGCGCTTGTAACGACGAGCACGGAGCTTGAAGGTGCCAATCCAGAAAAAGTAATCGGTTTTGTAGGTGGGATGGATATTCCGAATATTAATGATTTCCGTGTGGGGTATGAGCAAGGTGCACAATACGTTGACCCGGAAGTGAAGGTAATCACGTCTTATGTGGGTGATTTCGAAAATGCACCGAAAGCGAAAGAGCTTACTTTAGCTCAATTCAATACACAAAAAGCAGACATTTCATTTAACGTGGCTGGTGGTGCAGGGCTTGGAATATTAGAGGCAGCTAATGAGGCAGGGAAATATGGAATCGGTGTGGATAGCAATCAAAACGGCCTATATCCAGGAGTTGTTTTAACATCTATGCTGAAAAATCTGGACAGTTCTTTATATCGCGCCTTGGATCTTTACGAAAAAGGTGAGCTTCCATTTGGAGAGACTGAAGTATTGGGTGTTGTGGAAGACGGTGTAGGTTTGGCAAAAGATGAACTATATGATGAACATGTTCCACAAAGTATTAAAGATCGGATGGTAGAAATTGAAACAGAATTGATGGATGGAAAAGTTGAAGTGAAATCACTCATAAATTAAGATCAAATTCAACATTTCAGGTGGGTTGCTATATCCATCTGAAATGTTGAATCCCTTCATAGTGCGGCTGGCGATGTGAATGAAAGAAGAAGCTTGATTCTTTCTTAGTAGAATAATAAAAACGAGGGGTTGCTCATGCCGAATATTTTGGAAATGCGTGATATTCATAAAGTCTATCCAAATGGAACGGTGGCAAATAAAGGTGTGAATCTTACTGTGCGTCAAGGGGAAATTCATGCGATTGTAGGGGAAAATGGAGCCGGAAAGTCGACATTGATGAAGGTTTTATTTGGATTGGAGTCCCCTACAAGTGGTGAGATTTTTTATAAAGGCGAAAAGCTTATAGAAAATGGACCAAAGAAAGCCATTTCTCAAGGAATTGGGATGGTGCATCAGCATTTTATGCTGGTTCCTTCATTCACGGTTGCGGAAAATATTGTATTGGGAAACGAACCGAAGCGAGGAATGTTTGCAGATCGAGAGAAATCGGTTCAAATAACGCAACATCTTACGAAAGAATACGGACTTTCCGTTAACGCCTTGGACAAGGTTGAAACTCTTTCTGTAGGAAAAAAACAGCGTGTGGAGATTTTGAAAGTACTATTTCAAGGAGCGAAATTATTAATTTTAGATGAACCTACTGCTGTCTTGACTCCGCAAGAAACCTCTGATTTATTTGCATCTCTAAAAGTACTGGTTGCAAAAGGATTCACTATTATTTTCATTACGCATAAGTTGAGGGAAGTTATGCAAATTTCGGATACAATAACGGTGCTCAGAGCAGGCAGCACAATCGGCACGTTAAAAACGTGTGATACGAATGAAGAGGAAATTTCCCGTTTGATGGTCGGCAGGGAGATTATGTATCGAGTAGAAAAGCCAATTTGTCAGCCGAAGGAAACGGTGTTGACAGTGAAAGATTTGATAGTGAATGACGATCGTGAACAACGGGCCGTAAGTAACGTATCTTTTGATATTCGGGCAGGAGAAGTATTGGGAATTGCAGGTGTTGAAGGAAACGGACAAACCGAGTTAGTTGAAGCAATTACCGGTATTCGTCCAATTATTTCGGGTCAAGTCTGCTATTTGAATGAAGATATTAGCCGAAAGAGTGTCAGAGATATCCGGAAACGGAAAATCGGTCATATCCCGGAGGATCGTCAAACACGGGGAGCATGCTTGACGGCATCTATCGAGGAAAACTTAATTTTGGATTGCTATATGGAAAAGGATTATTCTAGAGGACCTTTTTTGAATAAACATCAAATTCGTATGTTTGCTGAGAAAATGGTCGGCGACTATGATATTCGTACGAAAGACAGCCGCTATCCTGCGTCTTCTTTATCCGGCGGAAATCTTCAAAAGGTAGTGATTGCTCGCGAATTTTCGAAACAACCGAAACTATTAATTGCCTCTCAGCCCACTAGAGGTGTTGATATTGGCGCTATAGCATTTATTCATAAAGAAATCATGAAGAAAAGAACGGAAGATACGGCAGTTCTGCTTGTATCGGCAGAACTGCAAGAAATTATGAGTTTAAGTGATCGTATAGGCATTATGTATAATGGCGAACTAGTGGTTATTTTGGATAACCATGAACATTTAACCGAAGAGGAAATTGGCTTATATATGTTGGGGTTGAAGAAGGGAGATTGAGAGCAATGAGAAATGCGAAGGCTTTTCAAATTGAAATCATTGGTATCGTTGTCGCATCCCTAGCTGCTTTATTGATCGGCTGTTTGGTCATTTTACTCGTCAGTGATGAGCCATTGAATGCCATCAATTATTTATTTGTTCAGCCATTTACCTCACTTTTTCAATTTGGGACGATTTTGAACAAAATGGTTCCGCTTGTGTTGACAGGATTAGCGGTGGCTGTAGTGTTCCGGGCTGGGATTTTCAGTATGGGAGCAGAAGGGCAACTCTATGTCGGTGCTTTTACAGGAGCGTTGGTCGCTGTATACGTTACAGGAATTCCTAGTTTCATACATATACCGATTATTTTACTGGCTGCCATGCTTGGTGGAGCTTTATTTGGTTTAATTCCGGGGCTGCTGAAAGGATATTTGAACGTCGATGAAATTGTCACTACCTTAATGTTGAATTATGTAGGTATTTATCTTGTCTCCTATTTTTTGAATTATGTTTTCAAGGATCCAAACAGTGGCGGATTTGCTAGGATGCCCTACATAGAAGATAGCGGGAAACTTCAACGCTTTTTGGAGGGATTGCCTACGCATAGCGGAATATTTATTGCGCTGTTGGCTGTCCTCATTACGTATTTATTTTTGTATCGAACAAAAGGTGGCTATGAAATGCGGCTTGTCGGACAAAATAAGTCATTTGCTGAGTACGGAGGGATCAACTCTAAATGGATTATGGCAAAAAGTGTCGTCATTGGAGGGATTTTGGCTGGACTTGCGGGCATTGTCGAAGTAATGGGAACACATGGCACATTGAAGGACTCTTTCTCTGATGGTTTAGGTTTTGACGGTATTATCATCGCTTTACTGGCGAGAAATCATCCTTTAGGTGTTTTACTGGCTGCTTTTTTCTTCGCTTATCTACAGGTAGGTGCGCAACTGATGCAAGCCAATAGCGATGTATCTCGGGAATTGGCTGTCATTATTCAAGTGCTTCTCGTGCTATTTGTTTCTGCACAAGCTATTTTTACCTATTTAAAAACGCGTCGCCTTACAGTGAAACCGAGTGGGGGTGTGAAGAATGTTTCAAACGATACTCGAACAAACGCTTAATTTGACGATTTTTGTTATTGTGTTACGAATGACTGTTCCGATTTTACTTGCTGCATTAGGTGGATTATTGACTGATTTGGCCGGCGTGGTCAATATTGGTTTGGAAGGTCAAATGCTTATATCCGCTTTCACATCGATTGTCATTGCTGGTGCGACAGGGAATTGGTTGTTAGGCGTTTTGGCAGGTATTGCAGCTACTGTTTTCATTAGTTTCTTGATGGGTGTTTTTTCATTGA
Source organism: Bacillus sp. (in: firmicutes) (assembly GCA_051873995.1). Taxonomy (GTDB): domain Bacteria; phylum Bacillota; class Bacilli; order Bacillales; family DSM-1321; genus Bacillus_AD. The sequence goes on from JBJEFL010000185.1 coordinate 12,341, forward strand.
ACCTGGGTGTGGATATTATTATTACCGGATTTGTCGTAAATGCATTAGGTTCTAGTTTGACCATTTTTTTGATGGGACTGCTTTTTAACACAGTAGGAAACTATTCTCCAGATAATCTTAGTAAAATTCCTATCATTCAAATTCCGTTTATTGACGAAATTCCTTATGTTGGTACTTTGTTGAGTGGACATAGCCTATTTGTTTGGGTTTCCCTTTTTGCTGTTTTGTTCGTTTTTTATTTATTATACCGGACTCCATACGGTTTTCATTTAAGAGCAGTAGGGGAGTCTCCAGAAGCAGCGAATTCTTTAGGAATTTCCGTCTTAAAAATAAAGTATTCGGCTCTTCTATGGAGCGGTGTTTTCACTGGTTTGGCGGGCGCTTATTATTCCATTGGTATGACAAGCATGTTCGTGAAGGATATGACTGCAGGTACTGGATTTTTGGCGTTGGCTGTCGTCATGTTCGGTAATCGGAATCCAATCGGCATTTTAATTGGATCGCTTATTTTCGGATTTGCAAGTGCCATTGCTATTATCGTTGAAACAGTTCCAAATTCTCCGATTCCAAGTCAGTTTATCAAAATGATTCCTTATATCGTGACAGTGATTGCCCTTGTTATCTATGCTTTGCGGAAGAAAAATAAGATGACGGCATTAACAGACTATTGAAAAATGCTCGCATTCTTTGTTGCTGGACCGGTTCGGCTGACAAAGTTTTTCAAGTCAGTCTGAAGGGGATGTGCTGAAAATAAGCCTTGATTAAGTAATTTTAGAAGGGGAGAGTGGGTATGCGCCAACCGATAAGGGTTATTTTAGATTGTGATCCTGGACATGATGATGCGATTGCGATTATTTTGGCAATAGCTAATGTGTCTTTGGATGTAGTAGCGATTACGACGGTGGCAGGTAATGTGGAAGTAGAGAAAACGACTAAAAATGCGTTGCAAATCTGTGAAATCACAAAAGCGGATTCAATACCGGTTGTGATGGGGACAGATCGCCCTTTGATAGGTCAGCAGATGACGGCTGTAGAAATACATGGTGAATCGGGAATGGAAGGACCTGTACTGCCGCCTCCAATAAAGGTAGCAGAAAAGGAGAATGCAGTCGATTTCATCATCCGGGTGTTGTTGGAGAGTGCGGGCGATGTTGTACTTATTCCCACTGGTCCGTTAACGAACATTGCTTTAGCAATTGCGCGCGAACCACGCATTAAATCGAAAATCCGAGAAATTGTATTCATGGGGGGAGGCACATTTGGAAATTGGACCCCTGCAGCAGAATTTAATATATTTGTCGATGCAGAAGCGGCAAAAATCGTTATGGAGAGTGGTGTGCCGATTACAATGGTTGGGCTTGATGTCACACATCAAGTGCTGGCCAATAAAGAAATTGTTGAAAGGTACAGGAGGATTGGAAATCCAGTTTCTCTATTTGTATCCGAACTACTAGAATATTTCATTCATACTTATAAGGTTCATTTTAATATGGAGGGCGGACCGGTTCATGATGCATGCGCGGTGGCTTATTGTATTGACCCGTCTCTTTTTGCGACTACTAAAGTAAGGGTCGATGTTGAAACGAAAGGTGAGTTTACTTATGGCATGACGGTTGTTGATTTATTGGGAGTATCAGGCAGAAATCCGAATGTAAATTTTGTGCGGACAATCGATGTTGAACGTTTTTGGTGTTTAATAGAAGATGCTTTACAATCATTTTCGAATGCAGGTGTTACTCATGATTAAGCAAAAAATCATTATTGATGTCGATACTGGGATTGACGATGCATTGGCAATAATTTATGCGCTACAATCGCCGGAATTAGAGATTGTAGGATTCACCACATGTTTTGGTAATCACTTTGTGGAAAAAACGACCAGCAATACGCTTCGTGTGCTGGAATTGCTTAATAAAACAGAAATTCCGGTTATAGCAGGTGCATCTCGTCCATTACTTCGCCCCAATTTGAAGAAGCTTCCTATTGCTATTCATGGATTTGATGGTCTAGGGAATGTATTAAGCTCTTTTTCGAAAGTGAATCCGTTGAATGGGTCAGCGCATGAATTTATGATTGAGCAGATTGAGAAACATCCCGGTGAAATAACCATCGTTATGTTAGGCCCGCTTACGAATTTAGCTTTAGCTATCCAACAGAAGCCAGATATTGTTAAGCAGGTCAAACATGTAGCCGTAATGGGGGGAGCGGTTCGCTGTTCAGGAAATATAACATCGGAGGCAGAAGCCAATATATATTCCGATCCGGAATCTGCTCAGATCGTCTTACAATCCGGCTTACCTCTGACACTTGTTGGTTTAGATGTAACAATGAACACACTCTTGCCGAGAGAGCAAGTAAAACAATGGAGAATGAAAGGGACGAAAGTGGGGCTCTTTCTAGCAGACATTACAGAATTTTATATGGACGCATATATGAAGCTATATCCTTCTATAAAAGGTTGTGCCCTTCACGATCCGTTAGTCGTCGGCATCATGATTGATTCGACATTTGTAAGAACGGTTCCAATGTTTGTATCTGTTGTCACGGATGATGGGGAAAAGGTTGGCAAAACAGTCGAAGAGAAACGGCCGGATACGTCACAATCTTCTGTACGAGTATGTGTAGGAGTTGAATCAGAAAGATTTTTACAGCATTTTGTAACACGTATTTCATCGATATGATTTACTGTATTTGATTCAATCACAAAATGAAATTTTTCTTAAATCGTTCTTATTTTATTCATATACTAGTACAAAAACAGTCACTTCTTCCTGTTACTATAAAATTGGAAGAGGAGTGACATATGAAAAAGGTATTGTGCATATTCGGAATAGGGGCATTGGTATGTCTCATGGGAATGAAAATAATTGAAGAAGAATTGCCGTCGGAATCTGCGGTTGTAATGAATGTGCCATTAGTGGAGCAGTACCCGGAATTGCCGAGGGGCTGTGAAGTGACTAGTTTAGCCATGCTTTTGCAATATAGTGGTTATGATGTCGATAAGATGGAATTGGCAGAGAATATTACATATGAACCGTTCGAAGAAGATGGTTTAATGGGTGATATGAATATTGGATTTGTTGGTGCCATGGATACTTTAGGGGAAGATGGTTTAGGTGTGTACGTCAATCCGATTATTGAGTTGGCAGAACAATATGTACCAAGTAGTAGTGTGAAAAATATAACAGGGAAATCAGCTCGGGCTATATATAAAGCGATTGATAAGGGATATCCGGTATGGGTATTGACAAATGCTAGATTTGAAGAATTGGATGATGATCAATTTTTGACATGGAAGACGGAAGACGGTGAAATGAGCGTAACATATCGCCAGCATAGTGTAGTGGTGACAGGTTATGATGAGAATTACGTCTATATTAATGATCCGATGCAGAGTGAAACGTATATTGCTCATGATCGAGAAGACTTTGAAGCGGCTTGGGTTCAAATGGGAAGTCAGGCGATGTATTTAAAGATTAATAGCTAGTATATGCTTAGAACGATTATTTTTGTCAATATTTTTAGGAGAGGGGCTTTTTTTGTAGCCTCTTTTCTTTTGCGCTTATTGACAATACGCTTTCCTTAACCGGCTGCAGTCCTTTAGCGAAAACGACAAACGGAAGGAGCGTCTGAAAAGTCATTGAATGATTTTTCAGACGCTTCTTTTTTAAACGTGTGTTTCTTTTGATTTTTCTTTTGTTGTTTTTCTAAGTTTATACCATAGTTTTCGCACCAAGCCTTTTTTAGTTTTTTCTATTTTGAGCATAGGAATAGGTTCAGCTTTTGTTTTGTGTGCCTCTTCTTTCTGCAGTCGCTTGGCATTTTCAATGGCTTCGTTCATGAAATACGCTTGACTATCGATACGAGGTTGCCCCTCCTCGATGATTGGTCTGATATATTGTGTACTTGGTTGTAGAAGTCGAGCTTTTACATTATCGCGCAAGGCAATATCAAGAATTTCATTAATGCGATTTTTAACATCTTGATCATAAATTGGGCAGGCAATCTCTACCCGTTTCTCGGTGTTTCTTGTCATCATATCAGCTGAACTGATGTAAATCGCTTGATCGTCGCCTTCCCCGAAGCTGTAAATACGAGGATGTTCAAGGAAACGTCCGACAATACTGGTTACCGTAATATTTTCTGTTTTGTTTTCGATACCTGGAACGATACAGCAAATGCCGCGAATGATTAAGTGAATCTCGACACCTGCACATGATGCTTCAGATAGTTTAGTAATAATCGTTCGATCGGTAAAGGAATTCATCTTCATTAATATTTTCCCTTTTTCGCCAGACTTCGCCTTGGCGATTTCACGATCAATAAGTGCAATAATGCCGGGCTTGAGACTGGTCGGCGCTACTAACATATGAAAATATTGACCATCTAAATTAGAAATGGACATGTTTTTAAAGAAAGTAGCCGCATCAAGTCCAATTTCATTATTGGCAGTGATAAGACATAAGTCCGTATAAATTTTGGCTGTTTTCTCGTTATAATTTCCTGTCCCGATTTGGGTTATGTATTGGACTTTATCATTGTCCCAGCGTGTGATTAAACAAATTTTTGTGTGTACTTTAAAGTTTTCAATACCGTAAATAACTGTACATCCTGCTTCTTCTAAAACTTCAGCCCAGTTAATATTATTTTCTTCATCAAAGCGTGCGCGAAGCTCCATCAATACGGTTACTTCTTTATGATTTTCTGCTGCGGCGGTTAAATATTCGACGAGCTTGGAGTTACTTGCCAGTCGATAAATGGTAATTTTAATAGAAATGACCTTTTCATCATAAGCCGCTTCTTTAATTAGTCGTAGAAAAGGTTCCATTTGTTCGTATGGATAATGAAGTAATACATCCCGTTTCATTATCTGTTGTACCATGCTTTCATCTTGACGGATATTGACGGAAGGCTGTGGCATAAACATTGGATACGAAAGTGCTCTCGATACTGTCGGGCTAAGTTTTTCCTGGATAGTAAACACATAGGACATAATGAGTGGTGCTTGTCCGATATACACTTGGTCGTGTTTAAGATGCAAGTGTTCGCATAAATAGTGTAACAACGGTTCACTGATTTGTGTTTGGACTTCCAGTCTTACAGGGGCCAGACGCTGTCTTTTCTTCAAAATTTTCTTCATTAAATGACGATAGTCCACATCATCATGATAATCTTCATCGGCAGGACTCAAGTCTGCATTTCTTGTGACGGAAATAATGGTTTTGTCTTCGACTTCGAACATGTCAAAGACTTGTTGTGTATATTCCAAAATAATATCTTCTGTTAAAACAAAACGAACGGAATTACCCGGAAGAAAAACAATTTTCGGTATACTTTGTGGAACTGGGATGAAGCCAAATGTTTTACTTTCTTCAACATCGAACATAACAGCAATAAACAGTGCTTTATTCGTCAAGTGAGGGAAGGGATGATGACTATCCACCACTTGAGGTGAAAGAACCGGCAAAATGTAATTGAGAAAATAATGATGGATGAATTTTTGTTCTTGATGGTCCAAGTCTTTCACTTGTAAGCGCGATATATTGTATAACTCCATTCTTTCTTCAATTTTATCGAGTACCTTATCTTTCTGTTTGTATAAGGGAGCTACAGCTTTAAAAATCTTTTTTAATTCTTCGTCTGGGGTAAGTCCGCTTTTATTGTCGATACGGTTACTTTTGATGACCGATAAATCAAATAAACTACCGACACGGACCATGAAAAATTCATCTAAATTACTTTCAAAAATACTGACGAATTTCAATCGTTCATACAAGGGAACGGTTTCATCCTGTGCTTCTTCTAAGACGCGTTCATTAAATTTAAGCCATGAAAGTTCTCTGTTTTGGGTATAGGATATATCATGTGTCAGTTTCTTTTTAGCCATTATTAACACCCTTCTTTAGTACTTTTTCAAATAAGTAGCCTTCACGTACACCATAATTACTTACATGTATTTGCTGACAATTATAGTAGGAAGCGATGTTGTGTAAAATCAGCATGCCGGGAATAATCGTATGAATACGGTCCGGTACTACTTGCAATATACGTCGTAGTGTTTTTTTCTCTTCTTTCTTCAATAACTTGAGCATTTTTTTGATGTTCTCAACAGGGAACTCGTGAATCGAATCATCGTTGAATAGTACTGTGTTCAATTTCTTGGATGCTCGAATTGTCCCTCCGACACCACAAATGTTTTGACTGCAAGCACTATTGATTTGTAAGTCAAATTGTTCAAGATGTTCCAAAATTTCATTTTCGATGGCGATCTTTTCTTCTTTTTTCGGAAACAATTTACTCACGTGCTTAGAGAATAGACTAAGAGATCCAATAGGTAAGCTGACAGCCTGCTTCAAAATGCCGTCTTCATAAACGGCAAGCTCTGTAGATCCTCCACCAATGTCGATCAGCAGTCCACTTGAAATATTTAACGCATGTGTGGCTCCGATAAAATCAAGTGTTGCCTCTTCTTGCCCTGATAAGACATCAATGGAACAGCCAGTATATTCTTGAATCTTAAATAAAACTTCATCTGTATTGATAATGTTACGAAGTGAAGCAGTTGCAAAAATGTATATATTTTTAATATTGAAATTAAGTAAGATATTTTTATACTCTTGAATAATTTTGCAGGCTGTTTCAATGCCATTCTCTGATAAATAGCCGTCTTGTACATAACCAGCTAAACCAGCCATCTTTTTCTTTTTCAATAGAGAGGTTATCTCTTCATTTTCATATTTATATATGTTCAGCCGAATGGTATTTGAACCTACATCAATCACGCCGTATATCATCTTTGTTCCTCTTTTCACAAAATTATGTGTTGTTTAAATTTTAGCATGTATAAAAAAAACGTACTATACATTGTCCTGATTTTTCATTTAATTCACAAAAATACTAGTTGCTATCAGTCTTTTATGTAGAATATGTATGATTTGCGAATTTTGTTTGTCTTCGCCTTGGGGATGGATGAATTCTTTCATAAATAAAAAACATTGGACAATCTTAAAGTGACTGTATATTGTTAATTTATACCAATATTTATAAATTTAATCAGTTACAGGAATGAAAGGGGAGGGTGCAATGTTTGCAAAGTTTTTCAATGAATATGAAATAGGAGAAACGTGGACCTCAAAAGGAAGGACCATTACGGAATCTGATATTGTCATGTTTGCAGGCTTGAGTGGGGATTGGTTTTCGCTTCATACTGATCAAGAATATGCAGCGACTACGCAATATAAGAAACGAGTTGCACACGGAATGCTGACTTTGTCTGTGTCCTCGGGTTTATGGATCTTGCATCCAGATGTAGTGGTGGCTTTTTATGGAATTGATAAATTGCGTTTTATCCGACCGACATTCATTGGAGACACTCTTCACATCGAATTAGAAGTCATCAAGTTAGTGGAGAAGCCGAATGGAAACGGACTTGTGATAGTGGAGCAGAAGATGTGTAAACAAACAGGGGAAATTGTCTCAATAGCCGAAATTAGTATGTTGATTAAGAAGAGCTAAAAGAAAGAAGGATAGATTAGCAAAATGATTTTTGCTTAATCTATCCTTCTTTATCTGCTCCTAATGTCAGGGTGTTTTTAACGAACCGAGTCCAACATATTAATGGTGTCCGTAAGTTGGTTACTGAAGATGTTTTTGGCAACTTCCAACAGTTCTTTCATTAAAGGGTCACGTAGGGAGTAAACCACTTTGTTCCCTTCTTTGCGACCAACCACGATATTTTTGCTGCGCAATACCATCAGTTGTTGAGAAACAGACGATCCTTCGCTGCCAAGTAAAGATTGCAGTTCATTGACATTTTTCTCTCCATCACATAATAGTTCCAAAATATGAATACGTAACGGATGGGCTAATGCTTTAAAGAAATCTGCTTTAAATTGTTGCATCTCTGAGTTCATTATGTGCCTCCCATACTATAAAGAAGTAGTAGGTTTTACGCAAGATAGCTGGTTACATTCGTTGAAGGCGAAATATGGACAGTTTCGACATTTTTCTTTTGAAATCAAGGTTAATCCATGTGTGATGGCTGTTTGAGTATCAGGGAAGAATGAATCTTCTCCGATTTCATCATACAATCCTGTAATGCGGAAAATGTCTAATGGTTGTCCATGCAATCCGGAAATCAGTATTTTGCAATCGTTTTTTCGGAACTGTATAATGATGTTCTTTAAGTTATTTTCACCAGTTGTATCTAAATGAATGAGTTTATTCATTTTTAATAAAACCACTTTCGGTTTCGTATTCGTTGCATCTAGTACATAATAAGCGAATGTTTCTGCCGCACCGAAAAATAACGATCCTTCTAGCTCGAACATACTGATTTGCGGGCAATAATGTGATTCTGTAACCGCATTAGGCGATACCTTTTTGAAGGATGAATCAATGTCTGGTAATACGTGGTTAACACGGAATACTTCACTCATACGTTTTACGAATAAAATGACAGCCATCAGTAAGCCAAGCTCTACGGCTACCGTTAAATTCACAAATACAGTTAAAAGGAAAGTAATCATTAAGACAATCGAGTCACCTGTTTTTGTTTTTAGTACAGCCATAAATTCATGGCGTTCACTCATGTTCCATGCGACAACCATCAGAACTGGTGCCATACTTGCCAACGGAATAAGCGATGCATACGGAGCCAATAATACTAATGTCAATAAGACAACAACCCCATGAATGACACCAGCTACTCGTGTTTGTGCACCTGTCTTTACGTTTGTAGCTGTTCGGGCAATAGCACCTGTAACAGGGATCCCACCGAATAATGGTGCGACCATGTTCGCAACCCCTTGTCCGACTAGTTCACGGTTACTATTATGGCGAGTACCAGTCATACCATCTGCTACTACTGCTGATAAAAGCGATTCAATCGCACACAGCATAGCAATGGTGAAAGCGGGTTGAATTAAGTGAATAACTTGTGCAAGGTTTACATTAAAAAATGAAATAGATGGTAATGTGCTTGGGATATCTCCGTAAGCTGTGCCGATTGTGGCTACTTTATCCGGGAAGAAAATAAGAGCTACAACAGTGGAAAGAATAATCCCGACAATGGCACCCGGCACTTTTGGGAAAATTTTAGGCAAGAAAAGAATAGTTACTAAACAAATAATAGCTGTAAGAATACTGTATAAATCAATCGTTGAAAAATGAGTAATAATTTCATGAACGTTTTCGTGGAAGTATTCTTTGCTAGCTACTCCATCAAGTCCAAGGAACTTCGAAATTTGACCGACAAAAATGGTCACGGCAATACCGGTTGTGAAACCGATTGTCACAGGGCGGGGAATAAATTTAATGAGTACGCCCAATTTGAAAACACCCATTAAAATAAGCATGATGCCCGCCATAAATCCGGCAACTAAAAGACCCTCATATCCATATGTAGCGACAATGCTAAATAAAAGTGGAATGAAGGCCCCAGTAGGTCCGGAAATTTGGAATTTTGAGCCACCGAATATGGAAGCAAAAATTCCGGCGATGATGGCGGAGTAAATACCGTACTCAGGTTTAACGCCAGAAGCAATCGCAAAGGCCATTGCAAGTGGAATGGCAATGACGCCGACGATAATACCTGATGTTAAGTCTTTCTTGAACTTGTCTGCTGAATAATTACTGAACCAACTGTCCATCAGCATAATCATCTCCTATAGCTTTGTATATTCAAATATTTGAACATACATATCCTACGCCTGTTTTTAATTGTATTCAATAGGAGAAAAATGGTAATTTTATTGTAAGATAGGGGGTTAACGCCCGAAAAAATGGGAGATTAGGCACAATAACAGGGAGGGTTTGAACAATAATGGGAAAAGTTTATGCAAATGCTCCGATATAATTAAACCTACAGACAATGCCTGTAGGTTTAATTGCGATATTCTTCTAATGCATTGATGACTTCAGCTTGGCGCTTTTTAGCGAGCTCGTAATGTGTGCTTAAAGCATATGCACTAGGCGCTTGAGGTAATCCAGCCAATAATGTGGCTTCATCGTAGCTTAAATCGGCTGGTTGTTTCCCAAAGTAGTTTTCACTTGCTTCTTTAATGCCGTAGTTGCCGTCACCATAATAGATGAGGTTGACGTATAGCTCTAAAATGTCATCTTTGGAGTATAGTTTTTCTAAGTGGTATGCAACAAATACTTCGGCCACTTTGCGGGTGAACTTTTGCTCTTGGCTGAAATACATATTTTTGGCCACTTGCTGTGTCAATGTACTGCCACCTTGGGCAATATCTTTTTGAATCGCGTTTACAATAGTAGCACGAGCGAGTGAAATGAAATCAACAGCACCATGCTCATAAAAGCGATGGTCTTCGATGGCAACAATTGCATCTAAAAAGTCCGTACTAATTTCATCTAGTGGCGCATAGTTTTCATCTTCTTGAATGTTTGCTACTTTTTCAGTAATCGGAATGGCTGAAACAGCTAATTTGTATTTGACGTAGCCCATTCCAGTAATAGCGAGTGTAACGAAAATGCCCAGTACAATAATGAGCTTAATTAGTTTACCTAATAATTTTTTCATCTAATAGAAACCTCGAAGTGTTGTTTTATAAAAATATAACTTATTATAGCATTATTATCACCTAATAGTTTCTTCCTATAAAAAAAGAAAAGGCTCACGCCTCTTCTGGAAGAGGTGAGCCTTTCGTTTCTGCTGATTCAGCATGTTTAGTTGGTTGTTTAATGGAATAGACAGCACATAGGAAAGCCACAATAGCCACTCCGCCTCCGAACCAAGCTGTAGATGAGACAGGGAAGCTTTGAATAACGATGCCGCCCAATGCCGATCCGAGCGCAATCCCTAGCTGAAGAGCTGACGTATTGATGCTTTGTTGAATAGCAGCAGATTCTGGCGCTGTTTGAATTAAATACGTTTGTTGTGGCGGACTTAATGCCCAGCTTAACATTCCCCAAATAATCAGCACAATCGCAAAGATAAATGGTACAGAAGTAGAAGCTGGTAAAATGAATAAAGTAATCGCAAAAATTCCTACAATCGATAAAATACTTTTAATCGGTCCGATTTTATCAGAAAGCCATCCGCCCATTCCGCCACCTGTAACAGCTGCGAAACCAAACACAAGGTAAGCTATGCTGATCATAGTGGCGCTAGCACCTAAACTCTCTTGTAAAAACGGAGTGAAATACGCATAAATCATATAATGACCAGCCAGCATGAAGACTGTCACGAGATGTGCTGTAATGATTTTGCTCGTTTTTAATGTAGCAAATTGTTCACGTAATGGCACAGCCTTTTCTGGTTGCATAGAATCAATGAATTTATAGATTACTAGCATCGCAACTAACGATAAACAAGCGATGATCAGGAAAATGACTCTCCACCCGAAGGCGTTACCAATCAGTACGCCAATTGGGATACCAAGGACAAGAGAAGCGCTGATTCCCATCGTGATCACGCCGATAGCACGGGCTTGGAAAGCAGGTGGTACAAGCTTCGCCGCCATTGTCAGTGATAAAATAATCAGCAATGCCGCACTTCCTGCAGTCAGAACACGGGCAATCATCAACACCGTGAAGTTCGGGCTGAAATATGTGATCAAATTCGAGATAAAGAATATAAACAGTGACGTTAAATACAATTTTTTTCGTTCAACTTTTGCTGTTAACGCAAGTAAAATCGGGGCAGCAACACCTAATACTAAAGCAAAGACAGTAGTGAGCTGTCCGGCTGTACTTACGGAAACATTCATATCGGCAGAGATTAATGGTAAAATTCCGCCCATAATTAATTCGACCATTCCAACAACAAAGATGGAAACAGCCAAAATGTATACTTTAAAGTTCATAAAATAATTTCGCCCTCCTAAATTTACTACTCCAGTAGTAAAAAAATCACCTTTAAACATCCTAACCGAATTTCGTCATAATAGCAATAAAAAAAGAGATGATTTTTTTCATCATCTCTAAAAACGTAACTTCGTAATAATTTCTTTAATTTCTGGGTCGTCCATTAACGTATCGCTATATTTATTTAAAATTTTCGTTAACACCACATCGTGATAAAAGAACTCCGCGAAAATTTTAACGAAAGGGAGGGACATGGTACGAATGGCTTGCCATGAATCATCTTCATTTGTGGCAAAAATAATTTCTTGATCATCCACTACCAGTAAGTGAAACCGTTCTAAGAAAACGTCTTCTGCTGTCGGGATGAAATAGTGCAAGTTCGATAGGTTTGTCGTAACTTCACCTACGACATGTGCTTTTACGTCGATACCTGCTTGCTCTTGCTGTTCTAATAAAGGAAGAAAAGAACGAAAATCATCATTCCAGGCAGAAATCGTAATGGATTTTTTGGCGTTTTGTATGAGCTCTTTCATTTGCGCTTGAATAGCTGACTTCACTTTAAAGCTCCATACCCGATCATCACGGAATGTTTTTTTGGACGCACTATCTTTAAATTTTTCAATATTGGCTTGAAATTGAGAAGTCAATCGTTCAATCGCTAAATTGATCGGCAAGGCCGTATAGGTTTTTTTCTTTTCAGAAATAGCTTCCATTACCATGCCTTTATCAATCATTCGTGATAGCACTTCATATATTTTTGCTTTCGGGACACTGGAATGCTTGGCAATCATACTCACATCCATTGGCTCATCACTTGAAACGAGTACCTCATAGACTTTGCTTTCATATTGGGAAAATCCGAACTCTTTTAACATGGTACCTCCATCTAAATATATCTATTTCAACTTTTTCATTTTAGTCTTTCATGATTAAATGGGATTCAAATTTTAGTTAGATCCCATCGGTGTGCACAAGTCCGATTAGGTTAAATAAGGTCTTGGCGCGGTCATTCGTTAGGACGAATGAAAGAAAATGACAATCATATACACATACAGCTATCATAAATTTCTCCGTACCAGATTACAAGGTTTGGGATTGAAAATGTATATAGGAAAGAAGAGGGAAGGGGGTGCCTGAAAAGTCATTCGGTGACTTTTCGGACAGCCCTCGCTATAATGGTAAATCTTTTTTATGAAAGGTATAAATGCCGGCAATGAATAGGCTCATGGCCAGTATACCAAGTACAGTAAAGTTAAGCCAAATGCCAGTTGCTCCTGTGATGATGTCATTTACATCATATAATGTAAAAATCGTCACGTATTTCAATTTTTCTAGAGAGCCTCCGATATTGGCCATCATTTGAAATAGAAAGAAAGCGATCGGAATGCCAGCACCGAATGTCAGTGAATTTTTTGTATCATTAAATAAGCAGGATGCAAAAAAGCAAATGCCGGCAATAGCTAAATGTAAGAGGAGGGCCCCAAGATTCAATTGAATGAAGGTTAAAACGTCCAACTCACCAGGGAAGTACATGTTGGAACAGACTAACCCTAATATGGTCGCGAATAACAGTAAAGTAAAAACACCCCCGATTAAAAAGGTTGCTTGTGTAACCACGATTGTACGTCTTGTTGTAGGTGTGGACAGAAGAAAAGACATGGCCCCCTTATCGACAAGACCCGCAATCAATCGATTGGCTACGATTATGTCAAAAATCATCGGAAAGAGTAAAATTAAAAAACCGTACAAATAGGTGGAGATGAAGCCGAGCAATGAAGCTTCAACCGTTGTCATGCCCATAGCGGCAATCATCTCTTTCGGTAATGTTTCGAGCATCGTGGCCATCACATCTTGTGTATTTGGGTCATACATATTGATGACAGTCGTGAAATATAATGTAAGAACAGCCATTAAAATAATAAGAATCTTATAATTGGAAAGCAAAGTTCGTTTGAAAAGAGGAGCATTAATCATTGTCCGTCACCTCCATAAAATTGCAGAAATACATCCTCTAAATTGCTTGTTTCCACATCGATGCTGACGACATTATATTTAGCCATGGCTGCGATAAAGGCGTTCATTTCTCCATGCACAACTACGTGAACAACGTTATTATGGATGGAAACGACGTGAATATTTTCTTCGGCAAAAAGGGAAGCGGAGTTGTTGTTGTCAAACGTGACAATATATGTTTTTCGTTGAGCCCGCTTGAGTGCAGCAACTGTTTCAACAGCCACGAGACGACCGGCTCGAATGATGCCGATACGGTCACAGGTGCGTTCCACTTCTTCAAAGCTATGAGAAGACATTAAAATGGTTTTTCCTCGTGCTTTCTCCTGTAGAATCAATTCGATAAATTTATTTTGCATGAGCGGATCGAGTCCGCTTGTCGGTTCATCTAAAATCAGCACTTGTGGATCATGCATGAAGGCGCATACAAGAGCAATTTTTTGCTTCGTTCCTTTAGACATCTTTTTTATTTTTCCGTGAGGATCCAATTTAAAAAAAGAGATGAGCTGCTCCATTTTGGAAAAATCGGTCATTTTTCGCATGCTGGCCATGAATTTCAAAAATTGCATGCCCGTCATATCATCGAAGAAGGCTATTTCTCCGGGAAGGAAGCCAAGAGACTTTTGAATGGTGGCAGCTTCCGTTCGACAATCCATATTATGTATCGTGCATGTCCCTTGCTCGGCTTTTATAAACCCAAGTAAATGCCGGATGGTAACCGTTTTGCCAGATCCATTCGGTCCAAGGTAGCCGAAGACTTCCCCTTTTTGTACTTGAAAAGAAAGGTCGAAAACACCTTTGTTTTTACCGTAATCTTTCGTTATGTTATTAATTTCAATGACATTCATCGTTTCTTCACCTCTTTCTCTGATTATTCAATGATACCGCATAGTAAGCATAATAATAAGACTACCTCGCATGAAGGTAGTCTTATTGATAGTAAAAAGGAAAGCTTCTATGCACTTAGTTTGTATTAGATGGTGGTTGGTTACTTGTACACCTTGTCTATCTTCAGATAGCGGGGTCGAAAAATTTGAAACTTGTCATTCACGTTTACCATTCGCTGACATCCAACCTTTGTTAGCTTTTATTTAGTTCTCTTGTAAGAACGATACTTTATATTTCATTATATTAACAGTGTCCCTTATGAAATGAATGTCGTTGCTTTTTGAAAATTTGTAAACCAATAGAATGTTTCTTCACACATCCTACATTTCAAAACCATCCATTCCGTAAACAACCATGTTACTATAAACTAAGAAAGCTTCATTTGATTTGCTGTCACTTTCTTCTGTTTCTTCACACATTTGAAATGACAACGCCTCCAACTACTTCTTTCCATAGTAGAAACAACCTAGTTATTTCTGACAGTATCGAAATTTTGTGAGCCAATAGAACATTTCTTTACACATTCTACATCTCGACTGGTCTTTTAGCGAAACAACTGAGTGTTTCTTCGAAATAAACAACTGATAATTTACTGCAAACAAGCTAACACGAAGGCGTTTACCTGTTCAGCTGTATCTTGCTTAATACGTTTTTACCATCCGTAGTTCAAAGATGGTTTCTACATCAATCAAGTAACCAACCACCGAGGTAAGCCGACGAGACGATGATCATCTCGTCACTTATCTATACCCGCTTGGATTCATTTTAATCATTTGTTTTTAAAAAATTTAAAAAATATAATGTCTATATGAGCGAATATAAAAAAGTCAAGATTGATAATTAACTATTATATTTATATAATGAGGGGCAATAGAATGTAACTAGTAAATGAATGTGAAAGCGTTTAACAGCATGCACTACTATAAATGGAAAAATGAAAGTCATTAAGGGCTTGGAGTAAACGAACATGATTTGGAAGGCAGTATTTCTTCCTCATAAACGAGATTAAATAGGTCGAATCAGCATTGGCTTATTTGGAATTTGTTCGTTAACATTTTTGAAGAGAGTCGGGTGTGAAAGAATGCTAGAAGTAATCGGAATGTCAGTAGAGGACTGTATTGCAATTGAGAAGGCGGGCGCTGATCGTATTGAGCTTGTCAGTTCATTGACGGAAGGGGGTCTAACACCGAGTGCCGGGATGATTGAACAGTGTTACGAAGCTGTTTCCATTCCTATCAGAGTAAAGATTCGTCCGCATAGTCGGAATTTTTATTATTCTCCATATGATGTAGAAGTAATGAAATACGATATTGAAATGGTGAAAAGCATTGGGTGTGAAGGCGTGACCTTTGGCGTTTTGGATGAGAATGGCTTGATTCATCGAAAAGCACTGGAGTGTTTATTAAAGGTAAGTGAAGGCTTAGAGGTTACTTTTGATCAGGCATTTGATAAATTGCTTGATCTAGAAAGCGGTTTAGAGCAGTTACTTTCATATTCGGCAATCAAGACCATCTTAACTTCGGGTGGTGCAGGTCCGATTGAACAACGAGTACTTCTTTTACACCGATTAATAAAAAAAGCAGATAATCAACTAGAAATATTAGTTGGTGGTGACGTGAACGAACAACATATTCAAGTGTTGATCAAAGAAAGTAAGGCCGTTGCTTTTCAAATGGGAAGAATGGCTCGTGAAAAGATGGCAACCAATGGTCCGATTTCCATTGAGCGCATTCAACAGTTCAATAAGCAAGTGTTATGGTGAAGATTCACAGTATAAAGAAAAGCTACCATTTCGGTAGCTCTTCTTTATATATTATCTTTAAAGGTAGTGGTAGGTTGCTTTTTTTCGGAATCCTTTTCTACTTCCTCCAGAAAAGGGGCTTCTTTTATTTGCCTTCTCATCATACTCTGCTTTGCTATCAGCTGAAATTTCTTTCTTGTTAGCATTCGTGAGTTACAATGTTATTCATTTCTTGTCTTATCTGCTTCGCTATCCCTCAAATGAATTTGGTTGTGATCCCCATCTATGAAATTCCTTTGTTGGTATACACCGTTTTGAATTTCTCCCTTATTCATAAGCTAAAATAGACGATGCAGTAAGTGAAATGGAAGGTTGGGCTGACGCACTATGAATTCCATGACTACGTGAATGCTTTTTGCACATTCGAAATTCCAGTTTGTCATTCTACTACTTTCATTTACTAGAACATATACGTCATTCACTAAACAAATAATTCGAGGCAGAAGAAACGGTTTATAGCCAGTAGAATATTTCTTTACATATTCTACGTTTCAACTTTTCTACTATATTCATTTTCATCAATAACGATATGCTTCCTAGAAACGATGGTTGTAAGAGTCTGTTGATCGAAACATGCCAACAATTCATTCAGCTGTTTCTTACTTAATATTTTGGTTGAAGAGCATCTTTGTTTCAGATGTTTCACCATGCATATAAAGCAACCGACCACTGTAGTGCTCCGACGAGATAGCCTATCATCTCGTCACTATATGTATACCCGCTTT
>JBJEFL010000185.1:29693-35513 GCA_051873995.1 Bacillus sp. (in: firmicutes)
ATAAATATTTCTAATTATTTGCATAATATTCCGTCAACATGTAGCATAAAAATGCTAGTCTTATATTATAAGTATTTTTTACTGAAGGAGGCTAAGCGGTTATGAAGGATAAAGGCTGTGTAAAGTGCGGCAGCAGACAAGCGGAAACAAAGGAAGTAGCTATGACGGGCACAGGTTTGTCGAAAATGTTTGATATTCAACATAATCAATTTATTGTTGTATATTGCACAAACTGCGGCTATTCCGAATTCTATAATAAAAAATCATCTGCCGGAAGCAATATTTTAGACTTGTTTTTTGGATAAATAAAGGAGGAATTACATATGCAATCATTACAAGGTAAAAAAGCAATTATTACTGGAGCGGGAAAAGGAATTGGACGCGCAACGGCCATCACTCTAGCAAAAGCAGGCGTTAATTTAGGATTAATTTCACGTAGCGAAAAGGAACTGGCGGCTCTTTGTGAAGAGCTTTCATCCACTTATGGCGTGCAGGCAGTCTATGCAACAGCTGATATTTCTGTACAAAACGAAGCGGAAGCAGCAGTAGAAACGTTAATTAGCCAACTTGGTTCATTGGATATTTTAATTAATAATGCAGGCATTGCGAAATTTGGAACAGTACTTGAAATGGATCCGCAAGATTGGGAGAAGATGATTTCCATCAATGTAATGGGTACATATTATGTGACACGTAAGGCATTACCGACGATGGTTGAGCAAAATGAAGGCAATATTATTAATATCGCTTCGACAGCGGGAGAACGTGGTTTTGCGACAGGAAGTGCATACTGTGCATCCAAATTTGCGGTTATGGGCTTCACCGAAGCATTGATGCAGGAAGTACGTAAACATAATATTCGTGTAACGTCACTGACACCAAGTACGGTAAATACACCTCTTGCGGTAAATGCCGGTTTGAAAATCGGTGATGAAGATCATATGCTACAAGCAGAAGATATGGCGGAACTTATTCTTGCTACTTTATCACTTCCACAACGTGTCTTTATTAAAACAGCAGGTATTTGGACAACAAATCCTCAGTAATAGTGATGAAAGCTGGCCCTTGCCGGCTTTTTCTCTATCGTCAATGAAGGAGGAAGAAAGATGTTAAACCAAATGAAAGCGGCTTTACTTGGAGTAGCGGTCGGTGATGCGCTTGGTGTGCCGGTCGAATTCATGAAACGAGATACTTATCCAGCCGTTACAGAGATGATCGGATATGGTACGCATAATCAACCGCCCGGCACTTGGTCAGATGACAGCTCCATGACTTTTTGCTTAGTAGAAAGCTTATGTAATGGCTATGACATTGAAGATATGAAGCAGAAGTTTTGTGATTGGCTATATGAAGGCTATTGGACGTTTAATGGGAAAGATACGTTTGATGTCGGTATCACGACATCACGTGTGCTGTTGAACATTCAAACTGGCAGGGCGTCGAAGGAATCGGGGGAGAAAAGTGAATACAGTAACGGTAATGGTTCGTTGATGCGGATTCTACCTATAGCTTTTTATGTGAAAAATATGAATGAAGCTAGTAGATTTTCCATTATTGAAGAGGTATCTGGAATTACACACGCTCACATCCGTTCGAAAATTGCCTGTAGCATTTATATTGAAATGGCGATTCATTTATTAGACGGTCATACACTGAAAGAAGCTTACGAAAAAATGAAAATAGTTATTACAGAACACTATTTCTCGGGCCAAAATCAAGAAGAATGGTCACACTTTGAAAAACTATTAAATCATGACATAAGCTTATTGCCAAGAAATGAAGTGAAAAGCAGCGGCTATGTCATTGATACGTTAGAAGCAAGTCTTTGGTGTTTGCTGACAACCGATAGCTTTCGTGATGCGGTGTTGACAGCAGTCAATTTAGGAGATGATACGGACACAGTCGGAGCTGTAGTAGGAGGTCTTGCCGGCATTTATTACGGCTTGGGCAGTATCCCGAAAGAATGGTTGCAAGTATTGGCCAAGAAAGAAGAAATCGAGGACTTGAGCGAAAGATTCAGCAAGGCGCTTAGTTGAAATAAATTCATGGATCACAAGCATTTCTTCCTTAAAAGAAACCGTTTATTACGACGGGAAATGGGAAAGTAAGTAATGAGGCTCGAAATAATCGGATGGGATCAAGGAATGGAAATTTAGTGAGCCTTAGAGGGGTGCTTGTATGAAAAAATTCTATTATAACCTTGCTGCACATACGTTTGAAAAGAAAGACATACCTTCCTTTAAAGAATGGTGCGATGACAAGGATGCCGAAATGCCAAACAAAGGCTCGATGAAAGAAATGTATTTGCTCGATTCGTATAAAAAGGCACTGGCTGAACACTTTCCGACCTATCGTTATATGGATCAAGAAATCAGAGTCATGAATCTTTATGACAAAAAAATCATCTTTGAACTTTTTGTAGATGAAGACGAAGGCATTGTGCACATTATGGATTTGAATCTGGAAGGTACAACCCCAATCACGGAGGTCGTGAGCGATTCCGTTTTCCAGCATTTATATGAAGACAAACCCGCCAGTTTCAAACGAAGCAGCTGGTATGATTACCGCTATTTCATCTACAGCAAAGACGGCATCGTCTCCGAATGGCGCCATGACAAACTATGGTTCGAAAAGCATTACGATGTACAATTAAAACAGTGAATAATCAATTTCCTAAAAGGCAAAAAATCGTGGATGGCGGGTTTTTGTCTTTTTTGTTGTGTTTATTGTAAAAAAATGTAAAAAAATAGAGGGGAATTTGTTTCAAAGAAGAATATTACTATTATTAAAGGAGGGACGATAATTGAAAATATTGATTTCACTTTCGAACAAACTCATGCAAAGGTACATGCCGGATCCATTTATTCTAGTCGTTATACTTACATTTTTAGTTTTTGGATTGGCACTTATTTTTACGGACAGTTCAGCTGTTCAAATCGTAGGGTTTTGGGGAAATGGTTTTTGGAATTTATTGATGTTTTCCATGCAAATGGTCTTTATTTTACTGACAGGACATGTATTGGCCAGCAGTCCATTTTTTAAGAAGCAATTAGGAAGATTGGCAAGTCTATCGAAAACACCGGGACAAGCCATAGTGCTTGTTACAATCATTTCCTTAATCGCAACATGGATCAACTGGGGGTTTGGTCTCGTCATTGGGGCTTTGTTTGCAAGGGAGTTAGCGAAAAAAGTAAAAGGTGTTGATTATCGATTATTAATAGCCAGTGCTTATACGGGATTTCTTATTTGGCATGGGGGATTTTCAGGCTCCATTCCATTAACCATTGCCACTCCAGAACATTTTACGGAACATCTAATCGGAATCATTCCAACAAGTGAAACGATTTTTTCTACATATAATTTAATTTTAATAATCGGCCTCTGTATCATCTTACCGATTTTAAACCGCTTAATGATGCCTACTAAAGAAAAGACCTTCGTTATTGACCCGACTTTGTTAAAAGAGGAAGATACAACAGCAGCCACTATTGAAAAAACAGATATGACACCAGCTGATCGATTAGAAAATAGCCCTGTTGTGTCTTGGTTAATTGGTCTGTTAGGATTATCATTCATTGTCTACTACATTGTTCAAAATGGCGTGGAAATCAACTTGAATATTGTAAACTTTGTTTTCTTGTTTCTTGGTATTCTATTTCATAAAACACCTAAGTTATTTTTGGAGGCTGTATCCAATTCAGTCAAAAGTGCGAGCGGTATCATTATTCAATTTCCGTTTTATGCAGGTTTAATGGGTATTGTAACACTTTCAGGATTAGCAGAAGTGTTTTCCAATGCGTTTATTTCCATTTCTTCAGAAAGTACTTTTTATATGTTCACTTTCTGGAGTGCTGGTCTTGTCAATGTTTTCGTACCGTCTGGTGGTGGACAATGGGTTGTACAAGGACCAATTATGTTGGAAGCGGCTAGTACACTAGGTCTATCAGGAGCCAAAACCGCAATGGCTGTTGCTTGGGGTGACGCTTGGACAAACATGATTCAACCATTCTATGCTTTACCTGCTCTCGCGATTGCAGGACTGAAAGCAAAAGACATCTTGGGCTACTGTTTAATTGTCATGATCGTTTCGGGATTGTTTATATCTGCGGTCCTTTTCTTTATATAAAAGTTGAAAAGTAACTCGTTTAGTCGTATGTAAAGCGGCATAATGGGTTACTTTTTTAATTTCCTTATACCATAGGAAAGGCTATAAATTGGAAACAAAAGAAGAATATTTGACGTATTATCTAATTTTAGGAATATAGTATAAGTGCAACTAGCGTCTCTAGTTGAAAGGTGAGCCAATCAGTGAGTTTTCTTTATAATATTCCACTCATCTTTTATACTAATAGTATGAAAAACAGTAAAGGATGTTGATTTATGCCAGTACATAATAAATTAGTACGTGATTTGATTCCGAATATTATCGAGAAAACAGGGAAAGAGTTTTCGACGAGAGTGTTGGATGATGAAGAATATGTGGTGGAGTTACGTAAGAAAAGTCAGGAAGAACTGAATGAGTATTTAGAAGCGAAAGATGATAAAAGTGCGATTGAAGAATTAGCGGACTTATTGGAAATCATCCATGCTTTAAGTCGCTGTCATGGCGCCACACCGGAGATTGTTGAACAAGTACGCCAGCAAAAAGCTGAAGAACGTGGTGGATTCGACGAGAAAATCTTTTTGATTGAGGTTAAGGATGGCGAATAAAGTCCAATTAATTACGCAAAATTTGCTTGCTGATGTTCAAAAAGGCATTCAGCAAGCAAAAGCTTGCTATATTTTAACTTCGTTTGTGATGAACTCCGGTGTGAAATTGCTAGAGCCTTTATTAAAGGAAGCAGCTGAACGTGGGTGTGACATAAAAGTGCTGACAGGTGATTATTTATATATCACGCAACCAGAAGCGCTACAACGGTTAATTAACATTCATCCTGCTATTGAAGTTCGTTTATGGAAAAGCAGGGGGATTTCTTTTCATCCGAAAGCGTATATGTTTGAACAAGAAGAAGACGGGTTGTTTATTGTCGGCTCTTCCAATCTCTCGAAGTCTGCCTTAACAAAAGGCGTGGAATGGAATGTTTCTGTTAAAGAGAGTGATATTTTTGAAGATGTAGTAGAACAATTTCTTCATCTATATTATGAAGAGGAAACGGTTACGCTGAATGAAGAAACAATTAAGCAATATCAAACAGAGTATGAACAATTCCATCAAAAGAATGCCAATCTGGTCAGAGTTTGGACAGAACGGGAAGAAGTGAACATGATGTTGCCGTCTCCAGAAGGGGAGACCGAACAACAACCAGGGCAAGTTATTGAAATAGGAGAAGATTATACAACCAATATTTCTCCAAGATTCGCTCAAATTGATGCACTGGAAGAGCTTAATAATATGAAAGAAGAAGGCTATGATAAAGCAATGGTCGTCATGGCGACAGGATTAGGAAAAACATATTTGGCTGCTTTCTTCGCAAAGCCGTATAAAAGAATATTATTTGTTGCTCACTTGGAAGAAATTTTGTATCAATCAGCTATCTCTTTTCAAAAAGTATCGCCTGATAAAACGGTAGGCATTTACAATGGAAAACAAAAACAACATGATGCTGATGTCATCTTTGCATCCGTTCAAACATTGAGCAGGAAACGTCATTTGGAAATCTTCCATCCTGAAGACTTTGATCTGATTGTTATCGATGAATTCCATCATGCAGCGGCTAATACGTATCAAAAAGTGCTGAACTATTTCCGACCGCAATTTTTATTAGGCATAACGGCGACGCCTGACCGTAATGATTTCCGTGATATTTATGCGATTTGTGA
>JBJEFL010000186.1:0-7533 GCA_051873995.1 Bacillus sp. (in: firmicutes)
ACAAAAAACCGCAACCAAAGTAGGTCGCGGGCACTTACAAGAAATCATTAGGCAGTTACAGGGCTACCGTGTAAGATTTCTTTAAACATTTCAATTGTTTCTTCCTTGGTTGGCATGTATGGGTTACCAGGTGCACATGCATCTTTTAAAGAGTTTTCAGCTAATAGCTCTAAATCTGGATTTTCAACACCAAGCTCTTTTAATGATTTTGGAATACCTACTTCTTCAGATAGAGCAACGATACGTTCGATTACGTAATTGCTGCACTCTGCGTCTGATTTACCTTCTACTCGTAAGCCTAATGCTTCAGCAATTAAACGGAATTTCTTCGGTGCGCGTTTGGCATTTTCACGTTCTACGATTGGTAAAAGCATTGCGTTACATACACCATGTGGAAGGTCATACATACCGCCAAGTTGGTGAGCCATCGCATGGACATAACCAAGACCAGCATTCGAGAAGGCCATACCAGCTAAGAAGCAAGCGTTTACCATTTTTTCGCGAGCTTCAATATTTTTACCGTCTTTCACGGCTGTTGGAAGAGCTTCAAAGATTAATTTAACAGCTTGAATAGCTGTTGCATCTGTAATAACGTTTGCGCCTGGTGTCACAAGTGTTTCAATTGCATGAGTCAGTGCATCCATACCTGTGGCTGCTGTTAGGCCAGCTGGCTTGTTGATCATTAGCTCAGGATCATTCACTGAAAGAAGCGCAATGCTGTTTTTATCTACACAAACCATTTTCACACCACGATCTTCGTCCGTAATAACATAGTTGATTGTGATTTCTGCAGAAGTACCTGCTGTTGTATTTACTGCGATTGTCGGGAAGCCTACTTTTGTTGATTTATGCAGGCCTTCGTATTCACGAATATTTCCACCGTTTGTAGCAAGAATGCTGATGGCACTTGCACAGTCCTGAGGAGATCCGCCACCGATTGAAAGAATGAAATCGCAATTTTCTTCTTTCAAAATAGCTAAGCCCTCATCTACTTGCGCACATGTTGGGTTTGGTTTTACTTCATCATAAATGACATATGAAACGTTCACTTTATCTAATTGATCTGTTACTTGCTTTACGATACCTGTTTCGTTTAACACTTTGTCCGTCACAACTAATGCTTTTTTAAAGCCAAAGTCAACTACTTGCTTTCCTAATTCATTTAAACATCCACGTCCAACTAAGTTCTTGCTTGGTAAATAATACATCATCGTAAATACCCTCCACATCAATTATGTTAAATTGTCTACAAAAATATTATCTTAAAATAATATTCTCTGTTTTCGGATTATACCACCTAACTTTCCTTTCCAAACCGTTCTGCTTGAATTTTTTCTAATGTTTTTCCTCTTGTTTCTGGTGCTGCTTATATGGCTAACTGGGAAGCCTATCCTACTTAGCCACTGACATCAATTCAGCACGAGTAATGAAGAACAACATATATCACTAGTTCAGTGATACCCATACTACCGAATGCCAAAACAGCCCATGCAGCAATACCGAACAACAATTTAATAAAGACGAAATATGTCGAAGCAATCATTAACACACCCAAAGGAAGCTTGAAGTAAGTTCGCTTGAGCCGATCGACTGTTTCATAAATAGAAGGCATGAAATAGTTGTTCCATCATATCGCTGTTTTATATCCACAATAATTGGGTAAAAGAAAAAGACATCTTAATTGGTTAGATGTCTTTTTTTGTTTTATCTTATAATCCGATATACGGAGCTGGATCAACTGCATAGGTTTTCGATGCTGTCCAAGGTCCTTTATGGATTTCAAAATGTAAATGCTGACCTGTCGATTGACCGGTATTACCCATGATACCGATTTGTTGGCCTTGACTTACTGTTTGTCCTGAACTTACCATTCGAGAGTCCATATGTGCATATAAGGTTGTATATGTTTGTCCATTAATCGAATGAGAAATCAACACACAGTTACCATACGATGCTGAATAATACGAACGAACAACAACGCCAGATGCTGCTGCATAAATTGGTACATCCGCTGAGTTAGCAATATCTATGCCGTAATGCGTTGTGCCCCAACGACTGCCATACCCTGATGTATACGTTCCAGATGCCGGACGGATGAATCCGCCAGTATTACTACTGCTACTGCTGCTCACTGAGCTGTTTGAACTTGACGAAGAACTGCTTGATGAACTACTTGATGAGCTACTTGATGAATGGTTGCTCTTTTCCGCTGCTGCTTTAGCTGCTGCCGCCGCCTCTTCCGCTGCTTTTTTAGCCGCTGCCGCTTCTTCCGCTAAACGCTGTTCTTCAAGAGCGATCGCCTTTTCAATCGCTTCTTTCTGCGCTGCTAAAATGGATTGCTCTTCTTCTAAATCCATGACATGATTATGGGCTTCTTCTTCTTGCAACTCCAGTTTTTCCATTAATGCATCTTTTGCTGCCTTTTGTTTAGCTAACTTCGCCTTCATCGTTTCCAAATCAGCTTTCATCGTCTCTAAACTAGCTAATTTCTTTTCAACCTGCGTTTGTTTCTCTTGAAGATCGGCTTTATCTTGTTCATGCTGTTCAACTAATTCTTCATCTGCTTCCATGATAGTAGAAACTGCTGATACACGATCAATAAAATCACCAAAGCTTGTGGCACCTAACAATACTTCCAAATAGCTACCTGATCCACCACTTTCTTGGAACGTCACTGCACGTGTTTTCAACACTTCATTTCGCTTTTCGATACGATCTTCCAAAACAGCAATCTCTTCTTTTAACTTTGCAATTTCTTCATTCGTAGCGGCAATTTCTTCATTTTTTTCACGAATTTTAGCGTTCGTTTCCGAAACGGCCGTATCAATTTTCTTAATTTCTGCTTCTAATTCCTCTTGCTCTGCTTGTAGCTCAGCAATTTCTTTCTCTTTTTCCGTAATACTAGATTCAACGGAGGACTGTTTCTTTTGCACTTCCGCTTGGTTTTCCTTTAAGGAATTCAACGATTCCGCACTTACCCCTTGAATAGAAAACATACTTCCCAATCCCAAAATAATGCTCGTATTCACAACGAGCAACTTCCTTTTTATCATGTACATTCACCTTTCCCCACTGCTTCTAGTATTCTAGCTTCTCTCTCTTAATAAAAGAGTCTCCTTTATTTTGGGTCAGGAGACTCTTTTGATATTTAGATTTTCAAGAACTTACGAACAGACATCATACTGCCCCATACACCAATCAGTGCACCCATGGCAATCAATAATGCCGATACTTGATACACAAACGGACTGAAACTAATTAATTCAATAAAGTCCACATCGATTCGTGGCACGAAATAGCTGTAAATATTGTGATATGCGATGCTGATTAAAGCAATCGGAATAATCGCACCGAAAATTCCCAGCCATAGACCTTCCAGGAAGAATGGCCAACGAATAAAGGAATTCGTCGCACCTACAAGCCTCATAATCTCAATTTCTCTTCTTCTAGCAACAATTGTGATTTTAATTGTATTAGAAATTAAGAACATCGCTGTAAATAGTAATCCTATAATCAAGACAATCCCAATATTACGAGACATATCTACGATTTTAAATAGTTTCTCGACATAACCTTGTCCATATTTGACGCTATACACATAGTCTATGCCTTCAATTTTTTCTGCTACTGTAATAACATCTTGTGGTGTTTTGGTTTTTACTACATATACATCTCTTAATGGGTTATCTTGCTCAAATAGCGCAAAAGATTCTCCCATTGTATCAATTAAATCTTGCAATTCTTGTTCTTTAGATGAAAATGTGACATTATCCACATCTTTAATCTCTTTGAGTTGTGTTTCCATTGCAGTGATATCGTCCTCTGTAGCTGCTGCATCTATATGCACACGAATTTCAACGTCATTTTCGATATTTTTAGCAATATGGTTTAAATTCATCATTAATACAAAGAAAACGCCGACAAGCAATAACGTTACTGTTACTGCACTAATTGAAGCAAATGTCATCCAACCATTACGTCCAAGACTTTTAAAGCTCTCTCTAAAGTGGCGAAGGAGACTATTAATACTCATAACCGTAGTCACCTCGTTGTTCATCTCTAATTATTGTTCCATTCTCAATCGCAATAACGCGATGTCTTAAGTTATCTACAATCTCTTTATTGTGCGTAGCCATTACAATCGTCGTACCGCGTTCATTGATTTCTTCAAAAATCTTCATGATTTCCCATGAAGTTTCCGGATCCAAGTTTCCAGTCGGTTCATCTGCAATGACCACTTTCGGATTATTGACGATGGATCTTGCGATTGCTACACGTTGCTGTTCCCCACCAGATAATTCATCCGGCATCATTCTCGCTTTATGCTTTAATCCGACAAGGTCCAATGTTTCCATTACACGTCTTTTGATTTCTTTCGGTTCCTCTTCAATTACTTCCAATGTAAAAGCTACATTTTCATAAACTGTCAGTTTGGACAAAAGTTTGAAATCCTGAAAGACAACCCCTAAATTTCGTCTGAAAAGAGGTACCTTCGAATTGCGGAGCTTACTTAAATTAATGCCATTCACCGTAATTGTTCCGCTTGAAGGCTTTTCTTCACGATACATCATTTTGATAAACGTAGACTTACCGGCACCACTTGGCCCAACTACGTACACAAACTCGCCTTTTTTTATCTCGATATTAATACCCTTGACAGCAGTAACGCCATTTGAGTAACTCTTGTTCACATCAATCATTTCAATCATTAAAAAACCACCTATTTTTCCGCTTAAAGTATGATGATTATAAAGAAGGACTATGCTTACAGTTCTCCTTTACGTAAGCTTGAATGTTTAAATAACATTATCAGGTTTTATAAAATCAATTCTCCAGTGACGGCCCTAAACCAACTAAAGATTCATTTTCTCGAATTTTTCATGAGTCTATTTAACTATAAAGCAAAGAATAAAGTTGTGCATTCGACATGCTTTGATTTAATGTGCAATTTCTAACAAAACGTAGAAATTCACCTACAAATGCCATTATATCATCTATTCGTTTCAAAAAAACAATAAATATATTACATTTTCATTTCAACAGTATTGTCAAATTTTGTTGAATAAAAGAAGTTTATCATTTATTTTGTCAAAAGACGGAACTTGAATAAAGGTGAAATGTATTAGACTTCTACTATAGGGCTTTATAAAATGACCTTGTTGAAAATAGCTCTAATCCCCTATGAAAGATAGACCACGGAACATCCTCAGAAAAAAAGACTAATCCTACTAAAGCCAAGGATTAGTCTTATGTATTATTTCTTTGTAGATAACCATTCAGCAAGTTGTGAAGCATCATCGCCAGTCACAAGTCCTCCTGGCATTCCTCCAGCACCTTCTAAAATGATTGTTTCGATTTCTTCTTTGCTTAACGAATTCCCTACTTTATCAAGTGCCGGACCTACCGTACCCTCTAAATTCCCTCCATGACAGCCAACACAGCTTTTTTGGTACAGATCTTCCCCAACATTTGCACTGGCAGTTGTATCCTCAGAATTAGAGCCTGAGTTTGTCTCTTTCGACTCTTCTTCTCCACCACATGCAGCTAACACAAGTGACGTTCCCAATAATAGAGTAAGTAACTTCTGTTTCACCCAATATTCCCCCTTTGAAGTCCTAGCAGACACCCCTATATTATACCATCATTAACCAATTTTAAACGCCACTAAAACCTTCTCCCAATACTTCTGATGCATCCATCACAATAATGAACGCTTTTGGATCCGTACTCTTTACTACTTGTTTCAATTTCGTGAATTCATTTTGTTCCACCACACACATAATGACTGGTCGCTCATCTTCTGTATAGCCTCCACGTCCTTTGAGTTCCGTTACACCACGGTCAACATGTTCGAAAATCGCCGATCGAACTTCTTCATCTTTATTTGTAATAATCATCGTCATTTTAGAACTATTTATGCCGACATTCACTAAATCAATTGTCTTACTGGTCACATATAAACTGATTAAGGCATACAGCCCACGCTCGATATCAAAGACAAAACAAGCCGTAATGACAATTAAACCATCGATTGCTGCAACACATTTCCCCAAACTAATTTGCGTAAATTTATGCAGAATTTGTGCCGCTAAATCGGTACCGCCTGTCGATGCTTTTCCACGAAACACCACACCAAGACCAGCTCCAACACCTATTCCGCCACATAAAGCCCCTAATAAAGGATCCGTCGTCCAAGGACTCCAATCATTTGTTAAAAAAACAACAAACGGAAAAAACAGTGTTCCAACAAGCGTCTTAATCCCAAAGTGCTTTCCTAAAATAATCACACCAGCGATAAATAAAGGAATATTCAACGACCACTGAACAAAAGCTGGTTCCAATCCAAACTGTGCATGCATAATTGTACTTATTCCACTTACCCCACCAGAAGCGATATTATTTGGCAGTAAAAAAACATTAAATGTTATAGCTATAATTGCTGAGCCCATTAATACATACAGATACTCCATCGCTCTGTTTATATTAGTGGAGAATAATTTATTTCCAATATTCATGGTACTCCTCCAGATATTAAAATTCTGCTTATTGCAATATATCCAAATGAGTATAGCATCACCCGAAACCTGTGTAAATAACAGTTAGATAACGTAGTAAAGCATTAAAAAGCTTCTTGCTCCCATTCTGATATCTATAGTATTCACCGTTTTATTTTTCAATATATCACCATAATTTTATTCAAAAAAAATCAGATGACCCCTACTCTCCACTCCCACCATCCGAAGCACATAAAACAAATAGTGAAACATGCCTAAAAACAAGGATTTCCATTAGCATATAGAGAATAATAAAGCATGAGCAACTGATGAAGGGGGAAAGTTTGATGGACGAAGGATGGTTATCGGTTACGGAAATTGCTGAAAAAACAAATATTCCAAAATCAACGATAAGACGCTACTTAATCCATCACAACCATTGTTTACAAGTGGAAAAGCGCAAAAGGGGATACTTTATGGCAGAAAAGTCGATTCCAATCATTTATAAAATACGGGATTTGTATATTGCAGGAAAACAAGCAGAAGAAATCGACCAATTCCTTATACAAATTAACAACAGCTCCATTACTTCCCCAGTAGAGGAAAGTAGGAATCTAACAAATAATGAAGTCTTAAGCAGTATGAACCAAACGATTACAGAGCTGAAAGAGACAATTGAAAAACAGAAAGAACTACTCAGTGATGTTGTCCAAATGTTAGGAAGAACATACAAAGAAAAGGAAGACGAAATTAAGCAACTCAACAATCAAATCGATATGTTGTTAGCTCAAATACGCGTGATGAAAGAGGCAGAAGAAGCACGTGAACAAATAGCCGCCACAAAAAAATCTTGGATAAACAGATGGCTTCCTAAAAAATGAAGAAAGCTATCACTTTTTCATAACGTAGAGTTTTATACTTTCTTAAAGTAGAAAATGAAAAAATCCATTGAACCCTTGGGAACAATGGATTTTTTCATTTTAGGACTCCGCAGGTAGGATTCGAACCTACGACCGCTCGGTTAACAGCCGAGTGCTCT
>JBJEFL010000187.1:0-10143 GCA_051873995.1 Bacillus sp. (in: firmicutes)
TATCGCTAAATACAACCAACTTCTTCGCATCGAAGACGAGCTTGGCGATTTAGCTGTATACGATGGTCTTAAATCTTTCTACAACATCAAACGCTAATTAGCTGTTAATGGAGTAGGCTTGATATAGCCATACAATATGAAAACCATCCTTACATGTGTGAGAAATCCACATGTGAGGATGGTTTTTTCTTTTGTTTAGGTACTATTATGGGTAACTGCCGTATGATATCGAATAGGGGATTAAATGTATGAGGGGGACTTATGATGAGACAAACTGAGACAGTTCGTCAAATGGTGGAAGCGTTGTCCAATAGTCTATATGCAGAAGAAATTGTTTGTTCGATGGCATCACAACTTCATTATATTCCGGAAATGACTAATTTAAATGGATTGAAGGAGACTCACGATGCGTTGGTTCCTGCATCTTATCATCGTGTAACTGCAGTAGGCACCGGGAATAGAATTTTGCAGGGAGATCAATCTCTGAGTCTTTGGCAGGTAATTGAATACTGTATTCGAGAAGCGGGGGTAATGGATGCAGCCGTAAGAGTCGGTTTAAATAAAATGCTGGCAGCTGCTCCGTATGCCTATCGTGGATTTGTGAATCAAATTATAGAATGGCAACAATATAAGGAGAGCTCTTTTCAAATTGCCAAGACAGCATTTGAACAATTAAAGGGACCGGTGTCCTATTAGATTTTGCTGTCTAGGCGGAGTGATTGGACAGAGTTGGATTATATAGAAGTACCCTACAATGCGAGAAATAGCTCACATTGTAGTTTTTTATTTCTGTCTCCCTTAGCGAATATCAACAGTGTGATTTAATGAAGTCAAAAATTATATGTAATTTCTTGTAATGATAGTTTGAAGTCTTTCTACAATAAATCTATACACCGAATAGACATATTAAAACCTTCTATTTATGGATGAAAATCCATGATTAGGAGGTTTTTATGCTAATTTCAAACTTATATTTATGACAAATCGGAGATTGCCGCATGGATATGGACTATACATTCAAGCTTGATTAATAGATGATAAGTGTCATTTGTGTTAAAATTTAACATTGTATGTTTGTTTTGAATTTACAGAATATAAGTTAGGGTGTGGAGTTATTATGAGTGATTTTTCTCAAGACCAATTAGTTCATAAAAGAGAATCTGTCTATTTCATATTGGTCGTATTATTTAGTGTCCTAATGTATGTGACATTAGCATTTACGGTAATTGGAATTATAGTTATTTTAGTACTTATTTTGATTTCAGTTTTATTGCACGGCATTATGATAGGCGGCATTAGGAGAAATGGAGTAAAGATTAGTGAAAGGCAGTTTCCGGAGCTTTATGAAAAAGCAGCGATCACTGCGAAAAACATGGGTTTTACGGTTATTCCTGACATATACGTTGTTGAATCGGAAGGGGTGTTAAATGCATTTGCGACTAGATTCTTTGGAAAGAATATGGTGGTTTTGTATTCGGGAATATTTGAGCTAATAGAAAAGGAAGCGGAGAAGGAAGTTCTTTTTGTATTGGCGCATGAATTCGCTCATTTAAAAAGAAAACATGTCATCATCAGCACTTTCATATTACCTGCGATGTGGGTTCCTTTTTTAGGGAATGCATACTTACGCGCATGTGAATATACATGTGATCGTTATGCAGCTTACTATGTGCAATCTTTTGAGGCATCAAAGAATGCTTTAACAACGCTGGCAATCGGTAAGGAACTATACACGAAAGTGAATAAAGAAGCGTATATGGAACAGCTTCAAACAGAAAGCGGTTTTTTCGTATGGTTGAATGAAAAGCTTTCCACTCATCCGCATTTGCCAAAAAGAATTTATGCCATATCTAAATACTTTTCAGCTGAAACGACTGTTGAATTGAAAGAACCAAAAGGAAAGGTTTGGCTAGGCATTGTTGGTATTATCGCGGCTGTTTTACTAGTATCAGCAGGGACTGCTATAGCAGGCTTCAAACTGTCGAATAATGATGCCGTTATGGAGACGCTGGAAGGTTATGGTGAAAGTGCAGACGTATATAATGGTAGTGTAAACGAAGATACTGATAGTGTAGACGACGAATATTATGATAGTATAACAGAGTTAATGAGCGCAGCTAGCCAAAATGATATAGGAACGATTAACGGATTACTGTCGAATGGAGTGAAGCTTGAGGAAACGGACATCGAAGGATATACAGCGCTACATTGGGCCATTGCATATGACCAATATGAAGCGGCTCAAACGCTACTTGAAGCGGGGGCAAATCCAAATGCGGTTGATGCATATGGAACGCATCCGCTAATGACGGCAGTATTTAACAATAATTTAGAAATAGTGAAGTTACTTTTAGATTATGGCGCGGATAGAGACTTTAAAGACTCCCAAGATCAAACAGCTTATGACTATGCGCTTGAGTATGGAGACAATGAGGTGATTAGGCTGCTTGAATAGTATGAATGCTGAAATTATTGCCCTATATCGAATCAACGAAAAGCTCTGCAAAATGGCAACGTAGATATTTGGTCCAGTCCGTTCGCTTTTCGTTAGATCATTTTCTGGCTAAAATCAACTGTCGCGTAATCCAGAAGAAACTCTTGTTTAACGTCAAGAGTATTGGCGATGTAAACCCGATAAACGGATTCTTTCTAAAAGTTCCTTTATTGGGTTTTCTTATTGAACTGATTAATAGGAGATAATGGACAAAATTCTTAATGTAATTATGTGAAAAGTTGAACAATTAGTGGAATAATAATTATTAAGTGTAATAATGTATTTTTATAGAAGGAGTGATTGAAAGTGGAGGGATTTATACAGTTTGGTTTTTTTGTTAGTTTTGCGGCAATGGTTATTTTAATCAACGTGACAACAATCAATTTTATTCGTGGCAGTATAAAATGGAAAACAAATCTTAAATGGACGCTGATTCCACTACTGCTGGTTTGCATCTGCATAATCGTTTATCCAAATGTCAGTAGTGGATTATAAGGGTAGAAAATACATAATAAACAGCAAATGAGACAAATTTATTGGTACTTTGTTTTATTTGCTGTTTATTTGTCGAAAGATTAATTTGTACTATTTGACTAAAAAATTGATTATTTTATACAATTGGTATAAAATTTTAAAAAGTTGATATTTTAAAAATAGAAAGTGAGAGGATTGTGAGTGCAAGGAAAAGAATCACATCAAAAAAAGCCCCCTTATGGCATGATTGCCATCTTATTTGTGGGGGCATTTGTGGCCTTTCTGAACAATACATTGCTGAATATTGCTCTACCGACATTGATGGAGGAGTTTGATGTTGGTACATCCACTGTACAATGGTTGACGAACGGCTTTATGTTGGTCAGTGGGGTGTTAGTTCCGACAAGTGCGTTTTTCATTACCCGTTTTACCAATCGTAAATTATTTATTAGTGCGATGTCGATATTTACGATTGGTACAGCAGTGGCAGCATTTGCGCCGGAATTTTGGGTACTGATTGTTGCCCGTATGGTTCAGGCGGCGGGTATGTCTATGCTTGGACCGCTTTTAATGAATGTCATGCTGACATCGTTCCCTATTGAAAAACGTGGAGCGGCAATGGGAATCTTTGGATTAGTTATGATATCCGCGCCTGCCATCGGACCAACGTTATCCGGTTGGATTTTGGAGCATTACACATGGCGTGTACTATTTGGCATGATTTTGCCGTTGTCTGTGTTGACGGTGATTTTGGCCATTTTTAAATTGAAAAATGTGACACCGAATAAAAAAGCGAAGCTGGATGTGCTGTCTGTTATTCTTTCTAGTATCGGTTTCGGTGGCATTCTGTATGGATTTACATCCGCGGGCACGGAAGGATGGGACGCCCCTATAACGTATGGCACCCTTATTATAGGGGGCATTAGTTTGGTAGCGTTCATTATTCGTCAGTTGCGTTTGCAGGATCCATTACTTGAATTCCGCGCCTATAAATATCCGATGTTCGCTTTAGGGTCAGTGATTTCAGTGGTACTTTCTATGGCGATGTTCTCAGGGATGATTTTGACGCCGTTATATACGCAAACTATTCGCGGCATTTCTCCACTGGATTCGGGCTTATTAATGCTTCCAGGTGCATTGGTCATGGGAATTATGTCGCCGATTACGGGGCGATTATTCGATAAATATGGTGCGCGTATGCTGGCCATAACAGGATTATCCATTATGGCTGTATCGACCTATTATTTAACGGACTTGACTACTGAAACAAGTTATACGTATTTGATGGCGGTATATACGATTCGAATGTTTGGGATGTCCATGGTTATGATGCCGATTTCGACCAATGGCTTGAATCAATTGCCGATGAATTATTATCCGCACGGAACGGCAATTAATAATACGCTACAACAAATTTCAGGTGCCATTGGCACGGCGCTATTGATGACAGTTATGAATCACCGTACGGAGGAAACGGCAGAAAGCTTAATGGCTGAAGCGATGAGCAAAGCGGCTGAATCAGGTCAAGCGGCACAGATGACGGAAGAAGCAATGGCTGCGATGCAACAGCAAATCGGCATGCAAGCTTTACTGGACGGCATTAATCATACATTCTTTGTTGCGATGATTATCGGGCTTATTCCGTTAGTGTTGGCATTTTTTGTGAAGCGTTCCAAAGCGCCTTCACTGGAAAAAGCAGCAAGTCCATCTTCTACAACTGTGCCAAAAGAAGAGCAGTTCAATCATTAATGACACATTCTACATGTAAAAATCCCACAGAAAGATAGTTTCTGTGGGATTTTTGTTATTGCTAATTATTCACAAACCCATGAAAGACCGACTGTTTTAGCACCCGTATGAACACCGGCAACAGAAATGAGCATGAATGTTTCGGTTTCCATGTCAGGTATGGCAGCTTTCACTAATTGCTTCAATTCATTAGCTTTCTCGATATCGTTGGCGTGTAAGATTGCCACTTTCTTTATCAACTTTTTTTGATGATCCTCTTTCAATTTTTGAATAATATTTGCTAATGCTCGCTTCTGGCTCCTTACTTTATCTTTAATGATGGCTTGTCCATTTTCTATCGCTAAAATCGGTTTAATTTGGAATAAGGATGCCAATAACTTTTGACTGCCAGAGACACGACCACTTTTGTGCAATTGATTTAGATTCGCCGGGGTCAAATAGATACGTGTCTGTTGTTTCAACTCATTGAGGCGAGTCATAATTTCATCAACAGCCATTCCTTGTTCATGTAAATGAACCGCTTCATGGATTAAATGAGCAAGAGCATATGAACCTGTCAGAGAATCAAGATGATACAATTGAAAACCGACCATGTCCGCTGCCAGAACAGAAGCATTATATGTGCCTGATAGTTTACTAGAAGCGTGAATGGCTATACCAAAATCGTATTCTTCCTTCAATTTTTCATAAAGAGTGACGAAATCACCCACGGAAGGAAGAGATGTCTGGAATGTGCCATCACCCTTTTGCATACGTTCATATAATTCTTTTTCTGTAATCTCGATGGTTTCTTTGTATGAAACTTGATTAATAATCACATTTAAAGGAACAACATGTATATTGTGTTGCTTAATAAAATCTTGATTCAATGAGCTAGTACTATCTGTAATCCAAGCTACTTTTGGTTTATTCATTTCCTAATCCTCCGTAAAAGCAAAGGTTGTATTGTTTAATCCAGTTATATCCCCATTAGCTACAGGTTTAATAGAGTGGCTCCTCTATACCTTGGTGATTTTCGTTTTCCGTTCATTAGCGCAAAAAAGGATAGACTTCTGAAGTTTGACGATTATCTAGCTCTCAGTGCTAATTAAGATGCTTCCGTTTTTCTATATTACATAGAAGTAGACGCATAAAAAGTGTGCTAAGCTACCTAGCATGATAAAAATATGAAAAATTTCATGGAAGCCCATGTATTTAAATGTCATCCATTTCGGTTTCAAGGCGTAGATGACACCGCCGACTGTATATAAGATCCCGCCTAAAATAAGGAGGAATAATCCTTGCGTACTTAATGCTTGTCCAAGTGGAACGGCCGCAAAGATAATGATCCATCCCATAGCGATGTACAGAGCGGTTGAGAGCCATCTAGGGCAAGAAAACCAAATTAATTTAAACCCTATGCCAAGCACGGCGATGATACTGACGATGGTGAATAAAATCCATCCTGTCGTACCATGCAAGCTAATAAGGCAAAAAGGCGTATATGAACCGGCAATTAAGATGAAAATCATCGAATGGTCGATTCTTCTCAAAAAAGCGATTACGCGATCTTTGGCAATGACCATGTGATAAGTAGCCGAAGCAGAGTAAAGAAGAATCATACTGATGCCAAAAATGATGATGGCTGTTATTTGTAGTATAGAAGCATGCAAGCTAGCTGCTTTCAAAACCATCGCCAAAAGCCCGACAAAGGAAAGAATGGCACCTGCCAAATGTGTTAGTCCGTTTATTGGTTCCCTAATGTATGTATTCATTTTTTATCCCCTCTTATTCCGATAAGTAGTTTTAATAACTACTTATAATGATAATTCTATTTCGTTACATAGTCAACATTTACTTTTTGTGAAGTTTTGATATAAAATGTGAGTACATATAAATGAAAAAGAGGTTTTAAAGTGGAAAACTTACATTCTTTTCAAGAGAAGCTAGAGCGTGAACAAAACATTCTATTAAAGGATATTCCAGAGATTGATTTGTATATGGACCAAGTCATTCAATTGTTTGAGAATAAATTTGGCGATACGAAGAGGAATGCAGACGAAAAGATTTTAACGAAAACAATGATCAATAATTATGCGAAAGGGAAATTACTTTTTCCAATCAAAAATAAGAAGTATTCGAAGGAGCATATTATTTTAATAAGCTTAATTTATCAATTAAAGGGTGCGTTAACCATCAAGGACATTCAGGCTACTTTGGAAGGGCTCAATAAGAAGGTAACGACAGAAAATTTTCCGTTGGATAGCCTGTATGAAAGCTATCTCCAATTAAGCGAGGAAAATATGGAGCGTTTCAAGGATGACATTCAAGCAAGAATGAAGGAAATGAATGATGAACAAACGGGGACAGATGAGGGGGAACAGAATTATTTACAAAACGTTTTACTCATTGCCTCACTTGTAAATATGAGTAATTTATATCGACGAGCCGCTGAAAAATTGGTGGATGAAATTGTTGAAGAAAGAAAATAAGTACGAAAGAAATCCAGCTGTTTTGTGAATGGACAAGACAGCTGGATTATTTGTTGTAGCATTTATTCGCAAACCCATGAAAGGCCGACTGTTTTAGCACCTGTATGAACACCAGCAACAGAAATGAGCATCAATGTCTCGGTAGCGATTCCTGGTAGTTCTGTTTGGACTAGTTCGTTTAATTCGTGCGCTTTGTCCAAGTCGTTTGCATGTAAAATGGCTACTTTCTTAATTGTATGTTGGGCGTGATCTTCTTTTAATTTCTTGATGACAGTCGCCATGGCTTTTCGGTGACTTCTGACTTTCTCTTTAATCCTTGCTTCTCCTTCTTCAATGGCGAGAATTGGCTTTATTTGAAAGAGAGAAGCCAACAATTTTTGACTGCCTGAGACGCGGCCGCTTTTGTGTAGTTGATTCAGATTGGCGGGGATGATATATAGTCGAGTTTGCTGTTTCAACTGATGTAAATGTGTGAGAACTTCTTCAGCTGCTATTCCTTGGTTAAACAGCGCAATTCCCGTTTGAATCAAATGACCGAGTGGAAAAGAGCCGGTCAATGAATCAATATGGTAAAGTTTGAATCCAGCCATTTCAGCTGCCATAACAGATGTATTATAGGTGCCTGATAGTTTACTAGAAAGATGAATAGCAATACCGAAATCATATTCTTTCTTCAACTGTTTATATAGATTGACAAATTCCCCTATAGAAGGGAGGGATGTTTGAAATGTCCCTTCTTCATTTGACATGCGATGATATAATTCTTCTTCTGTAATCTCGATGTTTTCTTTGTAAGAAACTTGATTGATCATAATATTTAAAGGAATGACATGAATATGGTGCTGAGCGATAAATTCCTTTGGTAATGAGCTACTACTATCTGTAATCCATGCCACTTTTGCTTTTTTCATTTGTTCCTCCAGTAAAATCGTCGTTGTTAATAAAGTCATGATTGTTGTTGCAATGAAGTGAATCATTCTTTCGAATTAGTACTTGGTCATAATAACTACTTATTATGATACGTACAAACATATATTTAGTCAAAGTGTAATCTTTGCCAAAATGATAGATACATATCGTGCTTTGAATGGCGTGGTACATAAGCAATGTTTAGTAGTAGAGGGCTAGGGTATAAAAAGTTTGTAGTTTTAGATAATCATTTTTCAGAGGAGGAGTTATGGTGACGAATAATATCCCGGCAGAAGATGTGTTATGGATGTACGAAACAATGGTGAAATCCCGTTATTATGAAGACTGTATGGTCAAGGCGTATAGTGAAGGCAAAAGCCCGGTCTTCAATATCGGTTCTGATCCCGTTCCAGGTGAAATGCATTTGAGTACGGGGCAAGAGCCTGCAGCTGTAGGTATGCGTGTCCACTTAACAAAGGATGATACAGTGACAGCAATGCACCGACCTTATCATGAAGCGATTGCTAAAGGTGTCGATTTGAATAAAATGACAGCTGAAATATTTGGGAAAGAAACAGGGCTTGGCAAAGGAAAAGGCGGTCATATGCACTTGTTTGATCCGAACGTGAAATTTTCATGCAGTAGGTGCGGCATTGGCTGCTAAAAAGAAAGGGACGGATTCAGTGGCTGTTGCCTTTTTCGGAGATGGCGCGGCCAATCAAGGAAGTTTCCATGAATCATTGAACTTAGCCGCGGTTTGGAAGCTGCCATTAATTGCAGTGGTGGAAGATAATTCATATGGTATTTCTGTTCCTAAAGAGGCATCTACATCGGTGCCAGACAATGATGCACATGCGACTGCATATGGCATTGCGGGAGCACATGTAAAGGATAATAATCTGTAGAAAATTATGTTCGACCAAATGGAGATAAAATTTACAATGCAGCAGTAGAAATGATGAAGCAGTGAAGAGAGGGGGAAGTAGTGTGTATGAAGTGAAGTTACCTCAATTATCCGATAGCGCAGATGAAAGTTCAGTGGTGCTTTGGTATAAAGCAGAAGGTGATCAAGTGGATGTGGGGGATACATTGCTTGAGGTCCAAACCGAAAAAGCTACTTCGGAAATTACAGCGGATGTGGCGGGTGTACTGCAAAAAATTGCTGTTAAACGAGGAGAAACGGCCCATGTAGGCGATGTTCTTGCGACAAAATTGCGTGAAAGGAATAGAGCCCTCTGTCATCAGATCAGAGGGCTCTAATTTAGGTTGCAATATTCTAGTATGATGCGAAAAGGGGAGAAACAGTCCTTCTCGATGAGTTGTTTTATAGTTGTTTAATGTTCATGGTGATAGTCATGGTCATCTAATTCAATTGTACCGGTTCGAGAGTGAACCACTACTTCTTGCAAGGTATTTTGATCGGTTTTGATTTCAACTTCATATTCAAATTCAGAGTGTGATAAGCGGTCATCTTCGATTTCAAAGTCTTTCTTTACACTTATTACTTCCCCATCTATATAAGATAGGGCAATTTCTTTAATTTGCGCTTCTGTGTAATTGTCGTTTTTCTTCGCGTAATTATAGGCAATTCCGACATATCCGCCAATTCCCGCCGCAAAGAGCACGGCGATGACAACGACTGTAAGAATGATTTTTTTCTTTGCGGCTATTAGTTTATTTGTGAATGTTTTCGTTTTTTCAGACATGATAATCTACTCCTTCTTTAATCTTCTATACCCAATAGCAATTCGAGTGAATCCGTTGCTTGGTCGATTTGCTCTTCTAAATTTTCAACAGTTGCATCCAATGATTGATAGTTTAAAGTGGAAAGTTTGTTTGCTGTGTAATCAGCTTCTATACGATCTTCGAGTAAGTCCAGTTCGTCTTCTAAGGTGTCTCCTTCTACATCCAAAGCATTAAATTGATCTGTTTTTTCTTGAACTGTATTAGCTGGTGTCACATTTTGCGTATTTGTGACGAAGTTGTTCACTTTGGTTGTGTAGCTGTCTATTTCCTTCGTATAGGTGTCGACTAATTGTGTGTCGT
>JBJEFL010000187.1:10243-31620 GCA_051873995.1 Bacillus sp. (in: firmicutes)
TGTTTCTTGTTGCGCGGGTGTTTCGACTTTAGTTGATTCTGTGGATGAATTATTGCTGCATCCAACTAGACTAAAAGCTGTGATAACGGCAATGATAAACATATTCTTGAACATGTAAGTGACCTCCTTTTCTATTTCCTACTCTTATGCTACTAACGAAACATTAAAGCAACATTAATAATGGCTATTTTTTTGTTTTATTTTAGAAAAAAAGAATGGGGATTTTTCATGTTCCTTTCATATTTATCTCTTACAATAATGATAGACAGTGCAATAAGGAGGAGAGTGCCGTGCGTGTACTAGTGGTAGAAGATGAACGAGATTTGCAGAACGTCATCAAAAAAAGATTGCAGGCAGAGCATTATAGTGTGGATGCGTGTGATAACGGGTTGGACGCATTGGAATATTTGAGCATGGCCAATTATGATGTGGTCGTGTTGGATATTATGATTCCGGGTCTGGATGGTTTGCACGTATTAAAGGAAATGCGTGTAAACCATGATGATACGCCAGTTCTGTTATTGACGGCTAAAGATGGGATAGACGATCGGGTAAAGGGGCTCGATGCAGGTGCGGATGATTATGTCGTGAAGCCGTTTGCCTTCGATGAACTATTGGCCCGATTGCGAGTGTTGACGAGGAGAAAAGTAGGCAATCCAACGAACATTTTTGAAATCGCTGATTTAACGGTGGATTGCAATGCCCATACCGTCACACGCGGAAATAAACAGATCAATCTTTCGAGTAAGGAATTTGCGATGCTAGAGTATCTCATTCGCAATAAAGGGATTGTGCTATCTAGAGAGCAGATTGAACAGCATATTTGGGATTATGATTACGAAGGGGCGTCCAATATTATTGATGTATATATACGCTATTTACGGAAAAAAATCGATCATGATTTCGAGCCAAAATTGATTCATACCGTCAGAGGAGCCGGCTATGTATTGAGGGTGAAACAATGAAACGTTTATCCATTAAAATGAAGGTCACGCTTTGGTATACGGCACTCATTATTTTGATTGTATCGGCAATTTTGGTGTTTATCGTTGCCACTTCTGATAAATTATTGCTCTTTCAGTTAGAAGATACATTGAAACACAATGTGCATGAATTGGCGGAAGAGCTTGACTTCGAGCACGGAAAAAGGGAAGACGACGATGAATTGGAATTGTATGACGATGGTGTTCGACTGTTGATTTATTCGGGAGATGGTCAATTGCTGGAAGGGACTGTACCGGATGGTTTAAGTGATGTTCCATTCAATGATGGAAATATGCAAACATCCCAACAGGGTCAGCAAGAATGGCTCGTTTATGATTTGCGCACTGTGGTGGAGGATAGCCAGACAGTATGGATTAGAGGAGTGACATCATTAAATGTGTTATCCTCGACAATTGATTTCATTACAAAACTAGCATTTATTATTTTTCCCTTTTTTGTTGTGTTGGCCGCAGTCGGTGGATATTTGATTACAAGACGGGCGTTCAAACCTATTCAGCAAATCATTGATTCGGTAAACAGCATCAGTGATGGAAAGGATTTGACAAGGCGGATTGATTTGCAAGGCAATAAGGATGAAATTCATCTGTTGGCGCAAACGTTCGACCGCATGTTTGACCGATTGCAAAAGTCCTTTGAAAGTGAAAAGCAATTCACATCGGATGCTTCACATGAACTTCGCACGCCGACAGCGGTCATCATTTCTCAATGTGAATATGGACTTTCTCAGTCTGACAATAAGGAAGAAATGAAGTCTTCGTTACAGGTGATTTTGAAGCAGGCGAAAAAAATGGCTTCCCTCATTTCACAGTTATTGATGTTCGCTAGGGGAGACAGCAAAAAAGCCCGTTTGGTATTTGAACAAATCAATCTTAGTGAATTGACGGAAATGGTTGTCGAAGAGTTGACAGAGACTGCTTCTGAAGCAGAAATTACCATGATTGCCGATATACAGGATGATATCGATATGAAAGCCGAGCAAACGTTGATGATGCGATTATGGATGAATTTGATTTCGAATGCTATTTCATACGGGAAACGTGGCGGTTGGGTGAAAGTGCAATTGTTTCAAGATGGCGAGAAGGTCATCGGAAAAGTCAGTGATAATGGTATCGGCATTGAAGAACAGTATCAATCAAAAATTTGGGATCGTTTTTACCAAGTGAATGCTTCCCGGACAGCCTCCGACAATCATCATCTCGGT
Organism: Bacillus sp. (in: firmicutes); assembly: GCA_051873995.1. Lineage (GTDB taxonomy): Bacteria > Bacillota > Bacilli > Bacillales > DSM-1321 > Bacillus_AD. Next base: position 12,450 of record JBJEFL010000187.1, read on the forward strand.
CTTGGTCTGTCGATGGTCAAATGGATTGTGGATATGCATGGCGGTACGATAGAGGTGGAAAGTAAAGTTGGCGAAGGAAGCACGTTTACTTTTGAATTACCTCTGAAAAATGAAAGAACCAAGAGCAGTTAAGCTCTTGGTTAATCGTCTCGCCGATCTTTTTTGATGGCCACCTGGTATTTTTCTAAAAAGACACCGATCAAAAATCCTGCCAGTAAGTAAGGGTAATATTGACTAATTGTGTAAAATTGCGTATTGCTACTCCACAATGCTTTTATGAAGACAGTGTGTGAAGTCATTTGAAAAGCCGTAATGAAAATCAGGATATGCATTGTAATCCAAACGAAGGAAAGGGTATTGCTGCCTAATTTCAAGGTGGCCCCTATTATGCCGACCAATAAGGAAACGGCAATGACAATAATCAGATGCTGTGTATTTTCCGTATAATCTGTAACCGTTTTAGCGTATAAAAACGCAAAAAAGAAGGTACTGCTTGTGTATGTAAGAAAGATAAAAACACGGTTAAATTGATATTTAGTTGCTAATAAGGTGATGGTCGCCACTAAAATGATACAAGCTTGGAGTATATCCGCATCATTCATCAATAGGGCGACAGTGGCCACAATCGCAAAAACCACATTTAGGATATCTATATTTTTGATGATTGTATTGTACATAATTTTCACTTCCTCTCCTAATGACATTATACCCTATTATCATTGACAAAATCTTTAGGGGAATGGGAGGTTGGGCTACCTTTTTAAAAACATTGTGAACAAGTAATAAATATGGTACATTTAAAATAATGTTGTCAAGATTAAGAGGAGGTGGACTGCGTGAATACAGTTCTCACAGTTCTTCTAATAATTGTTTCAATTGCACTAATCGTAGTCGTGTTACTTCAATCCGGAAAAAGTGCAGGTCTATCTGGTGCGATTTCTGGTGGTGCGGAGCAGCTATTCGGAAAACAAAAGGCACGTGGAATTGATTTGGTCCTTCATAGAGTGACGATTGTATTGTCGGTTCTGTTTTTTGCTTTAACAATAGCATTGGCTTATCTTGCTTTATAAGGATGAATGTGAAAACCAGCAAAGGCTGGTTTTTTTGCGCTTTAAAAGAAGATAAAATCCTTCTGTAGTGGGTTGCTTTGAATGATGTGAAACCGTTGTCTGGATTTAGCGCTGCACGTTTGTTCTTTGAAGTAAATTGTAAGTTTATTGACATTTTTCGATTAATTAAAAATGTACGTTTATGGGATAATGAAAGAGAGGATGGATGCTGATAAAGGGATGTGAGAATAATGAAGGATCCTTCATGCGAACGCAGCATTTTAATTATTGAAGATGAGAAAAATATTCGGACAATCATCAAGCTGTATTTGGAGAGGGAAGGCTTCATGGTAATCGAGGCGAAGGATGTGAAAGAAGGGAAAAATCAATTTGTGCAACATCCCCCTTGTTTAATACTTTTGGACATCAGATTGCCGGATGAATCGGGCTTTCATTACTGCAATTGGTTGCGAAACGAACAAAACAGTGATGTGCCGCTAATCATGGTCAGTGCCGTCAGCTCGGAAGCGGAGACAATTAAAGCATTGAAGCAAGGAGCTGATGACTTCCTTCATAAACCCTTCAATCCGCTTGAGCTTGTGGCCAGGGTTGAGTCTGTATTGAGAAGGAGCATCAAAAAATGAATAAACGCAGACGATGAGGGGAGCCTGTGAGGCTTTTAAGAGGATGTTTCTACATGAAGACATTCTTTTTTTGTGTTTTTCGATCGCACATCGTATTCATGGCATAATTGACGGAAATCTGATTAAATAGAACTAATTCGAACAGTAAATGCACGTATCATAGATTTTAGATGCCATTGTTTCCTGTAGAGGCCATCTCGGTTTATGGTAAAGTTTGCACGGGAAAAAGGGGAGCGGAAATAGATGAGAATAATCGCACCAAAGCCATTTACATTTGAGGGAGGAAACAGAGCGGTTTTATTGTTGCATGGGTTTACGGGCAATTCAGCGGATGTTCGGATGCTGGGGCGCTTTTTGAATGATAAGGGGTATACATGTCATGCACCTGTTTATAAAGGGCATGATGCTTCACCGGAAGAATTGGTTTCATACGGTTCAAAAGATTGGTGGAAAGATGTCTTAATGGCATATGATTCATTAGTTAGAAAAGGGTATAATGAAATTGCTGTGGTAGGATTGTCTTTAGGGGGCGTATTTTCTCTAAAATTGGGCAAAACTGTACCTATAAAAGGGATTGTCTCGATGTGTGCGCCGATGTCTTTCAGAAGTCTTGAAGATATGAATGCAGGTGTTTTGCGATTTGCGAGAGAATATAAGAAAAGAGAAGGAAAAGATACTGCATCCATTGAACAAGAAGTGAATCAACTTTCGCCAAAGACCGCACTTGCTTCTCTTCAAACATTGATTCAAGAAGTTCGAGAATCTTTATCTTCTATTATTGTTCCAACATTTGTTGTCCAAGCACGAAATGATGATGTAATTAATCCTGACAGTGCCGCTATTATATACAATAATGTAAGCACAGATCAAAAAGAATTAAAATGGTATGAGAAATCTGGACATGTTATTACGCTCGATCAAGAAAAGGCACAACTTCATCAGGATGTGTACCATTTCTTAGAGCGGTTAGACTGGAAAGAATAGCTTTTACCCTGGAAAAGGGAGGTTTTTTAAATGGATGAAAATATCCGTTATTATTATGATCGTCTTCTTCAATTTATGAAAGAAGAGTCATACAAACCAATGACAGTGCAAGAATTAGAGGCAGTGCTAGAAATTGAAGAGTCAGATGACTTCAAAAGTTTCGTAAAAGCACTTGTGAAATTAGAGGAGAAAGGGCTTGTCCTCCGCACAAGAAACAACCGTTTCGGTTTGCCCGAAAAAATGAATTTAATACGCGGGAAGCTGTCTGCTCATGCAAAAGGCTTCGCTTTTGTAACGCCGGATGAACCAGGGATGGATGATATCTTCATTCCGCCGAATGATACGAAAAATGCGATGCACGGTGATATTGTCCTCGTACGTGTGTCATCTCAAAGCTCAGGATCGCGCCGTGAGGGTGCTGTGGAGAAAATCATTGAGCGAGGCTTACAGCAGTTGGTAGGAACATACTCTGAAAGTAATTATTTCGGCTTTGTTATTCCAGATGATAAAAAAATCGCCAATGATATTTTCATTCCGAAAGCTGCTAAGAATGGGGCTGTAGATGGCCACAAAGTAGTGGTAAAGCTTACTGCTTATCCAGAAGGACGAGCGAGTGCGGAAGGGGAAGTCATTGAAATTCTAGGTCATAAAAATGATCCGGGTGTTGATATTCTTTCTATCATTCACAACAATGGTTTGCCATTGGAATTCCCGGAGGATGTGTTACAGCAAGCACATGATACACCTGAAACCATTGATGAAAGCGACTTGGAAAATCGTCGTGATTTGCGCGACCAAGTGATTGTCACAATTGATGGCGCTGATGCGAAGGACTTGGATGATGCTGTTACGGTGACAAAGTTGGATAATGGCAACTACAAATTGGGTGTGCATATTGCCGATGTCAGTCATTATGTAACAGAAGGCAGTCCAATCGACCGGGAAGCATATGATCGCGGAACGAGTGTGTACTTGGTGGACCGTGTTATTCCGATGATTCCTCACCGTTTATCGAATGGTATTTGTTCATTGAATCCGAAAGTTGATCGTTTAACGTTATCATGTGATATGGAAATTGATAGTACTGGACATGTTGTCAAACATGAAATTTTCCAAAGTGTCATTAAAACAACGGAACGTATGACCTATTCGGATGTGAATAAAATTTTGGTCGACAAAGATGAAGAGTTACGAGAAAAGTACGAACCACTTGTGCCATTATTTGAAGATATGGAGCAATTGGCGGCAATTTTGCGTGAAAAACGAATGAACCGCGGTGCGATTGACTTTGATTTCAAAGAAGCGAAAGTGCTGGTGGATGAAGAAGGACATCCGACTGACGTTGTTATTCGTGAACGTTCGGTTGCGGAAAAGCTAATTGAAGAATTCATGCTAGTGGCCAATGAAACGATTGCCGAGCATTTCCACTGGATGGATATTCCGTTCATTTACCGTATTCACGAAGATCCGAAAGAAGAGAAGTTGCAACGCTTCTTCGAATTCATTACAAACTTCGGTTATGTGGTGAAGGGAAAAGCGAATGATATTCATCCACGCGCATTGCAGGAAATCGTCGAAGCAGTAGAAGGAACACCGGAAGAGGTCGTAATCAATACAGTGTTATTGCGCTCTATGCAGCAAGCGAAGTATGATTCCGAAAGCTTAGGTCACTTCGGTCTGTCGACGGAATATTATACACATTTCACGTCGCCGATTCGCCGTTATCCGGATTTGATTGTTCATCGATTGATTCGTACGTATATTATTGAAGGAAAAACGGATAGTGCCACACGTGAAAAGTGGGGAATGGTTTTACCGGATATCGCAGAGCATACATCGAAACGTGAGCGTCGGGCGGTTGATGCGGAACGCGAAACGGATGATTTGAAGAAAGCGGAATACATGCTGGATAAAGTAGGCGAAGAGTTCGATGGTATGATTAGTTCTGTCACGAATTTCGGTATGTTCGTTGAATTACCAAATACGATTGAAGGTCTTGTGCATGTCAGTGAAATGAACGATGACTATTATCGTTTTGATGAACGCCATTTGGCAATGATTGGTGAGCGAAGCGGGAAGGTTTTCCGAATCGGTGATGAAATCAAGGTGAAGGTCATCAATGTTAATAAAGATGAACGTTCGATTGACTTTGAAGTGGCAGGCATGATCAATAATCGTCGTAAGCGTGAAACAGGTGAGCGCAAAGTGTTCAAAGCACGCACAAAAGACCGTAAACGCAGCGAACGAAGCGGCTCATCATCTGGCTCTGGCAGCGAAAATAGTTCGAGACGCCGACGTAAGCGAGACGATGCGCCGAAAACAAGTTCAAGAGCGGGAAAAGCGGGGCGTAACGGCAAGAAAGACAAAAAGTTCTTTGAAAATGTTCCGAAAAATAAGCGCAACAAGAAAAAGAAAAGACGCTAATCCGTTCGAGAGAGCCTAGAAATTGGGCTCTCTTTCGGCTATCATTAAAGATAAGGGACAAGTTTTACAGGAAGGAGATTCACACATGGCAAAAGGAATGGGTAAACAAGTTGCCCAAAACAAAAAAGCATATCATGATTATTTTATTGAAGAAACGTATGAGGCTGGTATTGTTTTGCAAGGAACAGAAATCAAAAGCATTCGTGCTGCTCGTCTGAATTTGAAGGATTCATACGCGAAAATTCATAATGGTGAGATGTTCTTATATAATTTACATATTAGTCCGTATGAACAAGGAAACCGTTATAATCACGATCCTTTGCGTACGAGAAAGTTATTGCTTCATAAAAAAGAAATCAATAAGCTGATTGGTGAAACGAAGGAAACAGGTTATGCACTGGTACCGTTAAAAGTGTACTTGAAAAATGGTTTTGCGAAAGTGCTGATTGGTCTTGGGAAAGGTAAAAAGCAATACGATAAACGTGAAGACTTGAAGCGTAAAGAAGCGAAGCGTGAAATCGAGCGTGCATTCCGTGACCGTCAAAAGATGTAAAAGTTAATAAAAGACGGATATAGTAGAGTGATGATTGATGATGACTGGCAGCACATGCAAGAACTGACAATTGCATTTTCTACTGCATATGTTATAATTCAATTACTGAATGACAATTGAATACGAAAGCACAGAAGCTTTACTATTCATTCTCGTTCGTTCCTTTCTTATATGGGGACGTTACGGATTCGACAGGGATAGTTTGAGCTTAGGTTGCGAGTCGAGGGGATCGGCCTCGTTAAAACGTCAAAGCCTATAACTGGCAAATCTCAAAACAACTTCGCTTTAGCTGCTTAATAACAGTCTATAGCGGTTCCTCCCTCCATTGCCCATGTGGTAGGGTAAGGGACTCACTTTAAGTGGGCTACGCCGGATTCCACCGTCTGAGGAAGAAGGAAGAGAACAATCAGACTAGCAACATGGAAGCCTGTCGAATGGCCGAAGTGATTGCGAAATACCAATAATTCGACTACACTCGTAGAAGCTTAAGTGGCAATGTTTCTGGACGTGGGTTCGACTCCCACCGTCTCCACCATACATAATGTTTGGTGGTTTTTTTATTTTGTGTAATTTAAAGCATAAATACGTTTATTGAATGGGATTAGGCTTATTTTGGTACGAATGAAAGTGTCTTTCCTCAAACAACAACTATCCAATTATGTGATACTTTTTGGTAAACTCAGGTATCTCTAGGCAGCCAAGTCTATCATGCCTACCAATCCATGTAAATCCTTTCTATTGTAGTTAGATGAAAATCCAATTACACAAAGTTATTTATACTCCCTTAAATAGTCTAGGTATCCGTTAGTGGTATAAATTCCACTGCATGAAATAATCCCAGTTCTGTTATTATGAAAAAGGTTCAAAAGAAATATATCATTATTAAATGAAGAGAATGAGTAGCAGAAACGACTCAACTTTCTGCTACTCATTTTATAAAGGTTTGTATTCATTTTATTTTACATTTTTTGTCCACTCAGCTACCTTTTGTTCGTTTGCTTTGATCCAATTTTCAGCTGCTGTTTCTGGATCGATGCCTGCTTGAATATCAAGCATAACTGATTCAACATCTTCGGCTGTCCAGAAAAAATCATCTAATACATGATAAGCATCAGGCTGTTCCTCTTCTAACCCTTTGCGTACAAAGGTATTAATAGTTTCTTCGCCACCAAATATTTTCTTTGGATCATCTAAATACTTTAAGTCATAAGAAGCGAATTTCCAATGCGGAGACCAGCCTGTCACGATTATTTCTTCTTTATTTTTAATTGCCCGATCTAATACGACAGTCATAGCTCCTGATGATGAGGTGGAGAGTTCCCAAGAGTTAAGATTTTCATATTCTGCTAGAGCATTTTCTGAAGCAGCAACAATTCCTGCACCAGGTTCAACTCCTGTAATGGTTTTATTGGCTTCATCTTTTAAATCCTCAATCGAATCCACTTCCATGTAGGTTGGTACAACTAAACCAATTTTTGCACCTTTTAAATTTTCACCTAAGTGCACTAAGTCTTCTTTATACTTTTCGTATTGAGCGGCATGTGTATGGGGTAACCACCCAGCTACCATTCCATCCGCTTCACCCTTTGCGATCGATTCCCACATGATTGCGTTATCTAAGGGAGTGAATGTAACATCATATCCTATATCTTCTAGGACTTTTCCTACAACATGAGTAGAAGCGATTTCTGTATCCCATTCGACATAAGCTAAATTAATATCCTTTGAGTTAGACGAATTAGAGGTATTTGCTTTTTCATCACCACCACATGCTGTGAGTAAAAAACTTAAACCGGCTACAAGTCCTAATGCTTTCCATTTCTTTCGTTTCATCCAATCTTCCTTTCTAGGCTTCTCTTTTTTTGCTAATATTTTGTGTCAAACGATCAATAATAATCGCAATCAATACTAAACTAATACCTGCAACAAAACCATTTCCGATTTGAGCTCGTTGGAGGGCGGATAAAACATCTCTTCCTAAACCAGGTGCTCCAATCATAGAGGCGATGACTACCATGGATAATGAAAGCATGACAGTTTGGTTGATTCCAGCCATTATGGTTGATTTTGCGAGAGGTAAGTCAATTTTTATAAGCTTTTGCCAGCTAGTGCTACCGAACGATTCGGAAGACTCTGTCAATTCTTTTGGTATTTGTCGGATTCCTAAATTCGTAAAACGCACCGTTGGCGGTATGGCAAAAATGACGGATGCAAATACACCAGGAACAATTCCTATACCAAAAAAAGCAACAGCAGGAATAAGATAGACGAAGCTAGGCATTGTTTGCATGAAATCTAGTATCGGTTTAATGATGGCTTCGACCATTGAATTTTTTGCCATTAAAATGCCGAAAGGAATACCCACTAATACAGCGATTACACTAGAAAATAGGACAAGAGTGAGGGTAAACATAAGATGTTCCCAAAGTCCTTGATTATAAATAAAGAGCAGTCCTATACATGTAAAAGTAGTTAATCCCCATTTACTTTTTGTAATCCAAAAAGTAAGTCCTGCAAAAATGAGAATAAAAAGGATGGGGGGAATCGAAATAAAGAAATCCGTAACGTTATTCATGATGGATGTTCCGCTATTCTGAAAAAAAGAAAATAGGGAAGCAAAGTGGCTCGTCATCCAATCCATTGCATTTTCTGCCCAATCTGCTAGTGGGACCGTAGGAATTTTGTCTAACCAATTATGCATGAGCCCTCACCTCCACAACGTTTGAAGACAGTGCTTCAATCACCACTCCTCGTATTAATACACCTAGAAGTCGTTGATTCTGTACGACGGCAATGGGTGTTTTAGCATCATAAATCATACTGAATATATCTTGAAGAAGAGTATTGGGTGTTACTATTGGTATATTCGTCTGAATAATATGTTGAATTGTTTTTTCTCCATTTTGGATGGTCGTTAATGCATCGTCAGCTGTAATATAGCCTTTAAAATGACGTTTTTTATCTACGACCATCAGTGTACTGACTTCTTCTTCTTTCATTCTTTGAAGAGCCACTTTTGGGCCTTCTACTTCACTATTAATAGAAATAGGTCGAATCATTACATTCTCAGCTGTTAAGACTTTGGAACGATCGACATCTTCAACAAAATTTCTAACATATTCATTGGCTGGGTTTGTTAAGATTTCTTCACCTGTCCCTATTTGAATTATTTCCCCGTCTTTCATAAGGGCAATTCGATCACCAATACGAAGAGCTTCATTTAAATCGTGTGTAATAAAAATGATTGTTTTCTGCAAAGTTTGCTGTAAGTCTAATAATTCATCCTGCATTTCTTTTCGTATCAGTGGATCAAGAGCAGAAAAAGCTTCATCCATTAGTAATACTTCAGGATTATTGGCAAGAGCTCGTGCTAGACCAACACGTTGTTGCATTCCTCCAGATAACTGGTTTGGATATTGGTCCTTATAGGCGAGCAAACCTGAATTGTCTAAAGCTTTTTCTGCTATCAATCTTCTTTCCTTTTTGGGCATTCCTTTTATTTCTAATCCGTATTCCGTATTTTCCAAAATGGTTCGATGCGGGAATAGTCCAAAATTTTGAAAGACCATACTCATTTTTTCACGACGAACCTTTCGGAGTTTTTCTTTACTCATAGTTGAAATATTTTCACCATCAATAAAAATATTTCCATCTGTTGGTTCAATTAATCTATTAAGTAACCGAACTAGTGTAGATTTACCGCTACCCGATAATCCCATGATAACGAAGATTTCTCCCTCTTTTACAGAAAAGTTGGCATCATACACCCCAACAGTGGCTTTTGTTTTTTCAAAAATCTCGGTCTTCTTTTTGTGCTGTTCGACTAAGTGCAGTGCTTCATTTACACGTTTGCCGAATATCTTAGTGACGTGTTCTACTCTGATTTTCTCCAAAAATAAATCCCCTTTTACACATATTATTACTTGCTGTTATTCCAAATTTACACAAGTAACAACTTTATGTTAACAAAAGGTTGTTACTTGTGTAAAGTCGGAAAATTTTTAAAAGCAGCATATAAACACCGAAATATAGTGTTTACATGCTGCTTTTAGTTGGATATAAAAAATTTTTTACCCTGTCGAGGCAGGTATCATTTCCGATAAAATAAATCACATCGTCCTGTTCAATCGTTGCGTAAGGACCGGGTGATAATAATAACTCTCCCTCTTTTTTAATGCCGACGATTGTCGCTGATGTGTTTTGCCAAAAATTCATGGTTTGAATGGTTTGATGAAGGTAGGGACATGTATCATGAATTTCAATTTGAAAAGGAATAAATGGATTGATCGAACGATATCTTTCTGTTCGATTGATTAATTCCTTAGCTACCTCCTGCATTTTCATCAGTTCGTTGGATTGCTGTTTAATGCTCATTTGCAATTCTTGTTGAAGGTCATGAATGGATTGGACATCTTGAAATTGATGCACAAATTGAGCTGCTTTTTTGTACGATTTAATAAGCACACCGCTGCCTTTAGAAGCTTCAACAATTTCCAAGTCTTGTAGGACGGAGATAGCCCGTCTTGCTGTTTCAGCAGATACCCCATATTGACTTGCAAGAGAAGAGCGTGCATAGATTCTTTCTCCGACTAAATATTTTTTCTCCACAATTTTACTGGCGATATCAACAGCGATCGTTTGATATTTTGGTTGCTTTGTTTTCATCTCTTTTAGGTGAAACCTCCAATACTGGAATCAGTCATAATATTTTGCTTAGTTATTCATAGTATACACTTTTACCTCTTGAGTAGGGGTTTTTTCAGTATCGATGGTTAAAAAGAGCTAGAGAAGTGTACGAATAGTCAATGTTCAAGTTCTGCTGTTTTTTTCGTTGGAAAATAAACAATTTTTTAATGGGATCATGAGCCAAAATCAATCATTTTTTCAACTATTGTTTCCATAAAAATAAAAATGTTTCAGCATTATTACCAAGCTTGTCTGTATATGCCTATAAGCAATAAAAAATCATCATGTGGCATTGACAATTGTTTTGGAATGATGTTGAGTTTTTGAGAAATAAATGAAAGATAGGTTAGATGAGAAAAATAAAGAAAATTTTTTTTATTGGTGCAGGTGCAATGGCGATGATTGCAGGTATGTCAAAGTCTAGTTGTGCATCAGCCTATTCAATTTATGTCACGAACAAATCAAATTCAAAGCGTCTTCAAAATCTAAAGGAGCGCTATCACATTGAATCTATAAATCTACAACATACAGACATTGATGATTTTGATGTCAGTATCCTCGCAATTAAACCTAAGAATGTTAATGAGGTTATTTCAACACTTCAACAATCAATCTAATCATATCAATTAATTTTATCTGTTGTGGCAGGTATTTCGATTTCGTATCTCCAAAATCATTTTTTTGAAAAGCAACCAATCACTCGGGTCATGCCGAATACCTCAAGTTTCATTGGCGAATCAGCAACAGGAATATCGATCGGTTCATCTTGTTCGGATGAACATATATCGCTTACTAAAGAACTATTAACATCTATTGGCTTTGTTTTTGTGATTCCAGAAGAGAAAATGGATTTATTCACCAGTATTGCCGCTAGTGGTCCCGCATATATGTTTTTTCATGCGATACATGGAGAATGCAGGGATTAAGGAGGGTTTTGATGAGGTCACCATCCGAAAAATTGTTGCACAAATGATAATAGGTGCGGCGAAAATGGTACAGCAATCAATCTTAACCGCTCTAACCAAAGGCTGAGTGTAAGTTGATTGGCTGATGCCCAACAAGTCTGTTCCTTTAGAATCTGTCTTGGTATATAAATGTGTTTGACGATGCAAAGTAAAAGTGATATGATTTGATAAATTTTATTTTTTAAAATTAACAGAAAATTAATAATAGTGGAAATAGGTTTCTTAATTTACATTAAGGATTAAAAGGGAAGTTTGGTGAAAATCCAACACGGTCCCGCCACTGTAATAGAGGAGTTAGCACAAGTAAATCACTGATCGTTTTGGATCGGGAAGATTGTGGCTAATGATGATTCTAGAGTCAGGAGACCTGCCTATTTCGACAACACTGTTTTGTAACCTACGGGAGATAGGGAGGTGTTAGGATGTTTAAACCTGTGACTATTTATGGGCATTTCTAACTTTTTTCTATGAATGAAGTTAGAAATGCCTTTTAATTTTTGTATTGATATGACAGGGAGATGAATGGATTGAAATCAAGTAACTTAGGGTATCCGCGTATTGGGGAAAATAGAGAATGGAAAAAAGCGTTAGAGCAATTTTGGGCGGGAAAAATAGATGAACAAAGCTTTGAAAGTATAACGGACAATGTACTGTTATCGAATCTGCAAAAACAAATCGAACAAGGAATTGATTACATTCCTGTCAATGATTTTAGTTATTATGACCATATGCTAGATACTGCAGCAATGTTCGGTCTTATTCCGCAAAGATTTGGCGATGTGAAGGAAGAAATAACATTAAACCAGTATTTTTCGGTAGCTCGAGGGAATAGCACAGCTGTTGCCTCTGAAATGACGAAATGGTTCAACACCAATTATCATTACATTATTCCGGAATTGAATGAGGCAAAATTGCGATTGGTTGAGAATAAACCATTAAAGGCTTACCGTAAGGCGAAAGAAAAGCTTGGAATTGAAGGAAAGCCTGTAATAGTTGGTCCATATACATTTTTGAAGCTTTCCAAAGGGTATAATGAAAAACAAATTCCTGGCCTTCTTTTACAGCTTGTCCCTTTATATCAACAAGTTTTAAAAGAATTGCAAAACGAAGGTGTGCAGTGGGTGCAAATTGATGAACCTATTCTCGTTACATCGATTGCAGAGGACGAATTAAAAACCGTTCAATATATTTATGAACAGTTGCATGATGCAGCTCCTTCTTTAAACATTATGCTTCAAACGTATTTTGATGCGGTGGATAACTATCAAACAATTGTCTCTTTACCTGTACAAGGAATCGGCTTGGATTTTGTTCATGGTGTAGAAAAGAATCTACAACACATTCAATCCTTTGGTTTCCCGGAAGATAAAACACTTGGACTCGGGATAATAGACGGTCGTAATATTTGGAAAGCAGATTTAAATAAGAAGAAAGATACCGTCAATCTGATTTTGGAAAAAGTACCTACGGAAAGAGTATGGATTCAACCATCTTGCAGTTTATTGCATGTTCCTATCACGACAAAGAATGAACCAAGATTAGACGAGACGTTGAAAAATGCATTAGCTTTTGCTGATGAAAAATTATATGAAATACAAGTATTAAAAAATAGCTATGAACATAATTCAAGCAGTGTACAAGAAGCTTTTGCGCAAAATGCAAGAGACATCCAACGCTTGAATACGTCTCCGGCTCGTAATAAAGTAGATGTTCATGTAGCAGTGAAAAATATTTCTGAGTTTGATTTCCAACGTAATGAGCGTTTTGAAGAAAGAAAACAGATTCAGCAAGCTTATTGGCAACTACCGGACTACCCAACGACGACAATTGGAAGCTTTCCACAGACAGTAGAAGTGCGTAAGGCCCGTCGCCAATTTAAAAATGGCGAATGGACGAGCGAACAATATAATGATTTCATCGAAGCAGAAATCGCTAGATGGATTTCGATTCAAGAGCAGATAGGGCTGGATGTTTTCGTACATGGTGAGTTTGAACGAAATGATATGGTTGAATATTTCGGAGAAAAGTTAGCAGGTTTTGCTTTTAGTGCAAATGGCTGGGTACAGTCATATGGTTCTCGCTGTGTCAAACCGCCTGTCATTTATGGAGATGTTGCCTTTATTGAACCAATGACATTAAAAGAAAGCCTATATGCGAAAGGTTTAACGAAAAAGCCGATGAAAGGTATGCTCACTGGACCAGCAACTATTTTGAATTGGTCATTTGTTCGTGATGATATTTCTCGAAAAGAGGTATGCTATCAAATCGCTCTTGCCTTAAAAGAAGAAATTCATGTATTGGAAGATAATGAAATCAAAATGATTCAAGTGGATGAACCGGCTTTACGTGAAGGATTGCCTCTGAAAAAAGAAGACTGGTCGCATTATTTAGAATGGGCTGTTCAATCATTTTTATTAGCGACTTCTTCCGTGGAAGCAACGACACAAATCCACACGCATATGTGTTATTGTGATTTTAATCATTTCTTAGACGTCATTAGTAAGTTGGATGCTGACATTATTTCAATCGAAACATCGAGAAGTCATGGTGAACTTCTTCAGTCCTCACAATTAAAGGCGTATGACAAAGGAATCGGATTAGGTGTTTATGATATTCACAGTCCTCGCGTTCCAACTGTGGAAGAAATGACGGATATTATTTCTAAATACAATACTTTATTGCCAAAGGATCAGATTTGGATTAACCCTGATTGTGGATTGAAAACGAGAAAAGAAGAAGAAACTGTTGCTTCTCTACAAAATATGGTCAAAGCAACAGAATACATTAGAAATAGTCCTGCTGAAAAATCCGTCGTATCACCAATAGTTGAAGGTGTTTAAATAATATATGACAGGTGTACCGAGAACAGTTAGTGAATCTCGTGCCGAACTTGTTGATCTTGTCTTACCATCCGATACAAATATGCATGGGACAATATTTGGCGGCAAAGTAATGGCATACGTTGATAAAATAGCCGCTATTTCTGCTATGCGTCATTGTCGAAAACCTGTTGTTACTGTACGAAGTGACTCTTTTGAATTTCATGCCCCGATTAAAGTCGGCGACGCTATTTGTGTAGAGGCATATGTCATTTGCACCTTTAATACATCAATGGAAGTATTAGTGAAGGTACATTCCGAAGATTTAGTGACCGGTAAAATAACAACTACTTCACAAGCATATTTAACGTTGATTGCGATTGATGAATATTCGAGGCCTGTTAAAGTACCACCGATTATTCCGGTTACAGAGGAAGAGAAAAAACATCATCAATTAGCAATAGAAAGATATGATGTTAGAAAAAAGAATAAATAACAGAGGAATCTATGATGAATCTGCCTACTTTATATTAGGCAATAGATGAAAAAACAACTTCCAATGGAGGTTGTTTTTTTCGGACATATTTGAGTCGCTTCTTTTTACGCTGCTTCGCTTATTTAATAGGAGCATGATTAATGAGCGATAAAGGCTCATTTACTTCAAAGATTTTTCCACGAATATCGGTAATGCCGAAACTTATTAGACGTTCGGAATGCATCGTTAAATAGTTTTCGGCATCCTTTTTCGTTTCGAACAAATAGATTCCTCCTGATTCCTTAGCGACTGCATCCTCTGTCCAGATTTTCCATATGACACCTGGCTCATCATTAATGCTGTTTGCTAAATCCACAAACGCCTTTGACATGTCTTCGCCAAATGGTCCTTCCATTTTAAAATCCACTTGTAAAATATATTTCATGACGAACACTCCTTTCGTTTGATCTATTCTTTATGCTACCACTGAAAGAAAAAATAAGATTTTAGATTGCTCACCCTAAAGAGCGATTATTATGCGAATGTTACACTGTGATGAACTATACCCCTATACCTTCCAGTCATAGATAAAATTAGGAAATGAATGTAAAAGATAGTGTGAAACGCTTTTGAATGAGGTAAAAAAACAATGGTTAAGAATGTCGCCTCATCTCTCGGAATGCATTGACAGTCATATCCACCTACCATACAATCATATGGAAATAGTTTTGATACGATGCGATATAATAAGAGTGATATTTTATAGATAATAGAGCAATGTGGAGAAAAGACCAGAAATGCATGAGATGAAAAGGATGGCGGCAAATGAATCTACAAGATTTTTATGACGGGAAAGCGTTTGATGCTTATACGTTTTTTGGTGCACAGATTGAAAAAGATGGTGTCACTTTTCGCACTTATGCACCAAATGCGGCTAAAGTAACCATCATCGGTGAATTTAACGATTGGCAAGAAGAAGAAATGGAACAGCAAGGGCAAAGCGGCATTTATTGCTTTTTCTCTGCAGATGCAAAAGTCGGGATGATGTACAAATATTGTATTTATTCACAAGAAGGACGTATGGTCCGACATTGTGATCCGTACGGTTTTGGGATGGAACTTCGACCGAATAATGCTTCTTATATTGTCGATTTATCGGAATATACATTTTCCGATGAGGAGTGGATGAAAAAACGCACCAAAAATTTCAATCAACCGTTAAATATTTATGAAGTGCATCTTGGTTCTTGGAAAACGACGGAAGTGAATGAAAATGGCTGGTATCGATACAATGAAATAGCAGATAAATTGATTGCGTATGTGAAAGAAAATCATTATACACATATCGAGTTGATGCCACTGAGTGAACATCCGGCTGATTGCTCGTGGGGTTATCAAAATACAGGTTTTTTTAGTCCGACTGCGCGTTATGGGACAGCAAAAGAATTGAAAGAGCTCATTGATAAATGTCATCAGGCTGGCATTGGTGTGATTATCGATTTTGTGCCAGTCCATTTTGCTGTAGATGATTACGGATTGAATATGTATGATGGTACAGCTTTGTATGAATATCCACATAATGATGTAAGCGTAAGTGAATGGGGAACATATAATTTTATTTATTCGCGTGGTGAAGTTCGCTCCTTTTTGCAATCGGCAGCTAATTATTGGTTGGAAGAGTTTCATTTTGATGGCATTCGCATGGATGCAATTAGTCGCGCTATTTATTGGCAAGGAGACCCGCAGAGGGGCGTCAACAGCTGTGCGATTAATTTTCTGAAAAACATGAATAAAGGATTGTATGAACTTCATCCGACTGCCATGCTGATTGCAGAAGATTCAACCGCTTTTCCTAAGGTGACTGACCCTGTTCATCAAGGTGGGCTAGGGTTTGATTATAAATGGGATTTAGGGTGGATGAACGATACATTGGAATATTTCCGACTATCTCCAGATGAACGAGCAAATAATCATTATAAGCTTACTTTTTCTATGCATTATTTTTACAATGAGCGATATATCCTTCCATTTTCCCACGATGAGGTTGTGCATGGTAAGGGCACCATCATTCAAAAAATGTGGGGGGAATACGAAGATAAATTCAAACAGTGCCGGGCCTTGTATTTGTATATGTATACGCATTCAGGTAAGAAGTTGAATTTTATGGGGAATGAAATCGCCCATTTTAGAGAATGGGATGAAGCACGTGAACAAGATTGGGATTTATTGAAGTTTCCGATGCATGAGGGATTTCATCGTTATATGAAAAAATTGAACAAGTTATATACAACTATTCCGGTCTTCTACGAAAAAGAGTGGGATTCATATGCTTTTCGTTGGTTGGAGGTCGATGCATTCGCAAAATCCGTTTATGTTTTTGAACGAGGAACAGGAGATGAACGCATCATTGCCGCCTTTAATTTTTCTGATGAAGATTACAGGGATATAGCCATTTCTTGTTCTGAGCCGACGAAATTAGTAGAGTTGATGAACAGTGATTATGATATCTATGGAGGAAACACACCAGTTAGATTAGTAGAGCTTCAATCTTGGGAGAGCGATATGAAGGACAGACATGTACTGAAAATAGATTTACCGCCATTTACAGGAAGATTGTTTAAAGTGGGAAATATTGATTGAACATTAATACATATTAGAATGGGAAAACTCGCCTAATTTCATTAGAAGGCGAGTTTTTTGTTTCACACTTTAAGAAAATATATCGATTGTCAGCATTGAAGTGAACTCGACGTCGTTATCAATTTTAGGTTTAAAGCATACTACTATGCCTTGGACCAAAAGGAGAGCTAATCAGCGGTTTTCCTTTATGATCATTCGGAGTAAAATAGCTCTGAAAGACGCTTGTCTTATTTTATTGAAAAAAAGATTTTAAACGATGGAATGTTAGGGACGGGGTCCTAGAGAGAATGATTGGGGAAATTCTATACTAAAGAAGGGCTTAAGAAAATGCAAAGATTAATTAACTACATGGAAAATAATGAACCACTGTATGAAATGCTGAAGCGTTGCCCATATGAAATTTTACGTCAATGGAAAGTGCAGGACTTTAAAAGCAGACGTGTTATTTATGCACAAGGCGAGGTTCAAGATTCCTTTAGTATCATTGGAAAGGAAGAGTGAATGGTTATGAGTTTTCATATAGAAGCGGAAGCAGGCAGCATTGCCGAAACAGTCTTATTACCCGGAGACCCATTACGCGCAAAGTTTATTGCCGAAACATATTTGGAAGATGTTGAATGCTACAATCATATTCGCGGTATGCTTGGATACACAGGTTACTATAAAGGACAACGTATTTCTGTTCAAGGTACAGGAATGGGGATGCCTTCCATGTCTATTTATGCGACGGAGCTGATCAAAGATTATGGTGTCAAGAACCTCATCCGTATCGGTTCAAGTGGCTCCAGTCATCCAGATATTGAACAAATGGATTTAGTATTGGCAATGGGTACTTGTACGAATTCAAATATGTTTAAACATTTATTCGGCAATTATACGTATGCGCCACTTGCCGATTTTGAGCTATTAAAAAATGCACATGAGACTGGCTTGAAGTTGAACAAACGAGTGAAAGTGGGGCTAGTTAGAACAGATGATCATTTCTATGATCGCACTCCGGAGCCTTTAGAAGCTTTAACAAATTATCAAGTGTTGACTGGTGATATGGAAACAGCTGCACTATATACAGTGGCAGCGAAATATAAAGTGAAAGCATTAGCTATTCTGACTGTGACTGACCATAGCATTACAAAGACGACAATCTCCTCTGAAGAGCGTGAAAAGGCGCTGACAGATATGATTGAAGTCGCACTCGAAACAGCTATCCTATGAATAAATTCTCTCTGAAGGCTATGTGTTTTCAAGGACATATAGTAATCAGTTACGACCACTATGACAAAATGTTATAGTGGTTTTTTTATACAATTAATTTTCTGACATTTTTATTTGTAGCTTTATTTTTTTAGATACATGTAGCTATGATATGGTATATTCAAATGAGTGTTAAAAATGCAGGCATATCGATTGATTATCTCGAACGTGAGAGGTATAGTATGTATATATTTTGGTATGCATAGCAACTAAAATGTTGAATGAGGGATTTCTTTGAACTTATTTTTGAAAGATTATATCAGCATTAAGATTCATCAAACGGATTTAATTCTTACGAGTTGTGTGAAGGCTCGATTAGAACCGTATAACCTGGCACCTGAGCAAAATTTGATTATGATGCTTCTTTGGGAGAAGGACGGTTTGACGCAAAATCAAATTGCCGAAACTCTCGGTAAGGATAAAACGAATATTGCCAGAATGGCTGCCAATTTGGAAAGCAAAGGCTTTATACGGAGAACGGGCTGTCCAAATGATCGTCGCTCACTTAAGTTATATTTATCACCAGAAGGAAAAGCGCTCAGTGAACAGGTTGTTCCGACTTTAGAGGGATTCAATGATTTAATCTGTAAGGGTATTACAAAAGAAGAAATCGTATTTTTAGAAACAATCCTATCGAAATTCAATCAAAATGTCCAAAAGTGTAACGAGTAGGACATTTCC
>JBJEFL010000187.1:31720-103729 GCA_051873995.1 Bacillus sp. (in: firmicutes)
TACAAAGAGTCACATCCAGAGGATACTATTACAGAGCTTGATTTATTCCAAGAAAATCTGCCTTACTACGGTGTAAATCAAATCAATGGAATGTATAAACAAGCAAATGGTTTTGAATTAACAGATGAGGAACAAGTTGCAGCGAATACAGTTAATAAATATTTAAATCAATTTCTTGAAGCAGATAAAGTGGTCTTTGCATTCCCGCTTTGGAATTTCACAGTTCCTTCAGTGTTGCATACGTACATGGATTATTTGTCTCAAGCTGGTAAAACATTCAAATACACAGCAGAAGGTCCTGTTGGTTTAGCCGGAGACAAAAAAGTCGTTCTTTTAGTGGCAAAAGGCGGCGTGTATTCAGAGGGACCTGCGAAAGAGATGGACTTATCCGAACGTTACGTGAAAACATTGCTTGGTTTTTGGGGCATTCAAGATACAACAACAATTGTCATTGAAGGGCACAATCAATATGCTGACCGAGCGGAAGAAATCATCCAAGCAGGTTTACAACAAGCCGCAACAACTGCACAAGCATTTTAATTAGAAAATGGAAAGTTGCTGAGAGTTTTTTCTTGGCAGCTTTTTTTTACTTGTTATCCTAAATTAATGGGATATGAAAAATCATCAAGAATCACATGTGCATTGGTGAAGTTTATTATTGGTAGGCAAAATGTATGAAAAGTATTCATTTATGGGATGATAGGCAAGTATTCATACCAAAAGAGTGATTTCGTTATGTAGGAGAGTAATCTCGGATTTGAGGGAGTACTTTAAAAGGTTTCTTGACAGGCTTTCTTTGAATGATTAGAATAGGAATGAATATTCATTCTGTAGAGGAGGTAGACAATGGCGAGCAACAAACGAGAAGACATTATGTCTGCTGCACTATATTTGTTTGCTGAAAGAGGATATGATGGTACGACAGTTCCGATGATTGCTGAAAAAGCACATGTTGGAGCAGGTACGATTTATCGTTATTTTGAGAATAAAGAAGTGCTTGTGAATGCTTTGTTTCAGGAAAGTGTAAGACATTTTTCCGGAACATTGAAAGCGAAAGAGTCAGATTTCAATTCTGATGTGCGCAAGCAATTTGATACAATGTTTTTCCAAATGGTGAGTTATGCGAAAGAGCATCCATATGCTTTACAATTCATTGATTCACATGCGAATGGACATTATTTGGATGACGAGAGCCGACAAGTATTTCAAGAATTTTTGGATTGTCTTTGTTCCGTTACGGAATATGGAAAACAACAAGGAGTTCTTCGATCACTTCCGTCAGAAGCATTAATTTGCATTGTCTACGGTGCTTTTTCACAGTTTTTCAAGCTTGTACGAGTTGGAGAACTGGAAGAAGACCAACAATTATTGGAGGAAGTTGCTGATTGTTGTTGGAATGCTATTAGAATCCATTGATTCTATAGTATGGAATAATAGGAATGAATATTCATTCATAAATATATAACAATAGGAATGAAAGTTCATTCCGTTTTAAGGGGGAAATAAAGTGGAGAAAGTTAGAAATTGGCGCACCTTTTCCTTAGTTGTATGGTTAGTTCTGTCTATTGTCACCATACTAACTATGCCGGATCTCGATCAATTGGTTAGGGAAAAAGGACAAACATCCATCCCGGAAACAGCCCAAAGTGAAGTGGCGAATGACCTTCTCAACCAAATGGAAGGGGATGGGGAAGAGGCGTATCAAATCATTGCCGTTTTTAATAGTGGCGATGAGAAGGCACTAACTGATGGACAGCTAGAGAAGATTGAAGATGCCATTGGTGACCTGAAGGCTCAGCAATCTGAGTTGGGGATTACGAATATGCTTACTCATCTAGATAGTGAAGATGTTGAAGCTCAGTTAAAGTCAGCGGATGGAACGACCATTTTGACGCAACTGACAATCAGTAAAGAACAAGGTACGATATCAGAAGTGAAAGACGAAATTGAAGCCGTTGTTCAACTGGATAACGTGGACAGCTATTTAACTGGAAATGAGCTTGTCATAGAAGACTTTTCGCAATCTACGCAAGATGGCATTAAGAAAACGGAGATTATCGCGGTTGTCTTTATTCTCGTCGTGTTAATTATTGTTTTCCGATCGCCGGTTGTCCCGATTGTATCGCTTCTTTTAGTTGGTGTATCTTATGTGGTATCGCTTGGGATTATTGCTCATTTAGTCGATCAGTTTAATTATCCGTTTTCTAATTTTACGCAAGTATTCCTAGTCGTTATCTTGTTTGGAATTGGAACAGATTATAATATTTTGCTGTTTACGCGCTTTAAAGAGGAACTTGCTCAGAAAGAGGATGTGCTTTCAGCGATAGCAGCCACGTATAAAACAGCTGGTAAAACGGTTATTTATAGCGGAGTCGCTGTTTTTATCGGATTCATCTCGCTAATATTAGCCGAGTTCAGCCTGTATCAAGCTAGTTCAGCAGTAGCAATCGGTGTGGCGGTACTCATCTTAGTGTTACTCACATTAAATCCATTTTTTATGGCCGTATTGGGTAAAAAAATGTTTTGGCCGAGCAAAAAGTTTGAAGGCCATGCAGACAGTAAAATATGGGGGACTTTATCGAAAATTTCTGTCTTACGCCCGATTGTTTCCTTATTATTTGTAGGCATTTTGTGTGTACCGTTTGTTTTACATTATAGTGATGCACAAAGTTACAATGATTTGGTGGAAGTGGCTGATTCATACACTTCTAAACAAGGAATCAATATCATCGAGGAGCATTTTGAACCGGGCTTTTCATCACCGGCAACATTGGTCATTCAATCGGAGGAGCCATTGAACAATGCGAAATCCTTGCAAGCGATCGATGAAATTGTCGATAAAATAGCGAAGACAGATGGTGTGGCACAAGTGTATTCAGCAACTCGTCCTACCGGGGAAAAAATAAACGAGCTGTACTTGAATGACCAAA
Source organism: Bacillus sp. (in: firmicutes) (assembly GCA_051873995.1). Lineage (GTDB taxonomy): Bacteria > Bacillota > Bacilli > Bacillales > DSM-1321 > Bacillus_AD. The sequence goes on from JBJEFL010000187.1 coordinate 34,651, forward strand.
CAAATACGCTGAATGAGGGCATTGGTACTGCAAATGATGGTGTGGAACAAATTCATGAAGGATTATCTTCAGCTGAAGAACAAGTTGGTCAAACAGATACGAGTGGTTTGGATAATGTGCAAACATTGATTGATGGAACAGAGGAAGTGAAAAGCGGGGTCAACGCTTTAGGAAGTGCCATTCAGTCATTATCCGACGGTATTGCTGATGGAGCTGTTGGTGCAGAGCAATTAGAAACAGGCTTAAATGATGTATCGGCTAATATGGATGTAGTAGCCAATTCGATGGAACAGTTACAAGCGGGCTATACGGAGCTTCAAAAAGGATTGCAGTCATTTAGTGACTATTTTGCAAGTATTGTTTCTGCCATTGATGGAGCTCAACAAGGCTATGAGCAAATTGAAACAGCGCTAACAAGTGTTTTAGCTTCTCATCCGGAATTAGCAGATGATGTGAATTTTCAAACGTCACTAGGGGTTGCGTCAGCCGGAAAGCAACAGTTAGCTGCATTATCAGGGCAATTAGCAGAATTAACGCCACAATACGAGGCGGCCATGTCTTCTTTTGAACAAGCTAACGGTTCATTTGCGCAAGTGAATGCAGGTTTTGATCAATTACAAACTGGCGTAACACAGCTTCAAACGGGCTCATCAGAGCTGAAGGCGGGATTACAGGCAGCTACGGATGGTTCGAATCAAATTGCTAGTCAAACGCCAAAGCTAGAATCTGGCTTGACGCAAATTTCTGGAGGACAAGAGCAATTGCTTGCAGGGTTAACGGATTTAACTGCCCAAATGGAAGAATTGCAATCAGGATTATCCGAAAGTACGGATGGATTAAGTGAAATAAGTACAGGATTGACGGATGCACAGAATTATTTAAGTAGTCTAAGTGAATCCGATGCTTCCGAAACATTCTATATTCCGGAAGAACAGCTGCAAAGTGAGGAATTTCAAGAAGCATTGAATATGTACATGTCGGAAGATCGTACGATGACGCGCATGAACATTATTCTAGAGGTCAATCCTTATACAAAAGAAGCAATGGAAATTGTCGAAAACTTGGATAAGGAGTTGCAGGCAGCGGTGTCGACGAGTGGGTTAGGGGAAGTTCAATTCGCTCTTGGCGGCAAGTCATCACAAAATGTTGATTTGGAAGAGATGGCGAGTGGAGACTTTACTCGGACAGCCACTATCATGTTGGTTGGTATCGGTCTGGTCTTAGTGTTTATTACTCGTTCTGTGACCAAACCACTCCTTATTATTGGGGCATTAATTGCCGCCTATTATACGTCTCTTGGTATGAGTGAATTAGTGACTATTAACCTATTGGATGTTGAAGCGTTAGGATGGAATGTTGCGTTTTTCAGCTTCATTATGATTGTCGCGTTAGGCGTGGATTATAGCATTTTCTTCATGATGCGTTACCGGGAACTGGATGGACATTCAACAGCCGCGATTGTGGATGCTGCCCGCCATATCGGTGGGGTTGTCATTTCAGCTGCGATTATTTTGGGTGGTACGTTTGCCGCATTGATTCCGTCTGGTGTCGTTTCTTTAATGGAAATTGCCACAACGGTCATCATCGGTTTACTGCTCTTAAGTTTCGTGCTGTTACCAATCTTCATTCCTGCTGTTTTGGGAATCATTGACCGACTGGGGAGATTAGGAAAGAAGGATAAGCAAGAATAGATGTTTATGATGGGATGTCCGAATGGTCATCCCCTTTAACACTTTTGGTGAGAAGGATTGCTCATTTAAAGTTTTTCTCTGTTTTGATAACAGCCGCTCTAGTGCCGGATCAGATAAACAGAGGGCTTATTTATTTCGACATTGCTTACATACTTATATGATTTGATTGGCTTCATTTTTGTGCGGATACAATAACTTAATTCTTGTTTTATTGCAAAGAGGACAAGTTCCGCGCCCTCGAGATAGTAGCTTAATGATGGTTTTCCCCCGATATCGTTTTGCCATATGTCATTCATTCCTCTTCGAGAGATCTTTCTTCTTTATTAAATGATGTCAGAGTGTAAAGATTGTTGGGTTAATGCCCATTTTTGACTGAAGCATACAAAAAAAGAGACTGCCAAGGGCAATCTCTTCATTATTATATTTTCCCGTTGGCTAACCAAGGTAGGAAGCCGTCAAGGAAGCGTTCTGTTGCAGGCATGAAGTATGAACCGAAGTGATAATCCGGGTCAAGCGTTGTCACAATCCATGTACCGTTTGTACTGACTTTATCGATGTAAAGAACCGCTCCGCCATCTTCAGTCGTGATTAATTTCTCTGTACCGGCAGGCGGCCAATATACACCATGCTGATGCCATGTTGCATCACTTAATGTGATGTAATGAAATAAATCATGGTCTGGTTGTGATAAAACAAGTCCGCTTTTTGCGTCTTTTTCCAGCCACCACCAGAAGTTTGTTTCGCGTTCTTCCCATTTCTGTCCGGGAATCCATTCCCAAGGCTGAGGGCCGAATGCGACCACAATGCCGCCATTATTGGAAAACTCAACAATTTTCTCTTTGTTTTTCATCAATAAACCTTCATTCAATTGGGAAGGAAGAAACAGGACATCATAGGCATCCAAAGGCGTGTTCTCTAACGTTGGAAAGTAGATGAGCTCAGCAATGTATTGATTGAATTTCGGTTCATTAAATGTACGATTGTGAGCGGCATTACCACTATATACGACGGCTATTTTTCTCATTGAACAACACTTCCTTCCTGGAGTTGTGCATATTCATCGTGCACCCATCGTAATAATTGACCACTAATGCGGTCCGTTGATTTTTCGTTGCGCATGTAACCGAATAAATCATTGCCTGAATGAACTAAAATCGTTCCTTCTGTGCTGTTGCGGTCAATATACGTAATCGGTTCACCGCCCGGTAAGTTGAGAAGAACTTCTGCCCCTTCAGGAATGGGGTGATGACCTCTTGCAAAAAAGCCTGAAACACCTTTGTTATAGGTCATGGAATCAGCATCAACGCCAGCGAAAATCGGATGGTCCTGAGTGATGGAAACGACATAGTCTGTGTGAGTATGAATCGTTTTCGGAACGAATAAGGAAGCGCCAGGTAGCCACTCTTTGAACAAATGACCGCTGAAAATCACGATTTTCTTTTGAGCAAGGAAGTCACGAATTTTTTCTTTTTGCGTAAATAAATATTCCTGGTCTACGAATCCGTGAAAGACAAGACATTTATATGAATCTAAGTTTTCGTTTTCTAGACTGTATTGATCAATCGTTGTGAAGTTATCCAAGAAGAAAGGATTGCTTCGGCGTCCGACACCAAATGCATTTCCTGGATCAATCATCAGTATATCTTTTGATGTATTCATGCTATTTCCCCCTAAACTGATAGTAACCTTTTGTTGTACATCATCTTTCATTGAATGAAAGGCCTATTGAGAAGCGTTTCTATGTAACATATAATTTGAGTTTTATTAAATGGAATTATATTCTAATAGAATATTTAGATTTGTCGAAATTATAGTATCACGAATGAAAATCATTATCAAAGAATAAAGGTTATAGTACCAATACTGTTAAAAACAACCAATATTTACAAGTGGTTTTCTCTAAAATTAAGAGGAGTGAAAAGTTTAGTGATATAAGATACAAATTTCGACAAAATTCGAACAATTAACTTGACTAGTATAATAAATCTAGTGTAAATTACCAGTTGAGTGTGATAATCATTTTCAATATTCGTATATTTGTTAAATATAAAAAAATAAAACAACTATATTGTTTTTTAAACAAAGGGGATGTGTAAAACAATGAACTGGAAAGCACCTATTTCTATTTTGGCTTTATCAGCAGTACTGGCCGGCTGTGGTTCTGCAGGAGAATCTTCTTCATCAAAGGACGCAGAGATGACAGCCGAGGAAAAAATTGTAGTGGACGAGCTGAATCGTGAAGTAACGATTCCGAAAGAAGTCGATCGTGTTGTAATGGGGGGCATTTTACCATATTTCTCAACATGGTATGTAGGTACAAATTCAACAGAAGAGATTGTGGGGATGCACCCTAACTCGTATAATGCGGCATCCAATTCGATTTTGAAAGAGATGTCACCAGATGTATTGGAGGTGGATACATCTTTCATCCAAAATGGTGAAGTAAATATCGAAGCATTGATGGAAATGAATCCGCAAGTGTATTTTGAAATCGCTACAGATGAAAAATCCATCAACAAGCTAGAAGAAAGCGGCATTTCGACTGTTGCGTTAAGAACGAACTATGCGGAGGATGAGGGTCCAATTGATACGATGAGTCGCTGGTTGCAATTGACGGGAGAAATTACAGGGATTACCGATCGACCTGATCAAATCATCGAAGAAGGCAGAAAGAATCAAGAAGAAATTGATGCAGTTCTGAAGGATGTAAAGGCAGAAGACAAGCCACGTGTCATGATTCTGCAATACCATAGCGATGGGGAAATTTCTGTAGCAGGAGCGAATATGCACGGAAACAAGTGGATTAAGGCAACCGGTGGTATCGATGTTGCAGAACAAGATGTTGACGGTATCAAAGCGGTCAACATGGAACAAATCTATAAGTGGGATCCGGATATCATTTACATAACGAATTTCACGGAAACACAACCGGAAGATTTATTTAACAACAGCATTCAAGGTCAAGACTGGAGTCAGTTGAAAGCCGTACAAAATAAACAAGTATATAAAATTCCATTGGGCATTTATCGTTGGTATCCACCAAGTGGTGACGCGCCTCTTATGTTGAAATGGATGGCTCAGAAAAATCACCCAGATTTATTTGATTATGACATGGTAGAAGAAATCCAAACGTACTATGCGAAATATTATGATTATGATGTAAGCGAAGAGCGTGTTCAAAGCATTCTTCATCCATCCTCTGATGCGGCGAAATATTAACAAGTTCTATAATAAAGGTGGATTACACTGATGAAGTTTTCATTCAAATGGGTGTTGTTTTGGATACTGCCGATTGTGTTTGGTGTTTTATCTTTAGGGGTTGGCCGATATGAAGTGGATTTGATTGTCCAGTTGAAAATTCTATTATCGCAAGTGATTGAGATCGAACAAACATGGACAGACATGGAAGAAACGGTCGTCATGAATATTCGGCTGCCAAGAATTATTTTGGCGATGTTGATTGGCGGAGGTCTATCAATTGCTGGAGCGGCCTTTCAAGGCATGTTTGCCAATCCTTTAGTAAGTCCGGATATTTTAGGTGTATCTGCAGGTGCCGGATTTGGGGCATCGTTGGGTATTTTGCTTTTTGGACATGGGTTTGGAACACAAATGTTTGCGCTTGTCATGGGGATGTTGGCCATTGCTTTCACATTTTTGATTAGCGGAATGAAAAAAGAAATGCCTATTTTTATGATGGTATTGGCGGGGGTCGTAACAAGTGCCCTCTTCCAGGCGCTCATTTCATTGACGAAATTCGTCGCCGATCCTGAAGAGAAATTGCCATCTATCACGTATTGGTTAATGGGAAGTCTCGGAACGGCATCTTATCGTGATTTATTCATTGGTGGTCCACTGATTCTAATCGGCATGCTCATCTTATATGTTTTAAGATGGCGCATGAATATCTTATCCCTTTCGGATGAGGAAGCTAGGTCTATGGGGATTTCTGTCACGAAAATGAAGTGGATGGTCATTTTGGGGGCGACCTTAATCACGTCTGCGTCTGTGGCCATTGCCGGTCTAATCGGTTGGGTCGGTTTGATTATTCCCCATATTGCCCGTATGTTGGTCGGTAACAATAATCAATATGTATTGCCGGTATCGGTTTCCATTGGCAGTATGTACTTACTGTTGATTGATAATCTGGCTCGTTCTTTAACGGCAACGGAAATTCCGTTATCGATTTTAACAGCAATCATCGGGGCACCATTCTTTGCATTTTTACTTAAGAAAACAGGAGGCGGTTGGTCTTGAAAATTGAAGTAAGAGGCGGTAATTTTTCTTATCAGAAAGTCAAACGCAATCAGACTCCTGCATTCTTGTATCATAATGATATCCATTTCGAATTGGATAGCGGCGAAATCCTGGCGATTTTGGGACCGAACGGTGCAGGAAAAACGACGTTATTGAAATGTATCATGGGGTTGCTGAAATGGAATGTTGGTGAAACATACATGAATGAAACGCCACTTTCAGCTATGCCGGAAAAGAAAATTTGGGAGAACATCGGATACGTGCCGCAAGCATCCAAAATGACGTTTGCTTATTCTATTCTTGATTTGGTGACGATGGGTCGTGCCTTATATATTCGGGCTTACTCTCAGCCGAAAGCGGAAGATAAAGCAGCAGCTTATGCAGCATTAGAAGCTGTGGGCATTGCTCATTTAGCGGAGAAGTCCTGTAATGCGGTCAGCGGTGGGGAACTGCAATTGGCCTTAATTGCTCGGACACTTGTAGCGAATCCGAAAATCTTAATTTTGGATGAGCCGGAATCACATCTAGATATTCAAAAACAAATCGTCATTTTAAAAACGCTTAAACGCTTGGCAAAAGAACGAGGTATTTCATGTATCATTAATACACATTATCCGAATCATGCTTTTTATTTGGCAGATCGTGTGTTGATGACGGCTAAAGGCAAGCGTGTCGTCTATGGCGATGTACGTGAAATCATGACGGAAGCGCGTATGAAAGAGTACTTCGGTATTGAATTGAAGAAAATCATTTATGAAGAAGATGATTATTTAATCGAGACGATGGTACCACAGGATTTAGGGGTGGAGCGCGATATTTCCACCTGTCGATATAATACTTTTTAATCACCTTCAACATTTTATTCCGTTAACAGGCACTAAAACCTCTCGTTCAATGTAGCAGCACAAGTACAGATGTGTAAATGGGAGATGAAGTGCCCGTAACAACGCAATTGGTTCATCTAATAGTTGGTGGGGATAGGCATACGTGTCATTTTAGTTTATACACTATCATTAGTATAGTGTATTTTTTTCACATAAAGCGGGTTGAACAGCGTAAATAGGAAGCAGGGAAGCTGGTTTCGAAAAGGTGAAGAGACAGGCAAAATAAAATGCCGGACATTTCATCTGCTAGGTTTATATGAAAAAAATAATGGTTATATAAATATAGATATCTATTTAATTAGATATAGTGATCAATTAGAAAAAAATTGAAAAAATTGAGCAAATTATGTGTCTATTTTTTGAAAAAGTATATAATATTCATTATAGGGGTATATTTCATTTTCCGAAAGATTCTCTATGTGGTACTTATTGCGAGGGTGTATGTGAAGTAATGTACTATGTTGCGTTTCATTGGATAATGAAGAATTCAAGGTTCAAAGGGGATTAACGATAATCTTCAATAATGAGCAGCAGTGCTTATCAAAAAGGAGAATGGGAAATGTCAGAAACAATTACTCAAACTAAAGCTGAACAAGAGGTTCAAGTGCCTGTGAGTCAACAACAAACTGATATTCTAGAGCAATTATTAAAACCAGAAGTACAGCAGTCTTTAACTGCACTAGTAGAAGCACTACCAAAATTGACTGAACTTGTTGGCATTTTAACAAAGTCATATGACTTTGCTCAATCAGTTGCCACTGATGAAGTATTAAAGAACGACACTGTAGGCGCAATTACGGAAATAGCAGAGCCTGTAATCGGAACGGTTAAATCTGTTGCCCAAACAGCAATCGAAGCAAAGGATCGTGCAGATGCCAATGCGGAAATTATTGGTCTTTTTGGTCTTTTGAAAATGTTAAAAGATCCACAAGCACAAAAACTTTTCCGTTTCGCAAATGCATACTTGCAAATTTCTGCAGAGCGCAACCAACAAAAATAAGTTCTTAATAATAATTCATGAGTTAGGACGGGGGATATATAATGTCAAAAGAAATAGTCATCTTAGGAGCAGGATATGGCGGACTTTTAACTGCTTTAACTGTTCGTAAATATTACAGTAAAGAACAAGCAAAAGTAACAGTCGTTAACCAATACCCAACACATCAGATTATTACGGAATTACATCGTCTTGCTGCTGGTAATTTGTCAGAGCAAAACGTTGCTATGCCGTTAGACAAATTGTTTAAAGGAAAAGATATCGATTTAATTATCTCGAAAGTCGATACGTTCTCAGTGGATAAAAAAGAAGTAAAGCTTGCAAGCGGTAAAGTTCTATCATATGATGCGCTTATTGTTGGTTTGGGAAGTAAAACAGCGTTCTTCGGTATTCCTGGACTTGAAGAGAACAGCATGGTATTGAAAAGTGCAGAAGAAGCTAAGAAAATCACTGCACATATCGAAGCGCGTATCGCTGCATATGCGAAAACAAAAAATGAAGCAGATGCAACAATCGTTATCGGTGGAGGCGGTTTAACCGGCGTTGAGCTTGTAGGTGAAATCGTTGATACATTCCCTGCTGTAGCGAAAAAATACGGTGTAGACTTTAATGACTTCAAAGTTAAGCTTGTTGAAGCAGGAACAAAAATTCTTCCTGTATTGCCGGACACTCTTATTGAACGTGCAACAAAAAGCTTACAAGATCGTGGCGTAGAATTCTTATTAGGTCTTCCTGTAACAAACGTTTCAGGTAATGAAATCAGTTTAAAAGACGGTCAAAAAATTGTGGCGAATACATTTGTTTGGACGGGTGGCGTTCAAGGAAATCCACTAGTTGGCGAATCAGGTCTAGCATGTGACCGCGGTCGTGCAACAGTGAATGAATTCCTTCAATCAACTTCACATGAGGATGTATTTGTAGTTGGTGATGCAGCAGTTGCATTCCCAGCAGAAGGTGGACGTCCATATGCGCCTACTGCTCAAAATGCATGGCAAATGGGAGAACTAGTTGGTTTTAACGTATTTGCTTATTTAGAAGGACAAAAAATGGATACATTTGCTCCTATTAATTCTGGTACACTTGCTAGCTTAGGACGCAAAGATGCAGTAGCGACAATTGGTGCGAACGAAACACAATTGAAAGGTCTTCCTGCAACTTTAATGAAAGAAGCAAGTAATATTCGTTACTTATCACACATCAAAGGTTTGTTCAGTCTCGTTTATTAATAAAAAGCCAGAAAAGAAGATGTCTTGGAAAGAGTAGATATCTTCTTTTTAATGTGGAATTGCCATTATATTATTATCTGTAAAGAAGAGAGGGGAAATGGGAAATCATGAAACGTGATTTCCCATTTCCCCTTTTTAATAACTTTTATAGTTGATTTATTTCTACTCGTTCCATGTGCTTGTTTGGGCGTTCGAACAAATAAAAAAGATGAGCTATTTACCTCATCTTTGCGAGTAGTGCCTTATAAGAATATTGGTGGTTGGCTGCTAGTTCCTCTTTCTGTCTGAACATATTAGCTGGAACATCTGGGTTTTACACGTGTCACACTTCTTTCTGAATGAAATGTCACTTTAATTGTTTATTTCCGTAATAACGTTTTGATGTTATGAATTTGGAATGTTTGCTTATCTCCCGCTGTTTGCTAAATTACCAGTTACATTAACTGTAAGAAAAATCGGTTTTAAAAGCTATTGATTTCATTTTCTACTAACATCAATTGAGTCACTGTTGAAATGGAAGCTTGCTTGTCTACCTTTCAATGCGTTGTGACTATGTCCTTGCTTTCACTCGTATGAAAGTTCGACGTACTATCGCTTTCATGTTCGACTGAAACAACGGTTATTACGTAAAGCTATGATCCATGCTTGTGCTAATTTGTTTAAAAAGCATGCAAGCCAATCTGCTGTAAGCTTAGTAGAAAGTCATCTTACTAATCAAGATGTATCTTCCCATTGTTATAAACTTATTAGCAACCGACCACCGTGTATCTTTGACGAGTTCTTGTATTTCCTCGTCACTTATATGTACCCGTATCACAAAATGAACAAACCTATTTTTATACTTAAAGAAAATAAATTTTCTAAAGGATTAAAGTATAAGAAAAAACATCGACTGTCGTCATTAGGAACGATGAGTCGTGCTTTCCGATAAAAATCATTTTGTTTTAGGGGTATGCACACTGTTTGGTATGATATGGTTATCGATAGATGCAATTTTGCAACAGAAGTTTGACACAGTACTAGAATGCAGGGATGAACTGCTGGATTTTTTATAGATGATGAAAAAGAGGATGGTTATGAAAATATTAGTCATTGAAGATGATTCGAAGCTATCGGACACGATTGTTGAAAGTATTGGACACCTATTTGAAACCAATCAGGCATTTGATGGGGAAGAAGGGTTATTTTTAGCGCAACAAAATATTTATGACGCCATTATCCTCGATATTATGCTGCCGAAAATGGATGGGTATGAAGTGCTGAAGAAAATACGAGCAGAGCAAATTCATGTACCTGTCATCTTTTTAACAGCTAAAGACGGGATTGACGATAAAGTCCAGGGATTTAAAGAGGGAGCGGATGACTACCTGGTCAAGCCTTTTTACAGGGAAGAGCTGCTTTTACGTTTGGAAGCCATTGTACGCAGGAGTGTCGGAAAATTCAAAGAACATACAGTGACGTTTAAGGAGTTGAAATTGAATATCCGGAATAAGACTGTGATGCTTGGTGAAGAGCGTCTCTCATTGAATGGTAAGCAATATGATTTGTTGGAGTACTTGATTAACAACCGAAAATATGATTGTGACAAAAGAACAAATCTTTGATAGAGTGTGGGGGTTTGAATCAGATACGTCCAGTACGGTAGTCGAAGTATATGCGAGTCATTTACGAAAAAAGTTGAAGCCCTATGGCTATGATCGTTATATTAAAACGTTCCGTGGACTGGGTTATATGTTGACCGATCAGGGTATAGCGGATGAATAAAGCGAAATTGTTCAAAAAACAGCAAAGAACGTTTATGTTGTATAATCTTCTTGCTTTTACTATTATTTTTATCTTGTTTAGTGTAATTATCTCAAGCATTATGAAAAGCTCTCTTTTTTCTCAAGCAGATACCGAATTGATGATATTCCAGGAGCGTTTGGAGCGTGAAGTACAGATAAGGCAGGACGGGCCGCGGAATGATCACGTCGCTCCGTGGTCGGACATCCGATTCAATCCGCGCATTATGATGCTTGTTTGGAACGAAGATGGTGAAATCATTAATCAAGAGCAATTAGGAACGAACTTATATGAAAATTATTTTCGAGATTATGAGTTTAATGAGCGTTCTTTAAATACGATAACAAGCATACAAATTGATGAACTCTATCATTTTAGAACGTTGTTGTTCGAAAGTAACATAGGCTATGATGAGAAGCTTTACATTCAATTGTTGATTAACGTCGACCCGGAGCAGTCGGTTTTTAAGCGATTCAATATGATTTTGGCGATCTGTTCGCTTTTGTTTATCATACTGTCCATTTCAGCAAGCCATTTGTTAGCAAAACGAATGATGAAGCCGATTATTTTGTCCTGGAGTCGGCAGGCTGATTTCGTGGAAAATGCGTCACATGAATTGCGGACGCCACTAACGATTATCCAAAATAAGCTGGAATTATTGCTCACGACTCCACATGCTAAAGTTATGGATAAGTTTGAAAATATCGCCTTAAGTTTATCTGAAACAAGAAGATTAGCAAAGCTTACGGATGATATGCTCACTTTAGCTAGAGCCGATTCCTTGGAAACTTTGTTAGTGAAAGAAACGGTCTATGTGGATGATTTTATCCGGAATGTTTGTTTGCCTTATATGGAAATCGCCGACTTACAGAATAAGTATTTGACGCTGGATTTACGTTCAGGAGCAGTGATTCAGGCGGACAAAAATAGGATGCATCAATTGTTGGTCATTTTGATTGATAATGCTTTAAAGTATAGCACTGAACAGGATGCTATTTGTGTCAAAACAATTGTCGCAGAGCAACGCTTATGTATTGAAGTCAGTGATACAGGTATCGGAATCAGTGAAGAAAACAGGGAAACGATTTTTGAACGGTTTTATCGGGAAGATAAGGCGCGAACCAGGGAGAAAGGTGGGACTGGCTTGGGGCTGACGATTGCTCAATGGATTGTCACGAGTCATAAAGGGACGATTCATGTTCGGTCTAATTCGCCCAAGGGGACTGTGTTCATTATTAATATTCCAATCGCTTAAGAAGAAATAGTGCCTAGAAAGAAGAACAAGCTTGAATTTGTCATTTTGGTCGAAGGAGGAGCGTCTGACAAGTCATTTGGTGACTTGTCAGACGCTCCTTTTTGTCGTGTAAAAATAATTTCGTAAATGGAGTATGTAGTTTTTGTTAAGGTTTCTTTAAGGTACGGCTTATATGCTTTTGATATAGAAATTAAGAAGAAAGGAAGTGAACTTCATGACATCGTTAGGCATTTCTTCAGAAAAAGGACGGAGCGAATTAAAGCATGCTATTAGTAAGGCAGATTGCTACTTATTGCGCTCAAAGCTACAGCATATTATGAGACGGGACCCTCATGCGGATGAAGAGGGGAAATATGTCATTCGCAGTGTGTATTTCGATAACTTCGACAATAAGGTGTTGACCCAGAAAAAAGAAGGCATGTATGAACGGGATAAATTTCGTGTCCGGCTATATGACAATAAGTCAGACTATATCAACTTGGAGAAAAAGAGTAAACGAAATAATTTGACGTTCAAAGAGAAATGCCGAATGACAGCGGAAGAATACGAGCGCATTCGCCTGGACGATATTGCCTGGATGGAGCATGATCAAAGGGAGCTCATACAGGAATTGTATGTGAATATGAAAGTTTGGCAGTTAAAGCCGACTACGGTTGTGGATTATGTGCGGGAAGTGTTCATTTATGAATATGGAAACGTGCGTGTCACATTTGATAGTCAGGTGAAGACAAGTGTCCGGAATAATGATTTCTTGAATCCGAATTTGCATATGGTCGAAGCGTTGGACCCGAATATGGTGATTTTAGAAATCAAATTCGATGAATTCATGCCGGATGTTATCAAGAAATTGTTACAGGTGAGTGATCGGAGAAAAGAGACATTTTCTAAATATCAGCTTAGTAGAATGTATGGTTAATGTGGAGGAGGAACAAGAGGGATGGATAGTAATACAATAAATTTTAACGACATTTTTAAGTCCAGTTTTTTGGACAAGACAAGCAGCTTTTCATTGATTGATTCATTAATCGGGTTACTTGTTGCGTTTGCGGTAGGTTTGTTTATTTATATGGTGTATAAGAAGACTTTCGCCGGTGTGATTTATTCGCATAGCTTCAACATTTCACTCATTGTGATGTCGATGGCGACAGCTTTAATCATTATGGGTATTTCATCGAATGTTCTATTGTCCCTAGGGATGGTTGGGGCACTGTCCATTGTCCGTTTTAGAACGCCGATTAAAGATCCGATGGATATTGTCTATATCTTTTGGTCCATTGTTGCCGGTATTTTATGTGGAGCAGGCTTTATTCCGCTTGTGATTATTGGTTCGATTTTAATCGGACTTGTATTAATTTTGTTCGTCAATAAAATCACCGTGGAAAATCCTTATTTGCTCATTGTGAAATATACGGATCGAAATGTGGAGGAAGCGGTGGGGCGTATTATTGCCAAGCAATCGAAGAAGCATGTCTTAAAGTCTAAATCGGTTCTGCCAGGCGATGATTATGAACTGATTTTTGAAGTGCGTGTCAAAGAAAATGAGATGAAGTTTGTCAATTCCATTACGGATATGGCTGGCGTTAAATCAGCGGTTATGTTGAGTTATGATGGCAATTTTACAGCATAATCGGTATCTGTTTACAAATCAAGGGGTGTTGGCATGAAAAATCGGTATATTATTTTATCCATTTTGCTAATGCTGGCTCTTTTAACGGCTGTTGTGATGGCATTACCAAAGTTCGATGTTCAATCCCAATCAACAGCTTCTTCATATGTGGAGAAAGTATTTGTGCAAAATAAAGTATCGAAAGTGGATATTCAACTTGAGGAAAGCGATTTGCAATTGATTTTGGATAATCCGACTGAGAAAGAAGTGGTACCGGCAACCGTTGTTGTGAATGGCACAGAGGTGCAAGATGTCGGTTTTCGTGTAAAAGGAAATATGACGTTGCATTCGGTCGCTCAAAGTGATAGTGATCGCTATAGTTTTAAAATTGATTTCGACTATTATAATGATGGCCAAAATTTATATGGTCTACAGAAGTTAGCGTTAAATAATAACTATAGTGACTCTACCTTTTCACGTGAGTATTTATCATACAAATTGATGGATGAAATGGGCATTGCCACACCGGCAAATTCGTATATGTATGTGACAATCAATGGAGAAGAGTATGGTCTTTACTTAGGAGTAGAAGCGATTGATGAAACATTTTTAGCGAATCATTTTGACGATGCAACGGGCGATTTGTACAAGCCTGACGGTACAGGAAGCGACTTGCAATGGATTAGTGAAGATATTGAGGACTATACAGGACTTGACCTAAAGACGAATGAAGAAACGTCCGATCAGTCTGCTATGATGAAACTATTGGATGTTATCAATAATGGCGGTGAACTGGAAGATGTCGTGGATGTAGATGAGGTGCTTCGCTATTTTGCCGTTAATACAGCATTGGTAAATCTGGATCATTATCAAGGCAGTATGAAACATAATTATTATTTGTATGAAGAAAACGGCATGTTTTCTATTCTTCCTTGGGATTATAATATGTCTTTCGGTGGTTTCGGTGGTGGAGGCATGGGTGGTGGTCAAGGTAATAATCAGGAAATACCTCCTATGCAAAATGACCAAAGCCAAGAAGAATCAGAAGCAGCGATGCAACAAGCAGGACCAGGTGGAGGAGACATGGGAGCAGGGATGGAAAGTAATTTCTTGAGCGATAGTATGATTAATTTTAGTATCACGAATCCTGTTTCGGGAACGACGCTAGAAGAACGTCCTTTATTAAATGCGCTTTTAGAGAACGACACATATCGAGAGCGTTATGAAGCATACTTGGAACAAATTGCAACCACGTTTTTTACGGAAGAGAATATGACAACGATGACCAGTCAAATTTCTGCGTTGATTTTACCGTATGTAGAGGCTGATCCGATGAAATTCACAACGACAGAGCAATTCTTAAAAGGAATATCGGGAGATGAAAGCTTAGTTGCTTTCGCTACGAAGCGAGCGGATTCTATTTTGAAGCAATTGTCCGGTGAGTTGATGATCGAAGCAGAAGAAAATAGTATGCAACCAAATAATAATCAAGCAGCCGAAAGACCGAATGCTTTTCCTGGCAATGGTCAACTCCCTGAGGGTATGGAAGATGAGGGATTTCCAGCCGATTTTCAGCCTCCTGGCGATGGACAACGACCGAATGGAATGAATGAAGAAGGTGGATTTCCTGCAAACGGTCAGCCTCCTGAAATGGGGACGGAAGATGCTCTGAATGGTTCTGTTTCAGCAGTTGATCGGCAAACTCTTTTGTTGAGCGGGGGAAGCGTCGGTTTATTAGTGACAGCGCTTATCCTTGTTTGGAAGTTCAGAAGACGGGGAATTTGAAAAAATGAAGAAAAGGCACTCGATACAGGGATTCGAGCGCCTTTTTTCTATGTTGCAATTGTGAAAGGTGATAGACTACTTTAGTGAAATGTAAACGTACAATGAAAGAAAGGATTAATGATTGTGATAGAAAAGATAAAAAAGGATTGGTTTTCGAATATTAGGGGAGATATTCTATCCGGAATGGTTGTGGCATTGGCACTCATTCCTGAAGCGATTGCGTTCTCGATTATTGCGGGTGTGGATCCGATGGTGGGTTTGTATGCCTCTTTTTGCATAGCTGTCATCATTTCATTTGTCGGGGGACGTCCGGCCATGATTTCAGCGGCAACGGGAGCGATGGCCTTACTGATGCTGCCGTTGGTGAAAGAGCATGGGCTCAATTATTTACTGGCGGCTACGATTTTGACAGGTATTATTCAAATTCTTTTTGGTGTATTGAAAATTGCGCGTTTGATGAAATTTATCCCACGTGCTGTCATGATTGGATTTGTGAATTCGTTGGCCATCTTAGTCTTTATGGCGCAGATGCCTCATTTGAAAGGTGCTTCTGTCGCGACGTTCTTGTTCGTGGGAATCACTATACTGATTCTTGTCGTTGTTCCGCGATTTTGGAAGGTAATACCTGCCCCGTTAATCGCTGTTGTCGTGCTGACAGCGGTCGCGATGTTCGTGGATTTCGATTTGAAAACGGTTGGTGATCTGGGCACTATTTCTCAAACACTTCCGCAATTTTTTATACCAGATGTGCCGTTGACGTGGGAAACATTGACGATTATTTTTCCCTATTCCATTGCGTTGGCGATTGTCGGGTTGTTGGAGTCGTTGCTGACTGCATCCGTTCTGGATGACTTGACGGATACGGAAAGCGATAAGAATAAAGAAGCACGCGGGCAAGGTATCGCCAATGTCATCAATGGCTTTTTCGGCGGAATGGCAGGTTGCGCCATGATTGGTCAATCCGTCATTAATGTAAAGTCAGGCGGACGTGGACGACTATCCACTTTTGTTGCCGGGTTCTTTTTAATGTTTTTAATCATTGTGTTAGGTGATTTAGTTGTTCAAATTCCGATGGCTATTTTAGTCGGTATTATGATTATGGTATGTGTCGGTCAGTTTGATTGGTCTTCGTTTGCTTATTTGCGTAAGGCGCCGAAAAGCGATGCTTTTGTCTTGATTGTAACGGTAACCGTCGTATTAGTGACGCATGACCTATCGAAAGGTGTCATAGCAGGTGTGATGGTGAGTGCCGTTTTATTTGTGGCAAAGATTTCTCAAATTCAAGTGAAGCGGGATGAAACGGCTGATAACTTGAATTATATAGTCAAAGGGCAACTGTTCTTTGCGTCTGTTGAAGGATTTATGCAATCATTCGATTTTAATCCGACAAAGAAAAGAATTTACATCGACTTTTCAAATGCCCATATATGGGATGACTCTGCCGTCGGTGCAATTGATAAGGTCATGTGGAAGTTCCAGGAAAGTGGAATGGATGCTATCATTATTGGATTAAATGCTTCTAGTAAAAAAATGCTGGACCAATTAGCAAGATATCATGAAAAAAGTGTGTAATGTTTGGAACCGTGAGGAGTGATGACATGTATAGACATATTTTGTTGGCGGTGGATGGCTCGGATCATTCAGTGAGAGCAACAAATGAGGCAATTAAGTTGGCTGTTGTAGGTAGTGACAGCGTAATTGATGTCCTGTATGTGATTGATTATGACAAAGCCAAACAGGAGGTATTGCATACGCCACTAAAGGAAGAACTGGATGCAGCGCGCCGTCGCAAGCTTGCGGGTATTGAAGAACGGTTAAGGGCACACCGGCTTTCGTATGAGGTGCATATTTTGCATGGTGAGCCTGGTCCGACGATTGTTGAGTATGCCGACCGAGAACAGGTTGATGTGGTGGTAATTGGCAGCAGGGGACTGAATGCCTTTCAAGAAATGATGCTGGGCAGTGTCAGCCATAAGGTTGTAAAGAGAGCCAAAGTGCCTGTATTAGTCGTAAAGTAGTATGAATTTTTCTTATAGTATAAAACGAAGAGTGGTACAATAGCATTAGAGACGTATACACGATTTGAGGAGGAAAATAGGATGCTGAAAAAATTGGCTTCAGATGCTTTAGGTTTATCCGATATCGGGAAAATTATTTTGCCGGCAGATTATGATAAGACAGATGCTGATGATTATGTGATGCATGAAGATCAAGAGAAAATTTACTTTTTGATTAAAACAAAGCAGGATGAATATTGTTTTACCAATCTTGCGCTTATTCATGTAGACGGTGAAAGTGCGGTTTCTTCTAAACGTATGTTAAAGCGTTACCCTTATGCACAGTATAAAATCACAAATGTGTTGTTGGAAACGGCCGGTCGTGTAGATTTGGATATTGAAATCAAATTTACAGTCGGTAATGTAGAATTTGATATCGATGTACGTAAAGATCAACTTGATTTGTTGAAGGATTTATATAAAGCGTTAGTGAAAATTTCCGAGTTGACGCATGAAAATGAGATTTACGCAAATATGGCGACAAATAGCTTAGAGAAAGCGGCACAAACGTTGCAAAATGCGCGCCTTGAAGAAGGAAATGTAGCCAAAACGTATCAAGACATCACGAATTATAGTTTCGAATGGCTGAAATCCGCACATGAACAATATCATGTGAAAGATTTTGGAGCTGTATTTGAAAAATATATCAATAATTAAACCTGCTTTAAAACAAGGCTCTTCGTTCAGGCGGTGCTTCACTAACTGGATGAGGAGCTTTATTTTGTAAAGAAAATCGCGTTGTTTGTGAGGGTTTCGAGAAGGTTATGTTACATTTCATTGTTGATTTTGAGCTAAATGAAAGTATAGTGAATAGGGCGGAGATTCCTAAGAGAAAGCGAATGAATTGGAGCCAATATCAACACTGGAGTTTAACACAGCCTAAGGAATAATTATATGGTCAGAAAAAATAAATATTTATTCAGAGTATTTTTTGCTTGATTATTTCTTTTTAAGTTGTTAATATAACCGAGTTGTTACTTTTGGAAAGCAAATATTCAGATAATAGGGTCTTTCCAAGCAAATAAGTTTTGACCACTTCTCCCTTCGGGAAAGTTAAGGCCATACGGACAGCCGGGTCAACTGCCGATTGGCAACTTCGTTGCCTTATTGATTGAGTTAGAAGCTCAAATTTTATAAGTTGGTTACTTTACAACCGATGCGTGCAAACGCACATCAACTTGTGAAACGGTCAATAAGAGTAGTAAAAGTAATTATTTGCTATATAGACTCTAATAACCTATTCGGGTATTTTGAATATTGAAAAAGCTTTCTTGCATAAAATCCATTTGATGTCGGATTTTTATGGCGGACGTATATACACGATTGTCGTTGGGTCTATACGTATGCTTTTTGAATAAATTTCATTGTATCTAATCAAAGCAAGTGATGCGCAATTATGTGTTCACTTGCTTTTTTTGTTTGTAAATTTTGGGAGGGGGGTATGGAATATGGCGGACAAACTTAAACTCTATGGATTTAATAATCTGACGAAATCATTGAGCTTTAATATATATGATGTCTGTTATGCTAAAACTCCACGTGAGCAAAAAGATTATATTGAGTATATTGACGAACAATATAATTCACAGCGGCTAACAGATATTTTGACTCACGTTACTGAGATGATCGGTGCTAAGGTACTGAATATTTCCAAACAAGATTATGATCCGCAAGGTGCAAGTGTCACATTGCTCATAGCTGAAGGCCAAGGGAAGAAAAGTGGCGGAGAGACTGTGGTGGCACATTTGGATAAGAGTCATGTAACGGTCCATACATACCCTGAGTATCATCCTGCTAATAGTCTAGCAACTTTTCGTGTTGACATCGATGTGGCGACTTGTGGAGAAATCACGCCTCTTTCTACGTTGGATTATCTGATTAGTAGCTTTGATTCGGATATTATTACGATGGATTATCGTGTGCGGGGATTTACTCGTAATGTAGAGGGAGAAAAGCTGTATATGGACCATAAAATTACATCCATTCAGGATTATATTGATCAAGAAACATTGCGACGCTATGATGCAGTGGATGTGAATGTTTATGAGGCAAATCTGTTTCACACAAAAATGCTCGTGAAGGAAATAAATTTACAGAATTATTTGTTTAATACTAATGTCTATGAGATATCACCACAGACCAGACTTGATATCACTACTAGTCTACGTCGTGAAATGATTGAAATTTTTAGTGGGAGGAATATCTATTGATGAGCGAAGTTGAGCGATCTTATCGTCTTTCACAGGAGAGGGCACCGATTTATGAAGCCCTGGAACAATTCAAAAAAAATCGCATTGTTCCTTTTGATGTTCCTGGGCATAAGCGAGGTAGAGGTAATCCGGAGTTAACGGAATTTCTAGGGGAGAAATGTGTCGGGGTGGACGTAAATTCCATGAAGCCATTAGATAATTTATGTCATCCCGTTTCGGTCATTAAAGAGGCTGAAGAATTGGCGGCTGAAGCCTTTGGGGCCGCACATGCCTTTTTCATGGTAAACGGTACTACTTCTGCTGTGCAAGCAATGGTGCTGACAGCTTGTAAACAAGGAGACAAAATCATTCTTCCGCGTAATGTGCATCGAAGTGCCATTAATGCGCTTGTGCTTTGCGGTGCAGAGCCGGTATATGTGAATCCAGAGGTGAATCACAGACTCGGGATTGCCTTAGGGATGTCACTAGAACAAATTGAAAGAGCCATTTTAGAGAACCCGGATGCTAAAGCTATTTTTGTGAATAATCCGACTTATTATGGTATTTGTTCGGATTTACGAGGCATTGTAAAGCTGGCACATGAACACAATATGCTTGTACTTGTTGATGAGGCCCATGGTACGCATTTTTCGTTTAGTAAGAATCTGCCGGTATCAGCCATGGAAGCGGGTGCGGATATGGCGTCTGTCAGTATGCACAAATCTGGTGGCAGCTTGACGCAAAGCTCTTTTCTTTTGATGGGTCCATCCATCAATGCGGGTTATGCACGTCAGATTGTGAACTTGACACAAACAACTAGTGGCTCTTACTTATTACTTTCGAGTTTGGACATTTCTCGCCGTAATCTTGCTTTAAATGGAGAGGGAATTTTTAAAAAGGTAGCAGAGCTTTCCGAATACGTACGAAGTGAAATCAATAAAATCGGGGATTATTACGCATTTTCGAAAGAGCTGATTAATGGTGATAGCATATATGATTTCGATATAACGAAACTATCGGTTCATACGTTAGATATCGGTTTAGCAGGAATAGAAGTTTATGACATCTTGCGTGATGAGTATGATATCCAGATTGAGTTCGGCGATATCGGAAACGTACTTGCGTATGTATCTGTCGGAGACCGGAAGCGCGATGTAGAACGGCTTGTAAGTGCGCTGGCTGAAATCCGCAGACGATACAAAAAGGATACAGCAGGTATGATTACGCAGGAATACATCAATCCGCAAGTCGTTAAGACACCTCAGTTTGCGTTTTATGCAGAAAAAGAATCATTACCGCTTCATGAGAGTGCAGGTCGAGTATGCAGTGAGTTTGTCATGTGTTATCCGCCTGGAATCCCGATTCTTGCCCCAGGAGAACGCATTACACAGGAAATCATTGATTATATCGAATATGCAAAAGAAAAAGGCTGTTCCATGACAGGCCCAGAAGATTTGAAAATAGAACGACTGAATGTCTTAAAAGGAGTGTGACAACATGGAATTATGGTTTAGCGAACGCCACACACCTAATGTGAAACTTTCAATTAAAGTGGATCGCCAGCTTTACAGTGGTCAAAGTGAATTTCAACGCATTGATGTTTTTGATTCGATTGAATTCGGACGCTTTTTGACGCTTGATGGGTATATGATGCTCACAGAAAAAGATGAGTTCATTTATCATGAAATGATTACCCATGTACCGATGGCGGTGCATCCGAATCCACGTCATGTACTTGTAATCGGTGCGGGAGATGGCGGAGTAATCCGAGAATTGACAAGGTATCAAGAGGTAGAACAAATTGATTTGGTGGAAATTGATGAGATGGTGATTGATGTATGTAAGCAATATTTACCGCAGACAGCTTGCGGCTTCGATGATTCACGCGTGCACATTCACATTGAAGATGGCGTGAAATTTATCCGTTCATGTGAAAATAAGTATGATTTAATCATCGTGGATTCGACTGACCCTTTTGGTCCGGGCGAAGGATTGTTTACGAAAGAATTTTATGGCAGTTGTTATAAAGCGCTTCGTGAAGATGGCATTATGGTGAATCAGCATGAAAGTCCTTTTTATAAGGAAGATGTGGCTGCTATGCAGCGCGCTCATAAACGAATTGCGGAATGCTTCCCAATTAGCCGGGTTTATCAGGCGCACATTCCAACTTATCCGTCGGGCCACTGGCTGTTTGGTTTTGCTTCGAAAAAGTATCATCCCGTCTCCGATTTAAAAAATATGGAGTGGAAGGAAAAAGGGATTAGTACACGCTATTACAATGCTAAATTACATGTCGGTTCCTTTTCTTTACCGACCTATGTCGAAGAATTGCTTCGCGAGGTTGAAGTAAAATAGTCCACTATTCAAATGCTTGACTAGTTTTTGTTGCAGTTCATTTAGCTGCTCGTAATGTTATCTTTATATTTTGTATATTTTTAATATTGTAAATATCATTTGGTTAGGAGAGATAAAAATGGGTAAAGCACTTATCATTGGTTGTGGGGGAGTAGCCTCTGTAGCTATTCACAAATGTGTTCAAAATAGCGAGGTTTTCGAAGAAATTTGTATCGCGAGCCGTACAAAATCAAAATGTGATGAATTAAAAGCAAAGCTTGATGGCGGCAAAACAAAAATTATGACTGCACAAGTGGATGCTAATAATGTAGAAGAATTAATTGCACTAATTGAAGAGGTAAAACCGGATATCGTTATGAATCTTGCATTACCATATCAAGACCTGACAATCATGGATGCATGTTTGGCGACAAAAACACACTATATGGACACTGCGAACTATGAGCCGGAAGATACAGCGAAATTCGAATACAAATGGCAATGGGATTATCGCCAACGTTTTGAAGAAGCAGGCATCATAGCTCTTTTAGGCAGCGGTTTTGACCCTGGCGTAACAGGCGTATTTACAGCTTATGCCCTTAAACATCACTTTGATGAAATTGAATATATCGATATTCTTGACTGTAACGCAGGTGACCACGGTTATCCATTTGCAACGAATTTCAATCCTGAAATCAATATTCGTGAAGTTTCTGCTAACGGACGTTACTGGAAAGAAGGCAAGTGGATTGAAACGAAACCGATGGAAATTAAGCGTGTTTACAATTTCCCTGAAGTCGGCGAAAAAGATATGTACTTGCTATATCATGAAGAGCTTGAATCACTTGCTGTAAACGTTCCTGGTTTAAAACAAATCCGTTTCTTCATGACATTTGGTCAAAGTTACTTAACACACTTAAAATGTCTTGAGAATGTCGGCATGACGTCGATTGAACCAATCATGTTTGAAGGAAAAGAAATTATTCCGCTTCAATTCTTGAAAGCTGTCTTACCTGATCCAGCTTCACTTGGACCACGTACAAAAGGTAAAACGAATATTGGGTGTATTTTCCGCGGTAAAAAAGATGGAAAAGATAAAACATATTATGTATATAACGTATGCGACCATGAAGCATGTTACAAAGAAGTTGGATCACAAGCCGTTTCTTACACAACAGGTGTTCCTGCGATGATTGGTGCCATGATGATCATGACAGGAAAATGGAATAAAGCTGGTGTGTACAATATCGAAGAATTTGATCCAGATCCATTCATGGAAGCATTGAACAAATGGGGACTTCCATGGCAAGAAAGCTTTAATCCGGAGTTAGTTGACTAAGATGAGGTTCGATGAGTTACAGACACCTTGTTATGTTGTGGATGAGACCCTTCTTGAAAAGAATCTCAAGATTTTGTATGGCGTGATGGAACGTACAGGGTGCAAGATTATTTTGGCACAAAAAGCATTCTCGATGCATTCAGTCTACCCGCTGATTGGTCAATATTTGAGCGGAACAGCGGCAAGTGGCCTATACGAAGCGCGACTTGGCTATGAGGAGATGGGAAAAGAAAATCACGTCTTTTCCCCTGCTTATCGTGAAGAAGAAATAGATGACATCATTTCGATTTGCGATCATATCGTATTCAACTCTTTTTCGCAGATGGAAAGGTTTGGCGATAAAGTACGTAAGGCTGGTAAAAGTATAGGCATTCGAATTAACCCTGAATGCTCTACACAGGAAGGGCATGAAATTTATGACCCTTGTGCGAGAGGGTCCCGTTTCGGTGTAACGGCAGAGCATTTTCGTCCAGAATTACTAGAAGGGGTTTCGGGGTTTCATTTCCATACACTTTGTCAGCAGGATGCGGATGCTTTGTCGCAAACGTTAGATGCGATTGAAGAAAAGTTTGGATCATGGCTATCACAAGTGGAATGGATCAATTTCGGTGGCGGACATCATATTACAAGAGATGGTTACAATCTCGAATTACTTGAAGACTGCATCAGACGTATGCAGGAAAAATACGGTTTGCAAGTTTATCTTGAGCCAGGTGAAGCAATTGCGCTAAATGCAGGCTATTTGGTTACAACGGTACTGGATACACTGCAAAATGATATGAATATTGCGATTCTTGATACGTCAGCATCATGTCATATGCCCGATGTGTTAGAGATGCCTTATCGTCCACCTTTAATCGGTTCAGGTGGAGTAGGAGAGAAACCATATACGTATCGTCTCGGAGGTCCGACGTGTCTGGCTGGGGATACAATTGGCGACTATTCATTCGATAAACCATTAGAGAATGGCGATCGTCTAGTCTTTGGAGATATGGCCATTTATTCTATGGTGAAGAATAATACGTTTAATGGAATGGCGTTACCATCAATTGTTCTTCAAGACAAAAATGGTGATTGTCGAATCATTCGTCAGTTCGATTATGAGGATTTTAAAGGGCGATTATCGTAAACATCCAGTATTATAGAGGGATGTTTATAAAAAAACTCAATTATGATCCAACCAGCGAATAAGCTTATGCTTGTTCTTTGGTTGGATTTTTTAGTTTAAGAATTCGGCTGTAGAAATAGCTTCTCCAATTACTAACATCTCCGTATTATCATTAATATGTAGTGGTTTATTTTCCATTTGGTTTGTTGTATATGTACAATCCAAATGATTGTGAATGTACGTTTGTGTAATATAGATTTTCTCTAAACAGACATACCAGGATAAGTGGTATGTCTGTTGGGCAATTCTACCTAATATTTGACATGTAAAGTTAGGTGTTATGTGGCAAATAGTAATAAGTAGAATGACGACTGTGGAGGGAATAATGAATGAGTAATACGTATGATTTTTACATAAATGGCGAATGGAGAAAGAGTGCTTCCGGAGAAACAATTAGGATTATGTCCCCTTATTCGGGAATGGAGGTTGGACGTGTACAGGCGATGTCCCAGCAGGAAATTGATGAAGCAATTTCGGCAGCGAAACAAGCTCAAAAACCGTGGGCTCATTTAACCGTGCGTGAACGGGGCGAATATTTATATAAATGGATTGCTGAATTGTTGAATACGAAAGAGGAAATTGCCGAAACCGTCATGAAAGAAGTAGGGAAAGCGTATAAAGATGCTGTGAAAGAAGTGGAAAGAACGGCTGACTATATAGAATATACAATTGAAGAAGCGTATCATATGCACGGAGAAAGTATGATGGGTGAAAATTTCATTGGAGGATCCCGCTCCAAAATTGCGATTGTTCACCGTGTGCCTTTAGGCATTGTGTTGGCCATTTCGCCTTTTAATTACCCTGTCAATTTATCGGCGTCTAAAATAGCGCCTGCTCTTATAGCGGGCAATACAGTTGTGTACAAACCAGCTACACAAGGAGCGATTAGTGGTGTCAAAATTGTTGAGGCGCTACATCGAACTGGCTTACCGAACGGTGTAATCAGTCTTGTAACCGGACGTGGATCGGTAATTGGCGATTACTTGGTGGAGCATGACGATATTAATATGATTTCGTTTACCGGCGGTTCGGCTAACGGATATCGTATTGCCCAGAAAACCAAAATGATTCCTCTCGTGATGGAGCTGGGTGGGAAGGACCCTGCCATTGTGAGATCAGATGCAGATTTGGCTTTTGCATCTGATCATATTATTGCCGGTGCTTTTTCTTATTCGGGACAAAGATGTACGGCGATTAAACGAGTGCTCGTACATGAAAGCGTGGCGGATGAACTAGTCAGTCGCCTGCAAAAAGACATCGCTCAATTATCGGTCGGTTCTCCGGAACAAAATAATACGGTCGTCCCGTTAATTGACGATGGTTCGGCAGATTTTGTACAAAGCTTAATTGATGATGCGATTGAAAAAGGTGCGACACTTGTCATTGGCAATAAGCGAGAAAAAAATTTGATTTATCCTACCTTGCTCGATCATGTGAAAACAGACATGAAAGTGGCCTGGGAGGAGCCATTCGGACCCGTTTTGCCTGTCATCCGTGTGAAAGGTGATGAAGAAGCCATTTCCTTAGCGAATGAATCGGAGTTTGGTTTACAGGCAAGTATTTTCACAAAGGATGTAAGTAAAGCATTTGTTATGGCTGAGCATCTTGAAACGGGTTCGGTGCAAATCAATGGACGAACGGAGCGAGGACCGGACCATTTTCCTTTTGTCGGTGTGAAGTCTTCCGGCACAGGTACGCAAGGCATTCGAAAAAGCATTGAATCCATGACGAGGGATAAAGTGACGGTTTTAAATTTACATTAAAAAATGCATCCATTAGGTTTGAAGGAAATGGGCATCGGGAAATGTAAGAATGGATAGGTGTTTGATTCAAAAAGACTAACTTCTCCATTAGTTTCCAGTTCAAAAAAGCCTTGCGTAAAGCGAGGTTTTTTTGATTGGTTGCATCAAAACGTATGTTTATTTTTTGATTTTTTCAAAAACTAAGTTGACAACTAGGAATAGTAAGTATTATGATAACTTACAAGAAATAGAAAATAGCTGATCGGAAAAACCGAAGGCTCTTGATGTATAAAAGGAAATGGTCTTATTCTGCCATTCTTTCTGTACACCAAGAGCCTTTTGTGCGTAAAGAAAACGGACAGCTTAATTAAGGGGAGGTTCATGATGAGAAAGTGGAAAAGTTTGTTGGCGACAAGTTTATTAATAGGTGTGTTAGCAGGATGCGGTTCAGATCAATCATCTGGTAATTCAGATAGTAATCAGAAAGAGCCGGTGGAATTACTGAATGTTTCGTACGATCCAACGCGTGAGCTGTACCAAGAATTTAATGAAGCGTTCGCAAAACATTGGGAAGAGGAAAATGATCAAAAGGTGACGATTCAACAATCGCATGGCGGGTCCGGAAAACAAGCAAGAGCAGTCATTGATGGGCTGGAAGCAGATGTTGTCACACTTGCTTTAGCGTATGATATTGATGAAATTGTCCAATCCAATGAATTATTGAGCAAAGAGTGGCAATCCAAATTAGAAGATAATTCATCACCTTATACATCTACTATTGTATTCCTAGTGAGAAAAGGCAACCCGAAAAATATTCAAGATTGGGATGACCTAGCAAGGGAAGATGTGTCGGTCATTACACCGAATCCGAAAACGTCGGGTGGAGCCAGATGGAATTATTTAGCTGCGTGGGCGTATGCCGAAGATAAGTTTAATAAAGATGAGAAGAAAGTGAAAGATTTTGTTCAGCAATTATATGAGAATGTCGAAGTGTTGGATACAGGTGCGCGTGGATCGACGACTACTTTTGTTGAAAATGGCATTGGTGATGTATTGATTGCATGGGAAAATGAAGCCTTCCTTTCTATTAATGAACTAGGGGAAGATAAATTTGAAATCGTTTCGCCGTCTCTTAGTATTTTAGCGGAACCGACAGTTGCGGTAGTGGATAAAGTGGTAGATAAAAAAGGTACAAGAGAAGTTGCGCAAGCGTATTTAGAGTACTTATACACAGACGAAGGTCAAGAAATTGCGGCTAAAAATTATTATCGTCCTCGAAATCCAGAAGTGCTGCAAAAGTATCAGGATGTATTCCCGGAAATCAACCTTGTAACGATTGATGAATCTTTCGGAGGCTGGACGAAAGCGCAGGAAACACATTTTAGCGATAATGGAGTATTTGACCAAATTTATCAACAATAAGACGGTGCTATTGGCTGAGAAGAAGCTAAAAAGGGGCTTTCTCTCAGCTCAGTGTCTGTAGTGTATAAATCTGATTTGATTGACAGAAAAGTAGGGATGGAAGCATGCAAAGGAAAGTATTTAAATCAGTGAAAAAGAATTCCGTTTTACCGGGGTTCGGCTTGACGATGGGTTTTACCGTTTTATATTTAGGAATTTTAGTACTGATTCCTTTATCGATGATCTTTTTGAATACAGCGTCATTAGGCTGGCATGAGTTCTGGGAAATCGTGACACATGAACGAGCATTGGCGTCCTATAAAATCAGTTTTGGTACAGCTCTTGCTGCTGCATGTATTAATGGTGTCTTTGGTGTTTTAATTGCTTGGGTATTGACACGCTATAACTTTCCAGGGAAACGAATTGTGGATAGTTTAGTGGATTTACCTTTTGCGTTACCGACAGCCGTTGCCGGTATTGCGTTGACGACCTTATATGCCCCGAATGGATGGATTGGTCAATTTTTTTCTTTTAAAATTGCATTTACGCCCATCGGCATTATGATTGCGCTCATTTTTATCGGCTTGCCGTTTGTGGTACGAATGGTGCAGCCTGTACTGGAAAATATCGAGAAAGAAGTAGAAGAAGTTTCTTCA
Source organism: Bacillus sp. (in: firmicutes) (assembly GCA_051873995.1). GTDB lineage: Bacteria > Bacillota > Bacilli > Bacillales > DSM-1321 > Bacillus_AD. The sequence continues at coordinate 63,017 of JBJEFL010000187.1, forward strand.
TTGCTTGGTGCGAATCGCTTGCAAACCTTTCGAAAGGTTATTTTTCCCGAATTGGTGCCGGCCGTTTTATCCGGTTTTGCCATCTCATTTGCCCGGGCACTCGGGGAGTATGGCTCGGTTGTCTTCATTTCAGGAAATTTACCGTATCAAACAGAGATTACCCCACTCATCATCATGACGAAACTGGAGCAATATGATTATGTAGGTGCAACGGCTATTGCAGCGGTTATGTTGATTTTCACGTTTGTCATTTTATTAGGCATCAATATTTTACAGTGGTGGTCGAGTAAGCGATTCATGAGAGGATAAGGAGCGAGCGACATGGAAACACAAATTGTATCGAATCAAAAAGCACCACATACGGTGGCTGACAATATTACGACTGAACCACGAGCAATCCGTCTTTTGTTAATCGGGATTGTGTTGCTGTTTTTAGGGTTATTTCTGTTTTTGCCATTGGTGCTCATTTTTTTCAAAGCTTTTGAGAAAGGTGCGTACGTTTACTTAGAGGCGATTTCACATCCAGATGCGCTGGCTGCGATTAAGTTGACCCTTCTAGTAGCTGTTATTGCCGTGCCATTGAATGCCATCTTCGGTATTGCAGCTGCATGGGCCATTTCGAAGTACCAGTTTAAAGGGAAAAACATATTAATTACATTAATCGATTTGCCGTTTGCGGTGTCACCTGTTATTGCAGGTTTAATCTTCATTTTATTATTCGGAGCGAATGGTGTAATTGGTCCTTGGTTAATGGAACATGATATTAAAATTATCTTCGCTTTGCCGGGAATCTTATTGGCAACCTTATTCGTGACATTTCCATTTATTGCGCGTGAATTGATTCCACTTATGCAAAGTCAAGGCTCATCGGAGGAAGAGGCGTCACTTGTATTAGGAGCAAGCGGATTTAAAACCTTTATGCGTGTCACATTGCCGAATATTAAATGGGGATTATTATACGGCATCATTTTGTGTAATGCACGAGCAATCGGTGAATTTGGTGCTGTCTCTGTTGTTTCCGGACATATACGAGGAATGACAAATACGATGCCGCTTCATATTGAGATTTTGTACAATGAATATCAATTTGCGGCAGCGTTTGCGGTGGCATCATTAATGTCGATCATTGCCATCATTACCCTCATTATTAAAAACATCGTGGAGTGGAAAAGCAACTATCGTTCCACAAAAGTTGGTTAAAAAGGAGAAGACACAATGAGCATTTCAATTAACAATATTTCAAAAGCATTCGGCTCAACACCCATTCTTCATGATATCAATCTAGAGATTAAAAGCGGGGAATTGGTTGCTTTATTAGGTCCGTCCGGTTCGGGAAAAACCTCTTTGCTACGTATCATTGCCGGGTTAGAGCAACCAGACGAAGGTTCGGTTTTGTTCAACTTGCAAGATTTATCCAATGTAGCGGTCGGGAAGCGAAAAGTAGGCTTTGTTTTTCAGCATTATGCATTGTTTCGAAATATGACAATCTATGAAAATATCGCTTATGGATTACGTGTGCGTCCCCGAAAACTTCGACCGAGCAAGAAAGAAATTGATGCGAAGGTACAAGAACTGCTCCGTCTTATTAAATTAGAGCAATTCGCCCATCGTTACCCATCCGAATTATCAGGAGGACAAAGACAGCGAGTTGCGTTGGCACGATCATTGGCAGTGGAACCGGAAGTTCTTTTGCTGGATGAGCCTTTTGGGGCACTAGATGCTAAAGTAAGAAAAGAATTGCGTCGTTGGCTGCGAAAACTGCATAATGATTTTCCGATAACCAGCGTGTTTGTTACACATGATCAAGAAGAGGCATTGGATGTAGCGGATACAATTGTCATTATGAATGAAGGGAAAATCGAACAAGTAGGAAGTCCGACTGAGGTGTATGAAAAACCAGCTAATCCTTTTGTATATGATTTTTTGGGAAGTGTGAACACATTTTCAGGTCGTGTGAAAAATGGCAAGTTACAAACGGGAAATTATACATTGGATGTCCCAGGTATCGAGCAGACGAAAGACGGAGAAGGAATCGGTTATATCCGACCACATGATTTCATTATTGAGAAAAAGCCCTCGGATACAACATCGATTGAAACGGTGGTTGATCATATTCATGCTGTAGGTCCAATCGTCAGAATTGAGTTGAATCGGAAAGATACTGGAGAAATGATTGAATTAGAAATCACAAAGGAAAATAGTGAAGAATTACAATTGAAAATCGGTGACGTTGCGTATGTGAAACCGAAAGAATTGAAAGTATTTATGGATTTCGTCATTTAATGGATAAAGGTAGTTTGCTTGAAATAGCATAGGGAAAATAAGCTCATCGGTCAACCGAAGGCTCCATCATGTGATGGGGTTTTTCATGTTATGAAGATTTTTGGTCATACTAAGAGTGAAAAGGAGATGATGAAATGGAATTAGCGAAACTATACGAAAATAGAAAGAATGTAGTTATCAATTCCTTAATTGATCGAGGGATTTATAAAATTGGTGATTTCGGTCATTTATATGAGGCACCCCTTCAGGAATTAGAAAAAAAGTACGAACAGGTGATAACAAATGATGAAGAATAATAGCTATATGTGCAGGTAACAGAGCTGTTCCAAAAAAGGGATAGCTTTTGTTTTGTAATTACGCTTGTTTTCTTGTATTAATGAGAGAGAAAAGATTGATATAAATGAGGGGAGAAAATGGGAATGAAGCCAAAAATAGTCGTTACAAAGACGGTTCCACCTGAAGTACTGGCTTATTTGCAAAATCATTGTGAGGTCGCTTACTACAAGCATATAACAGAAGAGAATCAAGCTGATTTTTTTAAGGATGTGAAGGAAGCGCAAGGATTAATTGGGGCAGAATTGCTGGTGGATGGAGCGTTGCTGGATGCCGCACCGATGTTGAAGGTGGTTTCAACGATTTCGGTTGGATACGATCGCTTTGACATGCCGGAAATTACGAAACGGAATATTATTGCCACAAATACGCCAGGCGTTTTAAACGATACGACAGCAGATACGATGTTCGGATTGATGCTGGCCGCTGCGCGTCGTTTTACAGAGCTAGATGGGATGGTGAAAAGAGGGCAGTGGAAAGCACCGGTCGGCAGACGGTTATTCGGGACTGATGTTCATCATAAAACACTTGGAATCATTGGGATGGGTGGAATTGGCACAGCGATTGCGAAACGGGCACATTTAGGCTTTGATATGAACATTTTATATCATAATCGTACTAGGAACCTGCAAGCAGAAGAGCTATACGCTGCCACTTATTGTAGTTTGGAACAATTACTGCAGCAAGCTGATTTTGTTTGTTTAATGACGCCTCTTTCCAAAGAAACAGAAAATTTAATGGGAGAAAAAGAATTTAAGCTGATGAAAGAAACGGCTATTTTTGTCAATGGCTCTCGTGGCAAGACCGTGGATGAAGAGGCCTTGGTGCAGGCGTTGCAAAAGAAAGAAATAGCTGCAGCCGGATTGGATGTTTATGTGCAGGAGCCGATTGACCCGAATCATCCGCTGTTGAATTTGGACAATGTCATTACGTTACCTCATATCGGTTCAGCTACATATGAAACACGCTTTAACATGGCCATGACGGCTGCGACAAGTTTGGTTTCCTGTTTACAAGGAAAAAATCCGGGAACAATCATCAATCAAGAAATATGGGAGAACAGAATGTAAGGGGAAAGGGGCTTTCGAGCCTCTTTTTTATGAAATGCTAAATAGACACCAATTAAGAACTCGGTACTTTCGTGTATTTGAAAACCGTAGCCTTGTTAGTTTGATTCTGTTAAATGTGGTTATTGATTTTAGTAGGCATCAATAGTTGGCTGTAACAGAGCTTATTTTTCAAATAAAATTAACTTGCAATTCTAAAAATATACTTTTCAATACAGTATACTAAAATTATATCAATGCATTGTTAACTATGAATCTTGGAGGGATACTTATGGAATTTCAAGATAAAGTCGTCATCATTACAGGTGCAACGAGCGGAGTGGGAAAAGAGATGACGAAGCAATTCAGCAAAGAAGGAGCTTTGCTCACTTTAGTGGATTTGGATATTGAAAAGTTACAACAAACAGTCGGGGAGTTAGGCCTTTCTGATGAAACGTACATATTGGTTCAAGCAGATGTCACGGATGAAGAACAGGTTCAAACTTTTGTGCGGAAAACGACAGAGTTTTTTGGTGATATTGATGTGTTTGTCAATAATGCGGGAGTGGAAGGCGCAATATCACCACTATCGGATTATCCCGTTGATGAATTAAATCGAGTAATTGATGTCAATATTAAAGGTACTTTTTACGGCTTGAAACATGTATTAAAGGTGATGCAAAAACAAAAGTCAGGCAGTATCGTTACAATGGCCTCGACAGGTGGGTTGAAAGGAATGCCGGCAACAAGTGCTTTTGTTGCCTCCAAGAGTGCCATTATTGGATTGACAAAAACAGCTGCTTTAGAAAATGCGGAATATGGTATTCGGATTAATGCTTTGGCTCCTTCGATGGTGAATACGCAAAAAATCATGCACCACATTGAGGATGATTTAGGGCATGATGCAAAAGAAAAATTGGAGCATCTTATTCCGCTTGGCAGATATGCGGAGCCGGAGGATGTAGCTAGAGCAGCCGTTTTTCTAGCTTCCGAAAAAGCATCTTATATTACTGGTGTTGTGCTGCCGGTTGATGGAGGATTTTCCGCTTAAATTTGCTCATTCTTACACAAAAAGACACTAAACATTGATTGTTTAGTGTCTTTTACATTATACAATGAACAAATTAGATAAAGACGAATGGAAGAAAACGTCTTGTCTTGATTTGGCTTAAAATTTAGTGAGCTAGCACTAATTCTTTTTCGTTTGTATAAAGGGAATTAAAGTCGTATACACCTTCAACATAAATTTGGTGCCAAATCATGAAGACAAGAATTGTCCAAATTTTACGGCTGTTATCCGCTTTATTAGCACAATGTTCTTCAAGTAAGCGTAGCACTTCTTGTTTATTGATTAAATCATCTGTTTGGCTTGATTGGATGATGTTGATTGCCCAATCATGCATTTCATCTTTCAACCAGTGACGGATTGGTACTGGGAAGCCAAGTTTCTTTCTGTTTAATACATGGTCAGGTACAATGCCCTCTGCTGCTTTTCTTAATAAATACTTCGTCGTATTATGGCCGATTTTTTGTTCCATATTTAATTTGGAAGCTACTTTGAATACTTCTTTATCCAAGAACGGAACACGAAGCTCAAGCGAATTTGCCATCGTCATTTTATCCGCTTTTACGAGAATATCACCACGTAACCACGTATGCATATCGAGGTGCTGCATTTTCGTAACTGTATCCCAATTCGTAGATTGACTGTAAATCGGCTTCGTAATTTGTCGATAATCTATGTTAGCATCCCAAGATTTGAGCAGTTGTTTTTTCTCTGCTTCTTCAAACATTTTGGCATTACCGATATAACGTTCTTCTAAAGGTGTTACCCCTCGTTCTAAGAAGCTCTTTCCTTTGACGCCATCGGGAAGAATGTGACTAAATGAGCGTAATACCGATTTAATGGCACCAGGCATCTTATTAAACATGCGTAAATCATGAGGTTCACGGTAAATATTATAACCACCGAATAGCTCGTCCGCTCCTTCTCCTGAAAGAACAACGGTTACATGCTTACGTGCTTCACGTGCAACGAAATATAAAGGAATAGCTGCAGGATCGGCAAGCGGATCATCCATATGCCAAATGATTTTCGGCAATTCTTCCATATATTCTTGAGGTGAAATCACATACGAGATATTTTCTAAATCAAGTGCTTGAGCTGTTTCTTGAGCGACATTGATTTCACTGAATCCGTCTCTTTCAAAGCCGACAGAGAATGTTTTCAGTTTCGGATTGACCTGTTTAGCAAGCGAAACGATAATGGAGGAGTCGATTCCTCCTGATAAAAAGGAGCCGACAGGCACATCACTGCGCATATGAACATTGACTGAATCGATCAATGCTTCGCGGATTTCCTTCACAGCTTGGTCTTCCGATAAATTCATTGGCTGGAATGTTGGTTTCCAATAGCATTTGATGTTCATTTTTTTGCCAAGCTCTTTAGTGAAATAATGACCTGGAGCTAGACGATGAATATCAGCCGTCATTGTATCTGGCTCCGGAACGAATTGGAAACTTAAATAATGCTGTAAAGATTCCTTATCCAGTTTACCGTCCATAGCCAGCAGAATGCTTTTCTTTTCAGATGCAAAATAGGTTACATCTTTTTGTTCCGTATAGAAGAAAGGTTTAATACCGAATGGGTCGCGAGCACCAAATAATTTCTTTTCTGCCTTGTCCCAAATGATAAAACCGAACATCCCTCTTAATTTTTTCACCGCTTCTTCTTTCAGCGCACTATACAAAGCGATGATGACCTCTGTATCGGACTCTGTTTTAAAAAAATAACCTTGGCTTTTTAATTCTTCTTTTAATTCGATATAATTGTATATCTCACCATTGAAGATAATCCAATAACGTTCATTTTCATAGGATAGAGGCTGGTGTCCAGTCTCGAGACCGATAATACTTAGTCTTCTAAAACCGAAATTGACATGCTGATCGAAATAGTAACCTTCGTCATCAGGTCCTCTATGTGTAATAATTTCATTCATCTTTTTAAATAATGATTCATTTGTTTGGTTGATTTGATCGTGAATACATCCTACAAATCCACACATATACTTTCACCTACCTAGTTGAATTAAAAATAACCCATTAAAATAATGAGCTTGTTGAACCGCACATTGAATTATTTCTTATTAAATATTATTTGAAAATAATAAAAACGGCAATAAATCTAGGGTTCCACTAGTTATTTATTTTTTGCCATAAGACTGCAATTACACCTTATTTTTATAGAGGAAAAAATTGCAGAATCACTTGTTTTAGTGTACCACATTTTAGGTTGAGAAAATGACTATGGTTTCTGTTTATTAGAGTTTTTTTTGGATTTGTAAAATAAGGAAAATGAGGTTGCAAAAGAAAGAAAGCAAAAAGAAGCCTTCATCACTTATTGGCAAAAGGCTTTTGCTGTCTTTCTAGTTGAATTTAAAGCGTTTTTTGCCATAAAATAATCAAGTGGAGTTTGTTGACTATATACCTATAAGGGTATAATATAGGGATAACAAGTATATAATAGGAGCGAATCAAGATGTTACTTATTACAGTGCTTATCATTGCAGCGGTGGCGTATATTCTTTACAAAAGGTATATGCCTGTTACTGGTGTCCAGTGTGAAAATATTCAATCTGGGAATATAGAGGAAGAAACAGTCATCGTGGACTTGCGTGATTACAATAGCGCGACTGGCCAATGTGTAGAAGAAACTATCCATATTCCCATTGCTTATATAAAAAGGAATTATCGTGAAATCCCAAAGCGAAATGTGCATATCATAGTAGATAATCAGGTTGAGAAAAATATGGGTGTTCGATTATTGCGTCAAAAAGGCATCAACGTTGTCTCGTATACAATGCCCGAATGTTGTATGCAGAAATAAAAAAGGAGGAAAAACATGGAATACAATGATCAAGTCAAAAATAGACTGAAGCGCATTGAAGGCCAAATAAGAGGCGTGCTAAGAATGATGGAAGAAAACAAAGATTGTAAAGATGTGATTACGCAATTGTCTGCTACCCGTTCGGCTATTGATCGGACAATTGGTGTCGTGGTCAGCTCTAATTTAGTGGAATGCGTGGAAAATGCGAAAGAAAAAGGCTATGATACGGAAGTATTAGTGAAAGAAGCAGTCAGTCTACTTGTAAAAAGCAGATAACACAAAAGGATAGAAGTAAGTAAAAGAGTTGACAAGCTCTTTTATTTTATTTAAATTATACCTATAGGGGTATACAGGAGGGTGGAAATGAGCTGGTTAGAGCTTAGTATCATTATAGTGATTGTACTGTTCTTTCTTTGGCGAATGATGCCGACAAAAGGAATATCACATATTACGCCGGAAGAGCTGAAACAAAAACTGAAGCAGAAGGATATACAATTGATCGATGTAAGAACACCTAGTGAATTCAAAGCAAGAAATATTAAGGCATTTATAAATATGCCATTAAACACATTGAACAACTCGTCGGTCACGAAATTATCAAAAGAAAAAGAAGTCATTGTAATCTGTCAAAGTGGCATGAGAAGTAATAAAGCAAGTAAACTATTAAAGAAGTTAGGTTTTCGAAAAGTAACGAACGTCAAAGGCGGTATGAACGCTTGGATGTAAATGTATACGAAGAGGGGTAATGAAAATGAAGGAAATTACAGCAAAAGAAGTAGAGACGCTATTAGCGGAAGGTCAAGCTTTAAACGTGATTGATGTGCGTGAAGTAGAAGAAGTGGAACAAGGAAAAATTCCAGTTGCGGTTAATATTCCGTTAGGTTTGTTGGAGTTTCGCTTAAATGAATTGGATAAAGAGAAGGAATACATCATTGTTTGCCGTTCTGGAGCAAGAAGCGGCAGAGCGACACAGTTTTTGGAATATCAAGGATTCAACGTGCAAAATATGACCGGTGGTATGCTTGCCTGGGAAGGCGAAGTGGAATAAATACTAAAATGACTCATCCACAATCCGATACGGATTGTGGATGAGTCATTTTTAAATTCAACGTGAATGATGCAGTGGTTATCTGTTTCAGCGTTCGAAATAATTCGTTTTTATTCCTTGGTGTAGGAATGTCATCATGCAGTGGAAAACGTTTCTTTAATTCCTCAAAAGTTGCTAAAACCCAGGGTTTACTCAAATGGGCATTTTTCATAATTTCCTCGCTTTGGAAAACTTGCTGAAAATCCCCTGAGTAAGTGACTTGGCCATCATTCATTACAATAATTTCATCGGCCCATTCAAAGGCTAAATCGACATCATGCGTTGATAAAATAATTGTATGATCTTGTTGATGTAAATGATTTAAGATGTCCATGATTTGTTTTGAATAGTAGGCGTCTAAGCCAGCGGTAGGTTCATCCAAATGGATAGAAAAAAAAGACCATGACAAAATGGATTTGTCATGGCCAAGTGAAAAACGGTGTTTAGAAATTTTGTTGTTGCGATTGTTTTATGCTCTTTTTCTTGAATGGCCAGAAGCTCCATTTATCAAGAAGCGTTATGATAGCTGGAACGAGCATGGAACGAACGATAAAGGTATCAATCAGAACACCGAGTGCGACGATGAAGCCGAAAGTAAACAGTTCTCTTATCGGTTGCGTCGTTAACACAGCAAATGTTGCGGCAAGGATGAGCCCGGCAGAGGAAATAACGCCTCCAGTGAAGGAAACACCTCGTTGGACGCTTTCTTTCACCGAATAGTGCCCAATCTCTTCCTGAATTCTTGAAACGAGCATGATATTATAATCGACACCAAGTGCAACAAGGAAAACAAACGTGTATAAAGGAATACGCGAACTAATCGCATCAATCCCGAATACCGTATCCAACAGGAACATACCTAATCCTAAGGCCGAGAAGAAGGAAAGAAGAATAGTTCCCATCATATAAAGAGGTGCAATGATCGAACGGGTCAGTATTGCCAACATAACAGTAATGAAAATTGTGACTAGGCTGACAACTGTTGTCGTATCGCGATCATTCGCACGATCAATGTCTGCCTGCAGCGTTGTTTCACCTAAAAAATAAAGCGATGAATCGGCTTGCAGTCCGCTATTTTCTATTAGTGTGTTCGCTTTCTCTTGCAGCGATTTAATTGTATCAATGGCTTCACGGGAATATGGATCATCCGTGAGAATCATATTCCATTGAGCGGCCTCTCCGTTTTTGGATATCCAATCAGCTTGTGAAACGGAAATGCTTTCGATGCCATCCTGCTTCTCTAATTCAGCAAGAAAGGCCGATAGTTGCTCATCGGTTAATGGTTGGTCGGCTGTTAGCAGTACAGTCGTTGGTGCTAGACTTCCAGATGAATACTTTTCTTCTAATAGTTCAAAGCCAACGCGCGATTCCGAGTCTTCCGGAAAGGATTTTAATAAATTATATGAATATTGAATGTTGAAAACGTTCAACGAAAACACAAGCATGATAACCGTTACAGTCGCAATGACAATACGCGGGCGTTTTGTTACAAAGCTACCGAGCTTGTTCCAGATGGTCACCTTTTGTGTTTCACCAGGAGTTGCTTTAGGAATGAACGGCCAAAAAGCTGTTTTTCCGAATAAGGTGAACAACGCAGGGACAAGTGTGATTCCGCCCAGTACGATAATCAACATGGCAATGGCGAAGACCGGTGCGAAATTGCGATAAGCGGCATCAGATGCGAAAAATAACATCAAGACAGAGACAATAACGGTTGCGCCACTAAAGAAAATCGGTTCACTGACATTTCGCATAGCTCGATTCATACTTTCATATTTGTTCATACGAACTTTCAATTCCTCACGAAATCTTGCAAAAATGAATAATGAATAATCGGTAATGGCTGCAAAGAGCAGAATGGCCATGATGGATAAAGTCTGCTGATCAAGGAACATTCCTTGAGAGCCAGCAATGCCTAATACTTTGTCGACAACGACATATACGATTCCACATGCCAGCAGAGGAATGATGGCCAGCAGAGGAGAACGATAAATCACAATCAATAAAATTAAAATCAATCCGACTGTAGATAAAATCAGGACAACATCCGCTTGTTCAAATAGCTTGGTTGCATCAGAGGCAATGGCTGCAGGGCCTGTTATCTTATAGCTAATGGCATCGGTGATGGACTGATCGACCTCAGTTTTCAGCTGATTAAGCGCTTTGGTGATATCTTTTGTTTCCAGGTCTTCTTTTAAGATGACAGGCAATGACAGACTTGTGCCATCTTCGGAGATAAAGGCTTGCAAGGCCGGTGCAGGTAGCTGGTAAAGTGGTACGATTTCTTTTACCTCTGCTATCTTTTCATCGGATATTTTTTTCGTTGCATTCGCAATACTTGTCAAATCTTCCTCCGTCAATGGCTGGTCGGCTGTAAAAATGAAAATGGCCGGTGTTCCTTCATCATTGGTGAAATAACGATTAAATGCTGTATTACCTTGTTCAATAAGGGAATCTTCTGGTAGACCGGTTCCTTCGACACTAGATATGTGATCCCTGGCTGCAGGTGCAAAGACACTTAAGACAATGGTCAACAGTAACCAAATAGTGAGTGTGATACCGACCCCTTTTTTTGAACTAACTATGGTGGCTATACGTGAAAACATTCAAGTTCCTCCTTCTTCCATTTCCGACACTAGTGTCGGAAATGGGAAAATAAAAATGGTAATATTTACGAAAAATTATGGCACAAAGGACAAGCTGGCGTCAATGATTATGCACTGACGCCATGAAGAAGAAAATCAATCAGTTCGTCTAAGCGCTCCTCTTGTGATTGCTGACGAAAATTTGGGATTTGAATCAAATTGAACAGCACATAGGAAATGAACAGATCGTTTAATTCGGACCTGATTTTTCCTGCTGCCTTACCTCGTTGGACAATTTGGATGCAGATGCCTGAAATCTCTTTGATGTAACTTTTGATCTGTTTAATGCGTTCTTCATTTTCTTCTTTGTTTTGCTCCTCCATTTGCGCAATCATGGTAACAATTTGCTGAATATGATTATATTTCATGAATGTACGAAGGAAAACACGGAGCTGTTCTTCAGTTTCTTCCAGCTCTAACACTTGTTTACTTTCTTCTACGCGTTCACGGATAAATGAGTGAATGTAAGCTGAAATCAGTTCATCTTTATTGGTATAGTAATCATAGATGGTGCTTCTTCCAACTCCTAACCTTTCGGCGAGTAAGCCAAAATGGAAGGCGTCGTATCCCCTCTCCAATAAAAGTTTTTCCGTTTCAATCATGAGCTCTTGATAATTCACTCGTTTTTTTCTGGCCATTTCTCTTATCCTTTCAAAATAAAGCTTTAATGATAATTTCATTATCGCATGGAATGAGGAAGTAACAAAAGGATGTGATAGGTTAATTTTGGTGAATAAATTTCATTTTTAAATGTTATAAATATTTGGATGAGAAAAATATAACGGAATGGTATTATGGTAGTATGATAAATTTGGGATACAAAAAAGAAGATTTCTTCGTTATTTTTAGATTTACGTTGAAGTATTTGCTTAAACCCCAAAAATTCTTAGCAGCCATTTCTCTATGAAAATATTATGTTTGATTATCTTATTACTGTAATAATAGAGGTGAAGTATGATATATTCTAAAATTATTATGAAGTACACGAGTAATAGAAAGGATTGATTTAGAGAATGAAGCATAAATTAGTCCTTTATATAATCGCATTTGTTCTGCTTTTGTCTGCTGTAGCGATCAATCCGGCTGTCTATCGAGCAGATTCATATACATATAAGATTGTCATTGCCGATTCCTTGAATGTGCGTTCGTCACCTAGTGAAGATTCATCTATTGTAGGAAAACTGCAACAGGGTGTTGAAGTAAAAATACTGAAAACGGATCAAAACTGGAGTAAAATTTCGTACGGTTCCATTAAGGGTTGGGTCGTTAATGATTATCTTCAAGCAGAAGGTCAAAATGGGGTTACGTTAGCTCCGTCATTGAATGTCAGAAGTGAAGCAAGCGGGGAAAGTGAGCGGCTTGGTTCGCTGAAAAAAGGGACACAGGTCAAGATTTTACAAGAGAAATACGGCTGGTATTATATCCAAGCCGGAACGACACTAGGTTGGGTTTCGAAAGTGTATGTAAGTATGGATAGTGACATAGACAATCAAGCAACTTCTGATTTATATGTGAATGCCACTTCTTTGCGAGTGCGTTCGGAGCCATCTTTAACAGCTACTATTTTAGGAAGTCTATCAGCCAATGAACAAGTGACGGTGTTGTCAGCAGAAGGAGATTGGGCTCAAATTGAGTTCAATGGTTCTGAAGCTTGGGTGGCGTCTTCTTATTTATCGACATCAAAGCTGAATACGGAGGTTGCGGATAAGCAGCTAATGATTACGGCTAATGCTAAATTACGTACAGGTCCTAGTCAAGAACATGAGGTAATTACATTGACGCCAAAAGGGACAGAAGTGATTAAATTAAGTAATGATAATGAGTGGGTCGAAGTTCAGTTAGCTGATGGAACGACAGGTTGGGTTGCTTCTTGGCTTACTAATATAAGTGAAGATGGTGAGACAGGTATGGACAATCCATTCAAGTCTTCCGGAATTGCCGGAAAAACGATTGTATTAGATGCGGGGCATGGCGGTCGCGATTCGGGAGCCATCGGTAGCTTGTATCTAGAAAAGAGCCTGACATTGTCGACGGTGGAGGCGGTAGCGGATGTGTTAGAACAAGCTGGCGCAAATGTTATTTTAACGAGAGACACGGATACGTATGTAACGCTTGGTGAGCGGGTGAACATTAGTAACAATAATGATGCCGATGCGTTTATAAGTGTACATTTTAATTCTGGTAAATCCTCCAGTAATGGCATCATGTCTTTTTATTATACGGAAGATAAAGATGGTCAATTGGCGGAATATATTCAACGCCAACTCGTATTGACGACTGGGTTGGAAGATGCGGGTGTAAGATTTGGTAATTACCAAGTTATTCGAGAGAATCAGCAACCTTCTGTTTTACTGGAGTTAGGTTTTATCTCTAATCCTTCTGAAGAGGAAACAATCGGTGAGAAATCGTACAGGGAAAAAGTGGCGCAAGCAGTGTACAATGGGCTAGTGGAATTTTTTGAATGAACGGTGTTGACTGAAAGATAAAAGCTGTTAATGAAAAAACTTTCAGGCAATAATAAAAAGACGATTAAAGGGTGACCTTTAAGCGTCTTTTTATTTACTTTAGGGAATCCTCCCATGCTGTTAATTAGTTTGAATGAAGTACAATCGTCTATTTTTGTATGTTGGATAAGAAGGATTGGACAGAGAAAAGCAGTGGATGCTCAGTGATTTAATGTTGAAAATATATCCACACGTTTGATAGAAGTTGTGATTTATTGAGGATGAAGTATAATTAAGTTTAGGTGTTTATTATAAATAAAGTGAAAAACTGCCTTGTCATGTATGGACGGTGGTTTTTATGTATAAGGAGAAATTGTCGTGCAACCAGTCAAAATGCGATCGTCAAGAATTGATTACACGCTCGTTTTAATCTTGTTTCTACTATTTCTTTGTAGTTGTCTGGCTATTTATAGTGCGCAATCGACAGGGCAATATGGAGAAAACTTTGTATTGAAGCAAATCATTTGGTATATAGGTGGTACCGGATTGATTTTGGCCGTTATCACATTGGACTCTGACCAGCTGAAGAAGATTTCATGGTACGCATATGGATTAGGGAACGTATTATTGGCCTTTCTGATTGTAGCACCAGAAAGTGTTGCCCCGGTTATTAACGGTGCGAAAAGTTGGTTTAAGTTCCCGGGGCTGGGGTCTTTGCAGCCATCGGAATTTATGAAGATTTTCCTTATATTAGCGCTAGCTAATGCAATCACGAATCATCATCATAAAAATCCAGTAAAAACAGTTAAAAGTGATTTTTGGCTCTTAATCAAGCTAGGAATGATTACAGGGGTACCTTTACTCTTGGTCATGCAGCAGCCGGATTTGGGAACTTCACTTGTATTAATGGCCATTTTGACAGGAATGGTGCTTGTTTCGGGCATTACGTGGAAAATTATTGTGCCGATTTTTTCGGTAGGGGCAATTACCGGCGGGACGATTTTATTAATGGTGATTAAATTTCCTGCACTGCTTGAACAATACTTGGGGGTAAAACAATACCAACTTGGCCGGATTTATTCATGGTTATATCCATACGAATATTCGAGTTCAACAGGTTATCAATTAACGAAATCCTTATTAGCGATTGGTTCGGGTGAAACGACCGGTAAAGGAATCGGTAATCGGGCCGTATACTTGCCGGAAAGTCATTCCGATTTCATTTTCAGTGTAATCGGGGAAGAATTCGGTTTTATCGGTACCAGTATCGTCGTCAGTCTATTTTTCTTATTGATTTATCATATTATGAGAATTGCGATGGGGACGAAGAACCAATTTTATACGTACATTTGTGTCGGGATTATTAGTATGATAACGTTCCATGTTTTCCAAAATATCGGTATGACCATCGGTTTATTGCCGATCACGGGTATTCCGCTTCCATTCCTCAGCTATGGAGGAAGTTCATTGCTCGGTAATATGCTCGGAATGGGAATCATGTTCAGCATCGGTTATCACTATAAAAAATACATGTTTTCCACAGACACATAAGGAAAAGTTCATCGATACGAAAAAAGGATGTTTTCAACAAAGTTGGAACATCCTTTTTTGCCCAATATGAGTCTAACATGTAAAATAAAGCCAGAAAATTCAATAAAGTATTTAGGGGGACAGAAAGCGATGAAGTTGGTCAATTATTACGTAGAGGGTGAAATTACACTGGGAATAGTTGGAGAAAAGGGAATCATTGATGTCAAAAAAACGGCAAATCGTCAGAATAAACTTGTGCCATTAAGCATGGGGGAAGTGATATCTAGTGGTGCACAAGGAATCAAACAGCTCAAGTCCCTGTTAGATGAAGAGTCTTCATTTATTTTCGAGGAAAATATTCAATTTGCTCCGTGTGTGGACAAACCGGAAAAAATCATCTGTGTCGGTTTAAATTATGTGAATCATGCCAAGGAATCAAATATGGAGATTCCGGATTTTCCAATTTTGTTCAGTAAATTCAATAATGCCTTAGCTGCTCATCGCCAAGTCATAGCGATACCGGAAACGGCGAAACAAATAGATTACGAAGCGGAGATGGTCATGGTCGTTGGAAAAGAAGCCAGAAATGTGACACAGGAAGAGGCTCTATCCTGCGTATTTGGATATACGGTCGGAAATGATGTGTCGGCTCGCGATTTTCAATTTAGAACGGGGCAATGGCTATTGGGGAAAACATGTGATGGTTTTGCGCCAATTGGTCCTTATGTAGTGACGGCAGATGAAATCGACCCTACGAATCTAAGGATTGAATGCAAAATAAACGGTCAGATTAAACAGTCTGCTAATACAGCTGATATGATATTTGATTGTGCCACTTTGGTCAGCTATATATCACAGCATATGACATTAAAGCCAGGTGATTTGATTTTTACGGGGACTCCGGATGGAGTGATTTTAGGTGAACAAGAAAATAATCGACACTGGCTGAAGTCGGGGGATGTAATGGAAGTCACAATCGAACAGATCGGAACGTTGAAAAATGAATTAAAATGAGGTATTCGACAATGATTAATCCCACCGGAGACATGCATTCGGTGGGATTAAATGTATACAAAGATAAGAACATTTTTTGAAAAAAATGTAAAATTAATGATTGCAGAATTTTCCAAGTTCTTTTATAGTAAGGGTATGAGGAATTTAAAATTTTTTCGATAAAAAATGAATGATTATTCATTCAAGAGCCTGTAAAGGGGGACATAGACTTGGTACGTAACATTAAAAAGGCTGCGGTATTAGGATCCGGTGTAATGGGTTCAGGTATTGCCGCTCATCTCGCAAACATTGGTATTCCGACACTGTTACTGGATATTGCTCCACGTGAATTGACAGAATCAGAAAAACAAAAAGGACTTTCATTAGAAGATCCGCAAGTGAAAAACCGTATTAGTCAAAGCAATTTACAAAAGTTACTGAAGCAAAAGCCAGCACCACTTGCAGTAAAAGAGAATCTGGCGCTGATTGAGGCCGGGAATTTTGAAGATGATATGAAACGCCTTGCGGATGTGGACTGGGTCATTGAAGTCGTTGTCGAAAATTTAACTATTAAAAAACAAGTGTTTGAACAAGTTGATCAATATAGAAAACCGGGTAGTATAGTCAGTTCGAATACGTCCGGCATTTCCGTTGAAGCGATGATTGAAGGCCGCTCTGACGATTTCAAGAAACATTTCTTAGGTACACATTTCTTTAATCCGCCACGTTATTTGAAACTATTAGAAGTCATTCCAACAGCATACACAGATTTGGAAGTGCTTTCTTTTATGAAAACCTTCGGGGAAGACGTATTGGGGAAAGGTGTCGTTGAGGCGAAAGATACGCCAAACTTCATTGCGAACCGGATTGGCACATACGGCCTGTTAGTGACGGTACAGGAAATGTTGAAAGGTGGATACAGCATCGGGGAAGTAGATTCCGTCACAGGTCCGGTTATTGGAAGACCAAGCAGTGCGACTTTCCGAACACTGGATGTTGTCGGATTGGATACATTTGCGCATGTAGCGAAAAACGTCTACGAACAAGTGGAAGGAGAGGAAAAGGCGATTTTTGAGCTGCCTCCTTTTATAGCAACGATGTTGGAAAAAGGATGGTTCGGTGCTAAATCAGGTCAAGGCTTTTTCTTGAAAAAAGGGAAAGAGATTTTGGAACTGAATCCTGAAACACTTGAATATGAGGAAAGAAAGAAATTACGGGCACCTTCACTTGAAGTGAGTAAGCAGGCGAAAGGGCTAAGCAATAAATTAAAAACACTTCTATATAGCGAAGACCGAGCAGGTTCTTTGTTATGGAAGATTACAAATCCGGTCCTTCTTTATTCGGCAGACCTTCTTGGCACGATTGCGGATGACATTGTGGCTATCGACCGAGCAATGAAATGGGGATTCGGTTGGCAGCAAGGTCCGTTTGAAATATGGGATAGCATTGGTGTTGAAAAATCCGTTGCTAAAATGAAGCAAGAAGGCAAAGCGGTTCCGGCATGGATTGAAGATATGCTATCTAGTGGGGTCACGTCATTTTATAAGGAAGAAGATGGCGTTGTGTATTTTTATCAAAACGATGCATATAAGCCAGTCATCGAAAATCCGAAAGTCATCAATTTGAAAAGATTGAAGAACCAAAAAGGGATCATTAAGAAAAACAGCGGTGCAAGCTTGATTGATTTAGGGGATGGCGTTGCATTATTGGAGTTTACTTCTCCTAATAATGCAATCGGATTGGATATTATCCAAATGATCAACTTCGCTATCGATGAAGTGGAAAAACATTATAAAGGCCTAGTCATTGGTAACCAAGGAAAGAATTTTTGTGTCGGCGCGAATTTGGCGATGATTCTTATGGAAGCGCAGGATGATAATATTTTTGAAATCGACATGGTCATTCGTCACTTCCAACAAGCGATGATGAAAATCAAATATAGTGTGAAACCGGTCGTTGCAGCTCCGTTTGGCATGACGCTCGGAGGCGGTACAGAAGTTTGTTTGCCGGCTGCACGCATTCAAGCGGCACATGAAACTTATATGGGTCTTGTGGAAGTAGGAGTCGGTGTCATTCCAGGTGGAGGGGGAAACAAAGAGCTGTATATTAAACATCTGGAAAACATGCCAAAGGGTGTCGAATTTGATTTGCAAAAAGTGGCGAATAAAGTATTCGAAACAATTGCAATGGCGAAAGTGTCGACCTCCGGTGCGGAAACGAGACAGCTTAATTTGCTGGGCAATGCGGATGGTGTCAGTGTGAATGCTGACCATTTATTATATGATGCCAAACAGGTTGTGCTTGCATTAGCGGAAAGTGGATATAAGCCACCTGTACGTAAAAAGATTCCGGTTGTCGGGGAAACAGGCTATGCAACACTATTATTAGGCGCGCAAAACTTGAAACTTTCAGGCTATATCTCGGATTATGATATGAAAATTGCTGAAAAATTGGCTTACGTCATTGCCGGGGGAAGGGTCCCTTATGGAACAGAAGTCGATGAAGAATATTTACTTCAGTTAGAACGGGAAGCATTTATCAGTCTTGTGCAACAAGGAAAAACACAAGCGAGAATGCAGCATATGCTCGCAAAAGGAAAGCCTTTACGCAATTAATACAATGGTTAGATGAGGGGGAACGTCATGAGAGACGCGGTTATTGTGGCAGGTGCGAGAACGCCGGTCGGAAAAGCGAAAAAAGGTTCGCTTGCACACGTTCGACCAGATGATTTAGGTGCGTTAGTTGTGAAGGAAACATTGAAGCGTGCCGGTGGGTATGAGGGAACTATTGATGATTTGATTATTGGTTGTGCCATGCCGGAAGCAGAACAAGGATTAAATATGGCAAGAAATATTGGGGCATTGGCAGGATTGCCTCATACTGTACCGGCGATTACAGTCAATCGCTATTGCTCAAGCGGACTGCAAACAATCGCTTATGGTGCGGAGCGGATTATGTTGGGACAAAGCGATACGGTGATTGCTGGCGGAGTGGAGTCGATGAGTCTTGTTCCGATGATGGGGCACGTTGTACGGCCAAATGTGAAACTGGCAGAAAGCGCACCAGAATATTATATGGGCATGGGACACACGGCTGAGGAAGTGGCGAAGAAATATGGTATCTCCAGAGAAGACCAGGACGCTTTTGCTGTGAGAAGCCATCAAAAGGCGGCAGCGGCTATTGAAGCCGGGAAGTTTGTGGATGAAATTGTGCCAGTAGAAATCGTGCAACGATTTGTAGGGAAAGACTATAAGTTGCAAGAAAAACAATCTCTATTTTCGATTGATGAAGGTGTTCGACCAGATACAAGTGTGGAAGGATTAGGGAAATTGCGACCAGCTTTTTCCGTGACAGGTAGTGTAACAGCGGGAAATGCTTCGCAAACAAGTGATGGAGCTGCCGCGGTCATGGTAATGGATGCAGAAAAAGCACTTTCTTTAGGGTTACAGCCAATCGGTAAATTCCGCTCGTTTGCTGTAGCGGGAGTTCCTCCGGAAATCATGGGGGTAGGACCGGTTGCAGCCATTCCGAAAGCATTGAAATTGGCAGGGCTTGAATTAAGCGATATTGGCCTGTTCGAATTAAATGAAGCGTTTGCTTCACAATCGATTCAAGTCATTCGTGAACTCGGCCTTGATGAAGAGAAAGTCAACGTGAACGGGGGAGCGATTGCGTTAGGTCATCCGCTTGGCTGTTCGGGAACGAAGCTGACGTTGACATTGCTACATGAAATGAAAAGAAGAAATGAACAATTCGGGATTGTGACGATGTGTATCGGTGGCGGTATGGGAGCTGCCGGGGTGTTTGAGTTAATCGGGTAAACAAACAGTTCAATTAGGGGGTTGGTTAGTATGTCAGAAACAACAAAAGACATTATTAAAGGTGGTAGTTTTTTAATTGAAGATGTTGCGATTGATCGTGTGTTCACACCGGAAGATTACACAGAAGAGCAAAAAATGATTGCTAAGACAGCGGAAGAGTTTGTGACGAATGAAGTACTGCCTCAAGTGGAGAAATTAGAAGAACATCAATTTGATATTTCAGTCAGGCTGTTAAAAGAAGCGGGGGAGCTTGGCTTACTGGGTGCCGATGTGCCGGAAGAGTATGGTGGATTAGCACTTGATAAAATTAGTTCAGCATTGATTTCTGAGAAGATGGCCGTTGCAGGAGGATTTTCCATTTCCCATGGTGCGCATGTCGGAATTGGATCTTTACCGATTGTTTTGTTCGGAAATGAAGAACAAAAGGCTAAGTACTTGCCGTTATTGGCTACAGGGGAAAAGCTGGCTGCTTATGCTTTAACAGAACCAAGCTCCGGTTCGGATGCACTTGGTGCTAAATGTACAGCCAAATTAAATAGTGAAGGTACACATTATATTTTAAATGGTGAAAAGCAATGGATTACGAATGCTGGTTTTGCGGATGTCTTTGTCGTTTATTCTAAGATTGATGGAGACAAGTTTTCGGCCTTTATCGTCGAAAGGGAATTCCCAGGCGTTTCTGTTGGTCCTGAAGAAAAGAAAATGGGTATTAAAAGCTCTTCCACTCGAACACTTATTTTAGAGGACGCCGTAGTACCGAAGGAGAATCTATTAGGTGAAATAGGGCGAGGACATGTTATCGCGTTTAATATTTTGAATATCGGTCGTTACAAATTAGGTGTCGGTACGGTAGGTGGTTCGAAACGTGCGTTCGAGCTAGGAGTGAAATATGCGAACCAACGCAAACAATTCAATACGCCAATTTCATCCTTCAATTTAACGAAAGAAAAATTAGCGACGATGGCATCAAAAATTTATGCGGCTGAAAGCTCTGTTTATCGTACTGTTGGTCTTTTTGAAGATCGGATGAGCGGATTGACGGCTGAGGAAGTTAAAAATGGTAAAGAAGTGGCGAGTGCGATTGCGGAATATGCGATTGAATGTTCACTGAATAAATTCTTCGGTTCTGAAGTGTTGGATTATGTGGTTGATGAAGGTGTACAAATTCACGGCGGATATGGTTTCATGTCGGAATATGAAATTGAAAGGGCTTATCGCGATTCTCGTATTAACCGTATCTTCGAGGGAACGAATGAAATTAACCGTTTATTGGTGCCGGGCACTTTCTTACGTAAGGCGATGAAGGGTGAACTGCCATTGCTGCAAAAGGCACAGGCACTTCAAGAAGAGTTGATGATGTTCATGCCAGAAGAAATTGGTGATGAGCCGCTAGCTCAAGAGAAATATCTTGTGAAAATGGCGAAGAAAATAGGGTTGTTAGTGGCTGGGATCGCAGCACAGAAATTCGGCACAGCATTAGAGAAGGAACAGGAAATTTTAGCGAACATTGCTGATATTGCTTCTTTAACATATGCAATGGAGTCTGTTGTCTTGAGAACAGAAAAAGCAATCGTGAAGACTGGTGCAGAAAAGAATGAGCAAAAATTATTGTATACACAGATTTTTGCTCAAGAGTCCTTCAACGAAATTGAGCAGCACGCGAAAGAAACCATTTTGGCAACGGAGCAAGGGGATACGTTACGTATCATGCTTGGAGCATTACGAAAACTCACGCGCCATACACCGATTAATGTTATCGGGAAAAAACGAGAAGCGGCTGCACAACTAATAGAGGCTGAAAAATACATTGTTTGAATTTTGTGAAAAACCACCTTTAAAGGTGGTTTTTTGCGGTTATAATAAGGATGACAAAAGTTCAAAAATTTTGTGCTTTTAAATGGAAAAAGGTATTCTAAAGAAAGGTGATAAATATGCAATTAATAATGTATGGGTACCCTAAATGCGGTACATGTCGAAATGCGAAGAAATGGCTGGAAACTCACAATTTGTCATTTCAAGAAGTCCACATTGTAGAACATCCTCCTTCAAAAGAAGAATTGAAGGAATTGTACAAAAACAGTGGTTTGGATTTGAAGAAATTATTTAATACAAGTGGCCTGAAATACCGTGAACTTGGATTGAAAGATGTATTGAAAACGGCAACCGAAGAAGAGATGTTGGAGCTTCTGTCATCGGATGGCATGCTGATCAAACGCCCGATTGTGACAGATGGGGAGAAAGTGACAGTCGGATTTAAAGAGGAACAATATCAGCAAACATGGCTATAAGTAGCGTGCAAGTCTGATGTTGAAATATATAAGTTATGAAATTGGGGGAATTGACAATGACAGCAGTACCAAAAGAGCTACGCTATACGAAAGAGCATGAATGGGTACAGGTAGAAGGCAATCGCGTAAAAATAGGGATTACAGATTTTGCTCAAGGAGAGCTAGGCGATATTGTGTTCGTGGAATTACCTGAAGTGGGCGATACAGTCGTAGTAAATGAGCCATTTGGAAATGTTGAATCTGTTAAAACTGTTTCAGAATTATATGCACCAATCAGCGGCACAATCGTTGAAGTAAACGAAGAGTTAGCAGACAATCCGGAATTAGTGAATGAATCTACTTATGAAAAGGCTTGGATGATTGTTGTTGAATTATCTGAAGGTACGGATGTAGACGCATTAATGACAGCAGAACAATACGAAAAAATGATTCAAGAAGGCTAAGAAAGAGTTTATAGTTAGAACTAAGTAGGAGGTATCCAGAAAAATCATTCCAATAGAGGAATGAGCCTTTTTCTGTAGCCTCTTTTCTTTTGTTGTATTTTGTTACAGGTCACTTTTCTCAACTGTCCGCTATAACCTTTAGCAGCAATGTTTATGGAAACAGCTAGACATGGTTGCTTGGGTCAAGGACAAACAAGTGGCAGGAGCGTCTGAAAAGTCATCGCATGACTTTTCAGATAGCTCTTTTTTGTTCTGTATGTCAGTATAGATAAATTTATAAAAATCGGTTATGTTATGTATTAAAGAAGTATAGGATGCTTTAGTTGTGTTGTTATGATGTAGCACGCATAATAGCTGAGTGAAAAGCATACATTGTTGTTAATTTTTAAAATGGTCAGTTATATTTAGTGTAGAACTACTTTGTGTCTGTTCCTTCTGTCAGGAAAGAACATAATTTTCTTACCTTGATATCCGAGTGCGAGAGCCCTAGGTGTTTATTAATTTTTAAAAAATTTACAAATACAGGTGATGGGGATGGATGTTATTGAAATGGAGAAAGTACTGATCGTAGAAGGTTCATCTGATAAGAAGAAAGTTCAAAAGATTTTAAATGAGGAAGTTACCATAGTGTGCACAAATGGAACGATTTCATTTCAAATGATGGATAATCTTGTAGAAGAACTATTTGATAAAGAAGTGTATATTATGGTTGACCAAGACAAATCAGGTGATAAACTGCGCAAGCAATTTAAACGGGAGATACCAAGTGCTGTACATATCTTGATTGATCGAGCCTACAGAGAAGTGGCCTCTGCCCCGGACCATCATATTGCGACGGTTCTGCTAAGTGCCAATTTTCATGTGCACACTCAGTATTTGAATAAAGGATGAAAAGAGAAAGATGAGAGAAATAAGCGAAGAAATGTTGGAGGAGAAATTGACTGCTCAGCAAACGTTTTGCCTGTATGTGTATACGCCGATGTGTGGCACGTGTCAAGTGGCATCCAAAATGTTAACGGTTGTGGAAGCGATCAAACCTGCTGTTGCGATTTTTAAAATCAATATGAATTATAGTAGGATACTGGCCGAACGGTTTGAAATTGAAAGTGTACCGTGTTTACTCTTTTTTAGAAATGGCGAGATGCAACGGAAAATCTATGCCTTTCAATCGGTTCCTTTTCTATTGGATATGGTAGCAGAGCATATCGGGTAGATACCGGAACTGTTTTTTCTACCTATTTCAGCAGAATTCGGCGTAATTCTACAGAAAGCACAAGCAGGTTAAGAAAGTTGTCGACCGATTCATAAAGGATTTTACGAATTATTGATGTATCTATACTCCGAGAGATCAATGAACAGGAGTGATGATTCATGCAAAGTGATGTACAAAGAATCCTTCATGTAATCGCAACAAAAAAACCATTGCAAGTCTTGTTGAAAAGGGCTCATACTAACATCGTATTTGCCACAAAGGATGAGCAAGTGCATTTATTTTTGTCAGAAAAAATTACCCATACGGATCATACGGATGAAGGTATGTTTCATGTATCCATTTTTGGAACGAGGGAGTGGATCAGCGAGGCTTTAAATGGAACGATGTCACTTCGTCGTTTGCAGGCTTTGAATAAAGTAAAGGTGGAAGGGAATTATCGTCAAATTTTATTAATCGATACGCTCCTCATGTTGAGTAGACAGAAAAATTAAAAAACATTGCTAATTTCAACGACAAGTATTATAATTCCAATTAAGTTGATAAGAATAGTTAATGGATATAACTTGTTAAAGCGTAAATAGATATAATGTTGTTTTTGTTTTATTAGTATTTGAAAATACTATTTATATTATTGACAGTATATTTTTAAAATGATAAAATACTGTACATTAAAAGATTTTTTAGTATAACAATTTTATATGTATTTATGCTCTTATCAAGAGAGGTGGAGGGAATGTGCCCGATGAAGCCCGGCAACCGTCAAAACGTGGATTTTGAAATGGTGCCAATTCACACAAAGTATGATGTTAGCTTTGACAGATGAGAGAAAGGAAACGATGTAATAGTAAACCTTTCTGTACTTCTGCGGAAAGGTTTTTTTGATGGAAGAAATAAAGTCATCCCTCTTCAAGTTGGAGGGAAAAAGAGGTGAGTGCATTCATGATATCGATTAAAAATGTAACAAAGCTTTTTTCTGTGAAATCGGGAGGAAAGCTCAAAGCAGTGGATGATGTGTCCGTGACGATCGATGGTGGGGAAATATTCGGGATTATCGGTTATAGTGGTGCAGGGAAAAGTACGCTGATACGTATGCTAAACGGTTTAGAAACACCGACAACAGGACAAGTTGTGGTTGGTAATCAAGAAATATCATCGATAAAAGGCGCACAATTACGAAAAGCGCGTCATGAAATCGGAATGATTTTTCAGCATTTTAATTTATTATGGTCAAGAACGGTAAGAGAAAATATCGCCTTTCCGTTAGAAATAGCAGGGGTTCCGAAGAAAGAACGATTGGAAAAGGTAGATAAGTTAATTTCACTGGTAGGGTTGGAAGGCCGAGGAGATGCTTATCCCGCACAATTAAGTGGTGGACAAAAACAAAGGGTGGGCATTGCACGTGCATTGGCCAATGACCCGAAAGTGCTGCTTTGTGATGAGGCTACTTCTGCTCTGGATCCGCAAACAACGGATAGCATTCTGGAACTACTTGTGGATATTAATAAAAAACTTAATTTGACAATTGTACTCATTACACATGAAATGCATGTTATTCAAAAAATCTGTCACCGTGTAGCTGTGATGGAAGCCGGTCGTGTAGTGGAAATCGGCGATGTATTAGAAGTATTTAAAAATCCACAACAGGACATCACGAAACGATTTGTTCAACAATTGACAGACCCAGAGGAAACAACAGAAGCAATCGAGCACCTACTGTCCAAATATAAGACAGGTCAAGTTGTTAAGCTTACATTCGTTGGTGATGATGCGGAGAAGCCAGTGGTGAATGAACTGATTCGCCATTTTACGTTTGACATTAATATTATTCAAGGTCAAATATCTCAAACACAAAAAGGATCGTATGGAACGCTGTTTCTTCATATTGATGGTTCATCTAAGGAAGTGCAGGAAGCAATCGATTTCTTGAATGAAAGAAGAGTTGGCGTGGAGGTAATTACAAATGCTTGAAACATACTTTCCTAATGTAGATTTAGAGTCGATGTGGGAAGCCACTTCGGAAACATTATATATGACGGGTATTTCTGTAGTTGCTGTTTTTGTTTTTGGTATTCTACTAGGGTTATTGTTATTTTTGACAGCGCCCGGGAATCTATGGCAAAATAAAGTAATTTATTCGATTGTCAGTGCGTTTGTCAATATATTCCGAAGCATTCCTTTCATTATATTAATTGTATTGTTGATTCCGTTAACGAAGCTCCTTGTAGGAACGATGATTGGGGAAAAGGCGGCATTGCCGGCCTTGATTATTGGAACAGCACCTTTCTATGCGCGTATGGTGGAAATTGCCCTTCGAGAAATCGATAAAGGTGTGATTGAAGCGGCGAAAGCAATGGGTGCCAAAACAAGTACAATCATCTGGAAGGTTTTATTACCAGAGTCTATGCCTGCTATCATTTCTGGTATTACGGTGACGACCATCGCTTTAATTGGCTCAACGGCGATGGCTGGTGTGGTAGGTGCTGGTGGTCTCGGTAACCTTGCCTATTTAGAAGGCTTCCAACGAGGCCGAGATGATGTTGTTTTAGTAGCAACGATTGTCATTTTAATCATTGTGTTTGCGGTACAGCTTATCGGGGATTTAGTCACGCGAAAACTGGATAAGCGATAATGTATGAACAGCTAGGCATTTCTCTTGCTTCATGAAGGTAAGAGAGATGCTATCTATAATTATCATAAGTAAGGTGTAATTAAATCGGTTTTTATAAAAAACAATATAGATTTATTTAAGCTAAAGAAAAGAGGAGTAAATGACATGAAGAAGTTTAGTTTGTTTTTTGTTTTAGCATTATCGTTATTGTTGGCAGCATGTGGTTCTAGTGATGAAGGAAAATCTGGAGACTCTGCAAGCGAAGGCACAACAAAACTTGTTGTGGGTGCATCTAATGTTCCGCATGCAGAAATTCTAGAAGAAGCAAAACCGTTGCTTGAAGAAGAAGGCGTTGAATTAGAAATTGTCACATACCAAGATTATGTAATGCCTAATAAAGCATTGGCTGACGGAGAACTAGACGCAAACTATTTTCAACACATTCCGTATTTAGAGTCTCAAATTAAAGATAACGGCTATGATTTTGTTAACGCAGGTGGTATTCATATCGAACCAATCGGTGTATATTCTAAAAAATATGACAGCCTTGATGAACTTCCAGAAGGTGCAGAAATTATCATGAGCAGTTCGGTTGCTGACCATGGTCGTATGTTATCAATGCTAGAAGCACAAGGTTTAATCACACTTAAAGACGATATTGATAAAACAACAGCAACTGTTCAAGATATCGTGGACAACCCTAAGAAATTAACATTCAAAACAGACATCGAAGCGTCATTATTACCACAAGTGTACAATAATGATGAAGGTGATGCGGTTCTTATCAACTCAAACTATGCACTTGATGCAGGTTTAAATCCGACTGAAGATGCGATCGCTCTTGAAGATGCAAATTCACCATACGTGAACGTAATTGCGGTGAACAGTGGTGATGAAGATAATGAAGCTATTCAAAAATTAGTGGAAGTTCTTCATTCAGAAAAAATCCAAGAGTTCATCTTAAGTGAATACGGCGGTTCTGTTGTACCTGTAACAGAATAATGTAGAAAGAGATCTAGAATAGTCTAGGTCTCTTTTTCGTACTGGGCCAACGAGTAGCGATGTTATCCAATCTTTATGTATCATGCTTAGTTTCTGCTTATAAAGGGTATACCGTAATTGTGGATTACCTAAATAGAAAAACAAATGGGAAGGGATTGGTTTAGATTATTCAGTTAAAATTGAATGTCACACCAGAGATGAACAAATGCCTGTTAATTTCACACGGGGTTAACTACCCACAATATTGTCGTAGTTTGGACGTAAGAATACGTGTTGAGGAAAATAGAGAAAAAAGCTATGCTAAAAGTCAACAAATCTTACAAGAATACAATCGACATATATTTAGGTAGTGGGAGAAATAGCAGCAAAAAAGTCAAAGCAATTTGACTTTTTTGCTGCTATAATAATTTTCGCATATAATGAAAAGAAGGTGAAAAATACACATTGGTCTAGAAAAAAAGTTTCTACTACCATTGTAGGGAAAACAAGGCATTATTAGTTGCTTCTATTTTTTATTTGTTATAATATTGTAATGAGAATAAAATGAGAATTGTTTTTAAAAAAATTAACATAAACATCAAAAGTGTTGGAGGTAT
Source organism: Bacillus sp. (in: firmicutes) (assembly GCA_051873995.1). GTDB lineage: Bacteria > Bacillota > Bacilli > Bacillales > DSM-1321 > Bacillus_AD. The sequence goes on from JBJEFL010000187.1 coordinate 91,235, forward strand.
AAATATGGCAGGAACAACTTTAAAAATTGAAAACTTACATGTTTCAATTGAAGATAAAGAGATTTTAAAAGGTGTTAACTTAGAAGTGAAAGCTGGAGAAATTCATGCAATCATGGGACCTAACGGAACTGGTAAATCAACTTTATCATCTGCAATTATGGGTCACCCAAAATATGAAGTAACAAGTGGTAGTATCACACTTGATAACGAAGATGTACTGGAAATGGAAGTAGATGAGCGTGCACAAGCTGGTCTATTCTTGGCAATGCAATATCCAAGTGAAATCTCAGGGGTAACGAATGCGGAGTTCTTACGTTCTGCAATCAATGCTCGCCGTGACGAAGGCGATGAAATTTCTCTAATGAAATTCATCCGACAAATGGATCAAAAAATGGAATTCCTTGAAATGGATCCAGACATGGCGCAACGTTATTTAAATGAAGGCTTCTCAGGCGGGGAGAAAAAACGTAATGAAATTCTTCAATTAATGATGATTGAACCAAAAATCGCTATTCTTGATGAAATTGACTCTGGTCTTGATATTGATGCATTGAAAGTTGTATCAAAAGGAATCAATGCAATGCGTGGAGAAGACTTTGGCTGCTTAATGATCACGCACTATCAACGTTTACTGAACTACATTACGCCTGATTATGTACACGTAATGATGCAAGGTCGCATCGTGAAATCAGGTGGACCTGAACTTGCACAACGTTTAGAAGCAGAAGGTTACGATTGGATCAAGCAAGAACTAGGTATCGAAGACGAAACTGTTGGTCAAGAAGCGTAAGCGTTAGGGGGATTTCGATGACTACTGAAATAAAACTACCAATCGAAAAAGATGCGGTTGTATCTTTTTCTAAAAATAACAATGAACCAAATTGGCTTGGCGAATTAAGAGCACGCGCTTTTGACGCTCTAAACACTCTTGATATGCCAAAACCGGATAAGACAAATATTAAAAACTGGAACTTCGTTGATTTTCCGGCACATACTGTAGAGAGCGAAGTGTTTTCTTCATTGGATGAACTTCCAGAGGAAGTTCAATCATTGCTTGATACAGATGGAAAGCGTAACTTATATATTCAACGTAATAACACACCGGCTTTTTCTGTTCTTTCAGATGAAGTAAAAGAACAAGGTGTTATTTTCACAGATATTTTCACAGCGGTGAAAGAGCACAGCAATTTAGTTGAAAAGTATTTGATGAAACAAGGCGTTAAAATAGATGAGCACCGTTTAACAGCATTGCATGCCGCTTTACTGAACGGTGGAGTTTTCGTCTATGTTCCGAAAAACGTAGTGATTGAAGAGCCGCTACAAGCTGTTTTCCTTCGTGATAATCAAGAGGCGTCTCTATTTAATCATGTGTTGCTTGTAACGGAAGATAATAGTGAAGTAACATATGTAGAAAACTACATTTCTACAGTGGATGGCGCAGGCTTAGCGAATATCGTATCGGAAGTAATCGCAGGTCCTAACTCAAAAGTCCTTTATGGTGCTGTTGATACATTATCGAAAGACGTTGTGACATATGTGAACCGTCGTGGTGTTGCTGCTGCAAATGCAAGAATCGAATGGGCACTAGGTCAAATGAATGACGGAAATACTATCTCTGAAAACATTACGAACTTAATGGGAGATGGCTCATTTGCTGATGCGAAAACAGTAGTGGTTGGACGCGGAGAGCAAAAGCAAAACTTCACAACAAGTATCGTGCATTTCGGTAAACATTCTGAAGGCTTAATTTTAAAACACGGCGTTGTGAAAGATAGTGCTTCATCTATTTTCAACGGTATCGGTAAAATTGAGCATGGTGCGTCTAAATCAAATGCAGAACAAGAATCACGTGTCTTGATGTTAAGTGAGAAAGCACGTGGGGATGCAAACCCAATTCTGTTAATCGATGAAGATGACGTAACAGCTGGTCACGCGGCATCTGTAGGTCGTGTAGATCCACTTCAATTATATTATTTAATGAGTCGTGGTATTCCGAAAGTAGAAGCGGAAAGATTAATTATACATGGTTTCCTTGCACCGGTCGTTAATGAACTGCCGATTGAAGGCGTGAAAAAACAACTTGTCGAGGTTATTGAAAGGAAAGTACGTTAATGAATGCAAACGAGATACGTAAGCTGTTTCCTATATTAGATCAAGAAGTGAATGGAAAGCCTTTAGTCTATCTAGATTCAGCAGCAACTTCACAAAAGCCACAAAGTGTCATTGATACGCTTGACCGCTATTATCGTGAATACAATTCAAACGTTCATCGTGGTGTGCATACATTAGGTACAAAAGCGACAGATGCATATGAAGGAGCGCGTGAAAAAGTGCGTAAATTCATCAATGCAGCTTCGACGGAAGAAATTATTTTTACAAGAGGGACAACAACGTCACTTAATACAATTGCCAATAGTTATGGTCGTACAAATGTGAAAGCAGGGGATGAAATCGTCATCTCAATGATGGAACATCACAGTAACATCATTCCGTGGCAACAATTAGCGATCCAAACTGGTGCGACATTGAGATATATCCCGCTTCAAGAAGATGGAACCATTTCATTGGAAGAAGCAAGAAAAGTTATTACACCAAAGACGAAAATTGTGTCGATCATGCATGTTTCAAATGTGTTAGGTGTAATCAACCCGGTTAAAGAATTAGCTGCAATTGCACATGAGAATGGAGCAGTTATGGTTGTTGATGGAGCACAGGGAGCTCCGCATATCAAATTAGATGTACAAGATTTAGATTGTGACTTCTATGCTTTGTCCGGTCATAAGATGTGTGGACCGACTGGCATCGGTGTTCTATATGGGAAGAAACAACTACTGGAAGAAATGCCTCCAGTCGAGTTCGGTGGCGAAATGATCGATTTCGTTGATTTGTATGATTCGACATGGAAGGAGCTTCCGTGGCGATTCGAAGCTGGCACACCGATTATCGGAGGAGCAATCGGTTTAGGTGCCGCAATTGATTTCCTTGAAAGCATCGGCTTAGAAGAAATTGAGCGCCATGAACATAAACTAGCTGCCTATGCTTTAGAGCGCATGTCAGAAGTGGAAGGCATTACGATTTATGGACCGAAAGATAGCGCCCTTCGTGCTGGTGTTGTCACATTCAACATAGACGATGTACATCCGCATGATGTAGCGACTGTACTTGATGCAGAAGGAATTGCCGTTCGTGCAGGTCATCATTGTGCACAACCGTTGATGAAATGGTTAAAAGCTTCGGCAACGGCAAGAGCAAGTTTCTATTTATATAATACGGAAGAAGATATTGATAAGCTTGTAGCTGGGCTTATTAAAACAAAGGAGTATTTCAATAATGTCTTTTAATAATTTAGATACCCTTTATCGACAAGTTATTATGGACCATTATAAGAATCCTCGTAATAAGGGTTCTTTAGAAGATGGCAGTTTAACAATAGATATGAATAATCCGACATGCGGAGATCGTATTCATTTGACACTTCAAGTGGAAGATGGCATTGTGGCAGATGCGAAGTTTGATGGAGAAGGCTGTTCGATTTCTATGTCTTCTGCTTCGATGATGACACAGGCTATTAAAGGAAAAGATGTAGAGACAGCTTTCAAAATGTCTAAACTCTTTTCAGATATGATGCAAGGCAAGGATTATGATACGACTGATATAGATCTTGGTGATATAGAAGCGCTGCAAGGCGTTTCGAAGTTTCCGGCGCGAATCAAATGTGCAACGTTAGCGTGGAAAGCGATGGAAAAAGGTTTAAAAGAACAGTAATAATTTTAAGAGACAAAGGTTTATTGTCAGGCAATAACCTTGTCTCTTTTGAAACGGAGGTATACGACCTATGGCAAAAAAGATGCCAGAAATCGGTGATTATAAATATGGGTTTCATGATCGTGATGTTTCGATTTTCCGTTCAGAGCGCGGTTTAACGAAAGAAATCGTTGAAGAAATCTCAAAAATGAAGAACGAACCACAATGGATGCTAGACTTCCGCTTAAAGTCATTAGAGCATTTCTACAATATGCCAATGCCTCAATGGGGAGGCGATTTATCTAGCTTAAACTTTGATGAAATTACGTATTACGTAAAACCATCAGAGAAATCCGAGAAGTCTTGGGATGAAGTACCGGATGAAATTAAGCAGACGTTTGATAAATTAGGTATTCCTGAAGCGGAGCAAAAATATCTTGCAGGTGTATCTGCTCAATATGAATCTGAAGTTGTGTATCACAACATGAAAGAAGATTTAGAAGAACAAGGTATCATCTTCAAAGATACAGATTCTGCTTTACGTGAAAATGAAGATATTTTCCGTGAACATTGGGCAACAGTTATTCCGCCGACAGATAATAAATTTGCAGCATTGAACTCAGCGGTATGGTCTGGTGGATCATTCATTTACGTACCAAAGGGTGTCAAATTGGAAACACCACTGCAAGCGTATTTCCGTATTAACTCAGAAAACATGGGTCAATTTGAGCGTACGCTGATTATTGTTGATGAAGGCGCAAGTGTTCACTATGTAGAAGGTTGTACAGCTCCTGTTTATACAACAAACTCTCTACACAGTGCAGTTGTTGAAATTATCATCAAAAAAGATGCGTATTGCCGTTATACGACGATTCAAAACTGGGCGAACAACGTCTTTAACCTAGTTACGAAGCGTGCAGTCTGTGAAGCAAATGCGACGATGGAATGGATTGATGGAAACATCGGTTCTAAATTAACGATGAAATATCCAGCTGTTATCCTTAAAGGTGAAGGCGCTAGAGGTTTAACGCTATCTATCGCAATCGCAGGTAAAGGTCAGCACCAAGATGCTGGTGCGAAAATGATTCACTTAGCACCAAATACATCTTCTACAATCGTGTCAAAATCGATTTCAAAGCAAGGCGGAAAAGTAACGTACCGAGGTATTGTTCACTTTGGTCGTAAAGCGGATGGCGCACGTTCAAATATTGAATGTGATACATTGATTATGGATAATCAATCAACATCTGATACAATTCCTTACAATGAAATCTTGAACGATAATATTTCTTTAGAGCATGAAGCGAAAGTTTCAAAGGTTTCTGAGGAACAATTATTCTATTTAATGAGCCGTGGTATTTCCGAACAAGAAGCGACAGAAATGATCGTAATGGGCTTTATCGAACCATTTACGAAAGAACTGCCAATGGAATATGCGGTTGAAATGAACAGATTGATTAAATTTGAAATGGAAGGTTCAATCGGTTAAGCTTTCTTTTTCTAAATGCTACATGATCAGTAACGTGTCCGAGAGTATCGGACACGTTTTTTCGATATGGAATGGTTCTATTTTTAGAACGCAGCTACTACTCCGTTGAGCGTTTCTGAAAGAAGGCGAACTGTATTTTTGTGTGTTAGAATAATGATAATAATAAAAAAAGAGTGATGATCGATGATTTACATTGGACTAACGGGATGGGGCGATCATGAGAATTTATATGGTTCGAAGTTGGCAACTCGTGATCGCTTGCAAGCATATGCAGAGCATTTTCCGATTGTGGAAGTGGATGCTTCTTTTTATGCGATTCAACCGAAAAAGAACAGTGAAAAGTGGGTTAGCGAAACGCCTTCTTCTTTTCAATTTATCGTGAAAGCCTATCAAGGGATGACAGGTCACCTTCGAGGCGAATTGCCTTTTGAAAGTAAAAAGGAGATGTTTGCAGCTTTTCGTGATTCATTAATTCCATATCAAGAAAAAAATAAACTGGGCATGGCGTTATTTCAGTTTCCTCCATGGTTTCAATGTACGAAAGAAAATGTGGATTATTTAAGATGGTGCAAAAGACAAATGGGGGATATCCCTGTCGCTTTGGAATTTCGAAATCAAACATGGTTTATGGATCAATACTATGAAAAAACATTGCACTTTATGCAGTCGGAAGGCTGGATTCATAGTGTCTGTGACGAACCGCAAGCAGGCGAGGGATCGGTTCCTACCGTTTTACGAGCCACGAATCCAGCAAGAACGTTGGTAAGGATGCATGGACGAAATGTTTTTGGTTGGAATAAGGCTACCGCTGGGGATGATTGGAGAGCTGTCCGCTTTTTGTACAAGTATAATCAACAAGAGTTGATGCAGTGGAAAGATTATTTAGCGCAACTAGAGAAGCAATCAAAGGATGTGTACATTGTATTTAATAATAATTCAGGTGGAGATGCCGCTCCAAATGCGAAAGAATTCATGAAGTTACTTGGCATACAATACACAGACCTCGCTCCAAGACAGTTGGATTTATTTTAAGAAGAACAGTTAACAGGTATACAAACGTATGGCTAAATGCTGTTAAGATACACTTGATTTGGTTAAGAGGATGGTTATCTTCTTCCGCTCGAACGGAATATGGACAGCTGATGCATAAGCTGTCCATATGGATGGGATATTAAATCTTAATCACTAGGAGGGCATAGTTTTGGAATGGATACTGCTATTAGTGATAACAGGATTACTTGCAGGTGTCACTGGTGCATTGGTCGGATTGGGTGGAGGGATTATCATTGTTCCGACTTTATTATTTCTCCATGATTCACTTGGATTATTAGGGGATCTAACACCGCAAAAAGCAGTTGGAATATCTACATTTATTATGATTTTTACAGGGTTATCCTCTACATTGGCTTATTTAAAGCATAAGACAGTTGATTACAAGACTGGCTTGGTTTTCTTTCTTGGTAGTGGACCGGGGGGCATTGTAGGTTCATATGTGAATAAAATGCTGGATGTGCATTCGTTTAACCTTTTTTTCGGGGCTTTTATCATTGTCATCTCCATTATTTTGGTCATAAAAGATCGACTGAAGCCCGCTACCTTGATTAATACGGCAACTGTGAAGAAAGCATATATAGATAAAGAAGGAAATGAATATATTTATGGTTATAAACCGATCATTGCCATTCTGATATGTTTTGTCGTCGGCTTTGTGTCCGGTTTGTTTGGCATTGGCGGAGGTTCGTTAATCGTCCCGACGATGATTTTATTATTTTTATTTCCGCCTCATGTGGCTGTTGCAACTTCGATGTTTATCGTTTTCCTCACCTCCATTACAAATTCCATTACGCATATTTCATTAGGGAATGTTGTGTGGGCATACGCCTTTGCTTTATTACCTGGAGCATGGATTGGGGCAAAGCTTGGAGCATACATTAATACGAAGATAAAAAGTAAAACAGTTGTTAGTTTTCTTAGAATCATCCTATTAGTCATGGGTATTAAGCTGATTTATACTGGAATAACAGGTTAATGCATTCATTTCAAATAATTATAGTGGATATAAAGAATCATGGAAGAGAAATTCGAGCTATACGAAAGTCAGATAAATAGACCTGGAAAAGGGAGAGAAAAAGAGGGATTGAAATGGAAGAGACGGTACATTTATATTATATAAATGATTTACACAGCCATTTTAAACATTGGAAGCGGATTGAAGCCTTTATCCAACGAAGAAGAATATTGCACGAAGATGTGAAGGAAGAAATGATTGTTACGGATATCGGAGATCATGTTGACAGATTTCATCCATATACCGAGGCTTTGCTTGGAAAAGGAAATATCGCTTTACTGAATGCATTAGGGTGTCAGTATGCAACGATTGGAAATAACGAAGGTATAACCTTTTCACATCATGAATTGAATCAGTTATATGATGAGGCACAATTTTCGGTTGTGGTCAGCAATTTGTATCATGAAAATGGAGAGAGACCGAAATGGGCCGTTCCTTATAAAATTCATGAAACGGCAAAGGGGAATAAGGTAGCTTTTATCGGTGCCACTGCGGCTTTTCAAGCTTTTTATGAACTACTTGGATGGCACATTGTCGACCCGTTAGAAGAAATAAGAAGTGCTGTTGCTGCTGTGAAAGAGCAATGTGATGTCATTATTTTGTTGTCGCATTTAGGTATCGAATACGATGAAAAGCTTGCGCGGGAAATTCCGGAAATACATATGATCATCGGTGCCCACACGCATCATGTATTGCATGATGGAAAAAGGGTTAATCAAACTTTATTATGTGGTGCCGGCATGGCAGGCAGATTTGTCGGGCATGCGGAAGTCGTCATTAATCCGGGAACTGTACCACAAGTTAAAACCAGTTTGTATGAAATGAATCAGCAAAATCCTGTTCAAGGGGAAGACGAGTTTGCTAACGCGTTATACCATAAAGGGAAAGAGCTTCTATCTGTTGAAATTGCCCATTTACCAAAGCCGATTCCATCTCACTGGTTTGAAGATTCACCTCTCGGGCAACGATTATGCGATATGTTATTGGAATGGTGCAATGCTGATTGTGCATTTTTGAATGCCGGATTATTATTGGAGGGATTAGAGGCAGGTTCCGTAACGCTGTATGATTTGCATCGCATCTGTCCGCATCCGATCAATCCTTGTGTCATTGAATTATCGGGTCAAGAATTGAAGGAAGTGTTGGTTCAATCAATGGATGAAACGTGGCCTCATTGGCAGATTAAAGGATTCGGCTTTAGAGGTCGTGTACTAGGAAAGATGATTTACAGCAATATTTCGATTCGAGGCCCACATGATATTTATATAAAGCAAGAGAAACTAGAGCTAAAGAAAACCTATCGATTGGCAATTCCGGATATGTTTACATTTGGTCATTTCTTTCCGAGTTTAAAAAGAAATGAAAAGAAAACCTATTATTTACCAGAATTTCTCCGTGATTTATTAAAAAGAACTTTAACGATTTCTCCAGCTGAAAAAAGCATGTGACAAACACATTTGAAGCTCTCCTTTCATACTGTAATGTCAGTAGGAAAGGAGAGTTACTGTGTATGATGAATGTATTTCCTATCGTGATAGATGATCGTACTTTTATTGGCGTTTCGGTTGCATTGCCGAAAACGAATTTGCTAGTGGTATCATCTGATAGAGGCTATATTATGTGTGGTGCTTTAGATGTGCAGTTGTTGAATGAAAAACTAAGTGACCGCCGGATTATAGCAGGAAGGGCTGTCGGAGTGAAAACAATTGAACAGCTGTTAAATGCTCCTTTAGAATCCGTCACGTATGAAGCGGAATCATTAGGTATTACAAAAGGGATGATCGGAAGAGATGCATTGTTAAAAATGTGAACCGCCAGAAATGGCGGTTTTTTTCTTATCTGGTGCTTTATGACGAAATTGGTAACATTAGTACAGATGAACTTGTGTTTTTTCTGAAAATGTATAATATTTAAATTATTGGTGGTAAATTAGAGTTTTTTACTCGGAATAATGTCCAATAATTTATATAAAACATCATACTAGGAGTCTATTATGCGACTATTAGAGGTAAAACAGGTTAAAGTAAATCAAGTTCTGGGCAGAACTATATATAATGAACGTAATCAAGTCTTGTTAGGAGAAGGCGTTGTTTTAACGGAAAAACTACTTCAGAGATTAGAAGACCTTGGTATTTCTTTCATTTATGTGCAGGATGAGCATATTGTGCCTGAAAGCACGATTACCGATCAATTACGTCGAACAACCATACAATCAATGGAGAAATTATTCAAGAATATAGGGGAAAGTAAGGAGCTGGCCAGTACATACTTTTTGATGGATCGAGCTTCGAAAGATTTTAAGGCACTCATTCGTTATATTAGTGATGAAATCAAGAAAAGCGAAGAGCTGCTGACAATCATGACCGATGTGTATATTTTAGACTCTTACATATTCACGCATTCTTTAAATGTTACGCTATATTCCTTAGCAATAGGGTTAGAGTTGAAGCTTGAGCAAAAGCAATTGGAGATACTAGGTCTTGGAGCCATGTTACATGATGTCGGTAAATTGAATGTGTCAAAAGATATTTTAAATAAGCCAGGCAAACTGACAGATGATGAATACAAGGAAATCAAGGAACACGCAGAAAATGGTTTCCGGATTTTAAAAGATGTATCGACATTGCCTTTATTAGTGGCACATTGTGCGTACCAACATCATGAAAGATTAGATGGATCGGGCTATCCTCGCGGTATTAACGGACAGGACATTCATCTTTTCGGTAAAATTATCGCTGTGGCTGATGTATTCGATGCTGTCACCTCCAATCGTGTCTATCGAAGAGCGATGTTACCTCATGAAGGGCTTGAAATTTTATATGCGGGTTCCGGTACATTGTTTGATCAATCCATTATCGAAGCTTTTCGTAAATCGGTTGCTATTTATCCGATTGGCTTAACGGTGACACTGAGTGATTATCGTATCGGAGTGGTTTCAAAGCAAAATCATGGTTCAAGTGATCGGCCATTTGTCCACATTATTAGAGAAAGAGATCAAGTGCTTTCGGAATCGTATGAGCTGAATTTATTGGATCACTTGGATATTACAATTATTGGTTGCCATAAAGAAGATAGCAATGACTGGTCTTTCGCTAATTAAAATGGAGTAGTTGCACAATTCAAGTGATTTTGTTATATTAGAATAACAAAATATTATATGACTATCACCGCAGAGGGTAGAGGCTGCAAAGTTTAAGAGTAATCTGAGTGAGGATGACAACGTTGATCGCAGATGAAAGGAAACTTTGCCGAAGTGTTGCAATCTCGTCAAAGAAGCAACGCTGGGGTTGTCTTGAATAGGGGCAAAACTGTCATTATGAAGCAAATGCTTGATAATGGGGAGCTACAGCGATGGACGATAACGTACATTACAAAGAGTAATGATAAGGTTGTTTTTCTATCCTGTCATTGCTCTTTTTTATACTTTAAGAAAATTTAACTTCTCTAAAAGGATTAAAGTATAAAAAAAGACATCGACTTTCGCCATTAGGGGCGATAAGTCGTGTTTTTCTAATGTGGAAGAAGAGCCTACAGCTTTCCTCGTCGCCTCTCAGCATAATAAAGGAGAGAAAACACCTTGGAAAATACTATTTTTTCGTTAATACCGCCTTTATTGGCGCTTATAATGGTGCTATTAACAAGAAAAGTAATATTATCGCTTAGTATCGGTAGTATTGCTGCAGCATTCATATTAGCTGAATGGAATTTCACAGAGACGCTGCGTCTTTTATGGGAAACGATTGCTGGTTTATTCTATGCAGATGGTTCTTTAAATACAAGCAATATATATATCATTTTATTTTTATTACTTTTAGGCTGTATCACAGCTTTCGTTACGATTTCAGGTGGTAGCCGTGCCTTTGGTGAATGGGCATTAAAGAGAGTAAAAACAAGAGCGGGCGCGCAATTAATCGCTGGTCTGCTTGGCATCATCATTTTTATCGACGATTACTTTAATAGTTTGGCAGTCGGCCAAATTGCAAGACCGTTGACAGATCGTAATCGCGTGTCGCGTGCGAAATTAGCTTATATCATTGACTCTACAGCCGCACCGATTTGTGTCGTTTCGCCGATTTCGAGTTGGGGGGCATACATCATCGCTATCCTGGTTCCGATTTTGGCAGCCAATTCAATGGATATCAGTGGATTCTCAGCATTTATTCAAATGATTCCGATGAATTTATATGTATGGGTGTCGTTACTGCTAGTTTTTATTACATCTTGGAAAAATATCAATATCGGTTCGATGAAGGTACATGAACAAAGAGCGATTGAGACAGGAGCGGTGACGAATCCAGATAAAAGTGTACCAGGCGAGTTGAAAAGCGATTTGCCTACAAGTAGTAAAGGGACTGTTATGGATTTATTGGTTCCGATTGTAGCTTTAATTATCGGAACAATTACAGCGATGCTATGGACAGGTATGCAAGCAGTCGAAGGACAGGTGACCATCTTGAAAATCTTTGAAAACACAGATGTGCCACCGTCATTATTCTATGGTGGACTCTTTGGTTTTGGGGTAACACTGATCTTGTTCCTTCGTCAAATTTATGTGAAGAAGGCCGTTGATGCACAATTCTTCTTTAAAGGTTTCAAAGAAGGCATCAATTCGATGCTTCCGGCAGTATATATTTTACTGAGTGCATGGGTGCTTGTAGATTTAATCAGTGCATTAGAAACAGGGAGCTATTTAGCGAGCTTTGTTGAAAAATCAAATATCAATATGGCATTTATTCCGGTCATTCTATTTATTCTTGCGGGAATTATGGCATTATCGACAGGAACTTCTTGGGGTTCCTTCGGAATCTTGCTTCCTTTAGCGGGAGATATCGTAGCAACAATGGATTCGAGTATGCTCTTGCCTTCGTTGGCAGCTGTTTTAGCTGGGGCGGTATTTGGTGATCATTGTTCCCCAATTTCCGATACAACAATTTTATCTTCAACGGGAGCAGGCTGCAATCATATCGATCATGTAGTGACGCAGCTACCGTACGCTTTAACCGCTGCGGCTGTATCGATTGTAGGTTATTTGGTTCTTGGCTTCACAGGTAGTACAATCTTATCACTATTGATGGTCATTGCTTTGCTTCTTATCGTATTATTTATCTTTAGTCAAAGAAACCATGTCATGAATGAATCGAATAGTTATTCTGTTTTATCGGAGGATGAATAAGCAGATTCTGCTTATTCATCT
>JBJEFL010000188.1:0-1569 GCA_051873995.1 Bacillus sp. (in: firmicutes)
TCAGACTGCTGACAAAGTTCAATCCGAGAGGATTGGGCTTTGTTTTTTGTGTGTACAAAAGGCAAGAAAAATGGTATAATAGAAGCAAAAAAAGGGTGATGAAAATGTTAAAGGAATCAAATGGAAATCAGTTAAAATATGAGTTTGTAACGATAGAAGATTTAGTGCCTGAAAATCATTTACTGAGGAAAATAGATAAGGTAATAGATTTTAGTTTTATCAATGAAATATGCAAGCCGTATTACTGTATGGATAATGGGCGACCTGCAATAGAACCGGAGACCCTTTTCAAAATGCTTTTCATCGGATACCTTTACGGAATACGAAGCGAAAGAAGATTAGTTGAAGAAGTAAAAGTCAATGTAGCATATCGTTGGTTTTTAGGATATACACTTGAAGATAAAATACCCGATGCAAGCGTGATATGGCAAAACAGGATAAGAAGATTTAACTCAACAGATATACCGCAACAAATATTTGACAATATCGTAAGACAGGCAATGAGCTACGGCTTAGTAGGCGGTAAAATTTTGTATTCAGACAGCACCCATCTGAAAGCAAATGCAAATAAAAACAAGTTCACAGAGAAAGAAGTAAGAAAAGAAACACAGGATTACATAGAAGCATTAAACGAAGCAATAAATGAAGACAGAGCATTGCACGGAAAAAAGCCATTAGTTTTTGAAAAAGAGGAAATAAAGCAAACAAGTGAAGAAGAAAACGAAGATTACTTCGATGATAATAATGACGGCAATACAACAGGCGGCAAAGGAGAAACAAAAACAATAAAATCAAGCACAACTGACCCGGACAGCGGATTTATGCACAGAGACGGAAAACCAAAGGGATTTTTCTACCTTGACCACAGAACAGTTGATTCAAAAGCTAATATCATAACAGATGTATTTGTAACACCCGGAAATACTAATGATGTAAAGCCGTATATAAACAGATTAGATGAACAAATTGCAAAGTTTGGATTTGAAGTAGAAACAGTAGGCTTAGACGCAGGATATAATGTGTCGGCAATATGTAAACAGCTTTTCGACAGAGGCATAAACGCTGCATTGGGTACCAGACGAGGAGTTCATCAAAAAGGCAAGTTCGGAAAGTATAAATTCAAATATATAAAAGAATGGGATGTATATATTTGTCCCGAAAGAAACTATCTTGAATATACAACAACCAACAGACAAGGCTACAAAGAATACAAATGCAAAAACGGTAGATGTGCAAATTGTCCAAGCAGAGAACAATGTTTAAGTGCAAAGGCAAAAACGAAAACACTTAGAAGACATGTTTGGGAGGACTACAAGGATGAGTTTTACACATTTACACATACCGATGTCGGTAAAAAGATTTATTCAAGAAGAAAAGAAACGGTCGAACGAAGCTTCGCCGATTCAAAAGAACTGTTTGGACTACGCTATTGCAGAATGCGTGGTCTTTCGAAGGTTGCCGAGCAGTGCCTACTTACGGCAGCTGCTCAAAATATGAAAAAAATAGCAATGTGTTGTGGGTAATACATTGCTATTTTTGCACGATTTTATAAAAATAACCCTCGAATCA
>JBJEFL010000189.1:0-1564 GCA_051873995.1 Bacillus sp. (in: firmicutes)
TTGTTTAGGAAATTATAAAATTCTCGACTTGTGGATAACATCATCTATAAAATGAGGTGAGGGGAGGGGGATAGGCATGGATTCTAAAAGGTCAGGTGTAGTTAAGCGAATACTTAAAGATCATTTTGATGGTTTTTGGAAGTTGAATGCCCATCGTTTCCCTAAAACTCTTCAAGGTGATATTGAAGAAACGGTCTTAAAGTCTCTTAGATGCAGTTCAAGTGATTTGGGGTATGCCAAGTATGAGTGTTTAGGCTGCGAAGGGAATCCAGTGCCTGTTTTTGTTTGTTTTACCTGTAAAAGTCGCTTTTGTCATAAGTGCGGAAAGAAATATACGGATGATTGGTCGGATAAGCAACAGGATATGATTTTTAATGTACCGCACCGTCATATGGTATTTACAATCCCAAAAGAATTAAGAGATGTATTTTTCAAAGATCGGAAGAAGCTAACTGAATTAAGCAAACAAGTGGCAGAAGTCTTCCGGTACCATTATGAAAAAAGAAACAAGAAAAAGAGATTTCAAGTGGGTGTGATCACGGTCATTCACACCTTCGGAAGGGATTTGAAATTTAATCCGCATATACATGCCCTGGTAACTGAAGGAGCCTTAGATCAGAATAATGAGTGGGTTAGCAGTGATTTCATTCCGTATGAATATTTACGAAAATCCTGGCAGAAGGTCGTATTGGATTTAATGAAAAAGTGGTTTCCTAATCATGTAGAGGTTCGAAGGATGATTGATTATTTGTATGCTAATTATCCAAAAGGATTCTATGTAAATGCAGAAAAGAAAATGAAGGATGCCAAAGGTGCAGCTAAGTATATCGGTAGGTATCTCGCCCGACCTGCTATTGCGGAGTATCGAATTGTTGAGTACGATGGAAGGACTGTGCACTTTTGGTATGAAGATCATCAAACTGGTAAGAGGGTCGATAAAAAGATATCGGTGTATGAATTTATATATAGTATTGTTCAACACATCACTCCCAAGCATTTTCGAATGGTTGGTCGTTTTGGTTTGTACAGCCGCAGAAGCTATCAAAAGGCAAACACTGTGTTGAGTTTGTATGCTTTTATGAGAAAAAAGCAGTTATCATTTGTTTTAGAAAGAAAAAAGAAAAGAAAAACATATCGCCAGCGAATGATGGAAAGTTTTGACCGTGATCCATTTAAATGTCCTTGTTGCCATCGCCAGATGGAATTGGTCGAAATATGGCATGCGGATTATGGATTTCTCTATCATTATATGGAGGATATGGAGATAATCAAGAATTGGAGGGAGTATCATTATGGTCAAAAAGGGAGAGCAGGATGAATTTAATGAGTTATTCGGTCATCTATTCGAAAATGGGGAGTTTGTCGGATTGAAAGAGCCTATCGTAACAATCTTATTTAAGTGCATCGATTGTGGAACGGAAGACGAAGTCCCTGATTTTGTAGTGGATGAATTCAGCTTTGATTTAGAAGAAGGTGAAGAGGTAGAAACAGTGTGTCCAGCTTGTGGAGGGACCATGCGAAAGGCGAAAACAAATCCCAAGTGAAACTTACTTCACTTGGGACG
>JBJEFL010000190.1:0-1562 GCA_051873995.1 Bacillus sp. (in: firmicutes)
ATCATGACATGGGATCATTTACTGCGCAGGGTGTAACAGAAGATGGTGAACATGTTTTCTTCGATGATTCTGGTTGTTTGTTAAACTACGAACGCAAAACAGGAACAGAGTTAGCTGCTTCTTGGGTACGTGATTATCAAACAGATGAATGGGTAGAGGCAGATGATACAGTCGTTGTAAAATCTGATATCGCAACACCGATGAAATATGGTTATGCATTCTTCAGTAATCAAGAAGAAGCAGATGCGTTTATCGCTGGTCATGCGGACTTAAATGCTGAGCTTGTAACGTGGGATGATGTTGATGCAGTTTCTAACGAACGTTACATGAAAAAAATGCAAAAAATGAATAAAGATGATTCAACAGAAGAAATGGATATGTCTACAGAAGAAAAGGACATGAATACAGAAGAAACGGAATCTCATACAAATGAATAAAGTAGCTATGCGCTAAATGAAGAAAACCATGAGTAGGAGGGCTAATCCTAATAACTCATGGTTTTTATTTATAACAAACGGGAGTTTCATTCCGATTTGGGGAGGAAAAAAAAGTGCCCGTTTGGTTGCGTTATTATTTCGTTTTATGATACAGTCACAAGTTCTTTTTCAACAATTTCGATGATCGCATCTGCTACGTTCTCGGCTAACTCTAGTTGTGAGGTGAAGCCGACACATGAGCAGTTCATTTCTCCTAAGACGTAGCGGTCGTTACCGTTTTCGTCTGTATCTAGGATAAAGTCTGCTGTCCAGATAAGCGGAAGACCGTAGTCACCGAGCATCTTTGTAATCATTGGTAGTTGCTCTAAGAATGTGTCCACTAACTCTTTCCATTCATCCGGTGAGTCGTAGCGGTATTGCGCTCCGGAGAATAAAGTAGCACTAAAGGCATCTTCTGCGTTAGCAGGTTTCTTATGAACCACGTTAATCGGTTTGTCGTGGATCATAAATAAGCGAATTTCCCCTTCTTTAATACGAGGTAAAAATGGCATATCAACCAACATACCGTTTTCACCGATGATGTATTGTTCGCAGAACGTCATAAAGGTTTGTAAGTCATGAATTTCCGTATGGTTATCTTTCGCTTCGGTACACTTAATTTGAGCGGTTAGTGGAACTTCGGTAGCTCCTTCAGGTAGCTCATCTAATAGTTGTACACGCCAAATTCCTTCACCAGTAGATCCACGGTTTTGTTTCAACACCCGCTCGTTATTGACTAGTGATTTAGGGAACGTGTCTTTAAAACTTTCAATTGTGTAATAAGCGTAAGTGTCGGATGGGACTAGGTTTGCATCTCTTAGTTTAACAAGAGCATCCTTTGCTCCGTACCCAATCATACAATCTGGGTGCGGCATCCCAATAACCCCATCTTTACATAATTGGCGTAACATATCGAAGTATTCCGATTCTCCCTTTAAATTACCCGGGTTAATCCGTGAAATATAAGCGACAGCATTGTCTTTTACATAGTTATAGATTTCATCTTTTTTTGCTACGTCAAAGAAAATAACTTCGGCATCCCAACCGCGTTTTCTTAGAGCGTTTTTCATTGGTTTCGTATCTTTT
>JBJEFL010000191.1:0-35376 GCA_051873995.1 Bacillus sp. (in: firmicutes)
AAGGATGGTTCAGAAGATTGCTGAACCATCCTTTTTATGTGTGAAGGATCTTTTTCATTATTCCACGTTTTGTTCACGATGGGCAAGCCGACTTGAGGCAGCTGCTGCGATGGCGCCTACAATGTCGTCCAAAAACGTATGACATGAACCTAAAGATTTATCATTTAATTTGTTCAATATTCCTGGCTTTTGTTTATCAATATATCCGTAGTTAGTAAAACCGATGGAACCATACACATTGACAATGGAGAAGGCCAATATTTCATCTACCCCATATAAGCCTTCATCTGTTTCGATAATGGATTGCAGTGGTTCCTCTAGCAATTTCTTTTCTGCTAATAAATCAAGTTGGATACCGGTTAGAATGGCATTTTGAACTTCTCTTTTGGAAAGGACTCGTTCTACATTTTGTAAGCATTTCTCAATTGTTAAGTTTTCATGATAGGCGCTTTGTAAGTAGTAAACTAATTCCGCGATGTCATGAGCTGTCACACCACGTTCTTTTAACCATTTACGAGCTGTTTGTTCAGACAGGCTGACTTGTTTATCGGTCATATTCATCACCTTTTACTTTATTTTTATTCCCTTTTGTTTTTAGACAGTTGGTACTGTATCGTATGCAAAGACTCTTGTACTCCGGAACAATAATTAAGTGATAAGAGGGCTGTTTTCATAAAGATGACAAGAGACTAAATGTCATACATATATATAGAATAAATCGATTGGCAATCCGTTTTGGTAAATTTCATACTCCCATCATATTTAGCGTGTCCAGACGAGCGAAAATTACTATTTTTTCAAGGAGCGTGAAGAGCGATGATTCAAGATATCATTTATGAAAGATACGGCCTTATTATGGAGAGACAAGAGACAGAGGGACCGTATCAACGGTTTTTCTCGGGGCAGGCTCTTTATACGATTGTGCCGATACAGGAAGTAGATGAAGAAGAACTGCTTGAACGGTTGAAGCTGTCACAATTTATGCAAATGCAAGGGGACTATTATGTATCAACCTTTGTTATGTCGAATGAAAGAACGTATTTATGTGAGAATGACGGTCGTTTGTTTATTCTTCTAGAGAATGCTATTTTAGAGGAACCGCGTTCGATTAAAATAGGTAGCAAATTGGCACGTTTCCATGAACGCGGTCGGATGTTTGCCGAACCGCTCCAAGCTTGCAATCGAATTGGAAAGTGGAAGGAGTTATGGGAAGAAAGATTGGATGATCTGGAGAAAGTATGGAGAGAGAAGTTACAAAGTAATCCCAGTAATGAATTCGAGCGGATGTTTCTTGAATCATTTCCATATTATTTGGCGCTGGGAGAGGTTGCGATTCAGTATTTAGTCGATTGCGAGTTGGATGATCAACCTAGCAATATAGATGCTGGAACGGTGAACCATGAGCGTTTTTACACGGATTTATGGACAGGAGAATATTTAGTGAAGAATCCGTTTGATTGGGTGTTTGATCATCATAGCCGTGACCTTGGTGAATGGATGAGAGAACATTATCAGCGTTATCCTCATACATATCAGCCTTCTATGATACAATTTATGAGAGAATATCAATCATATAATCCTTTAAGTAGCTTTTCATGGCGCCTTCTTTATGCGCGTTTGCTATTTCCTGTCCATTATTTAGAGATAATAGAAAAGTATTATCGAGGTAATTCTCAAAGCGATAAAAGGGAGTGGCAAGAAACTTTGGGGAAGTGTCTTCAGCAAGCACATTATTATGAAGAATACTTGCGCCGTTTTTATGAAATGCATCAAGTGCCTATAGATAGGATGCGTATACCGAAAGTGGATTGGTTATAATTGCTTCTAATTTTGCCATGAAAAAAAGTATGTGTTCGGTTGGTTAACTGTTAAAATAATTGTAGATATTATTTTCTGTTATTTTTGACTATTGAAAATATGGGATAAAGAGCATATAATGTCTTTTAAGTGAATACAAATGTTTTCTTAAGGAGAACAGCGAAGAGAGGGAGTACACTATGGAGGCTATTTCAATCGGGTTATTAGGTCTTGGAACGGTTGGATCAGGCGTTGTACAAATTATTGAAAATCATCAGGATAAGCTGATGCATCAAATTGGCTGTCCAGTTCAAATAAAAAAAATTCTTGTTAAAGACCTGAATAAAGATCGTGGGTTATCATTAAAACCGAATACATTAACAACGGATGTTAATGATATTTTAGAAGATCCTGAAATTGATATTGTTATTGAAGTAATTGGTGGAGTTGGCGAAACGCGCCAATATTTACTGAAGGCTTTACGTAATAAAAAGCATGTTGTGACAGCCAACAAGGATTTGATGGCCTTATATGGATCTGAGTTATTGACGGTTGCTTCACAAAACGGCTGTGATTTATTGTATGAAGCGAGTGTTGCAGGCGGTATCCCAATTTTACGTGGATTGGTTGATGGGTTGGCTTCTGATCGTATTACAAAAATGATGGGTATTGTCAATGGTACAACAAACTTCATCTTAACGAAAATGAGCCAACAAGGCAGTCCGTATGCTGAAGTTTTAGCGGAGGCACAAGCACTGGGATATGCGGAAAGCGATCCGACGGCGGATGTGGAAGGGCTTGATGCGGCACGTAAAATGACGATTCTCGCCACTCTAGGTTTCAGCATGAAAATTGATTTGGATGACGTGACGGTAAAAGGGATTTCTGAAATCACAGAAGAGGACCTTGCGTACAGTAAACGCTTGGGGTATACGATTAAATTAATTGGGATTGCATCACGTACGGGGGATAAAGTGGAAGTCAGCGTACAACCTACTCTATTGGCGGAGACGCACCCACTTGCGAGTGTAAATGACGTATACAATGCTGTATATGTATATGGAGAGGCAGTGGGAGAAACGATGTTCTATGGTCCAGGAGCTGGAAGTCTTCCAACGGCTACTTCAATTGTATCGGACCTTGTGGCAGTGATGAAGAATATGAGGTTAGGGGTAAATGGAAGTGGCTTGACCTTCCCTCAATATGAAAAAAACCTAAAATCACCTGAAGAAATGTTTGCTAAGTATTTCTTACGTCTTCATGTGAAGGATGAAGTAGGGGTATTTGCATCGATTACGACTTTATTCTCTCAACATAACATTAGTTTTGAGAAAATTTTGCAACTTCCTTTGAAAGATAGCGATTCTTCGGAAATTGTTTTAGTAACACATCAAGCTTCACGGAAGGATTTAGATGAAGTACTAGCAAAGCTTCGTGATAATTCATTAATTCATGACATTAAATGCACTTACAGAGTTGAAGGAGATGGAGAAAGATGAGTTGGAAAGGTTTAATACAACAATACAAAGAATTTTTACCAGTAACAGATAAAACACCATTATTAACGTTAAATGAAGGAAATACACCACTATTAAGATGTGATAATTTGTCTGAAGAGTGGGGGATTGATCTGTATGTGAAATATGAAGGACTAAATCCGACAGGTTCCTTTAAAGACCGTGGAATGGTGATGGCTGTTGCGAAGGCTGTAGAAGATGGTAGCGACACAATCATTTGTGCCTCTACAGGGAATACATCTGCAGCAGCGGCCGCTTATGCAGCAAGACTAGGCATTCGTTGTATTGTTGTTATTCCAAACGGGAAGATTGCGATGGGTAAATTAGCGCAGGCTGTTATGTATGGTGCTGAAATTGTGGCAATTGACGGTAATTTCGATCACGCATTGGAAATTGTCCGTAGTATCAGTGAGAAATCACCAATCGCTTTGGTGAACTCTGTCAATCCATATCGAATCGAAGGACAAAAAACAGCAGCGTTTGAAGTTTGTGATGTATTAGGCGATGCACCTGATGTTTTGGCCATTCCAGTCGGAAATGCTGGTAATATTACAGCTTACTGGAAAGGTTTTAAAGAATATCATGAGAAAAAAGGGACAAAATTACCGGAAATGAGAGGGTTTGAAGCAGAAGGATCAGCTGCGATTGTGCATGATCGTGTGTTTGAAAATCCAGAAACGATTGCAACAGCGATTCGTATCGGTAATCCGGCAAGTTGGAAATTTGCTGTTGAGGCTGCCAAAGAATCCAACGGTAAAATTGATGAAGTATCGGATGATGAAATTTTAGAAGCATATAAATTACTAGCTCGTCGCGAAGGTATTTTCGCTGAGCCAGGTTCTTGTGCAAGTATTGCGGGTGTCATGAAACAATTGAAATCCGGTGAAATTAAAAAGGGTAGTCAAGTCGTTGCAGTGCTAACTGGAAATGGCTTAAAAGACCCAACAACGGCTGTAGAATATAGTGAAATTCAGCCAACAGTTCTACCAACTGATGAAGCGGAAATTCTCGATCATATTAAAGGTATGGCAAGACAATGAGCAGTGACATGATGTTCAGCATCCGTGTTCCGGCAAGTACTGCGAACCTTGGGCCGGGATTTGATTCTGTCGGTCTGGCATTATCGTTATATTTAACGATTCATGTGTACCGTAGTGACAAATGGATTGTGGAGCCGCTGTCGAAGGAAATGGAAGCTTTTCCGAGAGATGATCAAAACTACATCCTAAAGATTGCCAAGAAAGTCGCAGCGAAGTATGGGCAAACACTCCCTACGTGCCGTATAGCGGTGCATAGCGAGATTCCGTTGGCAAGAGGATTGGGAAGTAGTGCTTCTGCGATTGTAGCGGGCATTCAATTGGCGGATTCCCTTTGTCAGTTGAATTTGACTACGGAAGAGAAGGTCCATCTTGCTTCTTCGGAAGAAGGGCATCCGGACAATGCAGGTGCTTCTGTCACAGGTGGATTGGTTGTCGGTGAACATAGCGAGGAGAAGACCCGTTTGCTTTCATTTCCATTACATGATATAGAAGTGGTAGCTGTCATACCTCAATATGAGTTATTGACAAGTGACTCTCGTGATGTCTTACCATCTACTTTTACTTATAAAGAGAGTGTCAAGGCAAGTGCGATTTCTAATACATTTTTAGCTGCTTTATTCAGTAAACAATATCAACTAGCGGGAGAAATGATGAAGCGGGATCATTTTCATCAGCCTTACCGTAGAAAATTGGTACCATTATTGAACGAAGTGGAAGAGATGGCTGAAGATGCAGGTGCGTTTGGTGTGGCATTAAGCGGTGCAGGTCCGACTGTTGTCTGCTTTGCTGAAAGTAAACATGTAACGAAGCTTGTTCAAGCCTTGTCGAATAGATTTATAGATTGTACGGTTAAACCGTTGACGGTCGATCAAGAAGGTTGTGTCGTTTTGTGTAAAGCGGATTTGATTCAATCATAAACAAAGAAGCTAAGTCTTGTTAAGAGAGACTTAGCTTCTGCTCATTTTTAGAAAACTTGTTCTACTTCAATGATACCAGGTACTTCTTCTAGAAGAGCACGCTCGATACCAGCTTTTAAAGTGATTGTAGAACTTGGGCAACTTCCGCAAGCTCCTAGTAGGCGAAGTTTTACGATACCATCTTCAACATCTACAAGTTCACAGTCTCCTCCATCACGAAGTAAAAATGGGCGTAATTTATCTAGCACTTCTTGAACTTGTTCATTGATAGTCGTTTCAGACATGTTATCGACTCCTTTCTTAATCTAATCATATTATAATCACAAAAACCGAAAAAATCCATTGAGTGTTCTTACTTTCGGAAAAGAATGGAATACACTACAATAAAAGCAACCCGATGGATCATTCATTTTTATAATAAGGCAATTGTTTGGATAGGAATCTGAAGGAGTGGCGACTTTTGCTTCAGTCGTTTTTTAATAAACCAGCAAAAGTATAAATAGGAGGGATAGGGAATGAATGGAACAAAAGTGACTATTACAGTATATGGAGCAACTCAAATATGTGCTAGCTGTGTGAATTTGCCGTCTTCAAAAGATACATATGAATGGCTTGAGGCTGCATTAGCGAGAAAGTTTCCGCAGCAAACCTTTTCTGTTGCTTATGTAGATATATTTGAGGAACATCAAGACGAGGAACATGCTGCTTTTTCACAGAAAGTCATTGAAGAAGATTTATTTTATCCGGTTGTTGTTTTGCAAGGAGACATTGTAGCAGAAGGCAATCCAAATTTAAAAGCAATTGTGAAGGAAATGGAGAAATACGGATATACCGTGAATGAAGAAAAGTAAGAGGAGAGGTTACCTCTTACTTTTCTCAGACTGTTGAAAAACGCTCGCATTCTTCGTTGCTGGCCCGGCTCGTCCGTTCATGAACCGTATGTTCTATTCACGTCTTCGCTGGTCTGGCGCGCCTCGACTGACAAACGTTTTCAAGTCAGTCTGAAGGGAATGTGTTGAAAATAAAGTTTCTCGACAACCTAAGAAAAGTAAGGTTTATTAAAAACCTCCAACCTCATTGGCAGTAAAGTCGACAGGTGTAGAGCTGTCCATGACTAATTCACCATCCAAATTTAAGAAACGAATCTCGGGTTCAGTGTCTGAATAATAGTCAGATTGTTTGTAATGTTGGCGAATGGCAGTGTCGAAAGTATCGATAATCAGCATATTGGAATAGGTTCCACTGTCATGATTGTTAAGAACAACCTTAATTGTCTGATCATCAAGAATCTGGATGTCATGAATGGTTTGTTCGCCATCTTCCTCTTCTTCTGAAAGTTGGGTTAAGTATTGTTGAAACTCTGTTTTTGTATATGTATGACTATTCTTTTCTGTTGCCTTTGATGCATCATTGCTATTACAAGAGATTAATAGGCTAATCATTAAGACAGAAAGTATGATTGAGACTATCTTTTTCATAAGGCTACCCTCCTAGCATAATTGGATATATTCATTAAAGGAGATTAATACTTTAATATACCTTTTATGCCAAGCGGTTAAACATGTATATAGGTGCTACTAAACTATATTTTCCAAATAAAAAAACTCGCTGAAGAAGTTTCAGCGAGCAATAAGTGCTAAATCTATAAAATGATTATCCGTTATGACGTTTGTACATCCAAAGTAGACCTGATTTTAATAGTCTTGCCACTCGTCCGGTAATTGCGGTGTCTCCGACTAAACCAAATCCATGTTTTTTTCCGAGAGACCCAAGTACACCTTTCAGTTTGATTTTCGGCAAACTATCCGGTAGAGGCTCCCCATTCCACTTTTTACGTAAAATAAAAGCGATTTGATCGGCTTGTCCTTCAGCAAGTTGAGCACTTGGCGCATGATCTAAACTTGCACAATCCCCTACAACAAATACATCTTCATAACCTGGGATGAAATGTTGAGGTGTCAATTTCACACGTCCTTGAGCATCTTTTTCAACTGGTAAATCTCGAACAATTTTAGTCGGTTGGATGCCTGCTGTCCAAACAATGACGTCACTTTCAATTGGTTCATCATGATTATATAGAACTTTCTCTTCCACTTTAGTGATATTGGATTTGCTGATAATTTCAACATTGTGGTTTAAGAACCAACGTGCTACATAGTCGCTAAGTCGAGGAGAAAAGGCTGAAAGAATATTTGCACCACGGTCAAAGAGTTTGATTTTTAAATCGGGGCGACTTTCTATAAGTTCGCTTGCTAATTCAACACCACTTAGTCCAGCTCCAACGATGGAAACTGTGGCACCTTCTCCTAAGTTATTTAACTGTTGATATGTCTGTCTTGATTGATCAATCGTTTGGATGCTGTACGTATATTCTTTCGCACCCGGTACATTATGATACTTATCTACACACCCTAATCCAATCACCAGTTCATCATAATGGATGATTGTATCATCATCTAAAAAGATAGCGCTATCATCCAACGAAATTGATTGTACATTCCCGCATACATACGTCAGTCTTTCATGCGTAGGGAAAGCAACGCGTACGTGATGATCTGAAATGGTGCCAGCAGCTAGAGCGTAATGTTCTGTTTTTAAGCTATGATATGGATTTCGGTCCACTAAAATGATGGATACGTCTTCAGGTAAATGATTTGGAAGCAATTCTTGTAGAATTCTCATACCTCCATATCCTCCACCAAGTATAACTAGTTTTTTCATCGCATATGTCCCCTTTTATAATTATGCTAGTTCTAGTTTCATTTTGAAGGAGGTGAACGGTTCTTGTTGTTTCATAAAAGACAAGATAAGCATACATTCCCCCAACTTATAATGAATCTTATAAAATTCCACTCAATACTCCCTCATCCCATAAAGTAGTATATCGAAGTTGAATTAAAACTACAAACAATATTGGTAAATTTCCAACAATATTATAACATTTATTGCGAAAAATACGTTAATTAGAGCACGATAATCTATCTTAAAAGTTTGACTATAATAGAGAAAGAAGGTAGCATTACAGGGAGATAAAGGAGTGAGAGCATGATTAAACCAATCATAGAGTTCTGTATACGAAACTTGGCGGATGGAGCACATCTTGCTTTGCAGAAACTAGAAAAAGACCCGGATTTAGATATTATTGAATACGGATGTTTGGGTTATTGTGGAAAGTGTGCCCATTCCTTATATGCGTTGGTGAACGGGGAAATAGTCACAGGTGAAACACCGGATGAACTAGTCCAAAATATATACGTTTATTTGGAAGAAAACCCGATGTTTTAACGGAAACTATGTCGTTAACTTATTTGCTAAGGAAAGATTTCTTCTTTCATCTTTCAATTAGGTTGATCTGCAGACTATTCGGCAAGGAATGGTAAGAGCCCCTGCCGAATTGATTTTTATTAACCATTGTATGATACTTCTTTTTCTTTGTCGCGTATTTCTTGCCAGCGTTCTTTGGCCATTTCAATAATCCTCGTTTCAACGGCGTTTTCTGTCTTTCAATCACCATAGAGAAGTATTTGATTGTTTGATCAAGATAGCCCACTCTTCTTGATAATTCTCCTAATAAATATAAAATGCGTACTTCTGATACTTGTGTCCTTTTGTAGTCTTCAGTTGAAAAGGACTCATAATACTCATGAATAGCTAATTTTAAGAAACGGTTTTCTTGTTCATCATTGCCTAGCATACGATAAAGCCAAGCGGTTCTTATGTATAGACCGGCTATTAGTACATGTTTTTCCCTTTTTAAGGTAGCGACATAGGAAGCAAGTTTGTATGTTTTGATGGCATCACGAATGGTTCTTTCCCCACCGAAATCATGAGGAACCCATTTTGCGCAAACCTTTTCTTGAATCTGCTCTTTACTGAGTGGCGGAAAATACTTTGAAAAATCATTAGAATATGAGTAGCCACGGGCAGACCAGGATGTTATACAAAAGCCCATTAATACTATCTTCTGTGTAAATAGGACAAAAGTCTGTATCATATTTTTCTACTTTGATGCACTTTGAACGAACTTTCATGGAAGTGAATTTTTCATGGCAAAGCGGGCATTGTAAGTTGCGGCTGAACAATGGTTGAAGTTCTTCCATACGTATCCCCTTTCGATTTTGAAAAATGGTATGTACTACCATTATACTAGACAGAAAGAATTATTGTTTAGAAAAATCTGAATTATATGCAGTTATTTTTAATCATACTAATATAAAACTTGAGCAGAAATTAATCTTTTTGTATATACTTGTAATAGATGTAGACTTCCAATGTCTAATAAAAGGAGGTTTTAATAATGGAGCAAATTATTACAATTACAGATGCGGCGGCATTGCAAATAAAAGATATGATGAAGCATAATGACGAAGAAAATGCCTATCTTCGCGTAGCGGTTCATGGTGGCGGATGCAGTGGATTGTCTTATGGAATGGGCTTTACCCATGAGGTCGATGAAGAAGATACAACATTAACTCAACATGATATTCCGATTGTAATCGATCGAGAAAGCATCGGAGTATTAAAAGGGACAATCATTGATTACAAACAATCCTTAATGGGTGGTGGATTCACCATCGATAATCCGAATGCAATTGCATCATGTGGATGCGGCTCATCTTTCCGTACAGCGGAAAATGCCGGTAAGCCGGAAGAGTGTTAAACTAAGGAAGATACAATGAAAGCCATCGTTCTAAAAAAGAGCGATGGCTTTTATATATAGATAAGTGCAATTTGTAAAGTTACAAACTCATTTGTCAATAAGAAGAGCGGATATCTATCTTTCTGCATAAACTGTAGACAAATGGACTTATTTAAACATAGATGTACTGTGTAATGGCTGTACCTTTGCTTTAGGATCGATATAGGATTTGGCATTGTTGATTGCTGTCGGTGCTTCACCGAATCCACAAGCAATTAATTTTACTTTCCCATCATAGGTACAAATATCTCCAGCTGCATAAATGCCAGGAATATTTGTTTCCATGCGCGAGTTAACGACAATAGAGTTTTTCTCGATTTCAAGTCCCCAATCCTTGATAGGGCCAAGTGATGATACAAAGCCGTAGTTGACAATCAAAGCATCAACTTCAATCGTTTCGCGACTTTTATCATTTGGGTTTTCTAGAACAATAGCTGTGATACGATCATTATTGCTGATTAACTCAGCTGGGACATAAGGTGTTTTAATATTGACTTTGGAGTTTACTAAGTTTTCTACGCTGTGCTCGTGTGCGCGGAATTTATCACGACGGTGGACAATATAGACTTCTTCGGCGATGTTTTCAAGCATTAATGCCCAATCAACTGCAGAATCTCCGCCACCGCAAACGACTACTTTTTGCCCGGAAAATTTATTCAAGTCATCAATGAAGTAATGTAAGTTTGTTTTTTCGAATTGTGTGGAACCTTCCAATTCTAATCGGCGAGGTTGGAAAGCGCCATTTCCAGCTGTAATGATTACCGTTTTAGAATAATGCACATCATTATTAGTAGTTAACTTGAAGGTGCCATCTTCTAATTTTTCTAAGGTTTCGACAGCTTCTTCAAGGACGATAGTCGGATCGAATTTAGCCATTTGCTCTTTTAGATTATTGACTAGTTCTTGAGCGCGGACCTTTGGAAATCCAGCTACATCATAGATATATTTTTCCGGATATAGAGCGGCAAGTTGTCCCCCTAATTGCGGTAAACTTTCAATTACTTTAACAGAGGCTTGTCTCATACCACCATAGAATGCAGTAAATAATCCTGTGGGACCGCCACCAATAATGGTGATATCATAGATTTTTTTCTCTTGACTCAAAGCAATTTCCCCCTTATGTGAATATTACACAATCTTCTTTTCATTTTACCATAATATCGAGAAAGTGATACTACTAAATCGGGAGCGCTATGCATTATTTTTTGAAAATTTAATTTATTTCCGTGGAACGTTACTAATTTTGGGGGAATAATAGTCTTTTTTAAGTGTAAATGTGAATAGCTAGAAAAATTTGGGGAATGTTTGTCTAAAATGATAATGTTTTGTTTTTTCGTTACATCTCATTATTGATTTTGAATGAAATGAAGGCCAAGTGCAGTCATATAGTTCAAAATCAACAACCAAGGTATAACAGAATCTTTCTTTTGGTCATATTTTCAAAACTAAATGCGTGAATTCCTACACAAGTAAGGAAGGTTTTCCTGGAGAACTTAATAAGGGTGTGAGAAAAATTGAATAAGCCTACAGTGGTGATTTTAGGAGCAGGCTATGCTGGCTTAACTACGGCCGTTCGACTACAGAGGATGTTAGCATTGAATGAAGCAAAGGTAATATTGATTAATAACAACGATTATCATTATGAAACGACATGGCTGCACGAAGCTTCAGCAGGCACATTACATCATGAGCGCGTTCGTTATCCAATTTGTGATGTGGTTGATCGTAATAAAGTTCAATTTATGAAAGATACGGTTATCGCAATTAAGCCTGACGAGAAGAAGGTTATTTTAGCAGGGGGAGAGCTAACGTATCATTATTTGGTCGTTGCGGTAGGAGGCGTCCCGGAAACGTTTGGTATTCAAGGTTTGAAAGAGCATGCTTTTTCGATTACCAACGTGGATTCTGCCCGCCAAATTCGTGAGCATATTGATTATCAATTGGCAACGTATAGGGCAGAAAGGGAAAAAGAGGAGGCTCGCTTAACCATTGTCGTGGGAGGTGCCGGTTTTACAGGTATTGAATTTCTGGGGGAGCTTGTCAATCAACTACCTAAATTATGCATAGAATATGATATTGACTATAAGAAAATGAGAATTGTGTGTGTAGAGGCGGCTCCTACTGTGCTTCCGGGATTTGAGGAGGACTTAGTGGCGTATGCAATGGCAACCTTAGAGAAGAAAGGGGTTGAATTTAAATTAGGAACGGCTATCAAGGAGTGTACGCCAACTGGGATTATTATGACAGAGGATGGGGACGAGGCAGAAGAGCTGAAGGCGGGAACCATTGTTTGGGCTGCCGGTATTCGTGGAAATGACATTGTGGAATGCTCAGGAATTGAAACAATGAGAGGGAGGGCTCTGGTTGATTCGGCATTACGTGCTCCTCATTATGAAGAGATTTTTATTATCGGTGATAATGCAATCATTATGAATGAGGAGTCAAATCGACCTTATCCTCCAACGGCGCAGATTGCGATGCAGCAGGCGGAAGTATGTGCCCGGAACCTGGTAGCCTTGATAAGGAATGAGGAAGATTTAGAGACATTCAAACCCGACTTAAAAGGAATTGTTTGTTCACTTGGTCATGATGATGCTGTTGCGGTTGTTTTTGGGAAAAAGTTAACTGGTTTACCGGCTTCTATGATGAAGAAAATGGTGGATAACCGTGCGCTATATTTAATAGGAGGAGCTTCTTTGGTTATGAAAAAAGGCAAATTCAATTTACTGTAGGCAACTGGGAATAGTTAGTCGTGAAGAAACGATATAGCGCCTTAAAAGGATAATGGTCATTTCCGGCTGGTTTTGTGAAGGATAATGAAAGTGTGAATGAAGCGGTTGTTCGTGAGGAAGACACGGGTATAGATGTGCAATTAATGGATGTCAAAAGTGGCGCTTAGTCCATTAGTTGCAGTGATTATAGAATGATTTTTTAATGCGTCCATTACATTCTATAATTACCGTACAGTCTGAGGAATTATTTGAAGTGAGATTTATGACCTCGCAAGAATGATGGTTATTCTGTATTGATGAACCATTTAATCAAACAGAATACAGAGAAGGGGGTGATAGTGAAAGAGGGATTTAATCTCGGTGAGCAGTTTGGTTACAACGCATATAAAGTTCTTTAAAGAAATTGCGAATATGTCATAATAGGTCATTCCATACAATAAAACCTTTATTTGTAATTATCTTAATTGACTGATAAATATCTATTCAGTACACTTAAGATGATTCTAAAAGGGAGGTTTATCCAATATGCCGTTAACTTTACCATCTTTCATTATATCAATTGTCCTCTTTTTTATCTTATTTTTCGGGATTGGTTTTTTATTAAACATGTTATTTAGGGCTTCATGGATTATGGCGATTCTTTTTCCATTAATCGCATTATACATAATTAATGATGCTAAATTGATTAATTATATCCAAGAGCCTTCAGCTACTTTCGGTCATTTAGGCGGAAAATTATCTGCTTTGCATGCACCAGACATTATCATTTTAAGTAGCGGTCTTATTGGAGCCATTGGGGCAGGCTTCACAATGAAAATTTTACGTAAAAAGGGCTATCAAATGTTTTAACTTAGAGAACATGATTACGAGAAGAATACATATAAACGTTCCGCTATGCGTTGCATAGTGGTTTTTGTTTTTCGTAATCGGCTGAGCGTATTCAGGAATATACTGCCTTCTTTTGGAAAGAATGATTTTCAAAAGGAGAGGAAAGAATACGGTTATGAAAAAGTATAAACAGTATTTCCAAAAAGCGATCTTGATTCTTCTTTTTTTGGCAGCGTTACAAGCAACGTATTATCACCTGACGGGGATTACAGCAGGTGATTTATTCCGGTTGGTAGGAACAAGCATTTCTAGTGAAGGCTATCCATGGCAGTCGTGGTTTGCTTCACAGGTGGAAGAAGTAACTAATATGCCAGAAAAAGAGGAAATGGTTAGTCCGAAAACATTAGAAGAAGCGATTGATGTCTCCCAATATGAATCGGCCCGCGTTACTGCAACCGGTTATACAGCTGGTTATGAATCAACCGGCAAGTATCCGAGCCATCCATCGTATGGTATTACGTATTCAGGAGTTAAAGTGACAAGGGATTTATACTCCACGATTGCAGCCGATCTTGCCATTTTCCCAATAGGTACGGTTCTTTATATACCCGGATATGGATACGGGGTAGTGGCCGATACAGGGAGTGCAATTAAAGGGCATAAATTAGACTTGTATTATGATACAGTTCAAGATGTTTACGAACAATGGGGGAAAAAGAGCTTAGAAGTGTATATAGTTGAAAAAGGTACAGGGAAACTGACAGAGGAAGACTTGCGCACCCTTAATGAAAATGAGAATATGCAAGTATTTCGAGAACAATTCACGAATAAACAGAAAAAATAATGTGAAAAGGATGAGGCACTGTCAGTCGTACTCATCCTTTTATTTTGTTAATAGACCGGATAATAATCAGGGTGAAGCTGATAGGCTAGTTTTCTTAATCCCTCCAGCAAGCGAGGGGAAGGTCGGCAATAGAGATGCTCTTCCATAACCAAAATTTGATTGCTTTGAATGGCGGTCAATTCATTCCATCCTTCTCTTCTAACGACGATAGAAGGATTGATGCGTTTTTCGGCAACACCGACCCATGCCAGGAGAATATAGTCCGGGTTCAAAGAAATGACATCTTGGGATTGCACTTGAATACTTGCTAGCTCCACATGCTCAAAGATATTTCGACCTCCTGCCAACATGCTGATTTCTGTTAACCAATTGTTTTTACCTGGCGTGAACAAGGGATTTGGCCACCACTCCCAGTATAAATTCTTTTTGACTTCAATCTTGTCGGCAATTTGTTTGTATGTATCGATTTCAGTCCGAAAGCTTGCGGCTACTTCTTTTGCCTTTGTTTCTATTCCGACAGCTTTACCAAGTGTGAGTATATCGTGGATAATCTCTTCAATGGTGGAAGGATTAAACACGATATGCGGAATTTGACGTTCTTCCAACGCTTGAATATTTTTTTCCATACCCGGTACGCTTAATGACGCCAATACCAGGTCGGGCTGTAAGGCTTCCAAGGCGTCTATATCAATCGATAAATCCGGTCCCAATTTCGGTAAAGCAGAAACGGAGGTCGGAAAATCGGAATAATCATCTACAGCAATTAGTAAATCCTCTATTTGCAGAGCAGCACATAATTCGGTATTACTTGGACAGATTGAAATCAATTTCATCTTTCATTCCCCTATCTAATAAATTATATAATGTAGAAGCAGAGCGATGATAATACCAGTTAAAGCACCGAAAAATACTTCAATTGGCTTATGTCCGAGCAATTCTTTCAGCTTCTTTTGTTTTTCTAGTGTACCTTGTTCTTGCCAATGCTTTGCATCGTATACAAATTTATGGAAATCTTGAACAAGTTTGTTCAGTACGGCCGCTTGTTCCCCGGCTTGCCATCGAACTCCTTTAGCATCAAACATCGTAATGATAGCAAACATGACAGCCACAGCAAACACAGGTGAATCAACGCCTGTTTCAAGGGCTATTGCCGTGGCCAAAGCCGTAACGCCAGCCGAATGCGAGCTGGGCATACCTCCTGTGCTAAATAAAAGCGACCATTCGAAACGTCTCGTGGCTATATAACCGATGGGGACCTTTATGAATTGCGCAAAAAATATAGCCGCAAGTGAGGCAATGATTGAGAAATTCCAGATTGTACTCATACTCTTCACCTTCTTTTTAAATGATCAATCAGTTTAACATTTCGAGCTTAGGTGACTAGGCGGTTCCTGTGTCCTTTTGAAACCGTCAACAATGGTTACTTCTCTCTCCCTTTATTTTACCATTAGTTTTCATAATCATTTATTATTCAACATGTTTATTTTATGTTAAATTTTAAAGGTAGAATATTTATGAATAGTTAGTATATTTCTTGGTATATAGCTTCTTCCTTTTGCCTGTTTTGACTAAAGTAAGTAACTATACGAAAGATGTTAGAAAATGCATATTGAGGAGGAATTCGATGTTTTCAGTGGAAAAAGATTGGCTTAAACAAATGGAATTGGAATGTTTGATTGTGGGGATTCATCACCCTGGTTTTTCGTTAAAGGGTACGGTCCCATCATGCAATGAGGCGATGAATCAGCATATTAGTGCACTTGTGAAAAGTGGTGATATTTCTACGAATAAGAAGGCCATTACGGTTATACATACATTAGGGAAAGTTCAAACGAAACGAATTATCTTTATTGGATTAGGCCGCGACAAGCAAGTTATAGAAGAAGATTGGAAAGAAGGCTTAGCAAAAGCATTTAAAAAGGTGCAGGAATTACGATTATCGTCTGTTGCAATTGATGTCGATTCGTTAGTCGGATCCACAATTCCGAGCGAAAGAGCGGCTCATTTGATTGGTGAAGTGTATATGCAATCCCTTTATTCGTTTGAAGGGTATAAACAGAAAGAGAATAAACCGAAAGTGACGATCAAGAATATTACGTTATTCTCGAATGAGCATCATGAACAGTTAAAGAAAAAGCTACGTACGGGATTTATATATGGAAAAGCGACTAATTATGCACGTACATTAATCAATTTACCGCCTAATATTTTAACCGCGACTGTATTGGCTAACTATGCTCGAGAGATGGCTGAAACGTATGGATTTGAAATTGAAGTGCTTCATAAGGAGGAGTTGGAGCGATTGGGCATGGGTGCGCTACTTGCTGTCAACCAAGGGTCAGTTGAACCTCCTGCCATGATTGTATTGAAATATCAAGGAAAAAGCGAATGGAAAGATGTCATTGGTCTAGTAGGGAAAGGGGTAACGTACGATACGGGCGGTTATTCACTTAAACCGAGAGAAAGCATGATTAACATGAAAACGGATATGGGCGGAGCAGCAGCTGTCTTAGGTGCAATGGAGATTATTGGAGAGTTGAAGCCGGAACAAAATGTTGTGGCTGTCATTGCATCGACGGATAACATGGTTAGTGGGACGGCCTTTAAACCGGATGATGTGATTACATCGTTAAGTGGTAAAACTATTGAAGTACTCAATACAGATGCGGAAGGAAGACTGGCCTTAGCTGATGCGGTTACGTATGCGAAGCAGCATGGGGCAAATTATGTCATTGATGTGGCCACTTTGACAGGCGGCGTCATCGTTGCGCTCGGTTCGGAAATGACAGGTGTGTTCACGAATAATGAACAGTTGTTGCAACAGGTGAAGAAAGCTTCTGAAGTAACGGGTGAACCGATGTGGCAATTACCGATTACAGCAAAAGATCGTGAGAAAGTGAAAAGCAGTAAAATAGCAGACTTGAATAATTCACCTTCACGCGAAGGTCATGCAATTATGGGTGCGGCATTTGTAGGTGAATTTGCAGAGGAAACGCCTTGGGTACATCTTGATATTGCCGGCACTTCTGTTGCCAAGAAGGAAACCAGCCTTCAACCTTCTGGTGCTACAGGTGTCATGGTTAAAACATTGGCTCAACTGGTACTTGATTTTAACAAATAATGAAATGAATATGGATTGTTGTAAGTGAACCGCCTATTCGAAACGGTTGCAGCCATCATATGTAATAACAAGCGTCAAAATGTAAGGAGGCTTGGTGATGTTTGCACATTACTTTGGATTAGGTGAACGAAGAGGGGGAAATCGCCTGTATTGGCGAGGGCACCGACTAAATGGTGGAATTGTAGGAGGCATTGTAGAAGAGGGTATTACTCCAATCAGTCCTCATTATAGCTATTACTATGGAAGTCAAAAGATTTATGTAACGAACGGTCCGTTTCCTTTCGGAAGCATTAATTATTATTTTTAATAGTGTGCAGCGAAAAGTTGAAGGCAATCAGGTTACTGAATAATAAGAACGCACAGGAGGAATAACTGCCTGTGCGTTCTTTTATCACGTTCTGGATTTATGGATGGCATCATATGTTAGATAAGCCGTTTCCACGTCAAATGTAATGTTACAATAGCGGTAGGTGCTGCTCCTTGAATAATTGGTCTGAAGGTGAAATCTACTCCATAGGGAGTGTACGACACGTGTATATCACTTTTTTTAATCGGAAGTGTTCTGATTAGTTGATGGATGAGGTCTGTTCTTGATTTTTGGCCTGCGTCCATGATTTGTTTGGCAAATTCTGTCTGCAGCAAATTTTGAGATAATACTTGAGCATCTTGAAGCAAATCTAACACTAATCTGGACGAATTGACAAATTCAGTTGGCTCAACTTCGGGCAGAACGACTTGGCGGTAATGTTGCTCTACTTGTAGAGGTTGTTCGGGTAAGTGATTATAGGCGTTTGTATAGTGAATGTAGGGGGGGGAATCAGTGTGCCTATGCATAAAGCTCCTCCTTTTATTTTCTTATAATTTAAATAATATATATTATTTAACACTTTATATAATATGAACATTGTATAATTGTGCTACATAGAGATATTGGTTTAATCCTTGTGTTGGATAAATTTTTTATGTGTATTTTTATGAGTTAACTGTGTTATTGCTCTTTCATATTTGATTAGCGGGGGAATGGAAAATGATGAGGAACAAGTCGATGGTGGAAGCACTGGGCATTGCATTTCAAACGGTTGAAGAGGGACGTGTTGTCGCAACAATGCCGGTGAATGAAAATACGAAGCAGCCTTTTGGCGTATTGCATGGCGGGGCATCTGTTGCATTAGCAGAAACAGTCGCCAGCTTTGGGGCGTATCAGTTAGTCAATCAAGAAACAGAAGTGGTAGTCGGTCTGGAGATTAATGCGAACCATATACGAAGTAAACAAGATGGTATTGTAACGGCCACCGGGACAGTCCTGCATAAAGGAAAAAAGACAATGGTTTGGGATATTAAAATTGAAGATGAGCAGCATAAATTGATTTGTGTTTCAAGATGTACAATTGCCATCATTGAGAAGCCTAAGGAAGCTTAAAAGCCATAAGAATGGCCATTATTGTTTAAATTAAAAAAGCAGAGGAAAAGTGTTATTTTCCTCTGCTTTCCACTCCTGTCATTCTAGGCTTTTTTATTTTGTTTACGTGCTTTTTGCAAATCGTCACGCACGCTTTTATCCCAAAGTTTCACACCGGTATTATAAGCAGCTCTGCTGATTAAATGACCAGAAACCGGAGCGGTAAAGAGGACAAACAATATTCCTAAAATTACACGAGAATTAAAATGTCCGTGTTCGATATAGAAGTAAATGAAGGCGGCAAGCATGATACTCATGACACCTAAAGTAGCACTCTTTGACGCTGCATGGTTACGTGTGTATACGTCCGGGAGCCTTATTAAACCGAATGTTGTAGCTAAGCTAAGAAAAGCGCCGATTAACACCAAAATGATGATAAGCAGCTTACTCATTTCGATCATCTTCCAAAAGCACTCCCTTCTCTAAATATTTCGCCATCGCCACCGTACCGATGAACGCCAAAATACCAATCAATAAAATAACTTCTAGAAAAGCATAGGTATCCAAAAGAATGGAAATCAATGCAATGACCGAAATTAAGTTAATGCCAAGCGCATCTAAAGCAATCACTCGGTCCGGGATGGACGGTCCTTTGATTACTCGATAAATTAAGCCGAGCATAGAGATGGAAATGCAAACAAGAGCAAGTACAATAATGGACTCAAACATTATGCGCTCACCTCCAAAATGGCTTTTTCGAATGAATTACGAATACTTTCTATTTCCGCTTCGACATCATCGATATTCATCGCATGAATATAAAGTGTTTTATTGTCCTCTGATACTTCAATAACCAATGTTCCAGGTGTTAATGTAATTAAATTCGCTAAAACGGTAATTTCCCAAGGTTTTTGTAAGACCGTTTCAAAGGCGAAAATACCAGGTTTCATGTTTAACTTCGGTTGAAGCACGACCTTTAGCACTGAAATGTTAGAAAGTACAAGTTCCCTTAGGAAAATACAAATTAATTTAATAACCGCCCATATGTTGACGAGGTAAAACTTTGTTTTGAAAAACTTCCTAAAGCACAATAAAATCAATATGCCCAGTAAATATCCCATAATAAAAGAAGCGGGATTATATGAATGTGATAAAAACATCCATACTGTGGCCAGTAAAAGGTTTAATAATATTTGGACTGCCATTTCACATTACTCCTTTATTATCGCATCAATATAGAGATCCGGATTCATTAATGTTTCAGTAGCCTGGGATATATACGGCAACATTTTCTCTAATCCTAATCCAAACGCTAATGATACAGCAACTAGTACCATTGCTGGAATGAGTAACGTATAAAGTGAACGAGGAGCAATTTTTTTTGTTTCGACAGGAGTTCCCCAAAAACCATTTATGAAGATTTTCATCACTGAATACAGAACGAATAAACTAGAAGCAAGTATGATGAAAACACCGAAATAATCTTGAGCCTCTACAGCACCTTGCACAATTAACAATTTACCGGCAAAACCACTCAATGGCGGGATACCGGCAAGCGAGATAGCTGCCAAGAAGAATGTCCAAGCGACAACAGGGTACTCCTTGATTAAGCCACCCATCTTACGTAAATCACTGGTGCCGGTAATTTTGATCATAATACCGATCAATAAGAATAAAGCTGCTTTAATAATCATGTCATGAATCAAATACAATAAAGCGCCATCAGTACCAGTCAGGTTGTTCAGTGAGATTCCGAATGTAATAACCCCAACGGCGATGATAATGTTATAAATAATGATTTTCTTAACATCCCAATAAGCTATAGCTCCAATGACCCCAACGATAATCGTGAAAAGGCCGATTGCTCCTAATAAGGCATGTGTATATCCAGGGTCTTGATTGAAAATCAACGTATACGTACGGAAAATCGAGTATACTCCGACTTTTGTCAATAAAGCACCGAATACAGCCAGTACAGGAGCCGGAGCGGCATAATAGGAACCTGGCAACCAGAAGAATAATGGAAAAACCGCGCCCTTTAAGCCAAAGACGATTAAGAATAGTACGGCTATGACTGTCAGGATTCCTGGTTGTCCAGCTTCGGCTACACGCTCCGAAATGTGAGCCATATTCAGTGTGCCGACTACGGAATAAAGATAAGCAACTGTTATAACGAAAATGGCTGATGAGATGACATTCACGAGAATGTATTTAAGTGTTTCTCGTAGTTGGATTTTCGTTCCTCCCAATACGAGCAATACATATGAAGCCATTAACATTACTTCAAAGAATACAAATAAGTTGAAGATATCTCCCGTTAAGAAGGCACCATTTACCCCAACGAATAAAAATTGGAATACAGGGTAATAGTAAAAGTTTTCGCGTTCTCGACCGATTGATTGAAACGAGTAAAGGAGGACGCAAAGACCAATAATATTCGATGTTACAACCAATAGAGCCGCAAACATATCAGCAGTGATGGTAATCCCGAATGGAGCACTCCAGCTACTCATGTCAACGGCAAGCTGTCCCTCTGAATGAACGAGATTCAGTATATAGACAGAAAGGCTGACGCCTAGGATAAATGAAATCGTAGATATTACACGTTGCACGGTAACACTACGGAAAAAAATTAAGAAAACACCTGTTAAAAGGGGCAGTAAAACAGGGAAAAATACGATATTGTGACTATTCATTTGATTCGTTTCCTCTCAGTAAATCCATGTTATCTGTTCCTAACTCCTGATAACTACGATAAGCTAATACTAGGAAGTATGCTGTTACACCGAAGCTAATAACAATCGATGTTAAAATCAGAGCTTGAGGAACCGGGTCGACATAAGATTCAGCATGCTCCCCAAGAAGTGGAACCGCGCCGCGCTTTAAGCCACCCATCGTTAAAATCAGTAAATGTGCCCCATGACTTAATAAACCTGTTCCAATTATAATACGCAAAATGCTTTTTGAAAGAATTAAATATGTTGCGCATGTAAATAGAACGCCAATTACAATCGCCATTAATATTTCCATTATTCACTCTCCCCAATGCTTTGAATGATGGTTAATGTGACACCTATAACTACGAAGTAAACGCCTAAATCAAATAATGTGGCTGTATGAAGAGATGTTTCCCCGATAATCGGCAAGTGAAAATGACCGTAATAATGTGTCAGGAATGGATCTCCCATAAAGACGCCAATTAAACCTGTTGAGATAGATGTCAATAGTCCAACTGCAATCAGAATGCGATAGTTGATAGGCAGAAGTTTCTTTACGGTTTTCATATCGAAGGCAATCATCATTAACACGATTGCCGCTGATGTCATTAAGCCACCAACGAATCCTCCTCCGGCATAGTAGTGACCGGAGAAGAATAGGCGGATAGAGAAAAGAATAATGACGAATGCAACGACTTTTGTTGCGGTTTGAAGAATAATATCATTTGTTTTCATTCGCTTTCTTTCCTCCTTGCTTAGTTAATCTTAATTTGATCATGGCATAGATACCGAGTGCTGCAATACCTAAAACGGTAATTTCAAACATTGTATCGAGACCACGGTAATCGACTAGAATGACGTTAACCATGTTTTTGCCGCCCGCTTCTGTATACGTTGTGTCTACATAATATTGTGCAATGGTATCAAATAGTTTGTTACTATGTGCCGATAAGGCAATCAGCGTCACGATTGTCCCTACTCCTAAAGAAATTAAGAGATTCGTCAATTTGAAGCGGATGCGCTCTTCTTTTCGGAATTGCTTTGGCAAGTGATAAAAACAAAGCAAGAATAAGGCTGTAGATACGGTTTCAATCACAAGTTGTGTTAAGGCTAAATCAGGTGCTCTAAATAAAACGAAGAATAGTGAAACTGTATAACCAACCGAACCTAGCAAAATAATGGACGTTAATCGTGATTTAACGAAGAAGATTGCAACCGAACCAATCACGACAATGCACGCTAGCATCACTTCGTAAACGCCGATGCTTGCTGTATTTGCTGTACTGAATGTAAAACCATCTTTGTAATATAAAGTAAAACCAAGAACGGTAATGAAGAAGAAGAACATGTAAACCAGATAGTTACGAATGAATCCAGTCATGACTACCTTAGAAAGATTGAATGCTCCTTTTTCCATGTAATATAAACCGTTGTTGTACAGTGAATTGAAAGATAATTTTTCAGGAATCGCTTTATAAATACCGCTCCATTTTGGCCACGTTTTAAATAAGACAATCCCAAGAGCAACGACACCTAGTGTCATCCATAATTCCGGCGTAAATCCATGCCACATTGAAATGTGGAGATGATAATCCGCTGGCATCACATTACCAAGAATGGCTGTGGAAGCAGGGATAATCAACGTTTCCGATAAAATGTTCGGGAAGAATCCGAAGACAATGACTAACAGTGCCAAAACCATTGGAGGGATTAGCATACCAATAGGAGCTTCGTGTGGTTTTTTCTCCAACTTCTCTGGTTGAAATTTACCCGTAAATGTTTTAAAGAAAATAATCATGCTGTATGTGAATGTAAAGACACTCGCAATCCAGGCGATAACCGGGAATAATGTACCCCATGTGTCCAAATTGAAAATGTCCAACGATAATACAGACAGCATACCTGTAAAGAACATCTCTTTACTTAAGAAACCATTAAATGGCGGTAAGCCGGCCATTGAAAATGTACCAATCAGTGCAATTGTTGCCGTTATTGGCATCAATGACATAAGTCCGCCTAATTTGCGTATATCACGTGTACCTGTTTCGTGGTCGACAATACCGGTAACCATGAATAAGCTTCCCTTGAAGGTTGCATGATTGATTAAGTGGAATACAGCCGCTACAGTGGCAGCGATATATAGATTGTCATCCAGGTGTGTATAATGAAGAGCTGCTGCTCCGACACCAAGTAATGACATAATGAGACCCAGCTGACTGATGGTCGAATACGCTAATATTCCTTTTAGATCCGTTTGCTTAATTGCAGAGAATGATCCCCAGATTAACGTGATTAAGCCGACTCCCCCAACAAGCCATAACCATAATTCAGAAGAAGCAAAAATCGGGCTGAGTCTTGCTACTAAATAAATACCGGCTTTAACCATCGTTGCAGAGTGAAGGTAAGCACTGACCGGAGTAGGTGCTTCCATCGCATCAGGTAACCAAATGTGGAATGGGAACTGTGCAGATTTCGTGAAGGCACCAAGTAAAATAAGGAGTAATGCAGCTGTAAAGAGTGGGCTATTAATTAATACGTCAGATTGAGCAATCAATTCGCGTACGCTGAATGTTCCTCCCATAACATATAGAAGTACAATTCCACCGAGCATGCTTAAACCACCGAATACAGTAATCAGCATGGATTTTTGAGCACCGTATCGAGAGCGTTCACGATGATACCAATAACCGATTAACAGGAAGGATGATAAGCTAGTGAACTCCCAGAACATATAAAGTGTAATGAGGTTGTCTGATAGAACAACACCTAACATTGCACCCATGAAAAGCAAAAGGTAAACATAGAAATTATGTAGTTTCTCTTTTTCCTTGGACAGGTAAAAAATTGAATAAAGAACAACCAATGTTCCGATACCTGTAATCAATAAGGTGAATAAAAGTGATAGTCCATCAATAACCAAATCGAAATTGATATTTAATGATGGAATCCATTGGACAGTTTCCTGGATTGTTTCTCCACTTTTGATTGCTGGCAATTTACGAATGAAGTAAATGAACAATACAAGCGGTAA
This sequence comes from Bacillus sp. (in: firmicutes), assembly GCA_051873995.1. Classification (GTDB taxonomy): domain Bacteria; phylum Bacillota; class Bacilli; order Bacillales; family DSM-1321; genus Bacillus_AD. The sequence continues at coordinate 24,643 of JBJEFL010000191.1, forward strand.
AAACAAAACAAACCATCCTGTATGAACTCGTCTAAATAATTTGTACAGTATAGGTATAATTACTGCTAATAAAAAAGGCGATAAAATAGCCCAATGCAGTACTGACATATAATCCCCCCTCTTAAAATTTTGAAAAATACGGTGTAATGCACAATAAAATGAAGATAGCAGAAAAAACGAAAAGACATGTATTCATGAATGAAAAGACATCGGTAACAGCATGCCTTTTTTCTTTTTGTTATTATTCCTTTTATTGTAAAGATAAACCTACTTCAAACAGATATTTTTAATAACTTACTCTGCCTTGTTCAGTTATTCGATTTGGTGAATCATTATGCTCGTTTACTAGATTTCTACATGTAGAAAAGTCCCAAAAAGTAAAATATCAATTTCCTTATTTTTTGTAAATGGAAGCTATTGCACTCTTTACAAATTGCTAACAAACTCAATTATAGCTTAAAAATAGGGATTCTGCAGACTTGGATTTGAAGAGTGATGGATTTGAAAACTTTCTATTAAATAGGAAGAAACGTGTATAAAAAATATAAAAAAAATTATCATTCTCGGATATTTTTTGGTTGAATTGAAATATTTTTTTGCAATTTTCAGTAATGATATAATAAACAAAATTGCACTGGTAAATGAGCTTATTAATAGAAGGATGAAGAAATAGGAATTGGCAGGAATGCCGAAAATGAAGATTTGAGGATACATGATGAAAAATACATATATTACCGCTTATTTCCCATTATTATCGATACTTGTACTTGTTGATCATCCCAACTATATAGAATTTGTCCATCCTTTGTGGTGATGTTACGAATGGCTCTTGGCGGCTGGTAATAGCCTTCATGAAAGGAAGTATAGGCTCCAGTCAAGAGGGGACTCATGCCATATGTAAATCCGCCCAATGCAGAAGCTAGACGATAATCGGCTTCTGTTATTTTCTTGAAATCAAAAACTTCTAAGTACTTGAAGTGATTGTCCACACCGGTTTTATCCAGCAACCTTACGGCAGGTGTATTGTATGATTTCGCAAATGCTTGCTGAAGAGATACAAATCCATAGTTGCCGCCTCCACTGTTTTTAGGACAATAGCTTCCTTTACAATAAAAAGAGGCATTAACTTTTTCATGAATGGATGCTCCCGTTAGATCGATATATGGTCCATACACAAGTAAAGGTTTAATGGCAGAGCCTGGCTGGCGAAAACTTTGGTATCCTCTATGAAAAGAATATTTTTGATAGGTTTTTGCCCCAGTCAAAGAGACAAGCTCATGCGTATGATGTTGTATAACGACTGCAGCACCTTCTACATCACTACTCTTTAGCGTTTGTTGCAAGGCTTGTTGATTACGCTCTTGGATATCTGGATGTAAGATGATCACTCCTGATTGCAGCAGTTCTGTTTTCAATTGTTCAACTTGTTCCTTTGCGTGCGCTTGAATAGCTTTATTATCACTATTCAAGCTATCCGACAGCCCGTTTTGTTCGGCAAGCAGTTGTCCAAGCTCCTCTTCCACATACGTGATATAGTCAGGGTACAAATCAATTGATAGCCGACCCAAAGTAAGCGTAATGGATTCGTTTTTCATTTGTTTGGCTTGTTGCGGCGAAAGTATTTTCGCCGCAACAAGCTGATCAATCAATCGTTCTTGTCGTTTTTTTGTATTGGCGAAATGCTTAATCGGATTGTACAAGCTTGGATTATTCGGAATAGCTGCCAGGAATAAGAGTTCTGCTTCAGACAGTTGTTGGCTGCTTGTGTTGAAATAAGTGAGTGATGCCGCTTCGATACCGTAAGCCCTATTGCCGAAGTAGACGGCATTTATGTACAGCTCCAAAATTTTCTCTTTATTATAGTTTCGCTCTAATTGATAGGAATAAAGAAGTTCGGACAATTTTCGATTATAGGATTTTTCATGGTTTAAATAAACATTTCTGGCTACTTGTTGTGTAATCGTGCTACCGCCTTGCTCAATCCCTTCATGTTCTGCATTAGTTAAGATGGCTCTTCCGATTGCGAGTAGATCAATTCCTTTGTGTTGAAAGAAGGTTCAATCCTCAGAGATAACGAATACGTCTTTTAAAATGCCGGGGATTTCAGCATATGTAAGGGACACTCTTTTTTCACCATTGGTAATTTCGGAAACAATGGTATCATCTGCAGCAGTGATGTAGCTCATTTCAGGTAAGGCAATATGATCGACCTTTATCTGTTGGTCTAAATATTGTTGTAATGGTATATACTGATTCCATTCCTTATATAGTTCAATTGTGAGAAAGGATAGTGGTGGAATACAAAGTATAGGTATAAGAAATCCAAAAAAAGTTCTCATCAATAATTAGTCCTATCCATAATGGTAAAAAGATAATTTCCAATTTTTAAAATAATTATAGTATGAACATCGCTAGACCGCATATGAATTAACTTCAAAAAAGTGAAAAAATATTTCTTATTATTTGATATAATTCAAGATAAGTACTTAATTGTTAGTAAAGAATGATTTTATTTCAACATGAAGAAAGGAGGAGTTCAGATGGAGAAAAATCATCAGTATGTGTTTATTGATTTTGAATTTACAATGCCGGATGGAAGATTACGCAGTCAGGGATTTTATCCAGAAATCATTGAAGTCGGAGTGGTTGTTGTAGTAAATGATGAAATCCAGCATCAATACTCTGAATTTGTCAAACCGGTTCGTTTTCCGATTCTATCAACTCGTTGCAAGAATTTTCTTGGTATTGAGCAGGATAAAGTTGATGCAGGTATTGCTTTTGAAGCATTAATTGAACATCTGTCCAGTTTCGGGATGAATGCAAAAAGTAGTATTGTAACTTGGGGAAATATGGACATGAAAGTATTGCGTCAAAATTGCCAAGCGAGTGGTCTTGCCTTCCCTTTCAAAGGTAAATTTATTGATTTATCGATGGAATATAAACGTTTTTTTGGTGATCAAAATCAGACGGGCCTATGGAAAGCCGTGAAAGAATATGGAAAAGACGGGGTAGGGAAGCATCATCGAGCTTTGGATGATGCATTGACAACATATAGTATCTATAAGTTGGTAGATAACGACAAAAAATATATGGAAAAGCCTAAACCGACAACTATTGGAGATGTGATTGATTTGTCGAAGCTATGGAATAAATTTGCATAAAAAAGCCAAATCTTCTTAAACGATTTGGCTTTTTTATTTATTGTGGGAAGTAATCGTTTTCTAGTTCTTGGATGGCTTCTAGGCTTTTCTTGCTCCACGCTCGTTCATCATGTTCCAGTTCTTGTTTCATGGTTTCTAGAGCTGTTTGTAATGAATGGATGTAATCTGGTATTTCATTCACATATGATTTGACCATGTTTTTTGGAACATTCGTCTGTTCACAATATGCGAGTGCTCTTCTTGTGTGGAACATTGCTACATCAGTTTGCTTCGGATTATGTAAATCTCCCTGTATCGGGTGTTTAAGCACAGCTAGTATTTTGACTAAGTAGGTGGATTCTCTTTCACCTGTGACTTCACCAATATATTTCCCTGTTTTGTAAATAGCCGTTACGATATCACCAATTTGGATATTTTTGTTCTCCATCTTCACACACCTCCTTTTTCATGCTTTACGGGTGGTTGCCACACCGTTTCGAAAAAGCCGTTGATGAACTGTCATAAGTAGATCGGCCCCTTGAATGCCGCTATCTTTATACAAATCATACAAAAAAATAGCCGAAGTTTACAAGAAACGAGCCTATCGGAAATGAAAATGCGAAAAAGGACGTTTGGAGAGATAGCCCCTTTTATTTATATGGAAAAAAATGTTATAATGTAACATAATTTAGAAGAGAAGGGGTTGGAGTCTATGGAAGTCATTTCGCAAATGATTATCGGTATGTTTTTGTATTTTCCGGAAGATAAGTCTGAATATATTCCTGCCGCTATAACGTTTGGAATCTGTGTACTTTGTGCCATTGGTGTTATGGTATTAGTAAATAAACATTCCAAAAAACAAGAAATTGAAGCAAAAAAACTTGAAATGGAAATTATGAAGAAGATATATAGGCAACAATAATTGATGTATGAGAAGGAGATTGAATGGATACAATGATGCTACATTCATAGTGTGGAGGATAGTATGAGGAAAGCATTGATTGTAATTGCCATAATGGTGGTGGCTGGATGCTCGGAAAGTAATCCTACAAATCAGAGTGTCGAGATGTTTAATGCGGACGGGGACTCTTTAGGAACCATTAAATTGGCTGAGCAATCCGACCATGTGGAATTAGAGATTGAATTAGAAGGACTGCCAGCTGGAGAACATGCCATTCATTTTCATGAAGTAGGGGCATGTGAAGGACCTGATTTTAAATCAGCGGGTAATCATTTTAATCCGACGGGAAACGAACATGGACTTATGAATGCGAATGGTCCACATGTGGGAGATTTGCCGAATATCGAAGTGGATGAAGATGGGCATGTGAAGGCGACGCTCACTTCCGAGGCCTCTTTACAGGACGGGAAAAATACGTTGCTCACAAAAGACGGTACGTCCATTGTCATTCATGAAAAAGCGGATGATGGAAGTAGTCAACCAGCAGGAAATTCCGGTGCACGGATTGCTTGTGGTGTAGTAGAAGCACAAAAATAACATTTTCAGGTTGAAACCTAAAGAAGCCGAAGAATATTCCGACGGCTTCTTTAGATTTGTCTTTGTATGAAGTATGAAAAATTGTTCAAAATAATGAGAGACGTGTAGGGTTAACCGAGTGCGGCTTTCAGTCGCTTTAATCCTTCTTGTAGGGTGGCTTCTGTGCAGCCGATATTCAAACGGATAAATCCTTCTCCACCAGGGCCATAGATGTTTCCTGAAGATACGGCAATTTTCCCTTTTTCAATCAATATGTTCTTCAATTCTGCATCATCGTACCCCAGTGCAGAACAATCAAGCCATACTAAGTAAGAGGCGGCTGGGACATAGACCTTAATGGCAGGCAGCTCTTTTCGGATGAAGTTTGTGACCAAATCAACATGTTTCTGTAAGTATGGCAGCAGTTCATCAAGCCATTGCATACCATGGTTATAGGAAGCTTCAATTACATCAAAGGCAAATAAATTTAAACCGTGAAAGCCGATTTGATATTGCTTGGAGGTAATTTTCCGTAATAGGCTGCTATTTTCTGCAATGATGATAGAAGCTTGGATGCCAGCAACATTAAAGGTTTTGCTAGGTGCCATAAATGTCACTGTTTGTTGGGCAATGTCCTTACTCAGTGAGGCAATCGGATAGTGAGTATGGCCAGGTAAACATAAGTCGGCATGAATTTCATCCGATAGGATCAGAACATTGTATTTGACGCAGAGCTCACCGATTCTCAGCAAATCCTCTTTACTCCACACAATACCGCCAGGGTTATGAGGACTGCATAAAAGGAATAGTTTGACATTATCTTTCAATTGTTCTTCCAATAGTTCAAAGTTGATTTTCATAGTGTCTTCGACATACTGTAATGGATTATAGATGAGCTCACGGTTATTCTGTTTGATACTGTCAAAGAACGGCGTGTAGACAGGTGTGTGGATAAGCACTTTGTCTCCAGGATCTGATAAAGCTAAAATAGCTGTCGTGAAACCGGATACGACACCGGCACTGAATGTAATCCACTCTTTTTCAATTGCCCAGTTATGTTTGCGTTTCATCCAGCTGATCACACTTTCATACACAGATGGCAAAGCGGATGTATAGCCATAAACGGGGTGTTTGGCTCTTGCAATCAGTGCTTCACTGACTTCTTTTGGTGAAGCAAAATCCATATCCGCTACCCACATAGGCAACAAATCGTCCGCTCCATATCGTTCTTTCGTAAAATCCCATTTAAGAGAAGCAGTACCTGTACGATTGATTTCTTCGTTAAAATTGTAATTTTTCACAATGGACACCTTCTTGTAAAGAATAGTTTATGTATTAAAATATACCGTATTTTATTGGATTCCTCACTAAAAGATATTTGAATTTTCTATAAATAATGAGGCTTCGTTCTATTATAGCAGATAAAGTGAGAAAGCGAATTGCTTTACAGGACAAAAAAATCCTTTATTATCTAATTTAAAGCTTGGTATAATAGAGGATGTTTATTATGGAGACAGGAGGGTGTTTTATGCATCTTAATACGATAGAACTTGAAATATTAAAGCTGATTGAAAATAACGGTCGTGTTGATAAAAACGACTTGGCAAAAATGGTTGATGTTTCTTTAGAGGATTTGGAAATTACATTGAAGAAACTTGAAGATATGAAGGTCATTGTACGATATATGACTATGATTGATTGGGCAAAGATTGATGAGTATCAAGGTGTAACAGCTATGATTGATGTCAAAGTAGCACCGAAACGAGGAGTAGGCTTTGATGAAGTGGCAAAACGCATCTATGGCTTCAAAGAAGTGCAATCTGTTTATTTAATGTCTGGTGTCTATGATATCTCTGTCACAATTCATGGAAAATCAATGAATGAAATCGCAAGTTTTGTATCTCAAAAATTATCTACTTTAGACTCTGTTCTTTCTACAACTACACATTTTATCTTGAAGAAATATAAACATGATGGCATTGTATTTGACCAAGGGGAAGAAGACAAAAGGATTGTGGTGTCCCCATGATTAAAACAAGTTATTTATCAAAAACCGTCCAAGAAATGAAGCCATCTGGTATTCGTAAATTCTTTGATTTGGCTGCTACAATGGAGGGTGTTGTTTCTTTAGGTGTTGGTGAACCAGATTTCGTAACATCATGGTCTGCAAGGGAAGCGGCAATTGCTTCTTTAGAGCAAGGCTATACATCGTATACAGCAAATTCAGGCTTATTAGAGTTGCGTAAAGAAATTTCTAAATATATGAATAATTTAAGTGGCGTTGCGTATGATCCGACTAACGAAATCATTGTGACGGTAGGTGCGAGTCAGGCATTGGATATCGCTTTACGTGCTATTGTGAACCCTGGTGATGAAGTCATTGTAGTAGAGCCTTGTTTCGTAGCATATGCTCCGCTTGTTTCATTAGCAGGTGGTGTGCCGGTTACAATCTCTACGAAAAAAGAGAACGACTTCAAGCTGATGCCGGAAGAATTAAAGGCGGCTATTACATCAAAGACGAAGGCCGTTTTGATTTGTTCCCCAAATAATCCTACCGGAACACAAATGGTAGAAAGTGATTTGCAGGATTTAGCCCAAATTATTGTCGAACATGATTTAGTTGTATTATCGGATGAAATATATGCTGAGCTGTCATATGATGAAGCTTTTACTAGTTTTGCCGCTATTCCTGGAATGCGCGAAAGAACGATTGTCATTAATGGTTTCTCAAAAGCGTTTGCTATGACAGGATGGCGCCTTGGTTTTGTTTGCGCGCCTTATGAATTATCTGATGCTATGTTCAAAATTCATCAATATGCGATGATGTGCGCTTCTTCTATGGCGCAATATGCAGCAATTGATGCGTTGAAAAATGGGATGCAAGATGTAGCGGATATGCGTTCGAGCTATCGAGCACGCAGAAACTATATCACGAAATCCTTTAATGAACTAGGTCTGGAATGTCATACTCCTGGAGGAGCGTTCTATGCCTTCCCATCTATTAAAAGCACAGGACTTACTTCTGAACAATTTGCTGAGCGATTATTAATGGAGGAAAAGGTTGCAGTCGTACCAGGCAATGTATTTGGTGAGAGTGGAGAAGGACATGTCAGAGCTTCGTATGCTTCTTCATTAGAGCAGTTACAGGAAGCGATACGTCGTATCGGCAATTTCTTAGAGAAAATAAAGGCATAAAAATAAAAGAGATGGGTAAATACTCTTGAAGGTAAAAAAACGGACAAAACTTTTGTTTTGTCCGTTTAAAAAGGGGGGGAATACTTGAAAACAAAGCATTTTGAAATGTTTGGGGGAGCATTTCAAAACGGCTACCTGTTTTCGTAACTAATCTTAAGGGATTAGTGAAAGCCTTCTATCTTCAGTATATCCCGTTTCTTTTTTTTTATACAAAAGCTTTATTAAATTCTAATGTTGATTTTGGGCTGAATGAAGGCTAGGCGAATATCAACAGGAGGGGATAACAGAGTCTACATAAAAAAATGTGAAATATTAGGGATAATGGAAGCGCTCTAATTTTATGAGAATCTTTCAAAGTGCTACAGAAATTTAAGTTAACATCGTAAGGAGGAGCTGAAGAGTGAAAGAAAAAGAAGTATCAAAACGAAAATTGCTGGGGATAGCCGGACTTGGATGGATGTTCGATGCTATGGACGTCGGTATTTTATCCTTCATTTTAGCTGCTTTGGCTGTTGACTGGGGTTTGACATCTGGACAAGTCGGGATCATTGGTAGTGTAAACTCGATAGGCATGATGGTTGGTGCTTTTATTTTTGGCATTATGGCAGATCGAATCGGACGAAAAAATGTCTTTATTATAACGTTATTACTTTTTTCTATCGGTAGCGGTTTATCTGCTTTTGTGACAACCTATGCAGCCTTTTTAGGGTTACGTTTCTTAATCGGCATGGGCCTAGGAGGCGAATTACCGGTTGCATCCACGCTTGTTTCGGAATCTGTTTCAGAAAAAGAACGAGGGAAAATCGTGGTTCTGCTCGAAAGTTTTTGGGCGGCCGGTTGGATTATCGCAGCGCTTATCTCCTATTTTGTCATTCCTGAATACGGTTGGCAAACAGCCTTACTATTATGTACGATACCTGCTGTGTATGCGATTTATTTGCGCTTGAGTTTGCCTGATTCGCCGCAGTTTGTGAAAGTGAATAAAGAGAAAAAACTTAATATTTCGCAACAAATTGCAGCAGTATGGTCTTCAGCTTACCGCAAACAAACGTTGATGTTATGGATTTTATGGTTTTGCGTCGTATTCTCTTACTATGGGATGTTTCTATGGCTGCCAAGTGTGATGGTCATGAAAGGTTATGATTTAATTCAGAGTTTTGGATATGTATTGATTATGACCTTAGCGCAACTGCCGGGGTATTTCTCGGTTGCTTGGTTAATTGAAAGAGCAGGGCGTAAATTTGTCTTGGTTGTGTATTTGACAGGTACGGCCATCAGTGCGTATTTCTTTGGGAATGCGGATTCTTTAACATGGTTAATTACATCGGGTATCTTCTTGTCCTTCTTTAACCTAGGAGCTTGGGGAGCGTTATATGCTTATACACCGGAACAATATCCGGCAATTATTCGAGGCACTGGAGCGGGCATGGCAGCAAGCATCGGGCGATTAGGGGGCGTCTTTGGTCCATTATTGGTCGGTACGCTTGTTGCAAAGAATGTAACAGAAGGAAGTATTTTTTTGATTTTCTGTATTGTTATTATGATTGGTGTATTCGCGGTGATCTTGTTAGGGAAAGAAACAAAACAAACGGTGCTGGAATAAGAAAACAGAGGGATGTTCCCTCTGTTTATTTCTGTCTATGGATTTAGTGTAGGTTTATTCAATAATTGTGATGTGGAGACGTCCAATGCTGTTGAAATTTTGAGAAGCGTTCCATTGTCTGGGGTGCGTATACCAGATTCATATTCTTGTACGGTATGGACCCCACAGCGTATTTTAAATGCTAATTCTTGAAGGCTCATATTTCTGTCTTGCCGGTGTTGGCGAATGTTATTGCCGAGTGTTGACATGAAATTTTCCCTCCTTAACATTATTTGATTATTTTTATTATAACAGTCATAAACTAAGAGTAGTTAAAGGAAAAAAAGAACATTTCGTGTATCGTTTTATCCACATTTAACCAATTTGTTCGTTTGATAAAAATCAACTTTTGAAAAGCTGTATACACTATGATATAATATCTAATTGTGTATAAAAACGATAAAAATAATTAATCACATAGGAGTGTTAATATGTCAGGAAAATTTGAAGTAGGTTCAGTATTAACTGGTACAGTTAAAGGGATTCAACCATACGGTGCGTTCGTTGCATTAGATGAAAACACACAAGGTTTAGTTCACATTTCAGAAGTAACTCACGGTTTTGTTAAAGATGTTAATGAACATCTAAAAGTAGGCCAAGAAGTACAAGTGAAAGTATTATCAGTGGATGAAGCTGCTGGTAAAATCAGCCTTTCAATCCGTGCTACTCAAGAAGCTCCAGCTCAACAAGAGCGTCCAGCAAAGAAAGCACCAGCGAAGAAAGCTTCAGCGACTGTAGTGTCAACTGCTGCTCCAGAAGAAGGATTCAATACATTAAAAGACAAATTACAAGAGTGGATTGAGCAATCTTCTCGTCAGGATTTAATCAAAAAATAATATGATGTCAAAATCACCATCCGTTAAAAGATGGTGATTTTTTATTGATCCACTTTCAGAAAGTAGATCAATTATCAGCAAGGAAGTGAACATGATGTCGTGGCCGATTTTAGGTGGCGACTACGTCTCTGGCTACAAGATGAGTTTTCTTTATTCATGTTGGCTAAATACGACTAGTTCATCATTTTTTTCTAATAGGCTGTTTTCGCAAACATTGTTGCTTATGAATGAGTAATGATGATTAATTGAGTTGCATTCCGCTCCAGGATGCTCGCTTTCCGCGGGGCGGGCGCTGAGCCTCCTCGGCGCGTATAGCGCCTGTGGGGTCTCATCTGTCCCGCTGCTCCCGCAGGAGTCTCGCACCTTACGCTCCATTCAACGTTAATAGGCTGGTTTTATTCACTGAACCTATTTAAAAACAACAATCTTTTAGAACACAGCCTT
>JBJEFL010000192.1:0-1561 GCA_051873995.1 Bacillus sp. (in: firmicutes)
ATCCACGAACACGTTTTATCTCATTCACAGGATCTCGTGATGTTGGCATACGCATCAACGAACGTGCTGCCAAAATAAATAAAGGTCAAATTTGGATTAAACGAGTAATTGCTGAAATGGGTGGCAAAGATACAATCGTCGTCGATAAAGAAGCAGATTTAGACTTGGCTGCTCAATCAATTGTGAAATCTGCATTCGGTTTCTCGGGTCAAAAGTGTTCAGCATGCTCTCGTGTTGTAGTTGTTGAAGATGTATATAATGATGTTTTAGAGAAAGTTGTTCAATTAACCAATGAATTAACAGTCGGCAATCCTGAAGATCCTAATCATTTTATGGCCACTGTCATTGATGAAAAAGCGTTCGATAAAGTTACGACTTATTTCAATGTTGCAAAAGAAGAAGGACGTATAGTAGCAGGCGGTACTGCCGATTCTTCTGTAGGATACTTTGTCAATCCGACTGTAGTTGCAGATGTTGAACCTACAGCACGTTTAATGCAAGAAGAGATTTTCGGGCCAATCGTGGCATTCTCGAAAGCAAAAGATTTTGATGAGGCTTTAGAGATTGCAAATAATACAGAGTATGGTTTAACTGGTGCTGTCATTTCAACAAATCGCAACCATATTGAAAAAGCTCGAAAAAACTTCTTTGTTGGAAATCTATATATCAATCGTGGTTGTACGGGAGCAATTGTTGGTTACCAACCATTCGGCGGATATAATATGTCCGGTACGTGCTCAAAAGCGGGAGGCCCGGATTTCTTAACATTGCATCTTCAGTCAAAATCTGTTTCAGAGCAGTTTTAATTTATAAGAGATTAATTCAAGGTAGAGAGCCAATTATCATCCTGTTAATTCCTTCATTCATATTCCTTTTTGGCTAACTTCTTTATCAAATAAAGTGTTTGCTGTTTGTATCTGTGCATAATACCTCCAATTAAATACATTTCTTTGATTAACATTTGATGATTTTCCTAGTTTCTTCTATTATATATAGAATACTCAAGAACATTTATAAACAATCAGCACTTCCTTGTAAGAAATTCATTCAGGGGAGTGCTTTTTTATTTAATTAACTATAGTCTTATTATGTAAACTAATTATATTTTCTTTGCATTTTTGAATGAACATAGTAATATGATATAAAAACATATAAAAGGATTAAGACATGATGACACATAAACTATATTATAAATCTTCCTATATAAAGGATTGGGAAACGACTATTACAAATGTTATCCAAAAAGAAGACGATACATTTCTTATTTTAGATGAAACAGCTTTTTATCCGCACGGTGGAGGGCAACCATGCGATAGTGGGACTATTAATGGTATCGACGTCTTGGATGTGATCAGTGAAGGGGACAAAGTGTTACATAAAGTAGAAACCGTTCCAGTCGAATCAAAAGTTCATTGTGAACTGGATTGGCAGAAACGTTTTGATCATATGCAGCACCACAGTGGACAGCATTTGCTTTCGGCGGTTTGTTTGCAAATGTATGAGGCAAAAACAGTCAGTTTTCATTTAGGGAATGACTTTGTCACGATTGATTTGGATGTTC
>JBJEFL010000193.1:0-1558 GCA_051873995.1 Bacillus sp. (in: firmicutes)
TTCAGAACGATTTGATGTCGCTCTGGACTTTTTTGTTACCCTAAAGATAAGAGCTAAGGTCGCACATAGCCCCAGGGACTACGAGTCCGTATTATAAAATGACCTCCGCTATCTTTGATTTGATATTTTGCTTTTAGGTTGTGGAACTGCGAGTTCGAGTATTTAGGAAATGAAGTACAAATCAAATACAGTGGTAATATCTAGCTCTAATTTAGAAAGGACGTCGTCTTATGGCTGATATATTTGCGTTAGATGTTTCGATGGGAAAAAGCTGCGGTGTCTGGTATCGTGACTCTCATTGCTTAAAAACATTTAAGATAAATCATACTCAATCAGGATTTTCTGACCTGCTGGACATGATTAAGCAAGCCCAAAATCCAATTGTCTATTTTGAAGCGACTGGAATTTATTCCCGAGTAGTTGAACGTTTTTGTGAACTTAATGATCTTCGTTTTTGTCGACTTAATCCACTGGAACTTCATTTAAGATCCGAGAGTCTTCGTCGAGTCAAGACCGATCGGAAAGATGCTCATCGGATTGCCCTTACTGTCCAGGACAATACATTTCGCATGACTGTCCCCTGGTCAAAAGACTATCGTCAGCTTCATGAACTTAGCCGTTTTTACAATCAGCTTAACGCTGATTGGTCATATCGTTTAAGTCATCTTCATACTGCACTAGAACAGACCTTCCCAGAACTTAAGCAACTATTCATAAATCGAACCTCTAAATTGGCACTAAATGTCGTCGAGCTATTTCCTCATCCTGCACTAGTTAATCCTTATTCAAGAGTTAAACTAAAGAATATTTTAATGTCCTCAACAGATAAACGGATATCAAAGACGAAAGCTTACAAGTACGCTGATCGGTTACTAGACCTAGCACAAGAATCCTATCCGGCTGTTGATAGTGACGCTATTCAAGTTGATGAAGTACGATATTACGCTCGACAACTAATCGCCTTAACGAGGAAGAAAGAAGAAATTATCAAGCAGATGGAAACGACTGCTCAAAGCCTACCAGAATACATTCTATACTGCTCTTTTCCAGGAATTGGAAACCAGACGGCAGCTCAGTTAATGGGAGAACTAGGCGATATTAATCGCTTTGATAATTCTAACCAACTCAACGCCTTCGTCGGGATTGATATCCGACGTTACCAGTCTGGGACTTATTTGGGTCAAGATCACATTAATAAGCGTGGAAATCCAATTGCCCGTAAGCTTTTGTATTTTACGATTGGTAATATGATTCGCCAACAACATGCCAGCCCCAATCATATTGTCGACTATTACTATCGTTTAAAAGAAAAACGACCTCATTCAAAACTGAATAAGGTCGCCATGGTAGCTTGTATGAATAAAACGCTCAAATGTCTACTATCCATGATTAAGCACCATGAAAAATACCACTATCGGTATACGGACTCAATGGTCCCCGTGAAGGCTTAAACGTCTCACAATTTTAATATATCACTATTCTCGATTTTTGAACAAGAACCGAGTTGATTTAATATACACTAATTTTCTAAATTTTCTTCTTGACTAATCGTAGGAAA
>JBJEFL010000194.1:0-2175 GCA_051873995.1 Bacillus sp. (in: firmicutes)
TGCGCTCACACAATTAGTAACAGTGACACAATAAACGCAGTAACTTAAGATCAAGGGAATTTATCAAGTAGTTGGGAAACCACTTAAACTTTCGTAAAATTAAGAAACATTACTATTAGTCATTGTTCAGGGGTCTTATGCTTTGCATAAAGAAGGACACAAGCCGGATTAGCGCGGCCGGCAAGACATCATGGCTTTGCACTCGTTAAGCTCCTGTCGGTAAAAAGGCTCTCCTTTTCTTCTATAAAAAAGTAGAGTAAGCTATAGAAAGAGTATAAAAGGGAGGTAGTTTAATTGATTACAATACATAAAGAACGTGTGCTTCAAATCGCGACTGATTTATTACAGCAGCATAGTCCTACCGGCTATTGTCATAACATTATGAATGCGATTGAACAGTTCGTTCAGCAAACTGGTTATCAATTTGAGCGGACATTAAAAGGCGGCGGGATCATTTCTATTCCTGGAGCTAATGAGGGGAAAGTAATCGGCCTTTCTGCGCATGTTGATACATTAGGTGCAATGGTTCGTTCAATTACAGGCCACGGCACGTTAAAATTCACGCTTCTAGGTGGTCCACTCGTTCCAACTTGGGATGGCGAATATGTTTTTGTGCGTACGAGAGACGGAAGAACCTATAGTGGCACCATTTTGAGCACCAGCCCGTCGGTACACGTATTTGAAGACAGCAAATCGAAAAAACGCGAACCGCAGTTTATGGAAGTTCGTCTGGATGAAAAGGTGAAAACAAAGGAAGATGTTTTAAAGCTTGGCATTGGTGTCGGTGATTTTATTTTTATTGATCCGAAAACGACAGTAACGGAAAGTGGGTTTTTGAAATCTCGTTTCATCGATGACAAAGGAAGTGTGGCGTGCTTATTGGCGCTTCTTGAAATCATGAAGCAGGAAGCAATCGTCCCAGCTTATCCGGTGAAAATTGTGATTTCCAATTATGAAGAGGTTGGTCATGGTTCATCCTATATCCCTGCTGATATTACCGAATACATTTCTGTTGATATGGGCTGTATTGGTGATGATTTAAGCTGTACGGAATATGATGTTTCTATTTGTGCTAAGGATTCAAGCGGTCCCTATGATTACGAAATGACGTCAACCTTTATTGAATTGGCAAAAGAAAACAACCTGCAATATGCGGTTGATATTTATCCGATGTACGGCTCAGATACAAGCGCGGCACTGCGAGGCGGCAACAACATCAAAGGTGCCCTAATCGGACCTGGTGTCCATGCTTCACACGGAATGGAACGCACACATTATGAAGCACTAGAAAATACGATTAAATTGCTTTACTTATACATTACAAAGAGTGAGTAGTTTTGATTAGTCCCTAACAAAAAAACAGGTGGAGGAAAATGAGATATTTTTTCTCCGCCTGTTTTTTGTCATTCTGAAAGTGACTGGTGGCTGCCTGCTACTTTCAGATTTAAAAATATATAAAAAAGATTACCTTTGCGACAGGCTATTTTACTTCTAATAATTCCTTATTCCACTAAATTGCCCCCATAGTTGAATAAGAAAATATAAAGCAATGAAGTGACAAACAGAAACATAACAAAATTTTTTATTTCAGAGGAAGGCTTTGTCCCAGACTCATTTATTTGCATACGTTTGAAGATTGTTACCCTAAGATAATAAAAGATTGGTTTCGTTGGCCTAAATTAAGGAAGAAATTAGCGTTTGAAAAACGAGTTGAGCAAATGCTTATATCAGCGTGTCAAAAATCGAATGTCAATACTGTCAAAATGCTACGATGCGCATACAAATTAAGAAATCTATTTCAAGCGATAAAAGCGAACTAACATATGGTTGTTTCTCCTTTTGTTATTTCACCATTTTGGTCATTAACATAGTCAGTTCCATTCTCGCAGTTTTCTCTATTTTCCCATTCAACAATATACTCATTACCCTTGTGACTAACTGATATTATTTCGACTTTACCAATGTGTTTAGTGTGGTCTTTTAACACAATTGATTTTGCTTCCTCTTCGGAAATTTTCGGTTCAGAGAAGTTGTTGCAACCACTCATCAGCAAAATTAACAATAGAGAAAATGCTAAAACTATTCGCTTCATAAATTTCCACCTCCATATTTATTCAGACGCTAACACTATTGTTGAAGTTACAAAAATACCTTTTATATACCTATTTTAGAAAA
>JBJEFL010000194.1:2275-7454 GCA_051873995.1 Bacillus sp. (in: firmicutes)
GTTTAATGAGATACATATTCGTTCATGGTTTGGGGCAAAATTCTTTAAGTTGGGAGAAAACGATTGCTTACATGGAGAAAACAACTCCTATTTCGCATCCAGATTTGTTTGATCTTCTGAACGATAAACAACCGACTTATGACAATCTATACCTCTCTTTCTCTGAATATATAGAAAAAATTCCTGAGCCAGTCACCCTTATTGGACTTTCTTTGGGAGCCATTCTTGCATTGAATTACACCATTGACCATCCTCAAAAAGTTCAATCGTTGGTTTTAATCGCCGCACAATACAAAATGCCGAAAGTGTTGCTTCAAGTGCAAAACACCATTTTTCGGTTTATGCCAGCATCTTCTTTTCAGAAACTTGGTTTCAGCAAAAATGATTTTATTCTCTTATCAAATTCCATGATGGAGTTAGATTTTAGTAAGGATTTAAAAAGGATTCAATGCCCTACCTTGGTTTTATGCGGAGAAAAAGATAAAGTGAATAAACGGGCTGCGAAGAAGCTTGCAGAGCAACTTCCAAAAGCAGAAATTCGGACCATTATACGGGCGGGTCATGAAATAAATAGGGAGGCTCCAGAAAAATTGGCTTCCGTACTCAATGATTTTTTTAGAAAACATGAAAGGTGACTCCATTTTTTCTTAGCAATCCCTTCAGCCATCGAGTACTTCACTTCAATTACAGCTCTTTTTCTTATGGAACAAACGGGGAAGTTTAGTTCAATAACCATTTGGATATTTATGTTAAAATAAACGTATAAGGAGGGAGATAATTGGTTTACATCGCAAGGACTCAAAGAGAAGCATTAGGGTTTGTATTACTAGTGACAATATTGTCAATTTCAACAAATGACTTTGCCAAATGGTTATTATACTTTCAAATAATATTTTCTTTAGTCATTTTTGGTTCATTATTTATCAAATATAAATTTGAGATAAATGAAGACTACTTAACGTATCAAATATTGTTTTTAAAATGGCCTATATATAAAACTAGAATATCCCCCCATCAAACAATTCAAATTACATTTAAACGAATCAGTTGGTATACCAAAGGTGCTATTATACAAGTTAAAAAAGGAGTTAACATTCGAATTGTAAACTTTGCTCCCAACAACATATTTATAGACTTAATTGATTTTGCTAATAAAAATGGTATTTCATATTCTAAAACGAAAGATTATTGTATTTTAGAAAAATAATCTTATTCCATTAACAGGTGCTTTAGTAAAATACGAATCGTTAAAACAATCAAACTTCTTTATAAAAAAACTCCATTTTGATTTTTTCAAAATGGAGTCACCTTTTATGTTTGTAATTAATCTTTTTTGTTACTTATTGCACCGGCTCAATCCTTATTCCGCAAGCGCTCCTCCGTTCGCCATCGGTTGCTCTTCGCGTTTGACGAATTTCACGAACAGCAAGCGCACAAGTGGTCCCATCACTAATAGTTGTAGTGGGTATGCCACAATGAAATTTCTGAAGAAAATCCCGAAATAGCTGCCTATCACTGATTGCCCGGTCAACCCATTGTGCGCGTAAGCAGTAATCAATCCGTACACGGACATGCAGCCAGCCATCCCTATTACCGTGCAAGTCGAGATGGAAATCATCAGCAGCATCTTATTGCCTTTATTCTTCACCAATTTCAGCGCCACTTTTTGCGCTAAAGGCCCTACCACGAATGCACTCAATATAAACGCAACAACAAAGGTCGTCGCAAAGCTCATCACAGCACTGCCGAACGTCAATTCGTCTATCGCTCCATTAATCGCCATATTATAAAACGTCATGACGAACACCATGCCGAAACACATCATCAACCCAAATAAAATACCTTCTCGTTTATTACTAGGCACATCCATCATCCTCTCCGTTTTTTCACTTTGATTACTATATCAAAATAGTTTTTTCTTCATAAGTGAACATTTGATGAACAAATGAAAGGATGTTAGATGTTTGCCATGTTTAAGAATGGTATTGAAAATAAAACTAGTATAAACTCAATCATTTTCGATTTCATTATATAAAGCATATCCACTAAGCAATAAACCGAATCCGCCCACTAAAGAAAGAATGGCCCCACCCATTCTAAAATTTTCGGTGTTTGATGTGATGATTCTTTCATAATCAGATGTGTCCATCATTCCACCATTTGCTTGTATAGCATGGTCTCCCAAGCTTTCACCTATTGCTCCTGAGGAAAAGATTAATACTAGACCAATTATAAAACTAATTCCCATAGCCATTAGTAAATTTTGGGCAACTTTTCTTTTCACGTACATACCTCCCTATTCCATTGCCAATCTTTTATCAGACATTTTTATTCTTATATTTATATAATAATAAGAATCTCTATATTTTAATAGAACAAAAGTGAGTTAAGCACAGCTATCTTCACAGTCCCACGCTTTCCATAAGAAACCTCTCCAACTCGTTGATCCTTTGTTTGATTTGACTCTCTTTCGCCAAAAAGTAAAAGTTTCGCGTATATCTCGGCGACAATGGTAGCCACTCAACACCTTCAGGCACGGCTTGTTTGGAAATAACGGCTTGACCAATTCCTGCTTTCAAAAAGGCTGCGATCATCTCACTATTATTCAGATGGATGTGTATAGGTTTCAGATTCGTTTCCTTTAAATACATATCTGAGTAAAATTGAGTCCCTGAATCTTCTTCCCGATTTAGCCAATAAGGGGAATGAAAATCGCCTGCTAAGACAAGTTGATCGACACTTACTAAACTACGTTTTAATCCTTCAGTATCCACAAATTTTTCAATAAACCCTAAATCAGCTTTGTTTTGTTTCAGGTGCGTAACGACCTCCTCAGAATTCATTAATTGGATGGAAAAATCGATGTCAGCAAAGTTCTTCAGGATAGACGGCATCACAGCTGGGAGGAAATAAATACCGCATGTATTGGAACAGGCGATACGGCATTTCGTTCGAACAATTCCTTGACTATTAAGCGTTTCCACCGTGTCTTCCCAGTTATCCAAAATAGTCAGCGCTCGTTTATAGAGAAAATCAGCGTCTTCAGTTGGAATAATCTCGTGTCTCCCTTTTCTCGTAAACAGTGTGACATTCAATTTTTTCTCCAAATTGAGTATTTGGGTAGAAATGGTTGGTTGTGAAAGAAACAAGGCTTCTGCTGCCTTCGTAAAGTTCCTGACTTCATATACTTTTACAAATATATTCAAACTCTGAAACATACATCCACACTCCGTTCAATTATTTGATTTCTTAATAATTGGTATTACAAATATCAATTTTACAAATAGTATAGTCCGCCATACAATGGTTATACAAGATAAAAAACGGACGAATGAATCGGAGGGGACATCATGAGAGATTTTCTTAAGATCATACCAATACCCATTTGCGGATTAATCTTAGCACTTGTTTCTTTAGGGAACCTTCTGAAAATCGATGGACTGCCAACAGTAGGCAATGCAGTCGGATTGATTGGAATGATATTAATGTGTTTGGTGGTGTTTAAGTTCATTTTTACCTTTAAACATACACTGTCTCATTTGAATAATCATATTGTCGCTTCCGTTGCCCCGACATTTACGATGGGATTAATGGTTATTTGCACCTATTTCCTTGAATTTGAAGCGATTCAGCCACATCTGTCCTTCATTTGGCTAGGCATTGTGTGCTTGCAATTTGTTTTAATGTTTTATTTCACATACTCTTTCTTATTGGCAAGATCGGTGAACATTCATCATATTTATCCAAGTTGGTTTATCATTTATGTAGGAATTGGCGTCATCTCGATCACATCAAGCAATTTCTACCCTGCATTCGGGCGCTTGATTTTCTGGATAGCATTGTTGTTCTATTTAGTGTTACTGCCCATTATTCTATACCGTGTCTTTCATGTGAAGAATATGGAGGAATCCACCCTGCCATTAATCACAATTATTGCTGCACCAGGTTCTCTTTGCTTAACAGGCTATTTGAACGCATTTGATCATGCCAATATCTTGATGGTCACAGCGCTGTTTATATTATCTCAAGGGCTCTACTTTGTCATTTTGACGCAGCTACCGAAATTGCTGGCAGTCGACTTTTACCCAAGTTATGCGGCATTCACTTTTCCTTTAGTGATTTCAGCGACGGCCATTACTGCCACTACCAACTTTTATATCGAGCAAGGTTACACAGCTTCATTGTTGCATGGGATCGCCATTATGGAATCAATCCTAGCGTTCATTATTGTCTTTTATGTACTATTTAAGTATATCCATTATTTAATGAAGCAATATGCGCATGTTCGGATGAATAATCTGTAATCAAGAATCCTTTCTTGAAAACAACCATCAAAAAGACGAATGACGTTTCATGTCATTCGTCTTTTACATAGGCTTTGTTCTAAAAGATTGTTGCTCCAATCCATTTTGTTCTTATTAAACGAACGGTGCAGGTTAGCGGAATAAGAGTTTTAAATATTCAGATATTAATGTGATATAATTAAGAAACTTTTTAGAATAAGGGGATTGGAATTTATTATGCACAAATATAAAATAATTTTGTTTGATTTAGATGGAACAATTTCTGACCCAAAAATAGGGATTACCAAATCTGTTCAATATGCACTGCAAAAAATGGATATTTATGAGTCAGACATTGATAAACTTGAATGCTTTATTGGGCCTCCACTGCAAACATCATTTGCCGAATATTATGATTTCGATGAGAGGAAAACTAAAGAAGCAATTAATTTTTATAGAGAAAGATTTAAGGAAAAAGGAATGTTCGAAAATGAATTATACGAAGAGATTCCATTACTATTAAAATCACTGTATGATCAAGGAATTATATTAGTTGTTGCAACTTCAAAGCCTACTGTATTCGCTGAACAAATATTACAGTATTTTAATATTAGCCAGTTTTTTGACCTTATTGTCGGAAGTAATCTTGATGGAACTAGAACTTCAAAAACTGAAATTATTCAATACATACTTAATAAATTTCACAATTATAAACTGGATGAATTTATTATGATAGGTGACAGAAAGCACGATATTATTGGTGCACTTAATACAGGAATTGACTCTATCGGAGTGACTTATGGATATGGTTCATTAGAAGAATTAAAGGAAATCAAACCTACTTATATTGTTAATAATATTAACCAATTAAAGGATACTTTGATGTTAGGTATAGC
>JBJEFL010000195.1:0-1557 GCA_051873995.1 Bacillus sp. (in: firmicutes)
CACTTTTTCTATTTCTCTGGCTGTATCATCATCCACATAATATCGTCCACACATTATTTTTCTTCCTTTTTTTCAACTGTTACATATTTTTGATTTCTACTTGATGGACGATCCGGAATTGTCATTTGAAGTTCTCCTGCTTCACACAACGGCTTCAAGTATCTTTTTGCAAAGCTTTTGACATCCTTATATCCCATGTATACTGTGATTTCTTTTTTGCTTCTCGGTATTTTACAATATTCTAAAATCCTGTTCTGCAGACTATCCTGGGTGTTATCCTGGTGCTTATCTTGGGTGCTATCCTGGGGACCATCTTGGGTGCTTGTATTTCTTCTATAGAAAATCACCGCAAAACCATATGCCTGCTGTTCAAATTCCACTCTACATCCTGCCGCTTTGCAAGCAGTATAAATACGCTTCAATCCTGTTGCAAAACTTTCCATATCTTTTGAGTAATATAACGTTCTTGTAATCAGTGGATTTCTTCTGACTGGTCTTTCATTTCCTTCAATAAATTTCTCTGGTGAAACTCCAGTCGGAAATGCACCTGGATTATAAATCTCAATTCGATCTTTAAATATTGCCACCTCATTACTCTGCCCAGAATCAAATAATTTATGTCCAAAAGAATTAATAATTGCCTCACGAATCGCATCCAATGGTATTTCAGGAATTTCCTTTCTTGACAATCCACTTCCGATTTCAACACGCCAATCCATTGCATCAATGATATACTGCTCTGCCCTTTTTGAAAGTTCCATAATGGAACCTGTAAACCTGCGGATATCCGTAAATGTCAACCTCTCATTTGTTGCAAATTTTGCCATCTGAAGTTCATTAATACCACAATTACAAAATAATGCTGCTCCTGCATTTAATAAGTGATCACCCTGTATCAGTTCTAACTTATTCAATACTGTTTTTACATCTGTCTCCTCAAAACTGATTCTTCCTGCATCTTTTGCTTTTTGCAGATAAGTATCAAAAGCATTTTTATCTATATCCTGAAGAGTATATTCAGAAACCTGTCTTTCCCACGAATATTTTACATTATCCCGTTTGCGTATCATTTCATCATAAATATCCTGTTCCATAATCAGATCTTCATCTGCAACTCGGATACGTGGAATACTATACGCAAGATATGGCTGACGATTTCCCTCAAAATCAACTTGAATACATTCCCTTTCTCCGATGCGAACAGCCTTAATCTCCGGATAAATAGCAGGCGTAATGTGATTTCCAATTGCCTGGCTTACCTTTCTCAGCGACTCATCCGTTATTACCTGTCCAATTACAGTACCATCATTTTTCACGCCAAAGTACAGAACACCTTTTTTATGCTTGTTGAGAATTGCAGCTATAGATATCATTGCTTCTTTCATCTCGCCAGTACTTTTCTTGTATTCTATTGTCTCAGTTTCCGGACCGATATTTACCAGACTCATTTTTCTTATCACCTTCATATTATTATATCCTCTATTTTATCCGATTTATATTTCATTATCAATCTTATTTTAACGCCATAAACCATCACAATAAATCGTCTGCTCTCAT
>JBJEFL010000196.1:0-3263 GCA_051873995.1 Bacillus sp. (in: firmicutes)
TGGTGACCCGTACGGGATTCGAACCCGTGTTACCGCCGTGAAAGGGCGGTGTCTTAACCACTTGACCAACGGGCCAATAAAAATAATGATGTATTAACAAAGAAGCAATTGGCTCCGCAGGTAGGATTCGAACCTACGACCGCTCGGTTAACAGCCGAGTGCTCTACCACTGAGCTACTGCGGAATAAGAAATCTTAACGACATTTATTAATCTAACATAAGAACATTACTTCGTCAATTATTTTCCCTAAAAAAATTTCAGTTTATATCTAAATACTATTGCTCTTTTAAACATACCATTCACTCCAAACAAAGCCTTCCCATCTTATTATACTTGTAAACACTTATGCAACTTACTTCCTTTTCTCACTCATACTTATCCTACCACTTTATCCCATTATTAATTTATAATGAAATACATAAAATACAAGGAGGATGATTTATAGTGGAAAAACATCATTTTTATTTAAAAGCCAATTGGCCCGGTTTACGTAATGATGTAGGTGACATTGCATCTGGCAATTTAATCACAAAAATTTCAATTCCGACAGAAATGAATGGACCAGGCGTCGGTACCAATCCTGATGAAATGCTTCTCGGAGCAGCTGCAACCTGCTACATTATCACTCTAGCTGCGATGTTAGAACGAAAAAACATAGAAAAAAGTAGCCTTACCATAGAATCAGAAGCAATTGTTGAAGTAAACAGAGGTGTTCCTACTTACAAAAAAATCATTCATCGCCCAGAAATCATTTTAAAGTCGGGTTCTTCTGAAGAAGAACGATTGCTCGTCAAAAGACTTGCTGAAAAAGCTGAAACATCTTGTATGATCAGTCGTGCTATTCAAGGAAATGTGGAACTCGAGCTACAAGCTACTATTTTAATCGAATCCTAAAACAAAAGGTGTGTCCCAAAAGATTATTCCAATCAATGTTTTTAGAGAAATGAGTCTTTTCCTATAGCCTCTGTTGTTATAATACGCATTCCTCAACCGCCTGCCCTTAGTGCGGATGCTTGCAGAAATAGCGAGACGAGAAAGAAAAACAAACTTGGGATTGTCGAACAAATAAGCGATAGGAGCGTCCAAAAAGTCCTCGAATGACTTTTTGGACGCTCCTTCGCAATTATTTCAATACATTGACTTGTGCTTGATTACTTATTGCTTTTCGAACAACAAGCCTTGGAGATGTACTAAGCAGAACAGCTAAAACGGCCGCACAAAGAACTGCCGAACCAATCATTGCTCCACCATTTATGACAAAGGAATACCACACTGCCGACATTCCTTCCGGTGCATAACTCCCCCAAAAAAGCACTCCTGCTATGAAATGCCAAATATACCGAGCTATACTCCCGACTATCACTGCAACCACAATCCATAGCACCGCTTTTGTCTGTTGTTTTTGTTCAAAAGAAACTTTGACCTTTTGATAAAACAAACCGGCAAATCCGATACATGCAAACGCAATAAAATATTCCATTAAAAACTGTGCAACAGTCAAAATATAAGCATCTCCTGTCACAACTTGTAATGCTCCCCATAAAAAGCCCGACAGAACACCCACTTTCATCCCCCAACGAAGAGCTGCAAGAAAAATTGGTATCATCGCTATTGAAATCGACACAAATGGTGTCACTTTAATGGATGGCAATAAATCTAATACCATCGCAAACGCTGCTAAAAAAGCTGCTTCAATCATTCCTACAAGATTTAATTTCCTTGATTGATTCATAAAAAAAGCCCTCCCTAAATAAAAATCCATAGGGAGAACTCTTCAGACAGAATGAACCAACAATCTTCATCCACATCCCTGCGCTAGCATTAACTAACAGGTTCAAAGGGTCAGAACAGTTGAACTGTTCACTCTCAGCCTAAAGCTCCCCCTGTGGTAACTGCATATTTAATTACGCATCCTATTGTACACTGAATGATCAAATAATAAAACACAATTTCTGTTTTTTCTAAAATTTAATACTTTAAATTCTGTTTTTCCTTGCTGTTTCGAATTCTTCCATTCCTATACACAAGTAACTAAAAACTTGTTAGTTTTTCAAGAAGATTCTATACTTTTAAAATAAAAGAATCAGCAGAGAGGGGTTATACAATGCTAATCGAACGTCCCATGCCAAACGAGTATAATGCATATTACACAAACTATATACAACAAGTACCAGACGGTGATTTCATCAAAATATGTCACGAGCAATTATCAGAAACAACCAATTTACTCAGCAACGTGACAAATAAAGATGGAGAATACCGGTATGCTACAGGAAAATGGAGCATCAAAGAAGTACTAGGTCATATGACAGATACAGAGCGTATTATGACCTATAGGCTACTGTGCATTGCAAGAGGTGAAACTGCGGCATTACCAGGTTTCAATGAAAATACGTATGTAGAAGCAGCTTCTTTCGATTCCATACATATCCAAGATTTACTGAATCAATACATCCTAGTCCGAAAAAACACCATCGAATTAATCAAAAGCCTCCCTGCTTCCACTTGGACTAAAACAGGCATTGCCAATAACGATACTACTTCAGTAAGAGCTTTAGCTTATATTACTGTCGGTCACGAAATACATCATCGTCGCATACTAACAGAACGATACTTCACTGCCCTTTAGTTTCTGTCGAATTATTTGACTAATTGAAAACCTTGGAAATGGAGAGTGTATTCTTTTGATTTTCAAGGTTTCAATTGTTTATATTACAAGTCTCCATTTCAAACGAACCACTATACTATTTTCCTCAATTCAACACCTTTTCTTCCAGTTGTTCTTCTTTCCATTCCACAAACTGATTCAAGTCGTTCTTTACCTTCCTCACGGTGAGGGCAATCAGTGCCGCATCATCTGTTAATCCGAAAACAGCTAGTACATCTGGAATGGAATCAATCGGCATAACAAAATAAAGAATGGCTCCAACGATAAGCACTAATGAACTATACGGAATCTGTTTATAATCCCCTTTCACATATGCTTTCACCATTTCGAATAGTGTTTGTATATCCTCCCATGTTTCCTTGACGAATCCTTTTTTATTCTTGCTTGTCTTTACTTTACCCTCCGCTTCTTTCAGCAATGAAGCCAATTTCTTTTTATCGTGAATATAAGCTTTCGCTTTCGAATTTGTCTGTACAACTATCGCTTCATCCATTTCTAGCTGATCTTTGCGTTTCCAAAGCATACTACACCCCTTCTTTCTATATTACCATTATACGTATTTACAAAGAATTAGTGAAACGCAGCATCACAACC
>JBJEFL010000196.1:3363-7423 GCA_051873995.1 Bacillus sp. (in: firmicutes)
CCACCAACCATATTAGATGAACCAGTCGGGGTGTTACAAGCACTTGTTCTCCCGTTTACATATCTGCACCTTTACTGCATTGAAGTCGGCGTTTTAGTGCCTGTTAAACGGAGAAAAAAGTTATCCACCCATATAAGGATAGATAACTTTTGCATGACATATCTTATTCTCCAAAATTCATTACAAAACTTCTTCGACCTTCCCAAATTCCATTTGTTTCGGAGTCAATTCAGGTTTGTGGTGCAAGGCACGGAACCAAGAAAGCGTCACCGCTCCCAAAATAATAAAGCCGATATATCCCATAATCGGATAAACAGTTCCAACTAACGTAGTGAATCCGACAAAGCTTAATAAGAAACCGACCACGCCAATGGCACTGACAAACACTTTATACTTTTTCGTCTCAGCCGGAACAAAACGTACAGCAAACGCATAAAACATACCGACGCATGTATTATAAACCATAGCCAATAAAATGATTGAAAGGAGGTGGCCAAAAACGGGAGAAATTTCATTCGCTATGTATAAGGTTGGCATCTCCACGCCTTGAATATTTTTCAGATCCAACATCATCGCCACGTTGATTAATAAAAGTAAGATACCTAATAGTATGCCTCCAATTATTCCACCTCTGCCAGCTTCCTTCTTATTCTTCATGATGCCACCCATAACCGCAAGCATCGGAAAACCAACGGCAATATTAAAAGACACATAAAGAAAAGAACTTAATAGCCAATTAGAAGAAACAGCTTCTTCTGCATTTGAATATGCGCTAATTTCTGTCAAACTTGTTTCAGCAGAGAAAATTGTATAACCAGCAATCACAATCATAACAGCCAGCAGAAAAGGTGTTATAGAACTAATGATTGAGATGATTTTTCTCACATTCAACAGTAACGTAGCGACTGTCAATACCGTCATTAGCAAAGAACCGATAATTGCCGGAATGCCAAATTGCTGTTCGACAATCGAGCCTGCCCCCGCAATCATAATGACCGCTACGCCAAATAAAAAAAAGGATAAGATGAAATCAACCGCTGTCCCTATATAGCGACCGCATATTCTCTGAATAATTTGTTTATGTGAAACCGATTGAAGATGGCTTCCTAATTGTGCGATCTGCATACCAATAAAAGCAAATAACACCATCGCTATCAATACCGCCGGAACACTATAAATTCCATAATTCGTAAAAAACTGCATTACTTCTTGTCCGGAGCCAAATCCAGCTCCGACAATCACACCTACAAAAGCTCCAGCCAAATTAAAACTCTTCCTCATTACTATCCTCCAATATTTTTATAATTCATTACACCTCAGAATAAGCATTGCACCGATTCAGTATAGACAGGAGTAATAGTCTTGAATTGACAAATCAAAATCCAAATGTGTAATCATTCACATGTATAAGAAAAATAACTGAGTTAACTGATTTTAAATTATTCTAGCATAATTTATATGTAATAAACAATGGAATTTTCAGATTTTTTACCACAACCATTGATTACCTCTTCAAATCTTTTAAAAATTCCACTTTCCTATTTTAAAACTAGCAAACATCCTAGAGCAAAATTTCATCTATACGCACTATTTGTTTATAAGCAATAAAGTTAGCCTAAAAATAAGGCTGTGTTAAATTTGAATGTTGATGTTGATGTTTATATTACAATTCAGAGATACCCGAATGGCTCCACAAATTTTGTGTTAACTGCACTTTTTTAAACATATAAAAGGAGACCATTCCCGACGGAACAATCTCCTTTTACTTGTTTTTATTCAATCGTATCTGCAATCATTTTAGCGTAAACTCTTATACCTTCTTTAGTTAGGTGAACCCCATCTGAAACAAAATATTCATTATGATTTCTACTAGTTTCATACCAATCGATCAGCTTGATAGAAGGGTTATTCGCCACATATTTTTCAAGTGTCTCGTTTACCATACTTTCCCAAGGCTTTGGTACACGAGTATTGATTAAATAGATTTTCTTCTCAAATCCAATGGTCTCGATTAATGAATGTAACTGTTTCGTGTTAAATGAGCCATTCGTCCCAAGACCGATGACGACATGTTCGCCAAGTTGACCCGATTGCTTTAAACTTGAAACCAAATCATTTGATTTATATAGTTGCCTTCCTACCGAAGCGTCAATAACAGCGGAAGGAAAATATTCTTTTAATGTATTTTCAACAGAAACCATTACCGAGTCGCCGATAACCGTGACACTATATTCTGGTCTCGGTTGAATACCTTGCTCTTCGGATTGAGTATTTGTTTCTTCCTCAACGGATTCTCCTACTGGCTCTTCTGTTCCATCTTCTGCTTGGTTCTCTTCTGCTACTATTTCCTCATCTTCCGTAACAACAGACTGCTCCTCTGTTACCGTCTGTTCAGCTTGTTCGACCACTCCCGCAAACTCTAACGAATCAACTGGTTCATTTGGTGAAGCCGCAAGACCAATTGTGGAAATACATACGATTAAAACGGCACTAGCTAAAGAAATTAAACGCAAGCGGGAAACTTGCTTTAATTTCCATTTCCCTTCCTTTACTTTGATAATAAATCGGCCAATCGCACCATGTCGGATAGGATTTTCGATATATTTATATGAAAGAGCCGCAAGCAGGAACGTCAAAATCAATTGAAAACAAATTCTCCCTAAATGACCATCTCCCGTATCAATTGTAGGAGTTGTTAAAATAATGACCGGAAAATGCCATAAGTATATTCCATACGAACGGGCACCAATCCAAACAAATGGTTTAAAACTTAACAACCGACTTAAATAGCTTGCCGGATGAACAATCACTGCTACTAAAACGGCTGTAAAGAAGGAAGCAAATACCATACCGCCCCTATATAAGAAAGCATCATACTGTGTCGTATACATCATCATGAATACTAAAGCCCCTAGCGAGAGAACACCCATCAAGTCCATTTTAAAACGGACACTGTTAGAGATTGGCTTATTTAATTTGTGACTTGGCCATAAAAATGCAAGTGCAGCCCCCATCAATAAGGAAAAGGCTCTTGTATCTGTACCATAGTAAACCCTAGTCGGATCAACTTCCGGACTATACAAAATCGCCATTGCACTAGCAGAAATAGTAGCTAATATAAGCGTATAACTTAAAATACTTTTACGACTGAATTTACAGCTTAACGCAATTGTCAGTATTAAAGGCCAAACAATATAGAATTGCTCCTCTACCGCAAGAGACCAAAAATGAGTGAGCAAGGACGGGGTTCCCATGCTTTCGAAATAGGATAAGTCCTGAAATATGTACCACCAATTACTGATATAGACAGAAGCCGCCAGAAAATCTTCTCGTAGCTTCACTAATAAAGACTGATCAAATATTGTTACCCAAGCTGTTACGAGAAACATCATCGTAAACATTCCAGGAAGTAACCTTCTGAATCTTCGAATCCAAAACTGCTTTAAATTAATAGACTGATTTTTTTCCCATTCTATTAATAGTAAATTCGTAATAAGATATCCTGATAACACAAAAAACATCGTAACACCAAGCAATCCACCAGATGCCCACTTCCATTCCAAATGATAGGCAATAACTGATAGTACCGCAAAAGCTCGTAAACCATCCAACCCATAAATATAACGGTTAGTATTCTCTTTAAGCATTGTACTCGCACCCCATACAAAAAGAGCGTAATTTTGCATTCATTAAATTTCTCATTGCTGTACTTATCCTTCCCCGCAAAAAAATTTCTTAGATGTTAAGTTGATTTCCATTTAAGCTACCCTATATACCACTTACATAAAAATCTACACATTCTTATATTTCATAGATGACCAATAAAGAAGCGACTTACAATATTTCGACCTCATAGAGCAAAAAAAATAATAACACCTATTAGTTAGCATGCTGACCTAATTTCAAATCGAGCGACTGTACAGAAATCATCTTCATTAACCTCTACCGTTCCCTACATCACGAGTTAAATAACAAGACTGGTTTCGTAAACTTTGTTACTTATGAACGAGTAATGATGATTAATTGAGTTGCATTCCGCTCCAGGATGCTCGCTTTCCGC
>JBJEFL010000197.1:0-7398 GCA_051873995.1 Bacillus sp. (in: firmicutes)
TCCTTTTTCATGTAATAGCCTATGTGGACTTAATGACGATTTAATGTGTAGTAATATAGGGAGATGACTCGAATTTTCTCGAAACGTGTTGAGTAGTGAATTTTCATGTCGACTTAATGTGTATTTAGTGTAGAGTTTATGTCGACTGTGTATGTGATGTGCTTCTATCGTAGCTGATACGGAAAGTTGGGAAATGAAATAAAGGGGTGTGGTAAACTGGCGGTATTAGATAGGTGGAGGGTTTTTTATGGCACAAATGGAATATAAAAAGCTGGTTAAATTCCTTCTACAGGATGACGAGCAGAAAGGTTTTATCAAAGAGTTAGCAAAGCAGAGGAAGATGGATTCGATTAAAACGTATATTAAGCGAGGTATTTTCTGCTCGCTTGATTTAGATGAGTTGGGGTACATTGTTGAGCAGTTGGGGATGGTTCCGGACGATTTAGATGTTCCCCAAAACGAGATAAATTCTTTTGATAATGGGTTTATTATTCCTGTTTGGGATGGGTATAATCGGTTGCTTTTCTATATTAACTACTCATGGGAGAGGGATAGGTCGAAGAAGTATATCAATATCTATCCAGCGACCAACCGTGAACATATTACGAAAATGAAGATGTACGGAATGCATAATATGCAGCAAGCCTTAGAGGAAGACCGGATTGTAGTAGTAGAGGGTGTGTTTTGTGTATTGCGGTTAGAGTCACATGGAATACCCGCTTGTAGTTTGTTAGGTACAAAGATTTTGCCATACCATAAGCAGTTTCTCTCCCGCTTCAAACGGGTTATTTACGTACAGGATGAGGATAACGCGGGTTCAGCAGCATGGCGCAATTTTAAGCGGGAGATACCGCATGCGGAGGCATTTCGTATTACGGGGACGCAAAAGGATGTGGACGAGTTTGCGGGTTCTGGGGCGTATGAATTTACTGAGTGGATAGAGGCGTTGAAGCGGTTAGGGGTTAGTCAACGGAATATGTTGAAATAAAGCAGTTACACCCGTTATAGGTGTAACTTTTTTGTTAGTTATTGTCATCTTCTTCATCTTCATCTTCTGAATGGTGGGGGTCAAGATAACGGTATATATAATCCTCTAACCGCTCTAGCTCGTCTTTAAAAAAGAGTGTAGCAAACGGTAGGGATAGTTTAATTTTTATGGCTTGAAACCAGTTACTAGGTATAAAGGATCCATCTAAGGTTAGTAGAGTTTCGTCCTCGTTTTTTTCGATGGTGTAACGTGAATAACTAATACCTTCTTTTGTGTAGGATTTGACGTTTACGAGTTTATTTTCTATATATTCTGTAACTTCACAGGGAACGTCTATAACTTTTTTACCTATTTTTTGACGACTGATATATTTTAAACCAATTCGTATAGGTATATCTTTCATTTCTGAGTCGTAAACAGTCTCTACGTGTGTGGATGACCAATTTAGAAGATGTTCGTCATTGTGAATACAGTCCATAATAAACGTTGGGGGCACTCCATATAATGTAATAGTATACCCCTTAATAAAAATTTCTTTCATACTTGTTATCGCTCCTTTGTCGTAACTGACGCATATACAGGATAATAGAAGCGGTTAAAGAAAGCCATATATATACAATAAACAGATGGTTATGATAACGAGTTAAGAAAACGATGTCGGTTGCAGCTATATACTTGGGCGTAGGATAGGAAATAAAGGTGGGGTTTAGGATGGTTATGGCAACCGAAGAATTGATAAAGAAGTGTAAGGGCTGGTTTTTATTTAAGAAGGACAAGCCGACATTAGAAGAGGCGCGGGGTGTGCGGGAGTATTTAATGAAGATGGAGCCGTGTGAAGATACGCAGTGGTTGTTAGGAAAGCTCGGGGTATTTATCCATAAGCAGGAGCATGTAGTAGCTCGTCAATTAACCGAAGAAGAGGCGTTGCGTGAGGCAAACAGGCGGTTTGACCATTACCATGTGAAGTTAAAAGAGCGTGGTGTAGTGGTGGCTCAACCCGGGGATGTGGTAAATGGCTTGGTAGATGCGATTCATATCACGTATCATTATAAGGGTGAGGTCGTGTACAGGTGGTGTAACGGCATGGGGATAAAAGATATGGCAAAGCAAATACAGGGAGTGTATGAGCGGCTATTCGGTTAATCAGCTAATGGAAGAGCAACAGGGGTGTAGAAATATGTTAAAGCAGCAGTTAAAAAATATCCTAGCGGACAACTTAAAGAGGTTGTTAGATCGAAGGAAGATTTCGCAGAAGGATTTGGCGAGGGATCTTCATTTGCCGGTAATGACGGTATCGAATTGGATGACGGGCAAGACCTATCCGAGGTGTGATAAAGTCCTTTTACTGGCTAATTACTTTGGGGTCAGGATGGCTGAGTTGTTAGAAGATGTGGAGAGTGTGGCGTATAAGTCGGGGCATGTAGCCGATTACCCTTATGTTACGTATAGGTTAAATAATGGTACGGATGATGTGTATGGTATCTGTAGTATGGGTTCCATTGCTGGTGTGCAGGATTGTACGGCGAATATGATTACGCTGCCCGATGTGGTAATGGGGGGTTGGGCAGGTAATAAAGAGATTTTCTTAATGCGGATGTACGGGGATGCGATGAACCGTATATTCTCTGATAATACATTGTTAATGATGAAACAGTCGCAGTTAGCGGATTTAGACGACAATGATGTGGTTTTGTACTACTATAAGGGGAATTATGTACTACGCCGCTACTATCGGGATGATGCACGTTGTCGGGTTATTTTCAGACCGGAGTCGGATAATTTTATCTATACGGATACGGTGATTGATTTTGAGGATATGCGGTATGTGCAAGTTCTTGGAAAGGTTGTCGGGTACTTGGGGATGCTTTCGAAAGAGTAGTCGATAAAATAGTTGGAGGTTTATGTGTGAATTATAGGTTAGATAAGGAATTAAGTCAGCAGGTACTAACTGAGCTTGGTGGAAAAATAGCGGTGAAGGAGTGCTATAACAATGTGGCAAATGTGGCTGCATATAAGCCGCTTAAGTTTCAGAGTGGTGAGTGGAAGATTTGCTATGGGTATATGGAGTCTGTTCAAAACGCTTGGGTAAGGCATGGATTCATTTTAGATACGGTAAGTGGGAAGGTGATTGATCCTACGATTATGTTACAGGATGGTAGGGATCCAGTTTACCGAGTGTTTAAGGAATTAGATATTTATGAATTTTTGAGGTTGCTAGAGAAAGAAGATATGTACCCTGACTTATATTACTCTTTACAAAAGGAAGATGTGGCTTTGCAAAAAGAGTTAGAGGATGAAGGGTTCTTTTGTGTAAACGTTGATGTGGATAGATAGTTGATAGATAGTTGTTGGTATTTTCTTTTGCGGATTAGCTGTAGGCTGGTTTGAAGTTACATTGAATGTATATAAGAGCGGATGCTGTGATTGGTTAATGTTTTTCATGTAAAGCCGCTAGAAGAAGCTAAAAAGTTGGGGATGGCAGATCATCCTTAACTTTTTATTTTTATATCTTTTTAATGTGTATTCGCTAAAAGAAAAAGGCGGTTTTCGTACATTTTGTTGTTCAGGATGACATACTATTATACTAATTGAACTGATTATGTAGGAGGTAGTGTATGGAAGTGAATTTTGTCTATCTATCCTCAATCATTGTTACGGTTATGTTTGTGTCAATTGCTGTTTTCCAGGTGTTACTTGCACTAGGTTTTCCTTTAGGTGAGTGGGCATTAGGGGGATATTATAAGGTTTTACCTAAAAAACTACGTATTGTTAGTGCGTTAAATGCTTTGATTCTTTTATTTATGGGTTTTGTTCTTCTGCAACATACTAGTGTATTCAATGGCTTCAGTTTTTTACCAACAAACATATTAGTATGGGTTATTACAATTTTTCTTGGGATAAATACAATAGCAAATCTAATATCTCAAAGTAAAAAAGAAAGATGGATAATGGCACCATTATCAAGCATGGCATTTCTTTTATGCTTATTTATAGTTTTATCATAGGACTTGTAACGTTTATATCTCTACTTACTTATTGAAGAGACGGTGGCATTAGTGGGACAAAGAAGATAGCTGTCTCTCTTTTATTAAATCGTTAGCAACAATGTTTACGAACAAAGCCAAGAAAAAAGATACAATAACGGTTACGTGAAGGCGGTTACATACTGTCTTTTTTTAAGGTTTGCATATTGACTGAAAATATAAAATATAGTATATTATTAGTATCAATAAAGCGGGTAACGAAAGGGGTTTATCGTAATGGGTGAAACATACTGGATACCGGAAGTAAATGTGGAGGCGTTCGAAAAAGGGTTGGCAAAGGTAAATAAGGTGGCGGATAAGTTATCTTTACCGCCTGTTACGTATAAACAAGTGGGTGAAGAGTTTCGTACGGTTACGCATGAGGGGCGTAAATTGGTGATGAAGTATGTTGAGTTGGAGGTAGAGGGTGAACGTCCTCAAATTAACGGGTATACGTTGGTTGCCATTCTGGAGAGGAACAAAGATTTAAACTTGGTTAATCACATTGATAAATCGATTGAGTTACCGGATGGTGTAGAAGAAACCGTTAATCTTTGTGATCACTGTCATAGTAATCGCAATCGAAAATATATCTACTTATTTTGGAAAGTCGACTCTGGTGGTTATATAAGGGTCGGTAAGTCTTGTGCAAAGGATTTTTTAGGTTCGCATGCTTCTCCGGAGTGGTTAGCGGAGTATCACAAGTATGTAAAGGAGCTAGAGGATTGCTATAGGTGGTATAGCGGTTTTGTAGAAGGTTACGTGGATGTTGTGGACGTGTTAGCCCATTCTATTTATTTCACCGATTTAAATGGGTATGTGAGGGACTATGGTTATCGAGCTAATAGTAGGGATACGATACGTTTAACTGCTCGTAGCATTGAAAACATGGAGACAACAAGACGAGTAGTTGAGGATGCGGGGGCATATGCAAAGGTTCCTGAGTTAATGGCTTGGATAAACGAGCAGGATAAAGAGGCGGACTACTACCGTAACTTGCAGACGCTTATAAAAGATGAAATGGTTCGTGAGTCAAAGATAGGTATTTTGGCTTCTGCTTACCACTCTCGTAACAAAGCGGCTGAAAAGGAAGAGCGTAGTCGTGAATATGAGGATAAAAAGAAGCGTGAAGCGGAGTTGTATGTGCAGTCGGAGTATGTAGGGAATGTGGGAGAGCGTAAAACGTATGGTTTGGTGTACCATAAAAAGCTGACATTTGAAAGTCAGTATGGCGACTCGTATATGTATTTCTTTTTCGATAGTGATAATAACGTATTTGTTTGGAGTACGAGTAAGTACCTTGACCTTACTAGCGGGGATGTTATTCACCTAACGGGTACGTTAAAAGACCATCATGAGTACAACGGTGTGAAGCAAAACATGATCACACGCTGTAAAGTAGTTGAAGCAAGTTAATACATATAGGGAGCCTATCGGGTGGTTACTCGGTAGGCTTTTTATTTTGGTTACGTGCAGTGGTTGCATGGAGAACGGAATAGCGAATATATTCACGGGTTACATGACGATAAAAGGCAGAAACGAGTTAAAATGGGCGTAATAAACGGTTAGCGATACTGAAGAACCTATAGAAATTAAGTAGTACTAGTAAACTGCCGAGGATGATAATGATGGGGCAGTCCGAAAGTAGAGTTCATGGTACATTCTAAGCAAATAAAGGAAGATGGAAATCGAACAGGGAGGAGAATTTACATGAAGGGAAACAAGAAGAAAACAAAGGAGGTTAACGGGATGCGAAAAACAGGTCTTAAAGTGCTTTCAGTAGCGGCGGCAGCAACAATTGTGACATCGGCATTTGCGTTTGCTCCAGTGCATTCGTTACCGGGATCTATTTCTAACGATAGTGTAGCGTATGCAGCAACGAATACAGAGCAACTTAAAATGTCGCTAGAAAAGCCTACTTTGACGGTTAATGTTGGCGATATGGCTACAGATTTAAAACAGGCGATGGGGTTAAAAGCGGTTGGAGTGAATAAAGGGTATGAAGTAGATTTCAGTTCTGCAGCGAATATTGATTTTGGCGGGTTGGATTTTGATAAAGCGGGAACGTATAACGTTAAATTTAGTGTAGATTATATTCCTGACAACAATGAGGATACTCGTTTTGTAGGAAGCATTTCTGGTAAGGTCGTGGTAGTGCAGTCAAGTAAGCCGGTACTGACGGTTAAACCAGCGGTGTTGGAGCAAGGTCAAAAATTTGTGATTACAGATTGGGCTTCGGCAACGGACAAAGAAGATGGAAACCTTACAAAAGATATCATTGTAGAGGAAATGAAAAATTACACGCAAACGATTAAAACGGACAAAGTAGGCACGTTCGATATTATCTACTCTGTGCAGGATAGTGCAGGTCAGACAGCTTATATGGAGAGTACGCTAACGGTTAAGCCAAAAGGATCGGCTGTTGAGAAGCCAAAAGAAGATAAAGAAGATGCAGTTACTTCTGGCTTTAAAGATGTTCCGGCTAGTCATTGGGCATATAAAGAGATTGTCGCGTTGGTAAACCAAAAGGTTATTAAAGGGTATACGGATGGAACGTTTAAGCCTACGGATAATATCAGACGTGATCACGTAGCGTTGTTGCTGAGTGCGGCGTTAGATGAGGAAGGGCTAAAAGCGGTAGAAAAGGAAAAGCAGTTTAAAGATGTTCCGAAGAGTTCACCGTATTACGAAGCAATTCGTAAGGTGCAAAGGGCGGGGATCTTTGACGGGGATGCTGGGTACTTTAAACCGAATGCATCTATTACACGTGCTGAGATGGCGAAGGTGATGGTAGAGGCGTTTGATATTCCGATGACAAGTGTGGATGCAGGGTTTACAGACGTACCGAAAAGCTCGTTTACGTACAAATACATTCAAGCGTTAAGTGCGAGTGGCATTACGGAAGGTAGCGGGAATGGAAAGTTCAATCCTAACAGTCCGATTACACGAGCAGAGTACGCAGTATTCTTATATAACGCATTAGAAAAATGAAGATATCACTTACTAGAACAATAGACGAGAATAACTGTCAAATACGTAATGACTAACTTACAAGGGTTAAAATTCAACATGGGGTGGTTATTTATGGGGCAAAGGGGAATTACATGTTTAAGTATGACAAGTATTGGTGGTAGGGAGTTTATTGTTAAGCTCCTTATCACCATTTTTAAGTTTTATAGGGGTTAATTACGATTGAGAAGATGAAAAAGCTGTAGATTGCTATTATTTTTAACGTATAAGAGTGAGAGGAGAGGGAATTCCCTCTCCTTTTTCTGTGTTTGGGCGGGTAGTGGGTACCATTATAAGGGAAAGTGATGGGGGCTTGATATTGCGAAAAGTAAATAGGCTAGATAATAAAAGGTAAAGGAGGTCGGTATAGTGACTTTC
>JBJEFL010000198.1:0-1543 GCA_051873995.1 Bacillus sp. (in: firmicutes)
ATTTATTGCCACAATTAG
Source organism: Bacillus sp. (in: firmicutes) (assembly GCA_051873995.1). Taxonomy (GTDB): domain Bacteria; phylum Bacillota; class Bacilli; order Bacillales; family DSM-1321; genus Bacillus_AD. Next base: position 19 of record JBJEFL010000198.1, read on the forward strand.
ACAAAAAAGAAACCTTTATTGATAACTGGCATGATTGCTATGTCTCAGACACTAAAATCACTGGCTTTATTTGTACTTTTTCTTTGGCTCATAAAAAACATCGATTTTATGGATTGAATGATATCCAGCAGCTGTTGATCGAAGCCCACAAGAAAAAGAAAGATGTGTATTTAAGCCTTAATGCGTTTGAGTATGGTTCACGCAAAACCAAGCATTTAAAACAAATTCGGAATATCGGTGTCGATATTGATTGCTACAAGCTTCAAATTCCAGTTGGACAAGCATTGGAAGAAGTAAAACGGTTGATTTTCGAAGGGAAAATCCCGAATCCCAACCTGATTCTATTAAGTGGCAGAGGGATTCAATTAATCTATAGCATCAGTGGCGGCGCAAGCCCGAAAATGGCATTCCTATCACAATACATAACTGCACAATACATTGCCATACTTCAGCATCTGGGAGCAGACACATCGGCCACTGACGTCACTCGTGTATTCCGTTTGCCATACAGCGTGAACAGCAAGAATAACAAACAGGTTCAAGTGGATATATGGCGGACACTCGAATATGATCTGGAAGAGTTATATAGTTACTGCACGCCTCTAGAATCCCGCAGGAAGCCTTCTAAGAAGCGTAAGGGGACTTTGGTATCTTTACCTCCTAAAAAGGATTTATTAACGCTCTACAGCTTAAATAGCAGCCGAAAAAACGATTTGGAAAAGCTTGTGGTGTTGCGATCAGGTGATATTGAAAAACGGAATGTATTTATCTATGTGTATAGCTATGCTGTAGCTTTATTGCTGAAGAATCAAGAAGCTACAGTCGCATTCGCCCAGCAAATCAACACGAAATTTGTTGATCCAGACAAGAAGAAAGAAATTGAACGGACAGCGAAAAATGCTTATAAAGATGCCATGGAGTTTTTTGAAGAGTTTCAAAGAAGAGATTTTATCATGTGGTATCAAAACATGGACGGTATCAAACGGCCGATGAAGAATGAAACAATCATTAAACAGTTGGATATTTCACCAGAGGAAATGCGGCAGTTTGCAACGATTATCAACGGTGAAGAGAAGCAAGCAAGAGATACACAAAGGAAACGTGAACAACGTGGTTCAGTCACTCGTGAGGAGTATTTAGAACAACAGAAAGAACAAATAGATGATAAATTATGGCAACTTAAACAAGCTATACAGCGCCATCCAGAATGGACTAATAAACAATTAGTTGAATATTTAGGTTGGTCATTAAGAACTGTTCAAAATTATAAAAAGAAACTTAAATAGATGTGCAAAGGTTGTCTGCTTAAACCGTATATATATGGACACCCTGTATGTGGTAGGTCCTTCAAGCATCTGAAGAAGTGGTTATCATCTACCACTGTCTGTGTTCTATGGGGGTTGATCCTGTGATCGATCTCCTTTTTATATTTGGTTATGCTAAGGGAACGTGGCTGCCGTTCTTGGGGGGGTGCAAAGGTTGTCTGCTTAAACCGTATATATATGGACACCCTGTATGTGGTAGG
>JBJEFL010000199.1:0-1534 GCA_051873995.1 Bacillus sp. (in: firmicutes)
AAAAGAGTGCTTTAAGCAAAATGCTGAAACGTATGAAGGCAGCCGGATATAGATCCTATGCGGAAGCGGAGAAGGAGCTCCTGAATAATGGTGGATTTGCACCAACGCAGATGGATGCTCAAAATAGTATCCAGAGGAAGAGGACAGGAGCAGTGAGATTGCCGTCGGATTGTAAGAGTAAGAAGTAGAGCAGTGATTACCGGAAGTGTACAGAGTGGAATGTATACTTCCGGTAAATTGTTTTTGTTAATTGATAAAACTGATGTAAAAGGATATACTGGAGATAGTTCATAATTTTTATATTTAACTCTATCGCTATAAGGAGAAGTAAACATGGGGTATAATCAGAACAATGCAGGAATTCATTTGGTGCCACGTGGATATAAAGGAAGCTTCGATTCGTTTCAGCCTTATGATAGATATGGGGCTATTATTGCAGAAAACAACCTGAATAAAGAAAACAGAGAGAAAAAAATTATAGAGGATATTAAGCTGTGTAATTTCATTTCTATTGCAGACAAACGTGGGCAGATAAAGCAGTGTGCCTGTGGGGGAAAATTAAGCTATAAGGAAAATCTCGTAATAAAATTTCATAAAAACGGAAAAATGAGTTCAATACATATGGATGGAAAACAATGTGTGGATTGTGAACGTAAACTGGTAATTAAGGGGGAATTGCTTTCAAAAATTGAAAAAGATTTTTGAGTAAGTGTAACCGATGATAAGAGATTTGAAGAAAATCTCATTGACATTTTGTAGTAATCTGTAGTAAAATGGTGATCAGGAAAGGAAGTGATGTGTTTGGCAAGAAAAGCACCCAAAGATGGTAAAGATGATAATATCAGAGTTCGTGTAACACCAGAACAAAAAAGTAAGCTTGTGGAATATGCTGAAAGACATTACCAGACCATGAGTGGAGTGGTATGCCAGGCATTGGATCTTCTTTATGCGCAGGAGGAAGCAAAAGATCGCCCAAGTTGATTTGGAGTTTTTTTGGAGTTTATTTTTCCTTTAGCGGTACGGAAACTACGAAAAACAAACATAAGTTCGAATTAAAACTATCTATACAGGCGTCATAGGCAGCGTATAATGCCATCCGCCGAGGAGTTTGAATAATCAACATGTCATTTAGCAAAAGATATTTCAAGAAAATTAGCAAACTGCGTTTCAAAAATGAATAATCAGAAAATGTAGAATCAAGCCTTGAGAGACAGGAAAATACCTGTTTCCCGAGGCTTTTTTGGTTTTTTGAAAATGGAGCAAAAAGCCTTAAAATAAGGCTATTTTAGCCACAACTTATCAGTCTGCGCACGTCAACTATTGAAACCGCCGTGTACCGAACGATACGCACGGTGTGAGAGGACGGGGCTAGTATGCCTCACACTAATTACCGGCCCGTTTCACTTGCCTAAATTTTCATCTGCTGCGTTGTCGTCAATCGCCGTAGCCACCGCTACGACTCATTCCTCCGCCTTGCAGGCTGAAAATTTATCCTGCATGAAACAGTTCGTTAATTAACGTGAGTCATACTAGT
>JBJEFL010000200.1:0-7246 GCA_051873995.1 Bacillus sp. (in: firmicutes)
ACCGAGCTCTTTCTTACATCATCCGGTATTTTAATCTCATCTACACCATTTATATTAGAAAACGTACTTTGAACCACCCGCCACTTACGAAAGAAAAAATCTTTCGTTGAAGTGGGGATTCCTAAGTACAGAAACCTATCGGTCTCTAATTCATTAGGCTATCCCCGTAGTCCCTACGGTTAGAAGCCTCAACGCTTCATTCTTAAGATTTATACTTGCGTTAATATCTCGGTCATGATGCGTGTGACAAGATGGGCACTCCCACTCACGCAAATTCAGATTTTTAACGGCTTTATTCTTGTATCCACATTTAGAGCATAGCTGACTAGAAGCGAAGGTTTTAGATACAGCGACAACTTGTTTACCGTACCATGTCGCTTTATATTCCAGCATAGCTCTAAACTGTGACCAAGAGGCTTCGCTGATTGCTTTAGACAATCTATCATTCTTTAACATATTTGATACTTGCAAATCCTCAATACCGATGACATCGTGGTTTTTGATGATTTCAGTAGCGATTTTTTGCAAATAATCAGTTCTAACATTTGTAATTTTTTCGTGAATACGAGCAACTTTGATACGTTGTTTGTTCCAGTTTGAACCGCCTATTTTCCGTCTTGATAGAATACGTTGTTCTTTGATTAACTTCTTTTCCAATGAACGGAAGAACTTCGGATTACAGTGTTTTGTGCCATCTGAAAGTATAACGAAGTCTTTTAGTCCTACATCTATACCAACAGAGGACTTTGTTTTCGGTAATGGTTGAACCTCTGTTTCTACAAGAATAGAAATGAAATATTTACCCGAAGGGTTACGTCTAATTGTAGCGTTCAAAATTCGCCCATCTACTTCACGACTTTTCGCAAAACGAACAAGCCCGAGCTTTGGCAACTTGATGTGTTTATCAGACACGCTAATATTTCCGTTTGTTTGTTTAGTTGTATAAGACTGAATAGGATTCTTTTTAGACTTAAAACGTGGTGCTTTATTTTGTTTCTTATAGTATCGATTATATGAATCAGCTAAATTTTCCACTGATTTTTGTAGCGCAATACTATCCACCTCTTTTAAGAAAGAATATTCTTTCTTTAGTGCTGGTAGCTGTTTGACTGTGTCATACTTATTCAGAAAATCACTTTTCCATTGATTAGATGCAAGTTGTCCGCTTTGAACCATTTCTTCGACTATATACCAATAGGTATCTTTATCCTTTTGTTTTCCTAAAAAGAAGTTGTAGACAAATCTTGAACAACCAATCGTTTTGTTAATCAATTGACTTTGTTCTTCATCTGGATAGATTCTAAATTTATAGGCTTTATTTATTAACATTGCTTTCCACCTCCTTTTTGTGTATTATTTTAATATACAATTTATTATAGCATGTATCATTTTAATACACAAATGGAGGGTTAAAAATGTCGCAAGTTTTAAACATGCGTTATCCAAAAGAATTATTAAAGCGTATCGATGAATTCAAGAATAAGAAAGGTTTTACAACTCGTACTCAAACAATCATTTACTTGATTCAATACGCACTTGAACAGTTGGACAATCGAGATGGCAAATAAGCCATCCCTTGTCCAAAGGCGATTCATCCCCCACCTATTCATTGGGTTTCACCCTTAGCATTCCTTGAGGTGGGGGTATTCTCGCTTACTACTAATAAAGACCTCCATACTTTGTTGTTTCCCTTTATTGACACATGCGCTGTTTTTGTAACTCTACAATGACTTTATCTAATTCTTGACTACAGCTGACAACAAGAGGATGCGATAGTCCATACACCGGAACTAGCCTCTCCAACTCATCTTTTAATCGATTCATTTTATCTACCATAATCGTTCTAATCCTCGCTCGATATTTTACGGAGTACGACATACGACTACTACCTCATGCCAGTAGGAATACCGATTTATCTCCGCCACACTGAGGTGGGGATTCATTGTCGAAAACCGTTACAGGTATATTTTTACATGATTTGAACCATTTCACGTTACGTTTATTATCAAACAGAAGCATTAACCCGAACTACCCAACAAACCTAAGCGCCTAGCCACCTCACACGCCTTCTCTACCATCTTGTCTTCAGTATCATCCGTTACATACTCAAAATTAGTTGCTGACTTATCTAACCCCATTGTTACCGTATGTGGTATGCAATCCGTACACAATAGAACCACATCGTACTTACGCATCTCACCACGAACATGTACAGGTGACTTCTCATAAGCGTCAATCCAATCCGCTGCCATTCCATGCAACTGCAATCGACTACGATAACGCTTACCAACCTTAGGGACACTTACAACCAATACCGAAAAATCACCTATGTAGTCATAGTCCTTTTTAGACTTTGACAACCCCTTATTCGACTTACTCGTCGATTTAGATCGCGCATTTCGCATCTCATACTCCGTTTTATAAAAACTATGAATATAGATGCTGCCATCTTCATTAACCAGACCCACACACGGATCCCCGTCCTCATAATGATAGCCTACACATCCGTTAATTCTACGGCGCGTACCCGTTACACTCCTAAAGAAGTCCTGCCCACCATCCTGCACGATGAATCCGCTATCTGTAAAGCTCTCAAACTCAACCTCATCCGCTACATCCTGCTTACGCAAGCGATAAAACAGCTCTTTACGAGAACGTACCTTATGCGCTAATTGCTCTACACCTTTGTACATGTAAAAGTTATCGACCGTTAGATTTTCATCCAATATCTCAATTAGTTTTGAAATATCATCACCACGATAACCCGCCACCTCCTGCATAAGCTCTGTAACTTTCTTATTTAACCCCGATACCTGCAATCTTGCTTCCTGCAACTGCCCCTTTAACTCATTCATCGGTATAGTAAAGTCTTGCTCATACATTTTCTTAAGGTTATCCCTAGTCCTAGACACGTTCGTAAGCTTCGCCTCTAACCTTTCTTTATGTTCCGTTACCCATTTCTTTTGACGAACCGCCACATCCCTGTCTATACGTAACTCCCTCAGCTCATCCGTTTTCTGCTGGATAACTTTATCCCGCTCTTCTACTTGCTTTGTTAATTCCCTGTTTTTTGCCTCCAACTCGGCTACATACTTGCGCAGATCCTTTACCTTACACTCCACCGACTGCGTGGACACCACTTGTTTTTCAAACTTTTTGACCGATTCGCCCGCTCTTTTTTCTAACTTGCTATAGTTCTTTTTTAAATCCTTATATAAACGTTTATAGTTAGGCTCTACCCTTTTAGTAGCAACCTTAGGAGAACCATCACCTACAGGCACTACAGGGGCTTTTCCTACCCTCTTTTCCCTGACCCGCTTTATAAGTTCCTGTTTACGCTCTTTGTTATCTTCACGGATTTTCTCCCTGTCACCATACATCCGCTGTTGTTGCCGCATCCCGTAGAACATAGCCACCCCCCCTCTATGAAATTAGGAACCGCTGCCTTTATCCACTCAATTTCCTGTATATTCTGCTATTTTACATACTTTTTTCTACTTTTCTACCCAGGTTCATATCAAACCATGACCAGAGCACTCTGCCTTATTCCTAACAAAAAAGCGGGCAATCCACTAACCGTAGACTACCCGCAACCTTAAACACCATTTAGTATAATTCACTTATTATAACCGACTCTCAGCCATCCTTACCGCATCCGCTGACGTTAAGTCACTCAAATACCACACCCTATCGTTAAACCCATCCAAATCGCCCGAACGCAGGAAGCCATCTGCATACCCTAAAAACGCCCCCGCCAAGCTCTCATTTTGGGCTCCTTGACCGAATACGAGCGTATTTAGTGTCACCAACGCACCACCATGACCTTGCTCCGCACGTATTTCAACCTCGTAACCATCTTGATCATCCACTTGAAGCACCAAAAAGATATCCCCTAACGTATTCGGCACTCGCACATTACACTTTACCTTTGCCATTTTACATCCCCATCTCGTTTGTTAATTACTATGCCAAAAGCCAACTACTAACCCTATAAATCCCCTATGTATTGGTGTTCTTTTTGCGGTTTTACCACTTTCGAAGCCGCATTCACCAACCACATTTATATTAAGAAGCGTTATACAGTTATTTGCCCTAAAATGCCCGTATAACGCCTCTATTCACTGCTTGTCCTTACAACTTTACCTAAGCCACCCAATAACGTTTCTCGGGCGTACTATGCACATTTCCGATAACATCCGTATAGGCTAACTCCGTATCCGCCAATAACCTGCGGTCTAGTACATACACCTCTCCACTCGAAGTGACATACGACATCTCAAATACATACGCTAACCTTTCATCATCCCATAATACAACCGCTGGAATTAACCCGTAATCCTCATGGTCGTACATAAAAATATCCCCCTCATAGACCTTACGGAACGTACCATCATTACGACCCACAAATCGACACAACGTTTTCTCTTGAATACGCTGTCCACCAATTGTAGGGACTATCTCGTCATCCACTACCTTTAGCTGAACTAACCCCTCAACCCATGTACCTGCCATTGTTAGTGCTTTACATGATAATTCGTATACGTTCACCTTAACTCCTCCCCATATCGTATAACTTATTTGTTGTATTAAATATACTATATTTTTTATTTTCAGTAAATAGATATATACGAAAAAAGCCTATGGTATCTACCTTAATCGTTATCACTATTTTACAAGATTCACCCAGACCTTACTCGCTGACCTTTATCAGAACCCGCATCCTCCGTTAGCTCCATCATTTGTTGACGAAATCCAGCCGCCTAACATAGTATGAACCTATTAAACGAAAAGGGGTTGCAGCAAAATGGAAGATACATACGTATTATTAGATCTTGAAAGAACCATCGGCTCAGGCATCGCCCACTACTGGAAACAAAACCGACATGGCTATACACAAGATATCCATGAAGCGGGTAAATTCAGCAAGGAAACAGCCGAAGAAATTGTAAACAGCGACTTCGATAAACTGACCGTAGCCGTTCCGATGAAACAATTAACCCGCTTACATATCATTTAATACATACAAAAAAGGGCGCTAAATCTAGCGTCCCTTACTTCTTCATATATACTATGTCCGTATCAGCAAGGAACCTTTAGGCACCTTACTGCTTAATCAACATCCACAACGCCCGTACGAGAGCTTATCGTCATCTCCATAGCACGGTTTTGAGCTGTTTTAATCTCAACCTCATACACAAACTCCGAAAGCGAAAGGCTTTCATCACTTATCTCTAACTCTTTTTCCACCCGGAGAATCTCCCCACCAAGTGACTGCTCTAACGCAAGATTTTCAATCTCATCCTGACTATACTTCTCGTTATCTAACGCATATTTATAGCCCATACCATAATATGTACCAAAACCTATAAGAATAAGTACGATAGTTACAATAGCTGTTATTATGACTTTCTTTTTCACCGTAAACACCCCTAGTTTAAGTTATAGCAATTTTGAGATATACTACTTAACATCTTCACGGATATAGCTAATACATTCCTCTACTCTATTTTACCTCTCAAGTTCCACTTACCCTACTCATTTATCACCGCTAAAAACTAAACAAGTCGACTCCTAAAAGGAATCGACTTGTTCTACCTACCCTATTTACACTCTTTACGATTATAGATAATACAGCCAATTTCAGACGGATGATCCTGCAACAAAGAATCGGCAGGGAACGGTCTGATTTTACGGAATATCGCCCAATCCCCGATACCACCAACTGTTAAAACAACACCTGCCGCCGTTAACCACCCGCTCCCAATCGCTAAGCCGATAATTAAAGGGACAATCCCCGTCACAATAACCGGAAGAAGCAACGCTACCCGATACGCCCCTATCGTGATAGGAATCTTACAGTGTGCGTAAGGTGCTAGATACTTCCAAATAATCCCGAACTTGATGTCGCTCCACTTCGCTTTCCCAACATACACGAACCCTAGTGCATGTACAAACTCATGTATAACCAAACCTACTAGACATCCTATTACACACTTCATGTACACCGACCAAAAAGAAGTTGACCAAGTATCCGCATTGAATCCCCAAATTGCTACATAGACCACACTAACAATCCCCGCTAACAACAAAGTATACAAAATCGCCTCTACATTTAACCTTACAGGGTCAACCGTCACCTTCACCCCATTGTCCATTCTATCCTCTACATAATCCCCCATGATTACCGCTCCTCTCATTAACCCGTCTATACCTATATATTACTCTCTTTGCCACATCCCCGCTCTAGCCTTATACAACAACAAAACCCCATGTTATGTACATGGGGAAGTTACAATCCTTTATGCTTGTTTACGTTTAAATGGTACCACCGATTGACGATCCGCTGAAATAGCATTATCCCTAGTTGCTGTTTTCGTAGACGTCTTTGCCGCTCGCGTCTTTTTAGGAGCCGCTTTCTTCGGTTGCGGCTGCACTTGCTTCGCTTGACTGAATAAGCTGTTAAAGCTCCCCCTCGCCGGTGCTACATGAAACTTCTTCAAGTACTTCTTCGCTAAGTTCTTCTCACCCTTCACGACCTCGAAATTAGCTTCATAACCCGCATCAATCATCTGCTGTATGTTCCCTATAATAGACTCATAGTAATGCGCTCTAGCCTTCGTATAACGCCCAGATATCGCCCAATCAAAAATTAACTTGTTTTGATTATAGAACGTTACCTCATCAAAATCCTCGTTTAATACGACCTCTGTCGCCCATTTCCACGCCTCTAATGAAGATTCATAGTTTGTCTGCCCCTCGACCTTAGGCACTTTCTTTGAATCCCTTAAAACTGTTGACGACCCATCATGTACAATAACCCCTAATACGATATCCGTACCCGCATCCTTGTAATCAAAATACACCCCAAACATGGCACATCTTCCTCCCCCAATTCACTATATACCTGACACACTCCATTCGAATCTGCGTATAGCTGCCCTACAAATTCGAGTAAAATGTCGAGTTCACTGTCTTTTTATAAATCTATGTATTTAGCATACATGGTTAAAGAATTAAAAACCGAACTATTATTATCAAACCTTCCGTGGAAATTTTTGTTAGCAAAAAAAACATCCCCTAAATGGAGATGTCTTATATTACACGTTCGTTCAATATGTACTAAAATAATTAGTTGCCGCAATAAATAGCAACAATAACCCACACCCTACAATACCCATAATGATTATAACCATGTACTCTTTTGGATCCTCATCGTATTTTTTAGCCATAATTGCATTATAACCAA
>JBJEFL010000201.1:0-1520 GCA_051873995.1 Bacillus sp. (in: firmicutes)
GCGAAACCTTCCATCAAAAGAAAACTCCCTGCATAAAAAAGAGCCGAACGGCTAATAAAATGTACCCTATCAGATAGACACTTTGAAAAAAGTCCATCTGATGGGGTACTTTGTTTATAATGAGAAAAAAGATGTCGGAGCGGATTGAAATGACTAAAAGATTATTGACCCAAAAAGAACAAGAACTATTAAAGAAAAATACCTATGTGAAAGCAGTGAGTGATAAAGCCATTACTTATACAGATGAATTCAAACGTCATTTTATTGCGGAAAATGAGAAAGGTAAATTCCCGCGAGAAATATTCGAAGAGGCTGGTTTGAATGTTGATTTAATCGGTATTGACCGTGTCAGAACTGCCGGAAAACGTTGGCGGGCAGCCTATCGCAAAGCAGGTGTAGGCGGTTTACAGGATACACGTATAACCAATTCTGGAAGACCTTCAAATCGAGAATTAACGCTAGAGGAGAAGATTAGACGGTTAGAAGCGAAAAATCGTTTACTTGAGGCAGAGAATGAACTATTAAAAAAGCTCGATCTACTCGAAAGGCAGATGTTGAAGAAGAAATAAAAATCACCTCAAAATGGAAGTTCGAACTAATCAAGCATACGATGGAGAAATACAACTTGAAGCGCATGGTGAGCTATTTATGTAACATCATGGGGGTATCTCGTTCAGGTTACTATAACTACTTTCTAGAAAAATCAGCCCAAAAGCGCACGGCTAAAGATGAGGCGGATGAAAGAGTAAAAGAATGGATTCTTAAGGCTTATCATTACCGCAGACGTAAAAAGGGAGCACGTCAAATTAAAATGACGCTTCAAAACCAGTATCAAATCACTTACAACCTGAAACGCATTCGCCGCATCATGAAGAAATTCGGGATCATTTGTCCCATTCGAAAAGCGAATCCCTATCGACGGATGGTCAAGGCAACAAAGGAACATCGCACATGTCCGAATACCTTACAACGCAACTTTAAACAAGGAGTGGCAGGAAAGGTCCTGTTAACCGATATCACGTACCTATCTTACAAGAAAGGAAAACGTGCCTATTTATCAACGGTCAAGGACGCGGAGACCAATGAAATTCTCGCCTATGAAGTATCTGATTCCCTTCACCTTGATATTGCCTTAAATACCATACGAAAGTTGAAACGAATCCATCATCATTTAGCAGAAGATGCCTTTATCCATTCAGATCAAGGGTTTCATTATACGAATCCAACATTCCAGGCATTAGTGAAGAAAATGGGACTAGGCCAATCGATGTCACGGCGAGGAAACTGTTGGGACAATGCCCCACAGGAATCCTTTTTTGGTCATTTGAAAGATGAATCAAACATCAAGGAATGCGAAACATTGGAACAAGTAAAACAAGAAATTAAGCGTTATATGATTTACTACAATCATTATCGAGGGCAATGGAATTTAAAAAAGCTGCCGCCTGCAAAATACAGACAGCAGCTTCAACAAGTTGCCTAGGCTTTTTCAAAATGTCCTTTACAAGGGGTACACTTTA
>JBJEFL010000202.1:0-7219 GCA_051873995.1 Bacillus sp. (in: firmicutes)
CATTCCCAGGATGAATGTTTTCAAATCAGCTGTACCAGCAATCAATACATAGATTGAGTAGCCACAAGCTAAGATACCGATAATACCATCTATTACGCGACCCTTTCCGTTTTCATATGTTTCGCCTGTAATGACGAGCTTCAGTTGGAAAGCTGTCGAAATAACATATGGAATTAAATAGGATAATGTTGCAATATAGATGATAAAGTTAAATGCTTGTGAAATTGAGTTGGACACAGTCGAGAAAATGAACAACTGACCTAGTAAATTCGTGCAAAGCAGTGAAAAGACCGGGATGCCATTTTTATTTTCTTTTGTGAAACGAGAGATGAAAATCCCTTGTTTGGCAGCGGCACTCGGTATTTCTGATGTGATCATGACCCATCCGATTGTCGAACCTAGTAAGCTAATTAAACCAAGTGCAGCTAATAATTTTCCACCGATAGGCCCTAGCACTGTTTCGATTCCGTCAATTAATGGCTTGTCTGAGTTAATCAACACTTCATGAGGCAATAAGCCCATTACAAGTGTACTGATACCGATATAAATGGCCATAGCAATCAATAATCCAAGTACGGTAGCTCGTTTAACGTCACTTTGTTTTTTGGCACGAGATGAGAAAACCACTGCTGATTCCACTCCGACAAATGCCCAAAGTGTGGCAACGGCTGCCGCATTAATTTGTCCTAATAAACCGATCGTTTGATTAGCTTCATCAATGGTCGGAGCCACAAATGGCGTAATGTTGCTGCTTTCAAAAGCCGTCAATCCGATGACGATAAATAAAAGAAAGCCGATTACTTTTGTCGCAGTTGCGGCGAAATTAAGTTTCCCTGCACTTTGAAGACCTTGTAAAACAATAAAATGTGTTCCCCACAGTAATAACGTACAAACTGTAAATGTAGCCGCGTTCCCTACTTTTAAAGTGAAATTACCGATTGTAAACAGCTCTGCCTGATTTGTTAAAATCGGGAAGAATGTCGATAAATAACTAGCAAATGTCGTGATAATGGCTATATTTCCTGCTAAATTTCCGATCCAATAGCCCCAAGTAGCCATGAATCCGGATAGTGTAGATGCTTTTGACCCTTTTGGAAATAGTTCTTTTGCATACACTTGCGGTCCGCCAGTAAGTTCTGGTTTTCTCTTTCCTAAGTTACCGAAAACTAACGTAACGAATAGGACCCCTATCCCTGTAAAAAGCCATGCCAATATAACGCCGGCCGGGCTGGCAACCTCCGCTAGTGTACGGGGTAACATGAAAATGCCTGATCCGACCATATTCCCTACAACTAATGATGTTAAAATTAATAATCCGATTTTCTGTCGATTCTCCATAGTTGACTCCTTTGTTTGTTCGTTTCTTTCATCAAGTCAAGTGGGTAGAAAAAAACACACCACTTAGTTGGTGTGCTTTGTTATGTATGCATAGCTACACCAGACTTATTGTGATAGTTCTCCATAGCAAACGCTATGACAGTTCTACACCTATTATGGTGCAGCCCCAGCCAACTATAGTCAGAAACCTATAGCGCTTCGGCGGTAGTTCCTTTCCATAAACATCCACAAGATTTCTGTCTCTCCGTTTATGTACTCTTCAATACCGCAACCTCTACCCCATCTTCGTCTGATGAGGATTATTGTATCCATAAATACATTGAAGGTATTTATCATTAGTAAACCAATCAATAAAGATAAACACTATGATAATATAATAAATAACGATGAGGTTTGTCAATGTTTAAGCTTATATTCTATCCAATCGTTTTATATGCTATGCTTCTTTCTTTATTTGCCATTTATCGCTATAATAGGAGAAGTCAATTCAGAAAGGTTGTTGAACATGATTACTATTACAGAATTTGAAGCGCAATTATTAAATGATCAATTCGGTATTTTAACAGGAAATAGATATGAATTTCTTCTTTATTTGGATGTGCCGGAAGATGATGAATTATTTCAGGAAAGTGGCGTTTATGTACGAGCTCTTTATTTAGTGGATGGAGAGAAAAAAGAATTGCTTTCCTACAGCTTAATGGAACGCGGGGAAAATCAAGTATTGGACTTTGAACTAGAAGATGATGAAGTGAAGATGATTACGGATTTCTGCGAGAAATATTACGCAGAAGTTGAATAAGAAAACAAGCACCGGTAGAGCTACTCTACGACAGGTGCTTGTTTTTTTGAACTATTAACTGTATTGACCGTTATGATTCCGACAGCCACAAAGCCTAAACCGATTACGGCAGCCATTCCTACTGCTTCATTTAAGAATAAACCACTCAAAATAACTCCGAACACCGGAATTAAGAAGTTGAAAAACGATACTTTTCCGACCGGATGGTATTTCATAATATTATTCCATAGAAGGAAACCAGTCGCAGACAAAAAGGCCAGATAGATAAGCATGAACAATTCCTTCACTGAAAATTGGAAAAACGTAAAATCAGTTAAAATCATGCCTACGATTAACAACATGCTTGAACCAAGCAACATACCATAGCCAGTCAAATAATGAGCTGTGTATTGGGTTAACGCTTTTTTCGTCACGATATTCCCGTACGCTGCAATAATGGTTGACGTCAACACGAGGAACTCACCGTAGCCGATGGCAAATGATAAATCTCCTTTCGGCACATACGTAATGAGTACACCACAAAAGCCGATTAATAGCCCGAATATTTTCACTGGACTTAATGAATCATTTCTTAGTAGAAAATGAGCCATAATAATTTGAAAAAAGGAACTTGTTCCGGATATGATGCTGCTTTGAATGCCGCTTGATGAGCTTAAACCGATATAAAAAAATACGTATTGTAAAAAGGTCATCAAAATGGCTAGCGTGGCAATCATTTTGAAAGAAGAACGTTCAAATTTCATTTCCTTTTTGCGACCGAGCAAAGTGAAAAAAATGAAAATGATAATGGCAGCTAAAAAGAATCGATAGCCTGCAAATAAAATTTGTTCTCCTACATCGTTTGGTCCGATATTTAAAGATTGATAGCTAAGCTTAATAACAGGGAACGCGCTTCCCCATAAAAACGTAGCGACAACAGCCGAAAGCGCCATTCCAAGCGGATGACGGAAAAAAGCTTCTGTACGCATGCAAATACCTCGCAATTCTGAATATACTAAGATGTAATAACACACGAGTCTTACTATACTACAAAAACTTGTAATTTCCTAGTCATAGATAGGACTTGTTATTGTTTGAATACATGGTCTGCCAAGAGATTGATAGTGGCATCTTCCATCGGAGGATTGTGCAGTCCCGCACGAACATCCCGGTAATACCGTTGCATCGGATTGCTTTTTTGTAAGCTTAATGCTCCTACGACCCTCATTGATTTATCGACAATAGAGAGTGCAGCATTGACGACGTTTCGTTTAACCGCTCCTAATTGTGGTTGCAGCTGTGGATGATTTTGCGGCTGACTTTCCCATTGCGAAGCAACGCTATATAAAAAATGACGTGCTTGTAATAGCTCACATTCTATTTCACCTATATGCTTTTTAATGTGAGGTAATGAACTGATTGTTCCTTGTAAACTATTAGGTGAATGATTTTGAGCAAACTGAACAGCATAGTTTCGTGCCGCACCCGCTATACCGAGATAACAAGCCGGTATATGCAATAACCAACCATCATCGAATTGCTGACCTTGTTTGACGATTTCCACTAAATATTTCTCTTCGACTTTGACATCCTGTAAAATCAAATCTTCACTTCCTGTCCCTTGCATCGACATCATATTCCATGTTTTCTCGATGGATAAGCCTGGAGTATCTCGTTCAATTAAAAACCAACCTATTGCTTCTTTATCTTCTATCCACGCACTGACTAAAAATAAATCCAGCATAGGTGCCAAAGTTGTAAAGTTTTTTCTTCCATTAATGATGTAATGATTTTTTTCTCTTTTGGCAACTGTAGTGGGACGTCCTCCACGTGTAGGGCTTCCAGTTGCTGCTTCCGATGCCGCTCGATTGATCAGCAAGCCACTTCCTACTTTTTCAAATGTTTCATTTAATATTTCACGATTCCAGCCTCTCCGTTCATCCTGCAATTGCAAAATAGAACCGACATGCCATCCGATTGACAGTGCCGTTGGGCCACAATGTTGCCCAATCTTTTCCTGACATAATAAAAATTCATATAAGCCTTTTCCACTTCCTCCAAATTGCTTCGGTAAAGTGAGTTTTGTATAGCCAATCTCTTTTAATTGTTTTATATTTTCAAAGGGAAAATCTCCGCTTTCATCCAACTGCTGTGCACGTTCCGAAAAGCCTTGCAAAACAGGCTCTAACATGTGCAAATAATGTTGTTCCCATTCATTTCGTATAAAACTCATTAAAATCTCTCCCATCCGTTACAATATCTTCTTATTATAACATTTTTCTGATTATTATTCCGATAATTCAGAAAAGAACACTAGGTATTAAGATGCTAGATCTAGACAATGATCAACGTTTAAAATGATATCCTTTCTTAAAGTAAAAAAAGCTTCTTTTGAACAATAAATTCAAAAGAAGCTTTTATCATTATTTCACGATGCCGTTTTTCTGCCATTCTGTTATTTGATCTTTTTCTATCCCTATACTCACTAATATTTCTTCCGTATTTTCACCAAGATCATGGCCTGTATGTTTATAGTGCACTTCAGCGGCGGAAAACTTGATGGGATTGGCTATTTGCTTTTGATAAGAGCCATTTGGTTTTTGTACATCCACAATCATGTTTCTTGCTTGAATTTGTGGATGACTACATGCTTCTGCAAGAGTTAAGACTGGCTCGACGCATGCTTCAATCTTTTGAAAAATGTGCTCCCACTCAGCAAATGTCTTACTTAAGAATATTTCTTGTAATTCTTTTTTGAATAATTGTTCATCTTCTTGTTTTTCACTGAAACCTATATCGGTCAAATCCGGACGGTCGATTGCTTCAAGCAATAATTTTTTAAAAGGAGTCTCGATGCTGGCAACTGAAAAATAACGTCCGTCCTTCGTTTTATAATAATCATAAAAACCAGCCCCATTTAACGGTAGTGCTTCTGCTTCCGGTTCAATGTCACAAGCTAAATAACCAGGCGCAAACATCGCATTTAACGCAAATGCGGCGTCTGTCATACTAACATCAATCCACTGACCTTCACCTGTTTTTTCACGATGAATATAAGCGGTCAATATACCGATTACCGCATGAAAAGAACCACCTGCAATATCTGCAATTTGTGTTCCCATTAAGGGAGGACCGTCTACTTTTTTACCAGAATAACCATTGATACCGGAAATTGATAAAAAGTTATTATCATGGCCTGGGCGATGGCGGTAAGGACCCGTTTGTCCGTAACCCGTTATGGAACAGTAAATTAATTTCGGATTGATTTCTTTTAATTGTTCGTAACCGATTCCAAGTCGATCCATGACACCCGGACGGAATTGCTCAATGACAATATCATATTCTTTCACTAGTTCTTTTACGACTTCAATCGCTTTTTCTTCTTTTAAATTCAAACCGATGCTTTTTTTGGAGCGATTTAAATAACTATGTACGACCGACGTACCATCGTCCTTCGGAAAGCCTTCTTTTATGTAATCCCATCTTGTTGGCGCTTCCACGCGTAATACATCCGCACCATAATCAGCAAGCATCATCGTGGCATAAGGTCCTGGCAGTAAAGTAGAAAAATCTAAAATCTTCAATCCATTCAATAACGTCATCATGTCACAGCCCCTTTTCATCATAAACGTATGTAGTAGATAAACAAACCACTTCATTATCCATTTTATACCATTTATTGGTTTAAGGAAGCTTTTTTCATCATAAATTTTCAATAGGATACGTAATTAAAGGGAGACTTTTATCTAGCCTCCCTCACCTGTACAACTTATTTATTTTTGGCAATCATCTCAAAAATAGTTGGATCGATTAGATCCTTTGCTGAGTTTGTAGTTGTTTCATTGCTCATTGTCACCGTTTCCGGTGTATACACAAGAATAGCTGACGTATATCCATAGGCATCATCGACTATTAACATGGCTGTATAAAAACTTTTAAACCACTCAGAATATATATTCAAATAATCATAATCGTAATCATAACCACTATAATAATCGGTGCCTAATTCTTTGCTGGCCGCATTCGTTAGCTTGTTATGTAAAGAAAACATTGTCTTTTCATCATCATAGCGTAATGTATCCGGCAAGAAATCGATAGCGATATAAACTAAACGTCCCTTCTCAAAGAAATAAATCAACTCAGAATTATAACCATATTTTTTAATGTCATACACTAAGGCCGACATATCCCCGTCTTTCATTCGATACGATAATTTAGCTGTTTCCGTTGACTCTACTTGGCTGACCGTCATATTAAAGCGAACTCCACGTGTGACAGATGGCTTCGGTCGGAAATTTTCATTTAAAGCTCGAGCCACAAAGACAGAGAATTGAGCACGTGTCACGTTGTTATTTGGTTTAAAGGATCCATCTACATATCCGTTTGTAATATTGTTTGCTGCTAATGCTGAAATATATGGATAGCCCCAGTAAGAGGTTGGTACATCCGTGAACAAGCTGTGATTAACCCCTTTCAATTTAAACGCATTGACCAATACACGTGCCATCGTCACCCTTGATGCAGGCTGTGTGGGACCGAATTTGATACTTTTCGGAAAAATACCTTCATCCACGCAAGCGGCAATTTCTTTATAACCGCTTGTTTTGCTTGTTACGTCCGTAAAATTCGGGTTAGGACGATTGCTTAAATCTAGATTTAAAGCTCTTGCTAACATAATGGCCACTTGGGCATTCGTCACATTATCATTCGGCTTAAATGTGCCATTCGAATAACCGTTAATAACCTTCTTATTCACTAAATAGTCAATTTCCTTCTTAGCCCAATAATTATCGCCAACATCCTTAAAGCGAGTACTTGCAGATGCTGTCGATTGACCGATAAGTGAGAACACTAAAAATATCGTCAAAATACAAATGCTGACTTTCTTCATTTTGCTCCCCCTACTCCTGTTTATTTTCCTTTATTTCTTACCCGTCAAAAAGAAAAGAAAACCCGCAATCATTTCAATTGATCACGGGTTTTAAATAATAGTCACTTATTCAAATAATTGTGTTGAAAATAAGGGAAGTGGTTGAATAGCTGTTGCAGTCGGAAAAATCGTCCGAAAAACAAAATCATCGTGGCTATGCAAGGAAGAGGATA
>JBJEFL010000203.1:0-7201 GCA_051873995.1 Bacillus sp. (in: firmicutes)
AAGATATTCTTCATCTGGATTATCCTTTACTTTGCAGAGGTGATGCAGTATGAAAATAAAACTCATTGATTTCGGGCTGACTCCCGGACACAATCCTCTCCGCGTCCATGAAAATGACGCCGGAGCCGATGTATATATGCCCTATGACTGTACGCTTCAGCCAGGGGAAATTGTCAAAGTACCGCTGGGATTCGGACTGATCCTTCCTGATGGATATGCCGGATTTGTGTTTCCCAGAAGCAGCATGGCAGAGAAAGGACTGACCTGCGAACTTCCCCCAGTTGACTCTGGATATCGTGGCGAAATCCATGCCATCATCAGCAATGTCAGCAATAAAGCTCAGACCATATCTAAGGATACAAGAGTAGGGCAACTGGTGATCACACCCATCATTATTGCTGATTTTGTATTTGAGCTGGGAAAAGAACGAGGAACTGAAGCATTCGGAAGTTCCGGAGAATAATTGAAACTTTTAATAACTGAGGTGCCTGATTGGCGCCTCAACAATCTTGCTTATTATATTATGAGGAAATAGCTATGATTACATTTGGAGAAAAATTACGTTATTTAAGACGGAAAAACAATCTTACTCAAAAGCAACTCGGTATGGCGGTTGGGTTTTCAGAAAACACTGCTGATGTCCGGATTGCTCAATATGAATCCAATGCACGCATGCCTAAAGAAGAATTATTAAATGAATTTGCAAGGATCCTTGATGTTCATAAAGAGATTCTAACTGTACCAGTGCTCTCAAAACCAAACGAGTATGCGGTAGCATTTTTCTGGATGAATGAACTTACCTTGAAATAATTTTTCTGAGAAACAAAAAGACAGAATTTTTAATAATTATTTTTATAAAAGATGGTCACTCCTTTATTCGGAATGTCCATCTTTTCTTTTTGTCTAATCATGGTATAATTTTAATAATAAGTAGTAAAAGAAAATCCACCACCAATAATGATACGGAGAATGAACATGAATCTTTTATATTCAAATATCCTTCCATTAGGAACGGATGAAGGACAAAATACAATTATAGATACAATTAAAGAGCAGATAACATTATCTGATAGAATAGATATTGCGGTAGGCTATGTTTCCCGAGCATCTCTGGATGAATTAGAACACTTAGTAGAACAGAACAATATCAAAAATATTTGCCTCATTATAGGTATGTATTTTGTTGAAGGTATGCCAGAAGGCTCTTATCACACTGCTCTTAAATTAAATAAAAAATGGCAGGAATCAGGTATTGGAGAAATCAGGATTGTAAAAGCATTTAAATATCACGGAAAACTCTATACCTTTTATAAAGATAATCTTCCTTTTTCTGCAATTCTGGGCTCTGCGAATCTCGGAGTAATAAAACCAGAAGCAAATAACAGAAGACAATATGAATTATCCTCTATAACAACGGACAAAAGCGAATTATCAGAGCTTACTCAGTTTATTGATAAATTAAAAGCTCCAAATATTTCTAATAATATCGCAGATGTTGTTGAAATGCCATTAATTCACGAAACCAATACTGCACTTTCTGGAATAGAGCTTGTAACAACTGTACCACAATCAAATGTCGATTTTTATAAAAGATGTGCCGCATATGCATCATTTCTTCTGCCTTTAAAAGTACCTTCATATGATGAACGCCATATGGATGATGGAAAACATTTTACAAAATCCAATGTCAATGTCTGTTATGCTGCGCCCAGAAGTAAACGCAAATCCAGAGATTGGTATGAAACACAGCTGACTGTTGCAAAAGAAATCACACGTATAGAAGGATATCCTGAAAAAAACAAACCATTTTTCATTATTACTGATGATGGATATTGGTTCAAAGCTCATACCACTAGCGATGGTAATAAACAATTTAGTGCTGTAGGTGATGAATTAATTATGGGAAGATGGCTGAAAGGTCGGTTAGCCGCCGCAGGTCTCGTTAAGCCTGTCAATGATACACAAGCAGACACTGATCGTACAGGTATGATAACAAAAGAAATGTTACAGGAATATGGTTGTGAAAATCTATATCTAAAGAAAACAGGGCAGACTGCTTTGGATGAAAACGGAAATTCACTTGATGTGTGGATGCTCTCATTTAAGCCGCTTGATCAGGAAGGAGCTGATAGCTAATGCAGTATCTCAAAACATACCTTAACAAAATTGAAAGCAGAGGTAATACCAAGCTCGCAGAATCAGTATTGAAAACTGCAGAAGAAGTGGGTAATTCGTATATAAAAACCTTTTCGTTCACAAGCCATGAAATAGGTCTTCTTTTTGGAAATGTTCAATCAGGTAAAACTGGTCAAATGTTTGGCATTATCTGTAAAGCAACAGATTTAGGATTCCCTGTTTTTGTTTTGCTGACAACGGATAATGTGGTTTTACAACAACAAACCTTAGATCGTGTCAAAGCAGATTTAGATGGATATTGTATCTGTGGTGAGAACGATGCACAAATATTTATTGACAACAGCCTGCTCCAACCCACGATTGTAGTATTAAAGAAAAATGCACGTATTTTAAAATTATGGGCAAACATTTTCAATTCTACTGGATTCATGAAAGGCAATCCTCTTTTTATAGTGGATGATGAAGCAGATGCAGCTTCCTTAAATACACTTGTTAATAAAGACAGACAATCTTCTATTAACAAATACTTAGATTCTATTAAAAATGGAGCATCTAGCAGTATCTATTTACAAGTAACAGGAACACCTCAAGCCATCCTTTTGCAAACCGTTTCGTCTGGATGGCATCCTTATTTTACATATTATTTTCAGCCTGGAAATGGTTACCTTGGAGGTGATTTCTTCTTTCCTGCAAGCGGGAAACCTGAGTGTATTCAATATTTAGAGGAAATAACTGAGCCAACAAAAAATGTTGTGATCCGGCATATTGCTGTTTCTGCACAAATACTTGCTTCGGGTGGAAAAGTATCAAACTGTCTCTTTCACCCAAGTGTAAAACAAGCAGTTCATCAAAAATACGCTGATGAAGTTATACATGCTCTTTCTTGGTGCACAGAACATAAGAACTCAGAATTCACAGAATTGCTCAAACAAGAATACAGCCTTATCTGTCCTTCCAAAACTGAAAAAGTATCCTACGAAGCCTATATGAATAAAGCCTATGAATTACTAGACTCACATTTAATCAATGTTCTGATTATGAATGGAAAAACCGATGTTGATAGTGAACAATACGAAAACGGATGTAATTTTGTTATAGGAGGAAATACATTAGGACGAGGTGTTACTTTTCCCGGACTACAGACAATTTATTATACCAGAACCAGTAAAAAACCTCAGGCAGACACAATGTGGCAGCATAGCCGCATGTTCGGTTATGATCGTGATCCTGGATTAATGAAGGTCTTTATTGACGAGCATTTATATAAACTCTTTGCTGATATAAATGCCACAAATAATTCTATTATTGCACAGGTTGAAAACGGCATAAATAATATCAAAATATATTATCCAAATGGACTTAATCCGACAAGAAAAAATGTACTTGATAATGATCATGTTGAAATGCTGTCTGGAGGAACAAACTATTATCCATTTAATCCAGATAATGACTCAATAGAAGACATCTCAACACTTCTGAAACCTTTTGAGAGTAGTGAGCCATACTACCAAGTCAGCCTTCGAATAATAAAAGAGATTTTAAAACATATTGTTCCAAGCTCTGATTTTAAAATGGATGCTTTTTTATCTGTAATTGATTCTATTCTTGCAGAACAACCAACAATGCAAGGAATATTAATCGTCAGAAGAGAAAGAGATGTTGCTCAAGGAACCGGTGCTTTGTTATCGCCAAATGATTGGCAATTGGGTAAAAATTTCCCATCAAAACTTGTTTTAACAATGTATCAGGTTACTGGTAAAAAAGGTTGGCATGGGAAGAAGCTCTGGGTTCCAAATATAAAACTTCCAGGAAATATCATCTACTATGATGTTATCGAGGAGAATTAGATCTATGGCACCTGCAAATACCAATAATATCGTAAAACAGCTTTTATTTGATCCAATATCTACTGGTGCAGATAGGTTGTGTATTATTTCATATCAGGCAACACCAAGTATGGCTTCCTGGTTGTTAAAAACTTTTGAAGAATACGGTATATCTGATATAACAGTTGAATTAATCATTGGTTCTACCATAAAAGAAGGAATAGATAATATATCACATGATGGCTTTAAAGAGCTTCAAGGAGACCGGTATTCAAAGATATATAAAAATTTTACATGCAGTTACCTTTATCAAGGCTCCATACCCAAAACAAATTTGTTTATCTGGCTGAAGGATAACGTACCGATCTGTGCTTATTCTGGTTCTTATGAATTTACACAAGCTTCTCTGTTGAGAAAGTGCGATAATACGTTAATATCATGCAAACCAGTTGATGCATATAAAAAATACGAATCCGCTGTCAACCGTTCCATATTCTGCAATCATGCAGAAGTGGAAGATTACGTTATCGTCCGCTTGCAATCAAATTCATCCGTTTTATTTCAATCGAATTTCGATGATCACGTTATACATCTTTCGTTTTTAACAAGGACTGGTGAAGTGGGAAAGCGTTCAGGTCTGAATTGGGGACAACGACAAGGCAGAAATAAAAATGAAGCATATATTCCTCTTCCAATTAACATAGCAACAAGTGGTTTCTTCCCTTTAAATAAACAACACTTTCTTGTTGTAACCGATGATCACCACACTCTTTTACTACGTGTAGAACAGCAAAATGATAAAGCCATTACCACACCAGCCAGCAATGCATTACTTGGTGAATATTTTAGAAACCGCTTGGGATTACCCAATGGAGCATATGTACATACCAATGATTTAATCAATTATGGAAGAACAGATGTGAGTTTTATTAAAATAGATGATGAACAATATTATATGGACTTTTCTGTTGATGAACAATAAATAAGAGCAGGGCGTATTCCTCTGCTCTTATTCTTTCTCACCATCACCTATTTTAATATCAAAAATTGTCTCTTCAATTACCTGAATACACTGATCAAGATTTTTCTTGATATCTTTTCCCCAGAATCTAATGACAGTCCATCCTAAAAAGAGTAGTTTTTTATTAACTTCCTCATCACGTTCTTTGTTTCTAGATATCTTATTGATCCAATAATCACTATTATGACTTTTCTCTAAACGTGGTTTTAGAATTTCCCAATCTTTTCCATGAAAAAATTCCCCATCACAAAAAATAGCAATCTTATATTTTGTCAATGCAATATCAGGTTTTCCGGGAAGTTTATTATAATTTTTACGATATCGATATCCTCTATGCCACAACGCTTTCCGTAATAGATTTTCAATAGACGTATCTTTACTTCGAATATTTTTCATATTTTTCCGGCGTTGTTCAGGTGTCAAATTATCCATAAATAATCACCCCTGGATGAAGCTGTTATTCGCTTATATTTGCTTCTGTATATGGATATTCTATTCCTGCAAAGCTTTTCAATATTGCTTCAAAAATAATCTTTGCTCCTTCACATGGAACTGCCATTCCAATTTGTTTGCGAACCCCCTCTTTACTTCCCTCAAAAACATATGTATCTGGAAAAGTCTGAAGCCTTGCTCTTTCTCGATTTGTTAAAGCCCTAGGTTCACTCCAATGGTAGATATGAGTTCCACCACCTCCGCTTCCAGTAACTGTATAAGAGGGTTTTTCTGGATCCAGGCGTTTATATATCTGGCTTATCTTTGCCCCCTTAATATTCAGCTTCAAATCATCCGGCAAATCTGCTGTAAAAGCATTTTGTCCTGGAAGAATGTGCTGTAGACGTCGAACAACAACAGCAGACTGTTTTGTTCGTTCGTTATTCGCTGCATTTTCTGGAATTGGCGGTACCTCTATGGCTGTTCTGCATGAATTATCTACTCCCTGATATGGTTCCGTAGAAGGCACTCTAAACGTAACCGGTATATCATTTCTTATTCCTATAATAATTATTCTATGTCTAGCTTGAGGAATTCCATATTCTTCAAACTTGTAAAGATGTGGAGTTATTGTATATCCAGCATCTCTAAGTTCTGTCAAAATTTTTGTAAATGCCTTTCCTTCATTTGCATTTCTTAATCCACCAACATTTTCAGCTAAAAACCACTGTGGTTTGAATAGTTTCAATGCTTTAACACCATAAGAATATAATGGGCCATAAACACCTTCCATACCTTTCTGTTCTCCTACAACACTATAATCATTGCATGGAAAACCAAATGCCAAAGCGTCTATGGGGGCAAGTTTACTCATATCAAATTTTCGGATATCTTCATGATATACTGTTTCCGGAGCATCAGGACAAATATTTCGACGGTATGTATCACATGTACTTGCGTCATAATCGTTTGCCCACTGATGAACAATCCGAAAGTCCGGATTCCCAATATCTGCGTGCGTAGCTCCCCAAGCAATTCCGCCAGGTCCACAAAACAGCTCTCCTAATTTAAAAGACATACTCACAGACCTCCTTTCGATATTTCATCAGTCTCTTTTCTTGAAATCATAAAATCAATTAATAACTGTAAATGTTTACAATCATCATCGTTTAATTTTTCTAGATTATGCAATCTATTATTCGGATTAAAATCATTTTCTGAAATATAACCCGCTGCCAAAAGGATGTCAAATGGATGCATACCAAGTACTTTTGCAATTTTGCATAAATTCTCCCAGTTAGGAGTTTTACGTGTCCCATTTTCAATCTTCATGATTTCACTATCGCTGATACCACAAGCTTTTCCAAGGTTTTTTTGTGATAACTTGGCGGCTGTCCTTTTTTCTTTTATTAATTTCCCTACATTTGACATACTTTCACCTCTAAAATATGATACCATGTTTGCTGCTTTTTGTCAAGTATAATATAATATATTGCTGCTTATAGGCAGCACCATATTATTATTACGTTAACGTATTTTCCCCAATCAGCATACAATACTCAAAATATCTTAGATAGAAAAAGGTCCAGAGAGATCATTATCTCCCTAGACCTTTGATTTACCTATTCGTGAATAGTTTTATAACTCATTTTGCTATTTCCTGCTGCGTTCCTGCGCCATCTGCTGCTCCAGATATCTCGGCACCGGCTTCCCGGATCTTTTGGCAATGGCAATCTGTTTCTCATGAAGTTTCTTTATCACAGAAGCCCTTTTCTTCGGACGTTTT
>JBJEFL010000204.1:0-17395 GCA_051873995.1 Bacillus sp. (in: firmicutes)
TCGTTTGATGGTATGAAAAGAGAGTTTGTTAAATGTAAGGAAAGAACGACCGTATTTGTCTTCGGTAGGATGAAGAAGAACGGATTTAATAGTGGAAGAAAGAGGGACCTCATTCGTCGAGGTCCCTCTTTCCAACTAGTAAAGGATCATAAATTAACCTTCTGAAAGAACGAATTCTTTCTGTTCGCTACGAGCTTTAGCCATTTCAGCTGTTGCTGTAAACAGTACGTCAGAGGATGAGTTAAGCGCAGTTTCACATGAGTCTTGTATAACACCTATGATGAAACCGACCCCAACGACTTGCATGGCAATCTCATTTGGTATTCCAAATAAACTGCAGGCAAGCGGAATGAGTAAGAGTGAACCGCCGGCAACACCTGATGCGCCAGCAGCAGCTACTGCAGATAGGATGCTTAGGATAAGGGCAGTGCTGATATCTACTTGAATGCCAAGAGTATGGACTGCTGCAAGCGTTAATGTGGAAATGGTAACAGCTGCGCCAGCCATATTGATAGTAGCCCCTAATGGAATAGAGATAGAATACGTATCTTTATCTAAACCTAATTTTTTACATAAACCCATATTCACTGGAATGTTAGCTGCCGAGCTACGAGTAAAGAATGCTGTTATGCCACTTTCTCTAATGCATGTAAAAACAAGAGGATAAGGATTTTTGCGTATAAATATAAAGACAATAATTGGATTCACAATAAAAGCCACTGTCAACATGCAACCGATCAGTACGGCAAGTAACTTTCCGTAACTAAGTAGTGTAGAAAGTCCGTTCGTTACAATGGAATCATAGACAAGCCCCATGATTCCGATTGGCGCAAAGCTGATGACCCATTTAACTACTTGAGAAATGGCATCTGAAAAACTAGTAAGCATATCTTTGGTAGAGTCAGAGGCATTTCGTAACGCAAAACCAATCAGAATGGCCCAAGCCAGTATACCGATATAATTAGCATTTATTAAAGCGTTTACTGGGTTGTCAACGACATTGAATAATAATGTTTTCAGAACTTCAGTAATGCCTTCAGGAGGAGTCACATCGTTTGTGCCTTCTGCAAGTGATAAAGTTGTAGGAAAGATAAAGCTTGCTACAACGGCCACAAAACCAGCTAGGAATGTGCTTAATCCATAGAGACCTATAATGGATTTCATATTGGTTTTTTGTCCGCTCTTATGTTTCGAAACGGCAGACATGACTAAGAATAAAACTAATATCGGTGCAACAGCCTTTAAAGCACCTACAAATAAAGAACCTAAAATGGTGACCCAACCTGTAGCATCAGGAATGGTTACTGCTAAGATAATGCCGAGGATGATACCTACAAGTATTCGTTTCACCAGGCTCACTTGGTTCCACTTCATCATTACACTTTTCATTATTTTCCCCCGTTGTAATTATAGTAATGTAGTATAGCCGAAGGGAACATAGGTGTTTTCCCTATTCTAACTATGTATACATAATATAAGAAAAATATCGTTTTATAAAGAATTTTCTAAATGTTTTATTATTTTGCAGTATATATTATTTTTGAAATGAAGTTAAGCGATTTGAATTTAGGGGTAAAAAAGAAGTATTTATCGTTGGATGAATCTTATGATGTAACTATTCTTTAAAAACATTTCCTAGCCTCGAAATAGCGGCAACTCAGAAGGAAACGTAAATAAGAATGAGAGGGGGAACTTCATTGGAGTAATTATGTTCATAAACTATGGATTTAGAAAAAGGAGTTTATTTGTGAATTGTTTAACAAAAGGGAGGGAGAGATATGATCAAGAAACTTGCCGGCAGTATTCGAGAATATAAAAAAGCTTCCCTTTTGACACCGGTATTTGTCATTGGCGAAGTCATTTTGGAAGTGACAATTCCGTTGCTGATGGCCAATTTGATTGATTATGGAATTGATGATGGGAACATGACGTTTGTGATGAAAATGGGAGCGGCACTTTTATTGTGTACGGTCTTTACCATTTTGTTCGGTGTTCTGGCCGGACGGTATGCAGCTGTTGCTAGTGCTGGTTTGGCCTGTAACCTTCGACAGGATATGTTTTATAATGTGCAAAACTTTTCCTTTTCAAATATCGATAAATTTTCGACTGCCAGCATTGTAACTCGTCTCACTACGGACGTTACCAATGTTCAAAATGCTTATCAGATGATTGTGCGCAATGTGATTCGATTACCGATGATGCTGGTGTTTGCCTTTATCGTTTCGTTCAATATTAATGCCGAGTTATCAATGATTTTCTTAGGAGCGATGCCGGTACTTGGTTTCGGTCTTTATTTTATTATTAAAAAAGCCCATCCATTGTTTCGGCGTGTATTTCGTACGTATGATCAGTTGAATAATGTCGTACAGGAAAATCTTCGCGGCATTCGTGTCGTGAAGTCTTTCATACGTGAAGATTATGAAAAAGAAAAATTCGGCCGTATTTCCGAGAGTATTTATCATGATTTTTCTAAAGTTGAGAAGATTCTTGCCTTCAATATGCCGCTTATGCAATTTTGTGTGTATACTTGTATGCTGCTTGTTTCCTGGTTTGGGGCAAGGGCGATTGTAGCGAGCGGTAATGATGCGGCGGTGGGCCTTTCAACCGGTGAACTGATGAGCTTGTTTACATATGCGATGCAGATTTTGATCAGTTTGATGATCCTTTCTATGATTTTTGTCATGATTACAATGTCTAAAGCAAGTGCTGAGCGTATTGCGGAAATTTTGAATGAAACAAGTGACTTGACGAATAAAAAGAATCCCATTTATGAAATACCTGATGGGTCGATTACCTTTCAAAAAGTGGATTTTGCTTATTCTAAAAAGGCAGACAAACTTTGTTTGGATGATATCAATATACATATTAAATCGGGTGAAACTGTCGGCATCCTCGGTGGAACAGGGTCATCAAAAACGACTTTGGTACAGCTCATACCACGCTTATATGATGTGACAAACGGACGTGTATGCGTCGGTGGAGTCGATGTGCGCGATTACGATTTGGAAACGTTGCGCAATGAGGTGGCGATGGTACTGCAAAAAAATGTCCTATTCTCCGGAACGATTAAAGACAATTTACGGTGGGGAGATGCGCAAGCGACAGATGAAGAAATTATCCGTGTATGCCAATTGGCTTGTGCAGATGAATTTATAGAAGCTTTTCCTGATCGATACGATACATATATTGAACAGGGCGGCTCGAATGTCTCGGGTGGTCAGAAGCAAAGGCTCTGTATCGCCAGAGCACTGTTGAAGAAGCCGAAAATCTTGATTTTGGATGATTCGACAAGTGCGGTGGATACAAAGACAGAAGCAAAAATTCGCCGAGCCTTCCATGACGAAATTCCAGATACGACGAAGATTATTATTGCTCAACGTATTTCATCGGTGCAGGATGCCGATCAAATTATCGTATTGGATGAAGGGAAGGTCAATGCTGTCGGCACGCATGATGAATTAATAAAAAGCTGTTTGATTTATCAAGAAGTGTATAAGTCTCAAGTAAAGGGAGGCGCTGATGATGAAGAAGCCGATTCAAAACGCTCATAGGGTGCCCTCTTCTGGCAAGATGTCAAAAGTAGACGGTAACACAGTCAAGCGACTTCTCGGATATATGAAACCTTACAAAGCACAGATGATGATCGTCTGTATTTGCATTATTTTGAGTGCAGTCGCAAATGTCGGGTCATCATTGTTTATCCAGAGATTAATAGATGATTATATTCAACCGCTGCTGATGGAGGCACACCCTGTATTTACAGGATTGTTACAAGCGATTATGGTGATGGCAGCCATTTATTTGGTCGGTGTGCTGGCAACACTCTTTTATAATCGAATGATGGCGGTAGTTTCTCAAGGAATATTGAAAAAAATTCGTGATCAAATGTTTTCTCATATGCAGTCTTTGCCGATTAAGTATTTCGATACCCATACACATGGAGATGTCATGAGTTATTATACAAATGATACGGACACATTGCGTCAAATGATTTCACAGAGTATCCCGCACATGTTTTCATCGCTGATGACGATTGTGGCAGTTTTTTTCGGGATGATGTATATCAGTGTTTGGTTGACTCTTTTTGTTGTTGTCTTTTTGTTCATCATCATGAAGGTGACGAGTAAAATTGCTGGAAAAAGCGGTACTTATTTTGTGAAGCAGCAGGAATCTTTGGGGGATGTTAATGGTTATATTGAGGAAATGATTAATGGGCAGAAGGTTGTGAAAGTGTTCTGTCATGAAGAAGCAGTCAAAGCAGAATTTTGCAAGAAGAATGAGGAGCTTCGTGTCAATGCTACCGAAGCGAACGGTTACGCGAATATTCTTATGCCGTTAATGAATTCATTCGGTTATATACTGTATGTATTGCTGGCTGTTATAGGAGGTATGATGGCCATTATGGATGTCGCGAATGTCAGTATATGGAGTGTGAACGTATTGACATTGGGAATGATCGCGTCCTTCCTGCAGTTATCCAGAAGCTTCATTCAACCGATTACCCAAATGTCACAGCAAGTTAATGCCATTGCGATGGCGCTGGCGGGGGCGAAACGTATTTTTCAATTGCTTGATGAGCAGTCGGAATATGATGAAGGCTATGTTACGCTTGTCGATGCGAAATATGAAAATGAACAATTGGTTGAAGCAGAGGGGCATACGGGCCTGTGGGCATGGAAACATCCACACAGCGATGGAACGATTACGTATACAAAGCTTGAAGGCAACGTCATATTTGATGACGTTGATTTTGGCTATGAAGAAAATAAAATGGTCCTTCACCATATTTCTTTACAGGCGGAATCTGGCCAAAAAATTGCTTTTGTCGGTTCCACTGGTGCTGGTAAAACGACCATTACTAATTTGATCAACCGCTTCTATGATATTGCAGATGGGAAAATTCTTTATGATGGCATCAATATTAGCCAAATCAGAAAAGCGGACCTTCGTCGCTCACTCGGTGTAGTGTTGCAGGATGTTAATTTGTTTACAGGGACGGTCATGGAAAACTTGCGTTACGGCAATTTGAAAGCGACTGATGAAGAGTGTATCGAGGCAGCGAAGCTTGTCAATGCCGATGGATTCATTCGCATGTTGCCCAACGGCTATCAAACGGTCCTTTCCGGAGATGGAAGTGGTTTATCCCAAGGACAGAGACAGCTTATTTCAATTGCTCGTGCCGCTGTTGCCAATCCGCCTGTCATGATTCTTGATGAAGCAACTTCATCGATTGATACACGTACGGAAGCAATCGTGCAGCATGGTATGGATGCTCTTATGAAAGGCAGAACCGTTTTTGTCATTGCCCATAGACTGTCAACTGTACAGAATTCGGATATAATCATGGTTCTCGACCATGGTCGGATTATCGAACGAGGCACTCATGAAAATCTACTTGCTGAAAAAGGTAAGTACTATCAACTTTATACAGGTGCATTTGAACTTGAATGACGTGGTGTTCTGTTATGCTTTTGATTCAGCAGTTGGAAATGGGGAATGATGATTAATGGATTCAACTCGGCAACCTGATTAAATACTCTTATTCTATTTGGGGATTTGGTAGGATGGTTAGTTTCTGAGTTTTATTTTTAGATATCAACAATTTTACTATGAAGAAGCAATAAGTCCAGGTCCTACTTGATTATACTTGCATATCATTTTAAGGAAGGTAATCAACTGGATAGGAAGTGTAAAATGTAATGAATATTGCCTTGTGGAGTATACAGATTTTGTTGGCGCTTTTATTTCTTATGGTAGGTTGCAAAAAAGTCTTTCAAGCGGATAAAGAAATGGCGGCTTCCTTAAATAACAATCATTTTTTATTGATTGGAATTGCCGAGATTTTAGGGGCAGTCGGTTTGATTTTGCCGTGGGCGTTGGATGTTGTTCCGGTTTTAACGCCGTTGGCTGCCGTTGGGCTTGCACTCATTATGATATTAGCAGTCATTTTTCACGCGAAACGGAAAGAAAATAAATCGGTTGTGACGAATATAATTATATTGGCGCTTACATTGTTTGTGGCAATTGGTCGCTTTATTTAATCTAGAATCCTCTCATTTGACTAGCCTGACAGCTGGCGGTCGGATGAGAGGTTTTTTACGATCTTAGAAGATTTTTATTTTTTTCTACTGTGCGCACATGAGTCGTTTCTAGAGTTTCATATTCCTCAAAATCGAGAGGAGTGAAAGAAGTTAAGATGGAGATGAGTTAATAAGATGTGTTTTTTCAATTTTATAAATAAAATGAATGGTGAAGACAAATTTCTTTTCTTTGGGTTATCCCCCATGTTATGGTATGTGTAATTTAAATTTCATAATAACATTCATAAGTGCTCACTTCTGTGAGGTAAAAGGGAATCCAGTGTGAATCTGGGACAGCCCCCGCTACTGTAAAAGCTGATGAAATCACGAGGCCACCTATTTTTGGGAAGGCGTGAGAGTAAAGAGAAGCTTGAGTCAGGAAACCTGCTTAGGGATGCGTAACTAACTTTTCGGTGGGAGAAGTGTAGGCGTTAGGTAGAAATGCGATGTTTCTACTTGAATTTTGATGTGGTCTTTTGGCTCTGATCATTCATAAAGCCTGTTTTCCTGTTGCCGGGAAGACAGGCTTTTTTTGTGTGCACGGTATTTGGCGTGAAAACGCTTAATATAAATTATTTTGAATAAAGGGAGTTTGGGGGAAATGAAAAAGTATTTAGGTTTGCTACTCGCGGTGCTATTATCCGTTTTTGCACTTGTAGCGTGTGGGGAAGAAACAACGAAAGACCAGACAACAGAAAAAATAGAAGAAACAACCGCTGAAACGAGCGATTATCCAAGAACGTTCACGGATGGACGAGGGATAGAAGTCACGATTGAAGAAGAACCGTCACGAATCGTTTCTACGACATTAGCGATTGATGAATATTTATTAGCTTTAGTTGAACCAGAGCGTATTGCAGCCGTTACACAAATGTCAACGGATGCAGGTATTTCAAACGTAGCTGGTTTGACAGATGGCATTGAAACAAAAATGGAATCAGTAACAGCGGAGTTGGTTCTTTCACTGAAACCGGATTTGGTGCTTGTTCCGACTTATGTGAATCCAGAAGTGCTAGAGCAATTAGATGCAGCTGGCGTGAAGACGTATCAATTGAAAGATGATGCATCATTTACCGGCATTTTAGCAGGTCTTGAAGAAGTTGGTGCAATCGTCGGGGAAGAAGAGGAAGCGGCAGAAGTCGTTGCTGATGTGAAAGAACGCATGGCGGCTCTTGAAGAAAAAGCAGCTGATGTGAAAGAGCAAAAACGTGTGCTTTATTGGACGCAATATAATTCTTCTGTAACAGAAAACACATCCATTGGGGAAATGATCACACTTGCTGGTGGCATTAATGTTATTACGGAAGCCGGCATTACAGGTGATGAATATCCGGATTATCCAAATTTATCAAAAGAAAAATTAGTGGAGTTAAATCCTGATGTCATTATTACGAGTGATTGGCAATATGACGGTTCAGAGGCAACATTCGTGGAAGAATGGAAAAATGATCGGGCCTTGAAAAATGTCAATGCCTTCAAAAATAATGAGGTGCATGTTATTGATAGTGCTAACCTGACAACAGCTGCGCACTATGTGATTGAAGGTGCAGAAGACATTCAAGACGTCTTATACGGAGAATAAAGATGATTGCCAAGCAAGTTAAATATGTTTTTTCATTTAGCATATTAATATGTATTCTGTTATGCTCCATGCTGCTGGCAACGATGTATGGAGGTGTAACAGTACCTTTGAAGGAAACAGTGAAAGTCTTACTTTCGCTGCTTCCTTTTATTCAATTTGAGTACGATCCTATGTATGAAACGATTCTTGTGCAAATTCGGTTTGCGCGTGTCGTTGTGGCAGGGTTGGTCGGAGCGGCACTGGCGATATCCGGTGTTGTGATGCAAAGTGTGTTTCGTAATCCGATGGCAGACCCTGGCATCATTGGCGTGTCATCAGGGGGTGCCTTTGGTGGGGTGGTGGCCATTTATTTTGGGTTAGCCACTATTCATTCGTTGTTTGTTCCATTACTGGGATTCGTTATGGCACTTCTGACGTTATTTTTAGTGTATATGATTTCGACCAATCATGGAAAGACCTCGATGTTAACGCTGTTGTTGACAGGAATTGCAATCAGCTCTTTTTTATCAGCCTGTACATCCTTGCTTATTTCCTTCTCCAATGCTGGGGTAATGTTGCAAATTGTTCAATGGTTGATGGGCGACTTGAACGGTCGGGATTGGGGACATGTCCAACTCCTTATTGTTCCCGTCTTGTTTAGCATTTGTTTATTTCTGTATTACGCTAATGATTTGGACATTTTTTTATTGGGAGAAGAGCAAGCGCAAAATATGGGGATATCTGTGCAACGGACACGCAATGTGTTATTGGTCGTCGCTTCTCTTGTAACTGGGATGAGTGTGGCACTAACGGGGGCCATCGGATTTGTCGGCTTGATTGTTCCTCATATGATTCGTATGATTATTGGTCCGACACATCGGTATTTATTGATGGCCAGTGCTTTTGGTGGAGCGATTTTCTTAATTTTGGCTGATTTGATTTCCCGATTGGTTATTCGACCGGCTGAAATTCAAATTGGCATTATTACGGCTTTCTTCGGTGCACCATTTTTTATTTATTTAATCATTAAAAATAAAAAGAAAGGGGATGGGTGAGATGACTTCTATTCTTGAATTGAATCAAGTATCGTTTAAGCGGGGAAATCGCTTTATTGTGAAGCAAATGGATGTTTCCTTGCAGGCTGGGCGGTTTATCGGCTTAATCGGACCGAATGGCACCGGTAAATCTACTTTGTTACGATTGATGGCGAAGCTATTGAAGCCGCATGCCGGCACCATTCATTTTTTAAACAGGAATTTGAACGAAATGACTGATTTAGAAGTGGCAAAAGCCATCACATATATGCCTCAAAGTACGGTGCTTGATTACCAATTTACCGTAGAACAGGTCGTACTGATGGGTCGGCATCCACACAGGAAGAAATGGCAACTTTCCCAAAGGGCCGACTATGAGATTGCCGAGCAGGCGATGAAACAAACCGGCATTTATCAGTTGAAAGATCGCTTCATAACGACACTTTCGGGAGGAGAAAGACAGCTCGCTTTTCTGGCAAGAAGCATCACACAGCAATCCGATGTCATTTTATTGGATGAGCCGACGTCGGACTTGGATATTTATCATCAAGTCCAAATTTGCCAAGTGATAAGAGGGCTTGTAAATGAAGGCAAGAGCGTCATTGCTGCCATACATGATATTAATTTGGCCAATCGCTATTGTGATGAGCTCTTGCTTTTACGCGATGGGGAAATGATCGCTTTCGATAAACCGGAACAAGCCATCACTGTGGATCATTTAATGCGTGTATTCCAAACAAACACGTTTACTTATGATGACCCTTATTTCGAGAAAAGGCAAGTAATTCCTTATGCTGTTCAATCATAATGCCGCCAAAAAGTAGTCATTCAAAATAGAATAGCTACTCTTTTGGCGAGATGGGATAGTATTGGCGAATATACTGTTCTAGTAACTCTGGAACGGTGAGAGAAGATTCCTGTATTTTCTTCGCATGTTTGAACATAGGAAATGGATCGTTCCCGAGTGCTCTAAAGCTGTTCATGGCAACGGTGTATCTATTTGTTAAACCGATCTTCTCACCTTGAACAAAAATATTGGAAATTCTGTTACCGACTGGTTTTGTCAAATCCATATGAAAGGTGATTCCACCCCAAAAATCGTATAAATAAGGCTGTAGCGTATTCGGATACACATTACATGCATAGTCAATTTCGTTATTTTTATTTAGCGAAAGAACGGCCGCGCTTTGTTCTAATGCTTCCATAATCGCTTGACCTGTCAGTTCCAATACAACAAGTTTATTAGGTTGAGGATAATTGGCGAGAATATCTTTTCGTTTAATAATGCCGTTGAATCCGCCTGAATGTTTAAAGAACAGATCCGTTACGGACAGTTCAGCTTTTGTTGTTTCAAGTTGAAATTGATGGAACCAATGAACATAAGCGTGCTGATTGACCATGATATCCAGTAAGTTTGAATAAGTTAAATCAAAGGGAATAAAGCCGATTTCTTCTGAAAGCCATTGTTCAACTTCTAAAGGAGAAGGTCCCTCGTCTTCTACGGCAATTAAATCGCTTTGAATAGACCAGCAATGATTAGATTTGGAAACAGTGATTTCAGCAAAATAATGTCCATGAGATCCAGGTTGAATATAATGTGTACCTGATTGCTCGCCTTGAAGGCAAAGATGCTGGTGACCTGTAATCAGTAAATCAATGCCTTCGATTTTCAACAGGGATAATGCTTCATTTTCGCCTGTATCATCATCGAACATCCATTGTCCGTTTGGGTCTTTAGCAAAGCCGCCATGATAGCTGACAATGAGAAAGTCGGGCTGTTCTATAGCTTTTATGTGAGCTACCCACCTTTTGGTCGCATCGATAGCTGGTTCAAATTGTAAGGAAGAAAGGGCATTCCATTCGTCCCAAAGTAATGTGTGCTGTGTGGTCACTCCAAGGACAACGATTTTCATGTTATTTATATGTTTCACGAAATACGGTTGAGAAAAATGGCCGATATTACAGCTGATCCAGGGAAAGTTGAACTGCTTTTGGATGGATTGAACTTTTTCCAAAGAAGCATTAAATTCATGGTTACCAAATACGGCCACATCATAATGCAATTTGTTCGCTAATTGAATCATCGGATGATGAACGTTTGGGTGATTGTCATAAAAAGCATGGAGCGGACTGCCTTGCAAAAAGTCTCCATTATCAATCAATAAATCGGGCTTGCGTTTGTTTATTTCGGCTCCAATAGCTTGAAATCGCCCATATTCACCATGCAAATCGCTTGTTACGATAATTTTAAAGTTCATGAAGCACCTCGTAGTGTTTGATACATTTATTTTATCAGAATTTTTGTATTTTAATGAATAGCCTAATTCAAATAGGCTTTAAGTGCATAAGACATACGTTATTTTTAAATAAAAAGGAATTTGCCATATGATGAAGGTGAGGAATAAATAATGAAGAAAGATTTACGTTATATTTGCTATACGTATATGCGCGAGAAAAGCTGTAAAGTGGACTACGAAGTGCTGTCAGACGCTTTAACAGTAAGTGTAGGAATGGTTTTGCCATATTTGACAGAGAAGGAACGCGAAGTGGCTGAGGATTTAAGGCATATTCAATTGCTCTGCTATCATGCAAACGGATCCGTTCGAGGCAAACTTGCCATAGAGACAGAAGATATAGAATGGTTAAGTGAACGTTATGATTACTATGCGGCAGAAGTGGGAGAGATGATGAAGCAATTTGTATTGCCACAAGGAACGATTGCGACGATGATGCTTCATCAAGTAAGAAATGACGCGAAGCTAGTGTATCGATCGCTTCATCATGTAAATAAAGAAGAGCCTGTGTCTGATTTACTGTTTAAATTTACAGGACTACTATCCAATGTGGCATGTGCTATGGCGTTATATGTAAACAAAGTAAACGATGTAGCGGAAGTGCCGTTTGACACGAAATCTTATATTTTAAAATAAGTATTACCAACCAAATAGATACTTTCCATACAGAGAGGTGTTAGAAAAGTGAAAAAAGATTGGCGTTATTCATGTTATCCATTTATGCGTGAGAAAAGTTGTTTAGTAGATTATGAGATTCGCACAGATAGTTTAACGACAAGTGTTGGGGCTGTTTTCGCCCATTTAACGGAGAAAGAACAAATGGTAATCGATGATTTACGTGTCATTCAGCCGCTTTGCTATCATGTGAATGGTTCTGTTCGAGGGCAGTTAGCTATTACAGAGGCTGATTTACACTGGTTAAGTGATCGATATGATTATTATGTTCAACAAACTGGAGATATAACGAAGCAATTTGTATTGCCGCAAGGAAATGGGGCAGCAAGTGCGCTTCATATTGCCCGCAGCGATGCGAAGAAATCGTATCGGGCACTTCATAAAGTAAGTGCAGAGCGCGAAGTACCGGATATTTTATTCAACTTCTTAGGATTGCTAGCCAATGTTTGTTTTGTTTTAGCTGTTTATGTCAATCAAATAAATGGCATACAAGAAATTCCTTTTGAAAGTAAATCCTATCTAACTAAGAAATAAATGAATCCAATAGCTGCCGATGGTCATGATAAAAATAAGTGTAAGAGCTATAGTTAACAAAGTAAAATCATTCCTTAAGACAGGGAATGATTTTTTGTCTTGTAAACTATGCGGTAAGCTTTAAGTTAATATACATAAAGGAACATAATCTCCACATTATATATAAATCATCATAAGGCTATAATAAGGAAATGAAGAATAAGATACATTAAAGGATTACAACACGATAAAAAATCGGGATATGATGAATGGTTGTTTTTAAATGAGTTTAGGAAATAAAACGAGTTGATAAAAAGATTGGTTAGAGCGGAAGGTGTGAGACTCTCGCGGAAAGCGAGTATCCTGAAGTAAAACGACATCTGTGCGCATTACTTGTTCATAGGCAACAAAGTTTACGAAAACAGCCTTACCAATAAAACGAAAAGGGGATATTATGACACAAATAGGATGGAAGTTTGATAATAGCTATACTCGACTGCCGAATGTCTTTTTTGACAAAACAGCTCCAACTACCGTACAGTTGCCGAAGCTGATTGTTTTGAATGAATCATTGGCAAATTCATTAGGGTTAAATGCGGAGTTATTGCGAAGTGAAGAAGGGGTTTCTATCTTAGCTGGAAATGCTATCCCCGAAGGAGCTGAGCCTCTTGCTCAAGCATATGCAGGGCATCAGTTCGGACATTTTACGATGCTGGGTGATGGTCGTGCTGTTTTACTTGGTGAGCAGCTGACGCCTCAAGGCGAGCGTGTTGACATTCAATTGAAAGGCGCTGGTCGAACACGGTATTCTCGTGGTGGAGATGGTCGAGCCGCACTCGGTCCGATGTTGCGCGAGTACATAATTAGTGAGGCGATGCATGCGCTTGGCATACCGACTACTCGCAGCCTTGCAGTTGTAACGACGGGCGAGGATGTGATACGAGAAACCATCTTACCAGGAGCAGTACTGACGCGAATTGCTGATAGTCATCTGCGTGTCGGCACTTTTCAATACGCTGCCAACTTCGGGTCGGTTGATGATCTTCGCAATTTAGCTGATTATGCGATAAAACGACATTATCCAACGATTGAAGAGGCTGACAACCGCTATTTGGCTTTCCTTCAGGCAGTGATGGAACGCCAAGCGGCATTAATCGCTAAATGGCAGATGGTCGGCTTTATTCATGGCGTGATGAACACGGACAATATGACAATCAGTGGCGAAACAATTGATTACGGTCCTTGTGCTTTCATGGACGCATACGATCCGGCTACAGTGTTCAGTTCTATTGATTATCAAGGGCGCTATGCGTACGGTAATCAACCGTATATAGCTGTCTGGAATCTCGCACGCTTAGCGGAAAGCTTAGTACCGCTCATTCATGAGAAGCAGAAGGAAGCCGTCAAACTGGCTGAAGATATGTTATCTAACTTTGGTGAGCTATATGAACGTCATTATTTTACAGGCTTTAGAGCCAAGTTGGGTATTTTTAACGACGAGGAGCAGGATGAAGCTCTTATTCAGGAACTTCTTAAGTTGATGCAAAAGCAACGTGCGGACTTTACGAATACATTTCGTGCACTGACAATTGATAAACTGGACGATTCAGCTTTCTTTGGCAAGGAAGAATTTCAACAGTGGCAAAAAACATGGCAAGAAAGGCTAAGTCGACAAGAGCAATCGAAAGAAGCATCATCACAATTAATGAAGAAAAGCAATCCCGCTGTCATTCCGCGCAATCATCGAGTGGAGGAAGCAATTGCAGCTGCAATGAGTGGAGATTATCGGGTGATGGAGAAGTTACTTCATGCTCTTTCTAATCCGTATGCCTATTCATTGGAGCAAGAGGAATATTGTCAATTACCGAAACCGTCATGTCAACCTTATAAGACATTTTGCGGAACATGAGATGATTTAGTAAAAGCCAGAAATCTTTATGAAACAAGGGTTCTGGCTTTTATCCCGTTTAACAGGCATTAAGACTCTAACTTAAGAGCAGCAGTATATAACTTTTGAACAAGCCTTGACTTCGTTGATGAAATGTAAGTTTTTGTTTTTTTATACGATAAAATCACGATAATATTTGTGAAGACATTAACAATTTTATTGGAGGACTGACGATGATTATCGACAAATTAACGAATGCAGCATTGTATGATGGGGTTCATCCTCGATTGAAAAAAGGCCTTCATTTCTTGCTGGATAATGATTTGCAGGCGCTGCCTGTAGGGACGTATGAAGTAGAGGGTGATAAAGTCTTTGTGATGATTCAAGAATATGAAACAAAAGTGGAAGAACAATGCCGCTTAGAGGCACATTATGCTTATACCGATATTCAATACGTCATTCAAGGTGCTGGAAAAATGGGCTATACGAATATTGAAGAAACAACAGTTGTAGAAACAGATAAAGAGAAAGACCTTATGTTTTTAGAAGGTGAAGAAAATGTTCTTCTTGTGAAAGAAGGTTATTTTGCCGTTTTCACTCCACAAGATGCTCATAAGCCTGGTGTCTGTGTGAATCAACCGCAACCTATTAAAAAAGCAGTAGTGAAAGTGTTGCGTGATTGATGAATTGATGGGAGAAGAGGCTGTTTGTCCTCGACCAAAGTGACAATTTCAAGCTTTTTCGGCTTTTTGTTTCTATAAGCATTGCCGTTAAAGGCTGCGATTGTTTAGGGAGAGCGTCTTGGAAGGTAACAAACAAGAGGAAGACTTCAAATTAAAAAATCCTTCTCACCCAAAAGTGTAAAGGGGATGTCATGCTAGGCATCCCTTTTCGGCATTTCAATAGTTTCTTCGAATGTTCATTAATATGATTTATTTTTGTGAATATTTGTGTTTTTGAAGAAATCAGGTGTCGGTTTATCTCAAAACGGTTATATAATAAAGGAAGGGTGAAATTTACAAGGTTAAAATTAGGGGGAGTAGAGATGAGATTACAAGATAAAGTGGCTGTCGTAACAGGTGCAGGCTCTGGTATGGGGAAAGCAATTGCTGCTCTTTATGCAAAAGAAGGAGCTAAAGTGGTTGTTGCTGATATAAATGTGGATGCAGCGAAGGCGACGGTTGAAGACATTAAGTCTAATGGCGGGGAAGCGATTACCGTCATGGCGAATGTGGCAAAAGAAGAAGATATCCAAAACTTAATCGATACAGCCGTTGAAACATACGGAACATTGGATATTTTAGTAAACAATGCGGGCATTATGGATAGTTTTGAACCAGTCGGTGATATTCAGGATGAGCAATGGGAACGCATTTTTGCGGTAAATACAACAAGTGTTATGCGTGCAACTCGTAAAGCATTACCGATCTTTTTGGAAAAACAAAAAGGGGTCATTCTGAATATTGCTTCTGTCGGTGGCTTGAATGGTGTTCGTGCAGGTGCAGCTTATACGGCTTCTAAACATGCTGTTGTTGGTCTGACTAAAAATACTGGATTTATGTATGCGCAACAAGGTATTCGTTGCAATGCCATTGCACCGGGAGCCATTGAAACGAATATCAATGCATCGATGAAAAACATTAGTGAATTCGGTATGGGACGTGCACGATTGGGCATGGGAGCTATCCCAGGTACGGGTAAACCGGAAGAAATTGCGCAAGCGGCATTGTTCTTAGTATCCGATGAAGCAAGTTATGTCAATGGTACAGTCCTTACAGTCGATGGCGGTTGGACAGCCATCTAAACGTGTATTTAATAGAAAGCCAAACAGCTCCACTTTCTGTAATAGAAAGTGGAGCTGTTTACTGTTTATGTTTGATTATTTAGCGGCATCCACTTCGCTCATTGGAATGCCGAGCGCTTTCGCTACGCCTTCACCATATGCTGGATCTGCTTTGTAGCAATTATTGATGTGTCGTAATTGCACTTCTTTTGTTGTTCCTTGCATGTTACGTGCTGTATTATCAAACAATGTTTGTTGTTGTTCAGGTGTCATTAGATTGAATAATTTTCCTGGTTGAGTGTAATAGTCGTCGTCATCCTCGCGGAAATCCCACTCATAAGCATCGCCTTCTAATTTCAATGGTGGCTCTTTATATTCCGGTTGTTCTTGCCATTCACCATAGCTGTTTGGCTCATAATGAAGTTTAGAACCTTGGTTGCCATCCACTCTCATTGCACCATCACGATGGTATGGATTGAAGTGTTTTACACCTCTTGGATAGTTGACTGGAATTTGCCAGTGGTTAACCCCTAAACGATAGCGGTGTGCATCACCATAGGCAAATAAACGTCCTTGTAACATTTTATCTGGTGAAAATCCGATACCAGGCACAATATTAGTTGGTGCAAATGCTGCTTGTTCTACATCGGCAAAATAGTTTTCTGGATTTCTGTTTAATTCGAATTCGCCGACTTCAATAAGTGGGTATTCACCTTTATACCATACTTTTGTTAAATCGAATGGATTATATGGCATATTGCGTGCTTGTTCTTCTGTCATAATTTGAATATACATTTTCCATTTTGGATAATCGCCTTTTTCGATTGAATCAAACAAATCTCTTTGATGGCTTTCACGATCTTTACCGATAATTGCTTCCGCTTCGGCATCAGTTAAGTTCTCAATACCTTGTTGAGTAACAAAGTGGAATTTGACCCAATAACGTTCATTATTTGCATTAATGAAACTATATGTATGGCTACCGAAGCCATGCATATGACGATAGCTTTTCGGAATACCGCGGTCACTCATTGTAATCGTAATTTGATGTAGAGCTTCCGGTAAGTGTGTCCAGAAATCCCAGTTGTTTTGTGAGCTGCGCATATTGGTATGCGGATCACGTTTAACAGCATGATTCAAATCCGGGAATTGTTTCGGATCACGGAAGAAGAATACAGGTGTGTTGTTACCTACAAGGTCCCAGTTTCCTTCTTCTGTATAAAATTTCATTGCGAATCCACGGATATCCCTTTCAGCATCCGCTGCACCACGTTCTCCGGCTACGGTAGAAAAACGTACGAACATTTCGGTTTGTTTGCCTACTTCAGAGAAAATAGCGGCTTTTGTATATTTTGTAATATCATTTGTTACAGTGAATGTACCGAATGCACCGGAACCTTTTGCGTGCATACGACGTTCAGGAATAACTTCACGGTTAAAATGGGACATTTTTTCTAAATACCAAGCGTCCTGCATTAAAACTGGACCTCTTGGGCCGGCAGTCGCTGTATTTTGGTTATCGGCTACTGGTGCGCCGAATGCCGTGGTTAGT
The DNA here is from genome assembly GCA_051873995.1 of Bacillus sp. (in: firmicutes). Taxonomy (GTDB): domain Bacteria; phylum Bacillota; class Bacilli; order Bacillales; family DSM-1321; genus Bacillus_AD. The sequence continues at coordinate 17,381 of JBJEFL010000204.1, forward strand.
TTTTTCTCATCTTTC
>JBJEFL010000204.1:17495-34309 GCA_051873995.1 Bacillus sp. (in: firmicutes)
AAGATTTTAACGAATGTTGCTTTACCTGCAGCAATCGTAATCAGCTTACAAACAGCGTATACGCCGGAATTGTTGAGGAAAGTGCTTGTCACTCTTTTTATTACAATGATTGTTGTTTTTGGTTCATACATGTTTGCCCTAGTCATGACACGTCTCTTTCATATTCGGCATTTTGAAAAACGCGTTTGGCTGGGGTGCTGTACGTTTTCTAATCTTCTATTTATAGGTATCCCTATTATTGGCGCCTTATATGGTACAGAAGGTGTCTTAATGCTAGTGAGCTATAATACGGTTTCGATGTTTCTTCTATTTACACTAGGAGTCGTTATTTATAAAAATGGAGCAGGAAAGGGGATTGATGTTAAACAGTTTCTCTTGAACCCTGCCATTCTTGCTACGTTTATTGGTTTTATCTTTTTTGTGATGGAAATCAGTTTACCGTCTACCGTATATCGAGCGACCGATAGTCTTGGTAGTATGACCGCACCTCTATCAATGATTATTACAGGAGCGACGATGGCGGAAAATCGTTTGTTGGAATTTGTGAAGGATTACAAAGTATATCTGTTCTCAGCGTTTCGCTTATTGCTGATTCCAGCTATTACGTTTATCATTTTGAAGCAGTTTTTGGAAGATCCGATTATTATCGGCGTATTGGTCATCGCAGCGGCTATGCCTTCTGGAGCAATGAATGTTGTATTGGCGGAGCAATATAATTCATCGGGAGCTGTAGCGTCAAAATATGTAGTGATGACTACTATATTATCTATTTTTACTTTACCGTTGATGGCGATTATGTTGGGGTGAAAATTTAGTAAGACAATCTTTGAGGCATAATGGTTAATCGATTTTTTTGTTCTCCTTTTGGAAAATAGACAGGAATGAAGAGGACGAAATGAAAAAAGGAACAAAACGTTGTTATTTATGGCGTTTTGTTCCTTTTTTATTTCATAGATTGATCGTGCAGTAGTGAATCTAGTATTTAATTCGACATATTTATAAAAAATTCGACAAATTATTTGACCTTCATAATCAAAAAGTTTAAAATTTTTACATAATTCGAACGAGATGGGTGTTAAATGTGAAAAATGTGTTATTTAGGAGAAAAAGTGTAGGAGAACTGCTTGGAAAAAAGAGTGGCGGCGATCAGTTAAAAAAGACGCTAGGGGCATTTGATTTAGTCTTACTAGGAATTGGCGCCATTGTAGGAACAGGTATATTTATTCTTCCAGGAACAGTGGCCGCTAATCATTCTGGACCAGCCATTGTTTTTTCGTTCATTGTAGCCGCTATTGTTTGTGCTTTGGCTGGGATGTGCTTTTCTGAATTTGCATCATCCGTACCAGTAACAGGCAGTGCCTATACTTACGGATATATTGTTTTTGGTGAATTAATCGCATGGTTCATTGGTTGGGCGTTATTATTAGAATATGGATTGGCAGCTGCATCCGTTGCAAATGGTTGGTCTTCCTATCTCAATGCTTTACTTGCAGGGTTTAATTTAGAGCTTCCTCCAGCGATTTCCGGACCTTTTAATCCGGAAAATGGAACATATATAAATGTTCCCGCTATTGCAATCGTTTTCTTCATCGCTTTTCTGTTGACACTTGGAATTAAAGAGTCGACTAAGTTTAATACAGTTATGGTTTTTATTAAAGTGGCTGTCATTCTTTTATTTATTGCGGTCGGTGCATTTTATGTGGAGCCTGCTAACTGGGAACCATTTATGCCGTTTGGGTTTGAAGGCGTTGTGGGGGGAGCAGCTCTTGTTTTCTTTGCATACCTAGGATTTGATGCGGTTTCTTCTGCTGCTGAGGAAGTGAAAAATCCTCAAAGAAATATGCCGATTGGAATTATTGGCTCTTTATTTATTTGTACATTGCTTTATGTTGCAGTCTCTCTTGTCTTGACGGGGATTGTGCCATACACAAATCTGAATGTGAGTGACCCGGTTAGTTTTGCGATGCAGATGATTCAGCAAGAATGGGTAGCAGGTGTCATTTCATTAGGAGCAGTAATCGGAATGACGACAGTCATTCTTGTTATGGCATATGGCGGAACAAGGCTTTTATATGCATTAGGGAGAGATGGTTTATTGCCAAAGAGCATGTCGGAATTAAGCCCAAAATATAAAACGCCAGTAAAAAACACATGGATGTTTGCTTCTATTGTTGCATTTTGTGGTGGTGTTGTGCCTTTAGATAGACTAGCAGAATTGGTGAATATGGGGACGTTACTTGCGTTCACAATGGTTTCGCTTGGAATCTTGTTTTTACGTAAAGACAAAAGTATACCTTCAGGAGGATTTAAAGTTCCTTTTTATCCGGTGTTACCGATTGTTTCCTTTTTACTATGTATATTTTTAATTTCCCAATTGTCCGCACATACGTGGATTGCTTGTGGTATCTGGTTTGTAATCGGGTTGATCTTCTATTTCTCTTATGGAAGAAAGCATAGTTTGTTAAATAAAAAGATGTAAATAGGAAAAGGTGAGCTAGCTTGTCTAATTGAAGACAATCGCGGCTCACCTTTTCAGCATTATTCAACCTGTATCCGTAAAACGGTTTTTAAGTTTTCCAGTTTGGTTCTGCGTGGATTGGATAGATAGATTTCATGATGTTTTTTTACTTTCCTAGTAGGGGGATTTCGTTTAAAAGGAAAAAATCTTCATTAGTAAAAATCGCCTAATCAATATACTATTATAGAGAGAAACGATGAGGCGGGAGTGTGGAAATGAAAGAGCAGTATTATGATGATTTGTTAAATATACAAACAATCGAGAAACAAAAGGGGTTTAATGATTCCTTTCATTATCATCGTTATGAACCGACTCCATATAATGGGTTGGAGCAATTATTTCAGCATTATGAGTTAAAAAGTACGGATCGGCTTGTTGATTTTGGCTGTGGTAAAGGTCGGTTGAATTTTTATATTCATCATTTGTTTCATGCTACAGTAGTGGGAATTGAAATGAATGAAATATTTTATCAAGAAGCATTGGTCAATCGGGAAAATTATGTGAAGAAGCATAAAGCGCTTGAAGAGCAAATCCAATTTCAATGTTGTTTGGCAGAAGAATATGAGATTCACCCTTTAGATAATCGATTTTACTTCTTTAATCCATTTTCTGTTCAAATTTTTATGAAAGTGGTTAATAATATTTTAGTATCACTTGAAGAGAACTATCGTGATATAGAGCTGATTTTGTTTTATGGTTCGGAAGATTATGTGTATTTTTTAGAAAATCATTATGCCTTCGAATTAAAAGAAGAAGTCGTGTTACCTGGTTTATATGAACGGAATGTAAGTGAAAGATTTTTAGTATATCGTTTAACATATTAATAAAATGAAGATAGCCTGTTGCTTGTTGCTAAAAGTGACAGGTTTTTGTATGGCTGTTTTCTAAAGGAGCTTTAGGGAATAAAACCAGTTGATAAAAGGGGTGTAAGGTACGAGACTCCTGCAGTGAACATCCTAGGAAAAATATCGTCTAGACGTACTAGTTGTTCATAGGCAACAAAGTTTACGAAAGTAGTCTTTTGTAAAGAAAATGTTTTCATAAAATGCTTTATACATTTATTTTATTATTAGTTTTCAAACAATTATTGAAAATGGATAAATTTATGTGATACTATAAAAAATGGTTTTTTTTGAAAATGAACTATCTTTAGAATTTTATAATCGTTATTTATAGGGCAATGAGGATGATGAAGAAAATGAAAGGAAACTTTACTTATGTTAGGAAATAAACAGTATTTTTCATTGTAAGGCGGTTTGCAGAGTGGGGGTTTAGTAGATGGATTCAACTGGTAAGAATAATGAAAATACTAATTATCTGGAAATAGTGAGCAAATTCATTTGCTTGTTTAAAGAGGGAAATCATGAAGGAGTAGTCAATTACTATCTCCAAACATTAGAAGGGTTAGACGATAAAAAAGAATATCAGCTTTTTTATGAGCTCTATTTTGTATTTCTGAATTTCGGTTGCGAAAGTATCGTGGAAGAGCTTGTGGATAGGAAACTTCTTCCTCATGAGTGGCAAAGGAATTCTTTGCGATTTTTGATTAATAGCCAAAATGCGAAAAACTATCAAAAATTAGTGCAAGGTACGACTAGAACGAAGCGGTTTTATTTAGGTATTAAAGAATTTATCATGAATAATTATGAACGGGCTAAGCAGCTCTTTTTATCGGTGCAACCGCAAAATGAGGAAGTATTGAAATACTTAATGGTCATTTCTTATCGAGAAAGAAATGATGAAGAATATCATAGATTAATAGAATTATATAATGAGCAATATGAAGTGGATGTGGATAGCCCCATTGCCATCTTAAAAAGAACGGCTAAGAGAGGTATCGTTAATAAATTGATGGCAGAACTGGAATTGGCACTGAAATTCAGAACAGAAATGAACTTGTCATATCCGATCATTAACTTTACATATAATGAACATGAAACGAAACCTGTTTATCGCGCATCAGATATTAATCAAATATATAAGTCCAATTATCTAAACAAGAAGCATTTTCAATCTGTGCAATTTTTTCGGGAAGTTGTGGAGCATTACCCAAGCTGGAATTTCCCTTGGGTGTTGCTAGGGAATAGCTATAATGAGTTGCATGAGCACTATTTAGCGTATAAAGCTTATAAAGAAGCATCTCTCTATTCGAATGGTAGCAATAAGGAAAAAGCGTTGTTTCGTTTTGCTGAATTTTGCGAAGGAAATAGTTACGTGCTGGAAGCTTTGAATGTATACAAAGAAATGATACGATCCGGTAATCATTCTTATCGGGTGCTGAATAAAATGTATGAGTTAATCTTAAGATTAACCAAATATTCGGAGCATCTTGTTCTTTATATTGATGAGGAATTATCTACACAGCAAGTTTTGCGTGAATTGAAGGAATTGTTGTTGGTTTGTAAGGAAAATAATCTTTGCAATATTAAATTGCATTACTGTTTAAGAGAATTGTTTGAATATGAAAACAGCTTTCATGAAGCGTTGCACGAATATAAAGTTTTGTATGAGCTGGATAGGAAAGTCATTTCCTTTCGAGAGATAGGTATCTGGGCTTTGTATCATGGCTTGAACGAAGAGGCTAGAGATATATTCAGAAGTATTCTTGATGAGGAACCTGATAATCGGATTGCTACTATTGGTCTTGAATTGATTAAAATGCGGGAACACAATGAGATGAACGATGAGCGAGTATGGGAAATTATAGGGGTTATGGCTCGAAGAAAACCGCCATTAGAGATGCTGATCCGGTTTGAATCAGAATGTGTAGAAGCGGAAGATTATGATAGAGGTGTTAAGGCGTTCCAACTTTTGGCAGATCTTTTCCCTGAGGATGTAGGAATCAATCGGATTTATGCAACGTTCCTTTCCTTGTTGGGCGAGCAGAAGAACGATTACGATATGTTAGAAGAGGCGTATCAAAAATATCTATATGTCCTACAATTGAAAGCTTCTCCAAAGTTATTGAATATATTATTGCTATATTGCTTTAAAAACAGATGGCCGGAGCGAGCGGAAGCTTTATGGGACAAGTATGCTCATATCATAGATTCACAGTTGAAACCGAGCTATAAAGAATTTTATTTTTCGGTGAAAAGTGTGTATGAAAACATCAAGCATCCAGAAGAGCTATTGGTGCTGGATAAGTATTGCGATACTTTACGAAGAATTTCTGTTAGTGACATCATTGAATTTCTCAAGTTGGCGTTAACAACCGATTTCTTTAAACATGAGCAAGTTTATCAAGTTGTTCAAGGCTATAAAGAAGTGAACTTAAGGAAAAAAACATTTGTTGCAAACTTAATTCCACTTTTCATTCAAGGGGAATTTTATTATTCAAGTAGGAATATTGAAGTATTGGATATATTTTGTGGTGATATGAAAAATATCTTGCTTCATAGTAAACATCAATATGAGTTGCTGCAGGAGTATAAGATTACTGACATCATGTATCCGCTTTTCCATAATGAAAAGAATCAATATGAAACGATTTTAATGAATGCTTTTCAAACAGAAAATAAAGAAATTATCGGTTTTATTTCGGCCTGTTTAGTCGGATTGCATGACAATAAATGGGTGAGTTCGCAATTATTTCACTTTATTATTGATCATCAGAAAGAGCAGGAGCTAGAAGAAATATTGGACTTGGCTTGTGAGATTGTGCCGATGCAAGAAATATATTGTAACATCGGGTATTTATATTTCGAGAAGAAGGATTTTAAGCAATCTTATTATTATTATTCGAAATCGATGAAGAAATTTGGCTTGAAGGATCATTTTCGTCGGCAATATTTACTAACTAAACTGTTAAGTGGATATGAAAATGGAAAATTTATGATTAGTCGATATGAACTAGAAGATATACTAGAACCATTGGATTGCTTATTGCATGAGTATGATGAGACTGAGATTGTTGAAGCGTTACAGTCTGAAGTTACCGAAAGCAAGAATGAGGTACTTCAAACGCTGTTAGCTGCCATTCAAGATAAACAAAACGGTCGTTATGAGGAAAGTTATGATAGGATTCAACATGTGAGAGAAAAGAGAGAGGAACTGTATATGAAGTTTCTATCCTTACTAAAAAAAGAGATGAAAAAACGGACAAAATATCGAATGAACCTTCTTTACTTGCAATTATGCAATGAAATCCATGAATATAAGGGGCAGGAAAAGGAAGAGGTATTGTCGCCTTTATGAGGGCAGTTAGTATAGAATGGTTGTTTTTAACAGAGCTTTAGGAAATAAAATTGGTTGATAAAAAAATGCACAGGAAAATGGTTCCTGTGCATTTTTTGTGCTTACTTTCATCCTCAAGCTTTTTTCTTTTCAAAAAGCTTTTCTTTTAACATAAGCATTAATATGACGAGGGCAACAGTTAAAATCATATGCCCAATTCCAGCTATGCCGGAAATGGATGAATCCAATCCGGAAGACAATACCAAGTCTCCTCTAATTTCTTGAATGCTTACAATGCCTCTTATGAACATGAGCAAGGCTGTAAGCCCGACTCCTACGTGATAAAGAATGAAAAAGGTATTAAATCGTTGGCATTGTTCAATATGAAAACAATGATTTAATACCATGAATACTAGAAACATTATGAAACCTAAGGCGAATAAATGGGTATGTACGACGTTCAGTGCTGTTTTTTCAGTAATATCCAAAATTTTCGTTATTTCCCGCCAAATAACTCCGCTTGCCAGAGCAAGAATTAAATAGGTGAATGAAGAATAATATAGTTTTTTCATGGCTGCCGTCTCCTTTATAGTTCGAAAAAAAATGAATAAGTTTCACTAGAATCAATATAATACGTAGTAGAATACGTTACACATTTCATCTATCACTTAATTCATTACCCGTTAGAACATTGATGTAAACGAGCATAAATTTGGTGAGAAAAGTTGCGTTTGGAAAAAAAATACTTCACAAAACAGACGTAAATGGTGAAAACGGTTTCTATATTATTCTGATATAGTATTCATGTGAAGGTTAACCGCTTAACTAATAGTAGGGTTAACTAGTTAACTAAATAATATGTAATGAAAGGAAGAACTCATATGTTTAAGTATTTACAACGTATTGGTAAAGCGGTTATGTTACCGATTGCTGCATTACCGATTGCGGGTATTTTGCTTGGGATTGGTGGCGCTTTCTTAGGGATTGCTGCTCTAGAAAATGCACCGTCAATTTACAATCCTTTAATTTCATTTGTAAATATTGAAGTAGTTTCGGCTATTTTATCTATTATGAATGATATTGGTAATATTATTTTTGGAAATCTCCCAATTCTATTTGCTGTTGGGGTAGCTGTTGGTTTAGCTAAGGAAGATAAAGGAACAGCCGGCTTGGCTGCTGTATTTGGTTACTTAGTTATGAACCAAGTAATTTCTACTTTACTTGGTCTTGGTTATACAACATTAGGTGTAATCACGGCAGATAATGTAGGAGAATACGGAACTTATGTAACGACTTCTGTCGGTATTTTCACATTAAATATGTCGGTGTTTGGCGGTATCATCACAGGTCTTGTGACAAGTATGCTGCACAATCGTTTTTATAATATTACGTTTAACCCAATGTTTTCATTCTTTGCAGGATCTCGTTTCGTACCGATTATTACGGCATTAGTAATGGCTCTTGTCGGTGCGGCACTTGCATTCATTTGGCCGGTAATCCAAGACGGAATTGCTTGGTTGGCGGATCTTGTAAACGGTTCAGGCTTAGTGGGTACGTTCTTCTACGGATTGATTGAACGCTCATTAATTCCATTCGGTTTACACCATGTTTTCTATACACCTTTCTGGTACTCTTCTTTCGTACAAGCAGATGTTATCATCAATGGTGTTCATACTGTTATTGATGGAGCAAGTCCTGCTTATTTCACACAATTAGGTTCAATGAGCGATTTAGTAGGTGCTTCATCTGCAACAATGAACGAAGTAGTTAACGGAACAACTCGTTACATGGCTGGTAAATTCCCGTTCATGATTTTCGGTTTACCTGGTGCTGCATTAGCAATGTATAAATGTGCAAAACCAAGCAAGAAAGTGGTAGTCGGATCACTATTATTCTCAGCTGCGGGTACTGCAGCAATTACAGGTATCACTGAGCCAATCGAATTCACATTCTTATTCGTAGCTCCTTGGTTATTCGTTGTTCATGCAGTATTATCAGGTTTATCTTTCTTGCTGATGGATTTATTCAATGTATTCATCGGTATGACGTTCTCAGGTGGTTTAATCGACTTTACATTATTCGGTTTACTTCCTGCAGGTGCTGGAGTAGCAACACATTGGTACTATGTACTTCTTGTTGGTGCTTGTTACTTCGTCCTTTACTTCTTATTATTCAGCTTCATCATCAAAAAGTTCAACATGAAAACGCCTGGTCGTGAAGAAGACGATGAAGAAACAAAGTTATATACAAAAGCTGATTATCAAGCAAAAGATGGTCAAGCAGAAGGCGCATCAAAACCTGCTACAGGTAACGATGAATTACGCGAGATTGCTCCTAAAGTATTAGCTGCTCTAGGTGGAAGTGGAAACATCGATAATATTGATGCATGTATTACACGTTTACGTGTTGAGGTTAAAGATTCAAAAGTGGTTGACAAAAATGAACTGAAACGTCTAGGAGCTGCTGGTGTCCTTGAAATTTCAGGTGGTGTACAAGCGATTTTCGGTGGTAAATCCGACACGCTTAAAAACTATATTAAAGAAATTATGGCTAATGAAAAATAATTTCTAAGTAGGAAAAGAGCAAGTTTTTTATCTTGCTCTTTTTCTGTATACAAACGGTGGTAGATATAAGAAAATGGGAGGAGAGTATTGTTGGAGGGCGACATGAAGGAAAAAAAGATTACAATCAAAGATGTTGCAACTAGAGCGAATGTTTCGAAAGCCACCGTTTCTTATGTATTGAATGATGTGGATAAGGTTTCAGAAGCGACGAAGAAACGAGTAATGAAGGCAATTGAAGAATTGGGGTATATTCCGAATAGTACGGCCAGGGATTTAGCGAAACGAACGAAGCAACTTATGGATGAAGACAGTGAACACCCTTTTTATCAAGAGTTTATGAGGTCGTATATACAAAACAAAGTAGGGGAAATACCGAATGATACACGAGGAAAGCTCCGCCGAATTATTAGCGAGCAAGGTTATCTGCCTAGTGACGTTTTAGACCGATTGATTGTGCCCCAAAAGCATACGATAGCTGTATTTATGCAAATGGAACGTGACTTGAAGCATCAGTTGTCAGATCAAAATCCTTTTTACCAGGAGTTCATTAGTGGGATTGAACATACCGTGCAGGAAAACGGACTATCGATGCATGTGTATAACTCATTGGACCAGGCTGCTTGGCAAGATATACAGATGGACCAAGTGTTTGTTGGTATCATTGTACTTGGGTCGGTACCGCCCTATTTGTCCAAAATATTGAAAGCGTTAAATATACCAGTTGTTATTGTGGATGAATATGGAGAAGAGCCGAATTTTATCACTCTCACGTCTGAAGATAAAAAAGGGACATTTGACAGTATAGAATATTTAATTTTAAAAGGTCATAAGAAAATTGCTTTTGTCGGGTGCAAGCTGGAAAAAGGAAATTTCATTAATCAACGCTTAGATGGTTATAAAGAAGCGCTTGCTGCTTACGGCTATGAATATCATGATAAATATGTCTATTTATCGGATGTGAACTATAGTTATGAAGAAGGCATACGAATAGCTAATAAAATCGCAGATGATTCTATAGTGTATGATGCTGTTTTTTGTACAGCTGATATTATGGCTATCGGGTTGATGAAAGGATTTATTAAAAGGGGCTATAAAGTACCAGAAGATATATCCATTATGGGATTTGATGATATTCAATTCAGTAAGTACAGCAACCCGGAATTAACGACCGTCAATCAAAATATTTTTCTGAAGGCCGAAACAGCCGTCATCATCATCTTGCGGAAGGCTGAAGGTGAAGCGGTTAAGCATACGTATACGTTTCCACTGTCCATTGTTGAAAGGGAATCGGTCAGCAATAGAAATGAGAAAAAGGAGTGATGTATATTACTTCTTTTTTTGTTTTGGGGATTATGTATTGTTGATCACTTTGAATGAAATGTAAGTGATGTCCAGCTTTAGAGTATCAGTCCATCCGTTGCTAAACGAAATGTTTGTACTTTTGTTTTTGTATTCAGAAGTCATCATATTTTTGAAAATGATTAATACCTTATAAATAGGTCTGAATATACAACAAAAGGTGGTGGATAGAGTGAGTAAGGAAAGAATGGATTTCACCAATGTAAAAGCTTATCTGCCTTTTCACAGCGTGTTTGATCCTTGTCCTCCGATAGGAAAAAAATATTACAGCACACCTCCTCAATTGTACTTGGGATTTCAGCCTCCTGATTTGGAACAATATTCGCCGCAAGAAGCGCTTGCAAAGGGAACACTCTGGCCCGCTTTTTATGATTATTATGAAAATCCATACAAAAAGTAGGTGGGAAGAGGATGAAAAAGTCATTACCTGATGAATATTATCAGCTGTTGGAACAATTACAAGCCGCTGATTTTGTTTTAGTGGAATTGACCTTGTATTTAGACACACATCCGCATGATCAAAACGCCATTGCCCAGTTTAATGAATTTGCCGAGAAGCGTCATAAAATAAGGTATGAATTTGAATCCAAGTATGGTCCACTACAGCAATATGGAAATAGTTTTTCGGATGCAAAATGGAGCTGGCATAGTTCACCATGGCCATGGCAAGTATAGGAGGTATGCCAAATGTGGATTTATGAAAAAAAATTGCAATACCCTGTAAAAGTGAGTACTTGTAATCCAAGGTTGGCTAAGTATTTAGTAGAACAATATGGAGGAGCTGATGGGGAGTTAGCAGCGGCACTTCGCTATTTGAATCAACGATATAGTATTCCGGATAAGGTTATAGGGCTACTTACGGATATAGGAACGGAAGAATTCGCCCATTTAGAAATGATTGCCACAATGATTTATAAATTAACAAAAGATGCTACGCCACAGCAGATGCGAGATGCAGGATTGGATGCACATTATGCCAACCATGATTCGGCGCTCTTTTATCATAATGCGGACGGTGTGCCTTTTACGACTGCTTATATCGCAGCAAAAGGAGACCCGATTGCCGACTTATACGAGGATATCGCAGCGGAAGAAAAAGCAAGAGCGACATATCAATGGATTATTGATATGTCCGATGATCCTGATTTGAATGATGGCTTAAGATATTTAAGAGAACGGGAAATCATCCATTCCCAACGATTCCGGGAAGCGGTTGAAATCTTAAAGGATGAACAAAATAAAAAACACATATTTTGAAGTATCACCCATTCGGCCTGAAGATGCAGGTCGAATTTTTTTATGCTGAATTGAGGAAAGGTCATCCCCTTTAAAAGTGTTCCTGAGAAGGATGTCTCATTTCGAAGTCTTTTTCTGTTTTGTTGCCTTATGAGGCTCTTTCTCAAAAAGGCTGCAACTCTTTAGCAACAATGGTTTCAGTAATAAAAGTGGAGCGTGTTAATCGATACAAGACAAAATAGGTTATGATAAAAAATACAATCAATCTGCTCATTATATGAAAAATAAGATATTATTATATCTATTATTTTGAATCGTTGAACAATATTCATAGAATACACATATTTTTTTCGTATACATCCCTGATTCTTTCGTTATATTAAGACTAAGATTATTTGGAAGGGGCTTGTCTAGATGAATTTCTATCGACATAGCACGCAAGAAGTCTTAAAGGAAGTTAAAAGTTCTGAAGACGGGCTGTCTAGTGCAGAAGTACAAAAAAGATTAAGTCTATATGGCTATAATGAATTGGCTAGTAAAGGAAAAGATCCGACATGGAAGCTGTTTCTTGAAAACTTTAAGGATCCGATGGTCATTGTGCTATTAATTGCAGCAATTGTCCAAATTGTGCTCGGTGAGCTGATGGAGTCGTTTATTATTTTCATCGTTCTCATTGTGAATGCGATTATTAGTGTTGTACAAACGAGAAAGGCGGAAAGTTCTTTAGATGCTTTGCGGCAAATGTCCGCACCGGAAGCGAAGGTTATTCGTGACGGAACGAAGCAAACCATACCAGCAAGGGAACTCGTAAAGGGGGATATTATCCTTTTAGAAGCAGGAGACTTTGTTCCGGCGGATGGACGATTGCTGGAATCCGGTAGCTTGAAGGTTGAAGAGGGGATGTTAACCGGTGAATCTGAGGCTGTTGAAAAATATGTACATACTATTACAGAAGAGGTTCCTTTAGGTGATCGACGCAATATGGTTTATAGTGGTGCGTTGGCTGTATACGGTAGAGGCGTATGTGTTGTAACCGGTACAGCAGGTGAAACGGAGATTGGGAAAATCGCTGGTTTATTGGAGGATGCTGGGAATAAACAAACACCGTTACAACAAAAACTAGAAGATTTCAGTAAGAAGTTAGGCGTTGCCATTTTACTATTGTGCTTGTTGATCTTTGGTGTCGAAGCGGGCAGGGCTTGGTTTTCTGAAAGCACAGCAAATATGACAACAGCTTTATTGAATTCGTTAATGTTTGCTGTCGCAGTGGCAGTGGCTGCCATTCCGGAGGCTTTATCGTCGATTGTGACAATCGTACTTGCCGTCGGAACAAATAAAATGGCAAAACAACATGCTATTATTCGTAAGTTGCCAGCTGTAGAAACGTTAGGATCTACTTCTGTTATTTGTACAGATAAAACGGGGACATTGACACAGAATAAAATGACGGTTGTCGATTACTTTATTCCAGAAGGAATGAAAGAAAAATTCCCGAAAAACCCGGAAGAGTGGTCGGATTCTGAGCGAGCTTTAATTCACGTTGCTGTCTTATGTAATGATTCACATATAAATGAAGAAGGAAAAGAATTAGGTGATCCGACAGAGGTGGCTTTAATTTCTTTTAGCAACAGTCACAATAAGGACTATAATGAAATTCGGAATCGTTTTCCTCGAGAAGATGAAATTCCTTTTGATTCCGAGCGGAAATTAATGTCAACAGTACATATGTTTAACGATAAGAAAACGTTATTGATTAAAGGCGGGCCAGATGTGATGCTTAGTCGTTGTAGCCATGTATTAATTGATGGAGAGCAACAGCCGATGACCGCTCAACATTTAGAACGTTTCATGCAAGCAAATGAAGATTTTTCTAAAAAAGCTTTGCGTGTATTGGCATATGGATATAAAGAGTTGCCGGCAGAACACCGAGAAGCGAGCGTTGAAGATGAGCAAGACATCGTTTTAGTTGGTCTGACTGCGATGATTGACCCTCCTCGTGAAGCAGTGTATGCCTCAATTGAAGAGGCGAAAAAGGCCGGAATACGTACGGTGATGATTACCGGTGACCATAAAACGACTGCAGAAGCAATCGGGAAGGATATCGGGTTAATGGAGCCTGGAGATTTTGCTGTGACAGGGCAGGAGCTCGATGCTATGTCGGAAAAAGAACTCGACCAGAAACTTGAGCATATTTCTGTATACGCTCGTGTATCTCCGGAAAATAAAATCCGTATTGTTCGAGCATGGCAGAAAAAAGGGAAAATCACTGCAATGACAGGTGATGGTGTTAATGATGCACCTGCGCTGAAGCAAGCGGATATCGGCGTGGCGATGGGTAGTGGAACGGATGTTGCAAAGGATGCAGCAGCCATGATTTTAACAGATGATAACTTTGTTTCAATTGTAAAGGCAGTAGCTGTCGGACGTACGGTTTATGACAATATCAAGAAAGCAATCGCCTATTTGTTTGCGGGCAATGTAGGAGCGATTATTGCGATTCTATTCGCGTTGCTCTTTAATTGGGTCAATCCTTTTACAGCTTTGCAACTTTTGTTTATCAATCTTGTGAATGATTCATTACCGGCAATTGCTCTGGGTGTGGAAAAGTCTGAACCGGATATTATGCAACGTAAGCCAAGAAGTGTGAAGGAAGGGATTTTTGCGGGCGGCACTTTGCAAATTGTCCTTACACGTGGACTTATTATTGGGGTAGCGGTGATTATCTCGCAATTTATCGGTTTGCAGCAATCAGCTGAAATTAGTGTGGCAATGGCTTTTACGACATTAATCTTAGCTCGAACGCTACAAACATTTGCGGCACGTTCTAATTCACAATCAATTATTCAAGTAGGTCTGTTCACTAATAAATACGTATTAGGTGCGGTGGCCGTTTGTTTAGCTTTATATACAATTACGACATTGCCTGGCGTAAGAGAAATATTCTCCATTCCAGCTTCATTTGGATTTAATGAATGGTTAATTGCAGCTGCTTTAGCTGTAGGAGCCGTTTTGTTGATGGAAGTGGAAAAAGTCATTCGTCAGGCTGTTATAAAACAATAAAAAGTTGTACCGTTCGCTGGGACGGTACAACTTTTTATTAGGTAAAGGGTAATTATAGGATAACAAGAATTTGTGAATATATGTTCAAAAACCAATAGAAAAGAATAAAAAAATACCAATTAGAATATTTTGCTTATAAAGCATCATTTTTTGAAAAAGTAATTTTTCGAGAAAACGCATATAAACTTACATATGTTGTTGTTCATTCTTGTTATAGTACAAAAATAGATAAATGAAAAAATGAATGGCTTTAGAAAGGAGCAATGTGGATTTTATAAGAGTTATTATATTTTTGTAAAATTGAGAAAGTTAATTCAGTATAGTATAATGAAAGTAATTAAAGGTGAAAGCTGATTGGGGACTTCTTTTGCTAGTAATTATATACACTCTTCAATGTTATGAACGATTGAAAAAGAGTTTTTATTATCATTTCTGCCGCTATCTGAATTCTTGCAGTTTTATTTGTGAAATCCGCGTAAAAGGGCGTAAGGGGAGAAATAGAATGAATATTAGTAGAATGGCAAGAAGATCAATAGCTAAAAACTTTAGTACGGATGATTATTTTCAACATGTGGCTTCTGTGATTGAATGTCAGCTACAGGAGTGGAATGAAAAATATGAAGTATTTTTAATGAAATTTCAAGATTATCAATTTACGGTGAAAAACGGTAATCTTTATTACGATGTTTTTTTGCCTGAAGAAGAAGTGGCAAAATTACAAGTACAAGGTGCATTTGCCTTAGATCGAGTTATTTGGTCTGAATTGAAGAAGCAAGAAATGCCGATTTATGAGGGGTTTGGAGATTATTTGGATTCTGTTTTTGCATAACATAGATAGGCTAAAGGAGTCATTACTCAATAAATTAATGGCTCTTTTTGTCGTGGTTAAGAGTTGTTGAAACGGTGTCATGCAATCAACATATTTATTTCATAATTAGTACAAGAAAATTCAGTATATTGGTTGATATACAATTTTGAGCCGGCGATGAAATGCAAGGAATCTTACGACAATAAAGAAAATGGAAGCAGAAGAAGGCTGCTCAAAATGAGCAGCCTCTTGTGTAATATTATAATGCCGTTTGGATTAGTACTGGGTCATGGTCACTTACTTGGTTGTAGAATGGTGAGTTAATGTGCACGATATCTACTTCAGTAGAGTCTACCATGTTTTTAGAAATTAAAATATGATCTAAGACTTGTGAGTTACCTTGGTACATGTATGTGAAGCGATCAGTAGAAGGTACTTTGTCAATCATATTTGTTAATTGAGTTCCTGCAGTGATTTTTAATGGATTAGAGAATTGGAAATCATTAAAATCACCTAGAACTACGACGTTTGCATCTGCATTGTCAGCTAAGATATCTTGTACGAAGCTGTTTACGACTGTTGCGATTTTATTGCGTTGTACTTCACTGCTTAATGTAGCAGGTTGAACATTACCGAATAACTGTAAGTCTCCGCCTTTTGAATTGTAGTGGCATGCAATGACAATCACTTGTTCGCCGTTGAATTCAAATTGAGCAGCTAAAGGTTTACGGCTTGACTTAAATGCTTCATTTGTTGGGTCGATACGACCTGGGTTAAGCGTAAGGTTGCCATTTTCATAAGCAACTGCTTGTGTAGCTGTGCCGGCAGTTCCTTCACTTAAAGAAACGCGTTCTGTATTATAAATCATACCTACACGAATGTTACCGCCAGGAGCTCCTCCGTCTTGTCCGTCTTCAGGCGCAATTTCAGTGTAAGCGTATGTTGGGCCACCTTGAGCTTTAATTGCATCAATAATGACTTGATATGTTTCAGAAGCGGAAGTTACTCCGTCGTTTGTTGTACCGTTATTGTCTTGTACTTCTGTTAACTGAACGATATCAGGAGTATTTAAATTTTTGACAATTGCGTTGGC
>JBJEFL010000205.1:0-1504 GCA_051873995.1 Bacillus sp. (in: firmicutes)
GATTATATTTGGTTAGTTTTTGTTGTTCATGGTAGTTTAGGAGTCTCTAAATACATTCATTGAACGCATGGTCTCCAATCGAGGTCACGGAGTTGGGGATGGTCACACCCGTTAGATCGGAACACCAGGAAAACGCATCGTCTCCAATCGTGGTCACGGAATTGCCGATGGTCACACCCGTCAGACCGGAACACAAGGAAAACGCATAGTGTCCAATCGAGGTCACAGAGTTGCCGATGGTCACACTTGTCAGACCCTTGCAGCCTATGAACGCATCGTATCCAATCGAGGTCACAGAAAACGTTCGCTTATTGTAGGTTACCTGCTCTGGAATATTGACCTCTCCCGTGTATTCATTGTCACCGCTTGTCACCTCACATGTGAAGTCAGACATGGACACCACATTATAGTAGATGCCGTCTACCTCGAAGTCGTAGGCGGAAGCCTGTTTGGGAGCAAAGGATAGCAACATGGCTACCAATGCGATTTTGAATTGAAAATGTTTCATACGTTATCTCGTTTTATGCAATTTTCTATTCGACACAATTACGTCAATCAGGGGCAAAAGCAGATTATCACTCAAATTGCCATACATTGTTAGTTTACCATTATTTTTGTCACTCAGTTGCAAAACATTTTTAGACTTTGTCAATGAGCCATGTGCAACAGCATTACGAAGATGTCTAAGCAAATCCCATCCAACAGAATGACTGATGTTAAATATAATCGTATTCTTGTCGTAGTGCTGGTGCGGCTTTTCATTGTAGTTAAGGGTGATTTTCCTTTGTTTCAGGAAATTCCGAATATCTTTCTTACGAATATCAAATCCCGTAAAGTCATTGCTTCGTTTAACATTTTCACAATAAAGCAACAACTTATAGAGAAATAGTGCCGAATGATCATCAACTGGTAATTGAAGGTTTTGAAATGTCAGATATTTGTGGTTCATATATTATTCAAATCGCAGCTGTTGTGGTAAATAATGTTTGCTAATTCAGGACACACATTCGTAAGTACATATTGGGGAATCTCAGAGAAATTTACACTTTCTAAAACATCGTTGTTCGGCTTATACTTCCTAACACCATTCTCATCTGCCAAGAAAATGGTATTCTGTAGTCCTGTTTGATCTTCTTTTGGTATAAGAACAAAACGGTCATCGTTTACCCCCTGAATACGATAGATATTAAATGGAGAAAGAATCTCCTTATAGGAAATAAAATTGCCATTAGGTAATTGAAGGCAAAAATGTGCTTTTAGCATAACCTTATTTATTTTATGCCTATTGACCCTCCAAGCGTCGGCATTAAAATATGATGTGGTGACCATACAAAAAAGACGTGGAACCTAAACCTATGAAATTTATAAGCTTGTTTTTGCCGCGAAATGAAAACAAAAGCATAACAAGAGAAAATAAAACCATTGTTATACAGCACTTTTTGAAGTTTGTTCGTTGGGAACAATATCTTAAATCATTTTAATCGCTTGCAAGTTTCTTCGGGAT
>JBJEFL010000206.1:0-34286 GCA_051873995.1 Bacillus sp. (in: firmicutes)
TGTTTCATGCAGCACACCATCCCTGTTTTTGATACTTCTATTATACAGGATATGGCGAGCTACTTAAAGCAGAAATGTTGAATTAATCAGCGTTTCCTTAGAATTTTTTCATCCACCAAAAAACTTCTAAATTTAGACAACAAAGATACATTAGTATGTATTTTCTCTGTCATAATGCTTTTATTTTTTCCATTACTATCCACATGAGATAACTCTCCAGATAAATTGATTTTTAAAAGCTTACTCATAAGAGTAGCGGAAGTTGACGCTCCTGCTTCAATTTTCTGCGAGGAACTTCCTTCCTTTTGCTCAATGTAGTTCACCTGACTAACCATAGAAAAACCATCTTCCATTATAGCAAGCATATCCAAAACGATTTTTTCATTGATATATACTGGAACAATCAATTGATCGCATTTAAAATTTTTATCCATAATGAACTCCCTCTTATAATTTTGACTTCTTTATGAACTCTTCCAAATCATTCTTGAGCTGTAGAATGATCCATTTAATCAACATATCATTCATACTATTTCCAGAAAAAGCATTTATCTGATTTGTTGTTAATGCTCGAAACTGTCCTATTGTTTGAATGCCATGATTATTCAGAAATGAAAGCTCTTCATCCGTAAAGTCTGGAATAATTCGTTTTAATTTTGAAAGCGACAGCGTATCTATAGACATTGTATCCTCTTCTTCACTTAGTCCAACTGAAAACGATACTATATCATCCCAGGAATGAGTCAAATCATCATCTGACGCTATAATATTGTTACCTGTTGCTTTTGACGAGATAATTTTAGCGCTTTTATCAGATTTTTTTGATTTAGAATTTTGAGAACTCTCCTTTTCTGACTTATTGCTCCCTCTTTTCTTTCTCTTTTGAACTTTTCCAATCCTGACATTGGAAGAAGCTGTAACTTGCTTTTTCGCTTTTTCAGGTTGTTTCGATTCGATAACAGAAGAGAGTTCTTCTTTTTTCGGATCAAGCGTTTCATCCAGGACAATTATTAGATTTGAAAGAGCGCGAGTATAAGCAATATACCTCTCATTTTTTGTCATGCCGTTAGGTACAACAAACACGCGGTCAAATTCTACGCCTTTAACTTCATCAACATACATGACAACAATTTTACCATTTCCTATTTCTTCTCCAATCGCTTCACGGATATTATATGGAAGACGTTCAATATCCACGTATCCTGATTTCTTTTTCACCGTTCGGGGAATAAGTATTGCAACACGTTCGTCCTCCAGTTTTAATTCTGATAACACATTTTCCAAACGATTTCTGATAATCTCTTTTACCTTGTGACCATCTACACCAGTAAGAGCAACTTCCATATTAAATGTTTTATTACAAAATTGAGTAATCTGGTTGGTGTTACGATAATTTTCGTTCAAATCAAATCTCTTCGCAGCTGTAATCACATCTTTAATCTGTACCCAGTCTGAAATACCTCTTCCGTACTTCAGCATCTGATTTGTATCTCCGTAGATATTAAATACCGGTATTGTACGGTTAACATCCAAAATCAACTGATATTCATTCACTGCGAGATCCTGTCCTTCATCTATGCAAATCAGAGTATTATTTCCAACTGCAATTCCAAAATACTGTAATGAAAATAACAACTGCAAATACAAATCATATCTATGAACGCCACGAATATTTTCAATAAAAGATTTTCCAGTCCGCGCTTTTAGAATGTTGTCTGCTTGCTGAGAAGCCATGGCATATACATCATTATAAACAGTTTTCGGTGTTGTCTGCTTTAATTTTTTTTCCAGTTTTTCAACAGTTTCTGAAAATTCCGGAGTCTGCTGATTAGCCATCGCTGCAGATAGATCCGCTTCCGCTTTTTTCAGTTTTTCCGGCATATTTTCCCACTCAGCATTATAATCATCTAAAATCTTGCGCTGTCTCCGAATCATTCTGTCATTGTCATCAATATTCTGGATATACAATAAAAGGCTATCCATATATTCATGAATTTCTGTTTCTGTCATGGAAACAATATCTATCTGCAACTTTTCAGATAAAAAAGCAATCTCATTAAACAGTTTCTGTTTTTTGTTTTCAGTACGTGTAATCTGTCCTTTTATCGCTCCAAGCTTTTGATTCTTTCTGAGCATAAATACAGTATGAGAAACACGATCATATTCTTCATTATACTTTTCAATCGCCTGATCCAATTCAGAAACCTTATTTTTCCGCTCTTGGATTGCAGTTTTAATTTTTCCTACAGCAATGCTGCATTGGTCCTCTATTACCTGCCGAAGAGTTATTTTTGCTTCAGGTACTTTATTCTTTAGAAAATCATAACGTTTTTTAGCAGCGTTGTACCTGTCCAAACTGTTTTTATAGTTCTCGTCTTTTATCTTCAATACATTAGATATGGAGTGTAATTCATCCCTCAGCGGTGCGATTAATTCATTTCCTGTTTTTTCTTCACAACTCAAAGGAGTCCTTCCTACCCAAATAGATAGAACTGACGCTTCTTCATAATATTCCCTTAATTCCTGAATTTTCCGTGTACAGGCATCTTTAAATAACTCTTTAAATTCATCAGAGTAAACATAATCAACGTATGTCTGGTTTACATTCATTTCATCTGCAATTTCTCCTGCCACACGGAAAGAACTGTCATACTGAATCAACAGCTGCCTGTAATATGCTTCGACAGAATATCGACTAACATAACCAATCTGAAGGCTGCCTGCCAAGTTTGAAATATGAGTATTAAAATTGTCATTTGGCGTCAATATTACCACATGTCCAAAATCATAATCCGGATGATTATATTTCAAAATAGAAAGACGGTGCAGCAATACCATGGTTTTTCCTGAACCTGCGCACCCCTGTACAATCAGATTTTCCGAGATTGGCCGATCTACAATGGCATTCTGATTTTCCTGAATTGTCGCAATAATATCGATCAACTGGTGCTGTCGCTTTCTCATATTCAGTACATTAATCAAAAACTGATCTGTGATACCTTTCTGAAATACTGCATCTTCATCAGATTGCTCCAAATACCCAAACAAACGTGCATTTACAATATCAAAATTACGACGGCGTTTAACATCATATTTTTGATCATCTTTAATAATATTGAGGTTACGGTAATTAACCAATTCTCTGCCAAGATTGCTTCGATTTGAAATAACCTTTCGAACCCCATTCACATAGACATCATTGACTCCAAGATAGTATACTTCTGTTTTTCCCGCAAAGACAATATCAGTTCTATACTCATAAGGATTTGCCTTGTAACTGTCCAATTGCGCAATTTCCGCATAGTATGGACGGCAATGTTCTTTCTCTGCCCTCAATTGTACAATAGCATCATCATTATTCGCTCCGGAAATTACTTCGTATTCTCCCACATAGTCCGGCAAATGTTCAATATCAGAAATTCTTCTCTCAAATTCTCCTTCCAGATCTTCCAGATGTTCACGCTCACTGTCAAAAACACTGCCACTGGTTACCATATATTCAGATTCTACTTCATCAATAATAATGGAAACTGCAGGGCGCCCTTTTGCATAAATCAGCTCATAATCTTCCTGTTCAATGTAATACTGTTCACATTGATCACAATATCCCAGATACACAAGATAGTATTCAAGAGCTCCCTTTTTTTCCATAACGCGAAGTAAACCTAAACAATCCTCTGTTTCATGTTCTTCCTCTATGCATGATCTTGAATAAGATACAACAAGCGTATCCTCTTCATCCAATACCTCCCAGTCGATATCAGCATCCGGCGAGAAAGAATATTCCTGCATAGTCCCATTCACGATAAAATAGTGCGGAGTAATACTCTGCTGTACAATACGCCTAGCCGTCTTTTCCTTTCTTAGGGGCTTAAATTCAATAGAAGGTATTCCTATTTCCGCACAATCTTCTTCTAACTGCTGGGCTCTGGAATTTCGCATAATAATCTTCTTGCATTGTTTGCAATAGTGAGCTTCGAAATCCACATGACGATTACGATATTTTTTTCGATAATTATCTTCTAAAAGTGCTTCATCCGGATGTAACGGGCAGTTCATTTGACCTTCTACCCATGTGTCAGGAATATAAATAACATCATCTGCTGTTATTTCAATTGGTACACCAAATTCACGCCACTCCTGCAGAGTAATTTCCAATGGCTGAATGACCGTAGGAATTTTTCGCTTTTCTACTTGAGATAAAAGAATTTCCAGCTTTTGTTCTTCCAGATAGAAGTCTACACATTCCGGACAAAAGTAACCCGTAATTCCATATCTGCCATTATCTAATCGCAGATTCTTTTCCTGCATCTGTACACGATGTATTCTACAGATTCTATTGTGATCCGGCATGATCTTACATACTACAACGTCAGCAGGTACACGCGGTTTCTGCCAGAGGTTGATTGGCATATTTTCCCATATATCAACAACAGGATCTGCAATTTCTTCTTCATCAGTTATTACTTCAGAAGAAGATGATATATCATCAGCGGCTTCCATGGATTCAGCTGAGGTTTCTTGATTAATGTCAGTTGCAGTATTTCCGTCTATTGCCATTACAAGATCCGGACGTACATCAGCAATTTCTTCCTTCATTTCATTAGAAAGCCCCTGATAATAAGTCACAAATCTAGCTGGAATATCATTTATATTGATTTTTTTTATCGAATCAATCGTAAAGTAGTTAAAAGCCATACATTCATCCCCAATTACATACGTACAGGTAATAATTCCTGATGTACAAATTACTTTGAAAAGACCTCCATTGCTGTTTTCAATGCAAGGAAATGCTTTGGTGAATATTTTATCTCTTCGTCTTCGTCCTGAAGGACGATATGAATACGGATCCAGTCTTCTGATCCAGGTTCAATTTCCGTGTTTTGAACCTGAAATGCAAAATCAGAAATATCTTTGATTCCATATCGATATTTTGCAGCACAGTTCGGACATAAGCAAAGAGAGTTCCATCCCATAGATAAAGAATCCCTGAATTTATCATCCAGTTCTGTGGTTTTAATCACATTAATTGCCTGAAAATGATGCTCACCATCATGGCAAACGATTGTAGTATCGCAAATCTGGCAATATCCATTATACTGTGCCTTTAGAAAGATTTTTTCTTCAGAAGTCAACTGTTCCTGATAAGTATATTTCAAATGACTTTTGGGAACAGCTATCTTATAACCCATGGATTTTTCAAATTCCTGCTCCAGTTTTTTCTTTCGTCGCTCCAAATTCTTTATTGCTTCAGGATCGGAATCATTTTTATCAGCTCCCCTGCGTCCTGTTTTTTTAGACATCTCCGCCAGAATTTCTTCCGGTGTTTTATTCCTTTTCTGATTGCGCTTCAATTCTCTGGCTCGCTGTTCCTGCATTGCTTTTGTAATCTGAGTCAAAGTATCCGGATTTGTCAGCAATTCTTTCATTGCCTCGCGTTCCTGTGGATTAGAAATTCTCTGCAGAATAGCTTCAATTTCCTTGTCCTCTTCTTTAAATGGAAGAATGTCCAGTAAATGTTTGCTCTCTTTTTCATAAATCGGATCAATATCACGTCTGAGAACATCAGAAACGGCCACTTTCACACCGGTTTTGTCATAAATCCACGGCTCAAATACAAGTAATAAACCAATCGCTGAATACATCTTTTTTGAGTCAACATGTGATCCATTGAAGTTCTGATCATTTGCTCCCATAATATTTCCCTGAATCTCAAAACGGGTAGTATTTTTATTCAGAAAACGGGCAATTGCACGGGATTTTTTTATATCTACCGTTTCAAATACCTCTGGAAAACCCTCAAAAAGTATGCTCCAATCAAACCCTGACTGGTATTGCTTGTTAAAAATTGCAATTCGGATTTCATCACTCTCATCTCGTCCTATATATTTGCGAACCAGCGATAAATACTTATCTTTCGTTAGTTTTGTAATCCTCAAAGATGCTGCACAGCCAAGCTGCAAAAAGAACTTATCATCCAGCTTTGGATCCTGCTGGTATTCCATAGCAAGAAATTTCAGGTTGCAAATCCCTTTTACCATATTGTATTCTGCAATTGTTTTTCTCCCTGCAAAACCAGAAGGAATATGTAATTCATCCGGCCGGTACCAGGATTTGCCATCTGTTACAATATACGCCTCCATTACCTGTGCCATAAGTCCCTTCGAAATAATCAGTGCATCCTTTATTATTTTCAGATCAGACTTATTCTCTGTCAAATCAGTCGTAGAAACCTTAATCATATCTCTAACGGCGTATTTCGGAAGGATATCATCCACTGCGATTCGTTCAACATTGTAAAAAGGAATCCGGAGATTGATAGTATAAAAACTTCGAATCACATCACTGTCGCAGAAAGTCTTTTCAATTATATTAGGACAGCTATTCGGGTTATTGATATAGACAAATGGCTTTCCATCAACATAGGCACAGACATTTTTTCTATTAACCAGCCGAACAAATGGAATCTTACTAACATCAATATCATGACTGCCTAATGACCGACCAGTTCCATCCATCGCAAAATTGTGAATGGCTGTAAACAGCTTTTCATACCAGGAACGTTCCTTCTGTTCGAGGTATGAGGAATCCAGCTTCAGAATAACATCTTTCCAGGTGTAGATTTTAAATTCAAAATTCTTTCTTAAAAATTCTCTGAAGCCCTGATATGCAACCGTAGAGATTTCTTTAGAAATCCAAAATAATTTATGATTGCTGAACAGCCTCTGAATATCTTCATCCGGAAAATTATCAACGATGGACATATTGTCTGGCATAATAATTTCAAATCTGCTTTTATAAACGCCAGACTGGTTTGTAGGCAATATCTTCTCACCCATCTGAATCATATCAACGGCGCATTCATAAATCCTATGAAAAATAGAATCTGCCGGATATTCGTAGATGGGATAGGTCCCATTTAATCCTGCAATTGAAAGATATCCTTCATCACGCATCCAGCAAAATGCCATCTGAATTCCGCTGCAGATATTTTCTATAAATACGGCATTACGTGCACTGTCTTCAACAATATTGTCCCGTGCAGGTGTCGTTTCGAATGGTGCATGGATATAAAATGACTGATGTGATTCCTTATCCGTAGGGAAAAAGGTATAAATACTTGTATTTGGAACAGCAATCAATTCCTTATCTTTTATTTTGAAAGCCAGCTTAACAGCCTCCTCTTCGCAATCCGTGAATAGAAGGTAATCATCTTCATGTTCTCTTCGTTTTCCATTGGCACAGTTAACCCATGCATATTGCAAATTAACATCCAGTACATTTCCACCGCTTCCTTTGCGTTCTCTGTCAGCTTTTGTAATCTCAATATTATTGGATTCCCCCTCAATGCTAATGTAAAGAGATTCAATATTGTTCAAGAACAAAAGAGTCGTTGCATGAATCTGCTCTTTTAAGGCCCGTGATATTTCTGAAAATGCCTTTTCCACAGAAATTTCCGGATTGTCAAACGGGATTACAATTCTTGTCATACCTGCTTCCAGTGACACTGCCGGAATTTGATACGGGTAAATAAAGTCTCTGATTTCAAAAGAATATTGGCCTGAATAAATCTGTGGTGTTGATGCATAAGCATAAACAGATTTAAATCCGATACCAAACTTACCAATACTTCCATCGCCCGATCCACTTTTCGTGCTTTTTGCCACTTTAGTGATACTGATTACATCTTCTTTTGAGAAAAGAACACCATTGTGTTCAATAATCAATTTATTTTTCAGCAGCTGAATATGTACTTCCGAAGCTTTTGCATCCTCAGCATTCTGCAACAATTCAAACAGGAAGTGTGTACGGTCCTTATACTGCTTAACCAGTATCCAAATCCAGGATTTGAATTCTGTACCATATTCCTTTATCTTTCTCTCTCTTATTTCCTCATATGAAATAGGCTTCTGTATCATCTTACTCTCTGGCTACCTCATTACTTTCCGGTGAATTGTCCGGTTTCACTATCAGAATTCCGTATGCTAAGGTTTCTGATAAAATATCTGCTTTTTCAGCAGCTTTCTCCAGTTCCAATTTATGGGATTCATAATCAGCCGTTGCATTACGAATCCAGCCTTCATGCATCACTCGAATCTTGGCATTCGAATTTTTCTTCATCTGCTCGTAAATAAAAGCCATACGAGCATTATGACTGGAAGTCAGGCTTCCAACCTTATATTGAATTAATTCCTGTGTACGCCGCTTATGATCTTCGAGTTCCGTTTCCCACATTCTATGATGAATCTGTTCAACGCCATCCCAGTTTCTGACATCTGTGTTGATCTGATAATCAACTGCATAGCTCTGTTTTAACAGATCCAACAGACATGAATTTAATTCAGTATCCTCGCTGATTGGCTTCAGCTGCAGATCTTCACGTTCACCGGATAGCCTCCATTGGAATACAGCAAATGGATATTCTCCGGCAGTCACAAGATTACTCTTCACTTCCATAACTGTAACCGTTTTATGTTCAGATTCCAGAAAAGCCGCTGCCTGCCTTACCAATGGATGTGCCATAGTAATCAGGGTTGCTTTCGGATTCATCTTCGAACATGCACTATCAAATGTAATAGACAGGTGAAGTTCTCCTGACTGCAACCATTTTTCCCAGGTACGTGTCTCCGAATTTCTTGGCACTTTGTATGTTTTAAAATCCTCCAGAAGAGCAGTTCGCGCAGCCTGCGACAGACGGAGGGTCTTTAATGCTTTTTCCCCAAGGATATAATCCTTATCAATTTCAAGACGCAGCTTCAGGTACATATGAACCATATTTGCCATGAAGTCTGCGGATAGCCAGTAATTGGTTGCATTCTTCAGTTCTTCATCAAAAGCAGTATCTGGTACTTTGACTCCAAACAGATCCCTCTGTTTTTCTTCCAGCTGCATCTGTTCGTCCAATAGCCGTATTTTATTATCAGCCAGCTGCTGAAGTTTTTCTTGCCGATCTGCTTCAGACATCTGAAAATTCTCTACAATATCACGAATGTCACGAGCTACAGATCCAAGAATCTCTTCACAGTCACCGATTGACTGTCGAAATACACCGATTCGGTTTGTACAACGCTCATAGATATCATAATCAACAGTTCCCGGAGTAATCATATTGAAAATAGCTACGCTTTCACTTGTTTGGCCATTACGGTCAATACGTCCAATTCGCTGCTCCACTCGCATAGGATTCCAGGGCAAATCATAATTAATCATGCAATCGCAGAACTGGTAATCCAGGCCTTCACATCCAACTTCAGAAAACAGGAGTATATCCAAAGCATCTTTTTCTTCCCTGCCCATTTCAAAACGAAATCGCAGATCCCGGCGTTCACTATCATCTACTCCACCATAAACCATACCCACCCTGAGTCCGGCCGCAGTCAGCTTTTGGTAAAGATAACGCAAAGTATGTTTAAAAGTGCTGAATATCATTATCTTATTCTTTTCTTCCTGCTGTTTATCTTTAATGATATCAATCATCCGATCACATTTCGGATCATCCGGTGGAAGATCATTGGCAAGTTGGATAATATCCTCTATACGTTGTCGAATTGTTCTGGCATCGCCACTACTCAACATATCCAGATTCATATAACCGTCATCATAAAGCTCATCTATATGACGGTATAAGATATCCTGAAGCATTGGAACCAGACCAAACAAACAGGACGCAACCTGCCTTCGGATAGTAGTCATCATAAATTTTGTATTATCCGTATTGTGAATCTGTGAAAACATCTCATGCAAAATATCCAGAATTTCATCATGAAGTAATTTCTGCTGTGGAGTAAATTCAACAGTGACAGTGGTAGCTTTACGTTTCGTAAACTCACCGATATCCCGACGTCTGGTTCTGCTGATCAAATTAGAAAAAGTATGAAGACTTTCGATATCTGTTATCAGTTTAACACGCTCTTCCGGAGCAATGTCTTCCTTCTGAAGTGTATCCATGGATTCCATTATCAGAGGATTTCTTGCAATAACCATCTTTCCCCATTCTGTTTCTTCACATGCAGCTTTTAAAGATTCGTAAGCCTTCTCCTTCCAGCCTTCTTCCATACTTCGTACATACTTTGCCGCGAGATTAATATTTCCATTAGGCTCAGCCATCTTATGGAATGTATCCTTATCAATGATCAAATCCGGTCGCAGAAGATTCAGCATAACAAACAGGTCATCATATTCCAGCTGTACCGGTGTGGCCGTCAGAAAAACGACTGCTTCCGCATTATCACAAAACTGTTTTACAGCACGATACGCATATGTCGAAGTATTACGAATGTGATGGGCTTCATCTACAATTACAAGATCAAACTTTGGCGGTGGGTTCAGCTCTATTAACCCCATTCTTTTACGGGTACCTCTGCCTTCTCCCCCCATCACATTCCTTTCATCAAACAAAGAATACGGAAGAACAGCCTTCTTGTATTTATCCGGCCATTCACCTTCATAATCGTATTCTTTCATGCAGTTACGGAATAAATCACCATCCAATGCAACAAAATCCTCATCAAAACGCTGCATTTCACTTTCCCATTTGCGTTCAGTCACAAGCGGTCGGGGACATATGATAAGAACAGAATCCAGATTTCTTCTGGCCTGCATTTCACGCAAAATCAATCCTGCCTCAATTGTTTTACCAACACCGACACCATCTGCAATCAGAAGACGCGGGCGATCTGCCTTGATAAACTTAAGTACTGGACGAAATTGATGGGGAATAAAATCAATACGAGCTCCATTAAGGGAGTAAAGAGATGATAACGATGGATTGCGAATCAAAGAAGCTGTCAATCCTGCATGAAAGCGCAGAGCACTAACCTGCTCAAGTTCTGTACGTACTTCTTTGGCAATCAACTGAGATTCATAATATGTCTGAACCCCCAGTGCACCAACAAAAACCTGATAACGGACTTCGCTGCCGCCCTCAATAATATTAATAATTGCACCTTCAATCGAAGGATCTGATTTTAATTTAACAAGATTTCCTGCTGCGTACTTTGCCATGTGTATACCTCTGTATCTATATTTCTTTCAACAATTGCTAATCTGGATAGTTTGAAAGTTCTTTTTCAATCAAGCTATTCAATTCTATTTCGAGAGGTTTGTATATATGTGGACCATCAACTGCTATAATTTTCATAGTAACATATTGTCCATACTTTTCCCTGATTTCATAATAACCTTCTATCTGACTCTTGGTTATTTGTCCATCTTTAACTAAATCCAGGATAATATTCTCATTCAGGAAAGGAGCTTGTTGTAAATTATTAATAATTGTGTTGTGTGTACTATTAAAATCTATTTTAGGTACAATATATTTTTTAACAGTCGATTCATCTAACATGTTAATATATTTAATGCAGTCCATATAGCACATTTTAAATAACAGTTTTACGTTTTCTTTTTTATTATCTTCTCTTTCAACATTCCTCTTGTCTAATGTAATATAAGTTATTATGTACAAAATAATAACAACTAAACCATTGAAGATTCCCATTAAAAAATCCCAATTCATATAAGACATATCAAACCCACATACCGTAGGAATATTTTTATAATCAAGAAATACTAAAACTGCAGCAAGTATAATAGAAAAAACGATAACATTAGTTTTTGATACTTTTTTATTGTTCTTTTTTGCTATTTTATTTCCCGTATTTTTCATCAAATTCTCCATTTTTTCCACTAATCCATTATCTGAACCCCCGATAAAAAACTTCTTTCTAATTCGCCAAAGGCATTAACTACAAGCATTCTTAGATCATCAAACATAATGACGCCGTCGAAAAATGTTGTTCACAAATTATCATCATTAAGTTCAGCTAATGCTTCCATTAATAGTTGTTTATACTTTTCAAGAACATTTTTCGGCCCAACAATCTTTATTTTCCCTCCAAAACCAAAAACCCAGCGATAGAAGGTTGGACTAGTGCAAACCATAACCTTTGCTTCAAAGCTTTGATTATCGATTGGGGTTGTATCAACATCCAAGCCAAAGTTATCAAGGATAGCCTTCATAGCGCAGACATCACAATGAAGCAACACTTCATCCGGCTCATCTGTATCGAACATTCGGAAAACTTCTTTACTATACCTGGCAGGGTTATAATTCTCGGGCGCCATTATAGCGATTTCGTTCAATATTTCTGGTGTCTTATCAATCCGATCAATTCGAAAGTTACGCATTTCCTGACGTTCATCACAGAACCCACGCACATAATAGTAATCACCGTCCCATGTGAGCGTATAGGGGCTTAATGTATAGGGCTTGCCATCGTTGGTAATATACCGTTCCTTGTTCACATCAAAATCAGTATAGTAGAACTGAATCTTCCGTTTGGTGTCAATAGCAGTATTGATGGTATCAACGATATAATACCCCTTTTCATTGTCGCTCTTAACACGACCGGAAACGCATGTATGACGGCGTAACATGGCTGCAGTATGATCGTTAGTTAGTGTAAGTAACTTGGCAATCAATTCATCACTTTTGCGTTGAGTAATAAATTTAGAAGAAGTAATCGCATCAATCAACAACTTCAATTCAGCAATTTCATAGGCCTGCCCATCAAAATAATACAAGTTCTGAGTAGAATCGTAGAAATCCACATGCATATTACATTCTTTCATAACAGCAAGATCATCACCAATGGTATTACGCCCAACGTGCATATCGAATTCATCCCTCAGAGCTTTTATCAGTTGATTTGTAGACAATGGATGGTCTGTATCTGTATGCTTGATCAAGTAGGAATACAAATACAATATTCTGTGTTTTGTTCCTTTTTCCATATAACACCTCACTGATGCAACAACAACTCAAGACATCGCTTCTTTTCATCGGCATTTAGCTTTTGGAAATAGAAAACAACATCATCGATCATTGCTTCGCTAATAAGTTTATCAGCTTCTTTTCGCATTGCTTCAACAGCTTCTATTGTTTCAGGCTTTAGGTAAGCTGGAAGTGTTCTAGTATTTTCCTTCCATGTATGAATGGTTGATCTAGTACGATCACCTAAAGTTAAATACTTTTGAGACCAAACCTGGTCTTTCAAATCTATTGCTTTCTCGGCATTTTTAACAACATCTTCAAGAACGGTATTAACATCAAAATCCATTTCGGAATCTACATATTTCTCCCGTAATGAAGATACTACCTTTTCCATTTTTACTCGATCATTTACAGCAGACTGTAACTCCGATACATCACTCATAAAAGCATCTAAGGTTTCTTTTAAGTCATCAAAATCCTGTAAATCTCGAGCAGGAATTCTATAGTTCATTATCAAAGCAATACAGCTCAAAATACTTTCAATATCGTCCTGTGTTTCAGCATTTGCAAGATCTTCCCAAATATTTTCCATATCCTGCTGGATTTTTCGCTTTGCCCCAGACAACTTGTTTATACATTCATCTAGCTGCACATGCAATCTCTTCGCATCGTTGCCTAAAGACTTTTCGAATTTGGACAAGCGTTCCATAAGATCATTTGCTTTTGAAAGCATATCTGTAATATCAGTATAATTTTTGAGTGATGTCTTTCTGCATGCTGTAAGAAATTTCTGTCCATCAGACAAAAGTTCCTGTCTACTACGAATTTCGTCCTTCTTGGCAAGCTCTGCTTCACCTTTTGCTATCAACTGATGTGCATATGTTGTATACCCAAACTTAAGAAGTTTTTCATTGCAACGCTTTACATGCTTTTCAAACTGAGTCATTGCCTCAACTGATTTACAGTGAATAGTCCCTTCTAGCCAAGCGTCAAAACGTTCAGTTATTATTGTATGAGCCTGTCTACTAAGTGAGTTTAATCGATCATGATATCCCTCACTCATTGTAAAGTCATTCTCATTAAAGATTGAAAAAAGAGGAATTTCATCAATAAGTTCAAGAACGATCAGTGCATTATAAATATTTCCACGTTCTTCCGCACTCTCTAACTCATCTTCAATTTTCTCAATATGATCTCTCCAATCTTTTAAAGATCTTGTTGCTATTTCAAACTTTGATTTAGCCAGTTTATAATTGACTTCTAGCGCCTCAGGAACCCCATTATCATCAGCATATTTCTGAATATCATTCTGCAAATGAATGATTTCTTCTAAATCTTTAGTTGAATCTAATTTATTAAATAATTGCTGGAATCTAGCCTCAACAGCGTTAGTATCAATCAGAATAAGTTTTGAAGCTTTGATAAGGTCAATGTTAATTTTCTTATCTTTTATAATGACTTCATCTTTCCAACGGATAATACTATTCAGAGCTTCATTAAAGAATATTCTGACACAGTAACTATGATTTGCCAGAATTACACTGAGCATCATTATGGCAGACTCTTCGCTCAAACCATATGGAGGATAACAGTATTTTTCAAAAAAGCTTGCACAATCATATTCTTTTTTACTGTTCAACTGATTAACAGCATCTTCGTATACACTTCTAGCTTTTTTTTCTGCCGGAGGCATGATCACATAGTTAGTACTAATGCATTTCCAAGAAGTAGCACTTGTTTCCATCAAAACTGCATTAATCTTGCTCCGAACATCCGATGTAAAATCATGAATAGTATCATAATTCACATTATTAGACAATAACATCTTAACGATCTGACAAAAATACTGACTTCCTTTTCCAGTAAAATTATTAGATGCTGTCAACAGACCATCAAAGTTAAAGGAAATTGCTTTTGGATAAATAGTTTCAAAAACTTCCGTTAATGCAACCTGTAGACGTTTCTTTAATGATCTTACTTCATCCGGATAAATGCACTGACGTTGCTTTCTTAAAGCCTCAAATTCATTCTGCAAAATATTTTCAGCCTGACTAAAGTCATCTGAATATGCACGTGCATACATCTGTCGAATTGAGTCATCTAACCGATCTAAAACATCATAATTAGTTAATGCATTAGCCAATCTACCTTCCGAATCATTCAATAGCATTAATAGAATGGGCGATCCTTGGAATAATATTGCTATCTTGTGCAATCGTTCCATACAACTATAATCTGTATCCTTATTAACATATACCCAAACCAAGCGACCTTTTGGAATAGCTGAACTTCTGCTTTCTTTCCAAAATCTCAGGTAGTCTTCTGCAAGCGCAACTGTTACATCCTCTGCCATAAGGATTTCTTGGGTAAACTTCCATTCATTGGTAAGTATTTTATGATTTATTCCAAAGGAAGTTTCCTGAGATTCACTGACTTCTCCAAGTTCCAAAACCTTTGCCGTTTTAAACATGGCACGAAAATCTGATTGCCAGTTAGATGCAATACGTTTCTTTTTTATCTTATACTCATGAGCACCTCTTGAATCTTCCATGAAGTCAAAACAGCCCGCATGATTATCAAATCCAAGAACAGCATATTCATTTTCAAGAAGATCAAGTTCCTCGTCCAAATCATTAGCGCTCAAACCAGAACAGAGAACAAGGGCCCTTTTGGCATCTTCGTAATCTCTAGTTTTGAATCTCAGTATTCTTGCAATGAGATTTGCACGTAATACTGCCAAGGAACGATCAGAGAGTTTGTCCCCTTGCTTTCTTAATATATTATCATATCGTATGCAGTGTTGAGAGAGTTGTTTTCCATTAATCTCTGACGAAAGCATCTCCTGATAAAGATCACCCTTCATCAATTTCTCGGGCATTACTAATGGAATTCCATTTTCAACGCAATCATCCGAAATATCTGAAATATATTGACTTATTAAAGTCATGGACGAGCGGTTCTGAAGATAATCCGATAATTGAGTTAACATGAATGTTGAAAGTGGATGCATAGGATAAATCCCTTCAACAATAACCTTTCTAAAAAGAGCATAGTTGGCCCATACTCCTCCAAGTGTTAACCACTGGCTCATCTGAGAATAAATCTCTTCCCACTTTTTCTCGTTATCGGTTTGCCATTTTACAATATTCTTTGAAAAGGCTTCTTTATCATTGCGGTAGATTAAGTTCGCAAAAACCGTCTCTAAATTAGAAGAGATATGATACTTGTCACTTTGATCATATCTGCCTATGTAACGGCTTATATTTCTTGTCTGGTCTACACGAACCAAATAACTCTTGATGTCAGACTGAATAAAGTTTATAACCTGCAAAGCTCCATCTGCATCTTGTGCAACTTCAAAAATCTGCTGCAAAGCAGAATCACCTGATTTTCCAGCATCAGATCCGGAAGCATACTCTAAATAACGACCAAACTCATCGAACAAAATAACAATATGGTCAAATTGTCCGTTAAGACCGCAATATTCAGAAAGAAGCATTTCAAGAATAGAACGGGCAGAGATTCCTTCATCCCAGCTAATTTCTTTACCTGTTACCTGTCGGTAAACGCTGTTTACAATTTCAAAGGCTATATCATCAGTTAACAGCGATTCTTTAATTCTAGTCACTAAATTCTCGCCGGTTTCATTCCATCCCAAAGTTGCCGCACTCTGCTCAAACAAACCAATCTGGGTTTCTTTATTTCGTTCAAAGAACAGACTTGCCGTTTCAACAGTACGGTTAAGCTTTTTCAACTTGTCATCGTTCAATCCATATAAACGCAAGCTTTTTTGTGCTGCACGAAGAATCTCATAATGAAGGTTGAAGTCTTTCATACCATTTATCACGAGAACGAAATTACTGTCTGAACACAAGGATTGGATTGAAGCAGCGGCCTCCTCATCAATCTTTTTAATGTTATTGATAATTCTTGAAAAGGTTTCCGGCATATATTTTGAGCCAGAAAATAACTGGCCTAAAGTTACGGCCAAATGAGATTTTCCTGTTCCATAATCAGCAATAGCCAGAGAGAGAGGGTTTGCGGTATCAGCATCCAATTTCTGTGACAAGGTATGCACTAGGCTTATTGTGTCAATTGATTTTATCTTTGCTTTTGACTCAACCCCATAGTAATCCTTACCATGAAAAACAAAGTTTTCTGAAACCTTAGCTGCTTTATCTTGTGAATAGAACCAATCAGCCTGAACTGCACCCTCAAAATAGAGGTCTTTTCTAAATGCAATGATTTCACCAATTCTCATAGCGACCTCCTTAACACAATTCGCTATATAGCGCATCGATAATTGATTCTAAATCGGTTGTTCGTCGTACCGTAAATGGAACCATCTGACGATTTAAGACAATAAGTCCTTTATTTGCCATCAATTCAAGGACCTGATACTCATCTTTTTCACTCCACCCAAATGGATTTCTAAAACCAATTGCACTCAGATGATTAGCTGTAATTTCCGTCGTAGAAGCCATTTTTTTTTCATTATCTGAAACTTTGTCCAACCATTCATCCCAATATGTAAAAAGGGTCAACGCATAGAGGTAAACAAAATCTGAATCGATTTTCGATGAATTTAAGATTATCTGGTCTGCATTTTCATCAATCAGATTTAATGAACCAAACAGATCTTGATAGCATCCTTTAAATGGTGACATCACAACTCCCGTTCCAAATTGTATTTCGATTTCTTTTTCAAACTGCTTTTGCGTCAGCTTATTTCGATATTTAGGGAATACATTATGAAATATATGAGACCATAATTCAGCTCCATTAAATGGCCGGACAAGCATACAATGCATAGCGAGCAACGACAACTTTTCCAAGAGACCTGTGTCTTCATCCTTTATGCATTCACCTAAAACCGTATATCCAATATCGTATTTTCCATCTCTTTTTTCTTTGGTGAGTAACCCCATATATTCCGCATAAGAAAGGGTTGGTTCAACCTTTCCACTACTTTTTCCTGTTGGGATTCCAGTTTGATTCGATATATCCTGAACATCCAAGCCATTACAATTTTCGACTTCAGATAGAAGACTGCTGATATACTGTCTTTCTGGCTTAAACGTATAATGAAAATTCAGATTTGTCCTTGCCATATAATTTCCCCTTTATACTGGGATTGCATTTCTACAACCCCAGTAGTAATGTTAGTCTCGTTCTTCAAAGGAAGTCACATTCGTAATTGTTGGACGTCCAATTCCGAACTTGTTATCTTTTTGTATTCTGCTTCCTACAACAATACACTGTCCCTTCTTTAGATTCGTTAGCGGCGCACGCCATTCATTAACATCAGACGGGTTCAATTGTTTTGCCATAGCTATAATCTCTTCGTCAGTAGGCTTGAAATACAATTTGAATGCAGATTGCATCAGTCGTACGATTTCATCCTCTGACAAAATTTTAAGTGACTGAGTTGCATACCATGCCGACCATCCAAACTTACGGCCCTCAGTCAAAATCATTCCACTAGGCGATGAGAGAGTGTGTGAGAGATTCTGTGCCTCATCAAGAACAACAACAAAAGGTTTATCTTTGCTACCGTACTTCTTTGTATAATGCCACATATCCCACAAAAGAAATTCAGTAATAATTACTTGAATATCTCTTACAAAATTTGTCAGCTGGAAGATAGTGACCTTGCCCTTATCACCGTATAATACATCTTTCCAGTCAAATTCTTCCCCTGTAAACTCAACGCTGTGGAAAAACGGCGCCATTTTAGAAACAACTGATTTAGCAGATTTATTGCTACTTTCATTCAATTCTTTCTCAAGAATCTGCATGTTCATTGCTGATCCATGCTTTTCAAGGCCCACTCTGCATGCATCAAATACTGCTGCAAACTGCTGCTCACCAAAGTTATAAACATGGGTCAGAATATTAGCAATACGCTGCGCTACATCAGCTATTTTTTCAGGAGCTTTCATTCCTGCGACTTCAATTTCATTCCGCTTAAATGGATTAATCGGAACACCGGAGAAGTAAACCACTCTATTGTCGATACGATCTTCCATCTTTTCAAGGAACTTTTTTTCTAGCTGATCAGGACGGAAGCCTTCTGTATAATCAAAGATCACCGTTGAAATATCTGACTTTGAAATCTCATAAAGCATCGTCTGAATGCTATAAGTCTTTCCTTGTCCAGACGTTCCCGTAATAAGTAAATGTCTGTTAGCGAGTTGAGGATTTCCAAATTCCCAATAGATACCACTTCCTGTACGATCAGTACCGATTTTTACTCGAGTAGACTCTAATAATTGCGGAACTTCACTAATCTTGGTTTCTGGCTTCTTAGCGTCTGTCATATCATCGGTAGGGGTGTTGGTAGTAACTGACGAACTATCACTACTATTATCTTCCTTAGTTGCAGATACTGTTTCATTTTCTGCAGAGGACTTAGAATCACCAGACGTTATATTTGTTATTTGATCAGTCTCTTGGATAGTGCCATTGTTACTTTCCTGCTCTAATATTTGATGCTTTTTAAGGCTTCGAGCATTCATTTCTTCTAATTCTTTTCTTGCAGCTGATTCGAGGTCTTCAGACTCATCAAGTTCGTCTTCGTCATTCCCAGAAGCAATATCGCTTTCAACAATTTGAACGAATTCAGCAACTTCATTCCCTGCCAGTATTTCCTGTATCTTCAACTGAGGAATGTTGTAAATTGTAATATTGTCGCTGGAAGACTCTTTTACTTCTGCATCACCTTGCATGTCAAACCAGTAGCCGAGGATCTCGCCCTTCCATTCAATAGAAAATTTTCCATCTAATACAGCACGAAGTTTGCTTGACAAATCGCCAAACTCTTCTGTGTTATCCGAGAAAGTCACCTGTGCAAATACTAGTGCTCGATAAAGTTGCGAGAACCAATATCTTCGTTCTATTGAATCAGATTTAGGATTGAACACCCTCTGTAATTGTTCGAGTCCATGAGTAACCTGGAACTTTGCCTTGTCAATATGTCCTGCTGCTTTATTGAAACTTGATATTTTACACTCAATGACTGTCGCCTCGAGTTTTAGAATATCATCCGACGGAACAACCGAAAGCATCAAGAAATCTGGTCGGCTGGAAGACTCATCTTCATTGCTAAACCAATGCTTATATGAATCCAGATGCACAATTATACGCAATGCACTTTTGGAATCCTTGTTTTTCTCACGTATAGATGTGAGAACATAGGCCATAAACTCATTGATATTGTTGTCCTTCTGATTGATTGCAGATAATAGACTAATTCCATCAAGAGAACTTGCCTCCTGAATAACACGTGCTACAACGTTATCTATAACGGGCTTTTCCCAATGAAAAAGCTGATACAAGCGATTGGCGAGACGACGTTCTACCGTATCTAATATAGAGTTACGTGCTGTGATAGTTAAATTATACTGACCATACGTTCCTTTACCGGTACTAAATCCAATGATAGAATACTCGTTTCCAGAATCTCCTTTAAGTAAAGCACCATCCATTACTCTATCCACGCAAACAACCCAATAGGATTTTCTGTGAAGTAAATTGATAATGCTTTGAGTTTCCTTGTCTAAACTAGATTCACGGACAGCGATATACTGCGTAACCGGAATCGTTTCCGAATTTCTACGATACCGAACCAGCTGCGTATGATTAAACGCTGCAGTAAACTGCGGCTGAGACAGCTCGATTCTTCTCTTCTTGGATGTTTTGGATAAAGGTGAAGGCTTGTATACAACAGGGAAGCGGCAATCACTTGCCAAAGAAGTATACGTATCATAATTCGGAATAAACGAAAATGTATTCACATGAAGTAAATCCATATTAAACACAATATCATTATTGGGATTCAAAAGACGATCTAGCTCGCTTTTGGATGTCCATTCATTAAGATATGTCCGAATGTAAATGTTGCTTTCCTGAGCAAAATAGTCATCCATCCAATAGGCCAGGTAATTACGGCCGCCTTTGTTTTCTGGTTTTACTAGGATAGTCATCTTAATGTTGATTATTTGCTCTGTATTAGTCTTTCGTAATTCATCGGTGTAGTGGTAAACAGCTGCAATAATCGGCTGGAGCTCAGTTGGATTAATAAAAACTAAGCTCATGCTATATTTTGCTGACGGAAGAGCCTTAATATAGTCTTTTAAGACATCATAAATCATCTGCGCATCATCATTCATACGCGTTAATTCACTCTTATTGAATTCGTCGTCATAAATAGCTTCTTTTTTTATAAGGTCTCTTACACGTGTTTTGATTTCGTTAGTCTTGTTACTATTGCCGTATACGGAATAAGCCCCATATGTTCCCATAATACCGAGATAATCTGCACTAGCGGCAGGGAACAAATCAACCGCTGATTGAATTTCCGTTGTTCTATACAGATCAGCAATGGTTTCCTCGATATTTAACTTTTTAGACGAAAAATCGTAGAGACTCCAAGCATCATACAAACCATCAACAATAAATCGCTTTTGATCACATAATTTTTGGAGTGCTGCTGGATGCCAAGGTGGAACAATGCTGCACTCGGTATCTTCATCTTCCTTAAGAAAAGTAGTGTTTTCTTCAAGATTAAATGCATGAATAAAAGCATCCAATATCCAAAGTTGATTTTCGGGATGAGAATCTTTTAACAGCTGTACGGCAAGTTTATTGTATGCCTTAATAAATGCATTAACAGACTCACTACCAATACAACGATAAAAACCTTTTTCTGCAAGTCGTTTAATCATGATGCAGAATTTCTCCGCGAGTTCTTCAAAAAGTACTCTATATATCAGGAGAGAAGACCCGGATTTGGCATTTTGGGTTTTATCCTTAATAAAGTCCATTAAATTAAAGCTGTAATCAATATCCGCCTCCTCATAAAGGTCAAAGAATTCTTCTTCACTTTTCAGAACCATAGCGGTGTGAATCTTTTTTAAAACACCAATTGGAATAACCTTACTACCCACACATTTTGAAAAATCCTGTCGCACAATATCACTAAAATCATACAACCATCCGGACTCATTTCTAAACTTCCAACAGAACCGCAATTCTAGATCTTCTTCTTTATCTTTTGGAGAATCACAATAAGAGATGATATGACCATCCGCATCAAGACAACGAACCAAGAATTTTATTTTACTTAATGTATTGGTTCCTGAAGCGGTCTTTACAATACCTTCAATGTTCTCTGCAACATTGCTAATATCAAAGAACCCCTCGTTAGAACAACCGATGGACACACTTTCCCCGTTAAAACTCCAATCTGGTAAATCAATAAACTCCAAAACGCCCGACACATGAACACAAATATTTTCCCAAACATTTCTCAATTGTTCTTGCTTCTCGAGATCATCTGCGTCAGTAAACCCAGTTACAATTTCGGCCTGTGTAAATTCAAATTCCACCCGAGAAATCGAGTCAATTTTATAGCCTTTTCCAGCTTTCAAAATGGTAAGAAAGGCTGATAAGAAAGCCTGTAGAGGTTCTCCAGTTAACGAAATTTCATGCACAACAGTCTTCGGAACTTTAGGCAGTTTTATGTTAAGAATCTCATCTACAATAGAATAATCTAACTTCAGCAAACGTCGTTTGTTGGCCGGAATTTCTTCTCCTCGCACAAATGCAAGAAGAACCTGGGAAAAATCTTCATAGCTATCAAAGCCTTGGGTATTCCATTCGGTCCAAGAACTAGAATAGTTTTCCCCTTCCTCATCATATTTTGCCAATTTCTTTTCAAAATTCTTATACTGTGCTTTTGAAACCCTATTAAATAGTTTTCGGCTAATAAACTGATATTCTGGTCTCAAGAAGTTTCCTTTTTTTTCAATCTGCTTGCGTGTTAACACCTTAAGCGTACGCCGAGGCAACCCCCAATCTGGCAAAGACTGGAAGTATTCGAAAATAAAATCTTCTATAGAATCAAAACAATCTTTCCAACCGTCTGCACATGCTGATAGTTTGCAAATATCTGGCGCGACAAACTCAAATAAGCATCGATACATCTTATTGATACATTCAATGTCAGCATCAGATAGTGAGAAATTAAAACAACCTACTAAAACAGAGCTGTAATTACTTGATAAGTTTTTAAGCAAGCTCTCTGGAGTGATAGTGTAGCAATTTTTCAGTCCTCCGGTATCTTCTTCATCTTCTGTGCCCATCAACACCAAAATATTACTATGATGAAGATTCCTGTAATAAGTTACACTTTCTTTATCCGCAACCCATCCATTTTGAATCATGGACTGCTCCGTAGTCGTGTCACTAGAGCCTTGTAAGGCAGCCCACTTTTTACCCGCTAACTTAATATCAACGGATAAAGGCCTTAATTTGTATGCATAGGCGATCAGTCGTGCGATTTGATTGTATAAACGCAAATCCTCAAAACCGTTAATCATAATCATTGTTTCACCGCTAGCATCAGGCTCATGCGAAGAAACGAGTTGTACTATCTGGTTTGTGATATAATTCATAACTCCTCGTCCTCCTTAATTTCTTCATAGGGGTTAACAACAATTGATGTTGCATCAGACAATTCATGCAAGAATCCTGTCGCCTTTAAAAACTCCTGGAAAGCCAATTTATTCTCTAAAAAACTATTTGCCAATGCACTATCATCATCAGTAGCCGCCATAATTTTGTACTCAGATGGACCGATAACTATTCGATAGCTCTCATACAGCTTTGACAAGAACATGTCTAATGTCATTTTTTCTCCTGGTTTGACTAACGCCAGAACCAAAAAGCGAATACTATCTTCTGGCAAAGCAAATCTTTCATAAGGGCCTGACATGGGGATGATACATTGCAGTTCTTTGCCCTTAGATCTGAAGACATCCAGTGAGTCCTTTCGAGCTTTTCTTACTTCCTGCATTCGTTTTTCAATATCGGTCTCAGAAAGCTCGATTGATTTATGTCCAAGTGCGGTCACAAAACTATCTTCAACCCGACGGAAACCTGTAGAAGCAACTTTCTTTACAATCTCCTCTGTCATGCCTTTCATGTCGATAATCCAGCATTCTCGTTTCTTGCCTAAATAATTTGTTGTAGCAACGGACAACATTCTTAAAACCTGAAGCATCACGCCCTTTGAAAGCAGTTCAACTTTCTTTACAGGGTGCATACTGCACGACAAATAATTAGTCAACTCATCCACGCTATCTCCAGCGACGTTCTTATATGCACTCTCAGGGATATATGCCAAACGAAGTTTTTGTTTAGGGCTGTCCTCATATCCCATAGTTTCTTCCCATGTTGATTGGATAAATGAGGCAATCTCAGACATTTTCTTGCCTTGAATCACCAAGAGTTCTCTAAGTAGTTTTTCTAACTTCTCCTGTTTTTCGGGATGATTCTGTAATCCCTGAAGAATATGCAAATAATATAATTCCCCGCCACGTGCCAAGAAATTGCGTTTATCAAAATCAAAAAGATCATCAATCTGATTCCTTTTTTCAGGCTTCGATTTTAATTCTTCCCATTTAAGAGATGCTCGGTCTTTCTTTTTGGGCATAGCCTCACAGAATATTACTTCAGGACAAATAGGAAGCATGGCCTGTGCACACCAAGTACGTTTTCTAAGCACAACGGCATAACCATGAAACAAGTCCTGTAGTGATTCCAGAAACTCCATTTTTTCTTCTTCATCAGCATCTTCAATCTTATTTGACAGAGCCTTGATCAGTTCCTGATAAGCGATTTTATCTACCATAGCTGTATCATTTTTCTTACTCTTATCAAAAAAGATAAAGCGCTTTAGGCCCATACGCGGTTCAACAGTATAGCGCAACACATCCTTGCTATTGGGGTCATGGAAATGTAGTTTTCCTCCATTTGGACCTTCTTTTTCTGCGCAAAACACGAGAAGAAATTCGATTAAATATTCCACTAAAGTCTGATCAGCGTGGAATCGATTACCATAAATATATGTCGCAAGAGTTGCGCGACTGTCAGGTTTTACATTCTCTGGGTATGTTTGCATTTGTTTCACCCCTTAACTCAATCGAAGAACACCATCTTCAATAACAATGCTTTTCTTATCGTAGCCGTTATTATTAAGAATAATCATTTCTAAATCATCGTTATCGCTAAAAACAACTTTTAACAATTGAGCCTTCATACTTTCTATCCCATGTGAAAGCTGAGGGTCAATATTAGTTGAGATAACACCATTCCGAAGTTCTTCAAAATAATCTATCATTGGTAGAGAAAGCAGAATCTCTTCATGCTTTTGGATTCTTAAAATAAGATTTTTCTTTCCAGCATTCATTACGGAATCAGGTTTTGAAATTACTTCTATATCGTTAACATTTAATTCTCCAACGACCAGCTGTACACTTTGGGCGACTCCACTTTCTTTGCTCAACGTGATTGGAATGGTAT
The DNA here is from genome assembly GCA_051873995.1 of Bacillus sp. (in: firmicutes). Taxonomy (GTDB): domain Bacteria; phylum Bacillota; class Bacilli; order Bacillales; family DSM-1321; genus Bacillus_AD. Next base: position 25,139 of record JBJEFL010000206.1, read on the forward strand.
TTGAGTTACTAATAACTGTGCCCAGATACATCATCCTCAATGCATCAATTATTAATGTCTTCTGGTTCTTAGTTGGTTTACTTGAACCATTTCTAACATCAAGATACGTCACATACTGCTTAGAAAAGATATCTTCAGTATCTCTACGCCAAATTTTGTCAGGCACAATATTGAGGAAAAAGTATATTCGTCTTAGTTCTTCTGGCCATCCTTTAAGGAACATACTTCTTTTTTCTGCTTGATGAATGATCGAAACTACTTCCTCAGAGAACAATGTATCGTAGGACCTTCTGATTATTAGTTCCTCATCTGCTCGAAGTCGCTTATTCGCGAAATAGTTATCATGTGCCAATTTTACCGCCAAAACATTCTGCGCCTGGGTATTCTGTATTGTCCCTACATATCCAAAGAAGAGATTGAAAAACAACATTTTATGCAAATCGATAGGAATCACATCATCGCATTCAATTCCACCCGTCAGCATATATGCTAATTGCTCTGTCATGCTTCGAATTGTAAGGCGATGACCATATTCCGTTTCCCATATGTAGTACTTTGAAAGGAAATCGAAAACTCTATCTCTATTTGCTTTAATCAACTTTTGATTTTGACAGATATGGCAATACTCTCTCTTTGAACAAGATTCGCACCCTTCCCATAATTCATCGCTTATTACATTTGAGAGATATTTAACCGGGAAAGCCGTATTATCAATCGCAGCGACATTAATTACCAGAAAAGGATAAGATGCTATATCAGTGACTTCGCCTTTATTTCCGTCCATCGCGCCGATAAGCTGCATTTTTGCGCTTTCTGCCTGTTCAGCACTATCAAACAGTTTTCCAAACGTATTGATCAACGGGCCAGTATTAGCCACCATAAAAACGTGTTTTCCTTGTTCTGGATAAGTCACTATTTTTTGCATCATCTCAAATTTCTTATTATCAGAAAGTTCAGAAAAATCCTTTATACAACAACAAACACGCCCAGACGAAAGAGTAACCTCTTTAATGGGGGTTGAAAAATCAGGTGTTATTCCAAGTTTAGAGAGAACCTGATACATTAAACTCGTTTTTCCATCACCAGCATGGCCCGTTAACACTAAAATATGCGGGGCAGTTCCAGTGAGCGATTTGATTATATGCTCGCAGACATCCATCTCTACCATTGTTTTGGCGTAATAAGGACTCTCAACATTTTTCTCACCGTATGCATTAGGATTCTGGGCATTATAGTTGTGTAATCCATTCAAATATCTGACATAAGGATTTACTACTTCACTCATTGCGATTAATCCATCCTTTCTGTTTTCTTTCGCAACCGTTAAACATATTGGCGATTACAGATTATCCTCAATATAGTCAAGAGCATTCTGTAATTCCATAAAGTCATCATCTGTTGTAAAGCTGTTAACGCTAAAGCGAACTGTACCTGCTGGGAACGTATTCATAAACTTATGTGCCATAGGTGCGCATTGCAATCCTGTTCTTACAGATACGCCGAGCCTATTAAACAGTTCACCTGCGCTATCACTACTTATCCCATCAATCAAGCAAGATACAATGCCTACATAACGTAGCGTAGGATTGTTTCCAATAATCTTAATATAATCATATTCTGACAGCAGGTCGATCAGTTTACTACGTCGCTTTTGTTCCTCCTCGAATAACGATGTCATTCCAGTCGCTTGTATCCATTTTAATGCTGCATTTAACCCTGCTATACCAACAGTGTTCATGGTTCCCATTTCAAATCGAGCCGGCAAATCCTCAGGCATATCTTGATTTGCTGATTCTATGCCTGTACCACCAAATAATATCGGTTCCAATTCAATGTTCGGCTTCATCACAAATCCTGCAATGCCTGTAGGTCCCAACATGGTTTTGTGTCCAGCAAAAGTTGCAAAATCAATAGTTTCAAGCCCGACGTTACAATCTACTAATCCAGCTGTTTGAGCCATGTCCAATAATGTAATCGCCTTATGCTTCTTAGCCATTTCAAAAATTTCTTCAGCAGGTGCAATAAGTCCCATAACATTGCTTGCATGACTTATTATTACAAAATTAGGTGGGACAGCTTCAAACTGGTACCGTATTTTATCCAGATCATAGGATAGGTCATTGTTCACGGCCAACTCGATCACCTGTACACGATCGTTTTTTTGATACGAATAAAGTGTTCTCGTTACTGCATTATGTTCAAATGGAGTAACATAAATATTCTTCGCTCCACTTGAAATAACACCTTGTATAATAATATTCAGAGCAATTGTATCTGTTGGCTCAAAAACAACACTCTTCGAAGGGCAATGTAATAATTCTTTGATCAGTTCTCTCGTTTCGAACAGAAGCGATCCAATAGATTGTGCGGACGCATATTGACCTCTGCCAGCGCTACCTCCGCAATTACGGTAGAATTGGTCCATAAATTTATAAACACATTCCGGCTTTGGAAACGTGGTTGCTGCATTATCAAAATAAGCCATTATGCATCCTCCTAATTAACATAGTTTTTTTAGAACTTCCATCAAGATTTGACGCTTTTCTTGTTCAGAAATAGAGTGCCCCATGGCGTCTAAAGATGCCATTATCTGGTTGTAAAGCAATTTACTTCGACCACTCACCTCAACCTTGTCAAATCGTTTCGTAACTGTAGTACCATTTGAATTAACGTAAGAAATTTGATAACTATTTGTTCCCTGAATATGTTCTGAAACATCTTCGCTAACAAATTCTGCTGCAGTTTTCTTATACTTTTCAAGGCTGTTGAAGAAACGATCAATAACAGCACTATCCCAATCCTCGATTCTTAAATCTGTGGCAATTTTCGCTAATCGAGTGACAAAAGCATCTTCATCATTTGTAATGTTCCTAAAGAGATCAAGGCATTTGTTTGTACCATCAGGGAAGAGCTGCTCGAATACTTTTGGATCCAGGGACTCACACCAATCCGTGATAACCGAAGCAAGAGACATCTGTCCAATGTTTGCAGTTGCTTGAGGCAGAATAAATGTCTCTTTAATTTTCGTAATCAAAAACATTTTTAGATCATCAATTAAGTGATCGTAAAATTGCTTTGCAAGAATCACATTTTCTGCGATACCAGGATTTGAACTCTCAGCATAACCGAAAGCTTCTGGAAGTTTTGAGAATATAAGCTCATACCCACTCGGATTTTGCCGGAAAGCCTTAGTCATCGCACTATATCTCTTATCAACCTTACTACCATCAGGCAAACGTCTAATATCCTTCGAATATTTTGGTAGACTAAGGAACCAACGCTTCATTGCATTTGCCACATAATCATAGAAATTAATGCTCTTTTCTGCCTCGACAATATAGCTTTCAAATAACTCTGCAAGTTTCCCGACATATTCTTCTTTATCGGTATCCCAGTCTAAATATGAAAGGGCGAAGGAACTTGGATCTGCATTGATCTGAACCAATGTATCGACTGTAGTTTGGACCTGACCATACCGATCAACAAGTACTATCTGTTTTTTATACTCATGAATAACAGCTGCCAAATAGATCGGAATAAGACCTTTTCTAAGTCCAATGTGACCTGCTGGCAACATCAACTGATCATATAAGGTTTGAAAATTTACTGGAGCCCCATTACGTGCCTGAAGAATAAATTTTTCGATAACACCCAGCATATTCTCCATATTAGGATCTGTTGGATGGAGATTAATACTCGGCAAATCGCCATCTTCCCAAATACCAGTGCGAACTAGGGTGCTTCTCATAATAGATACTTCCTGTCCGTTACCAGACAATCCTAATCCTGGTTCAAGATCATTCCTCAACAATGCCGCAACTATTTTATTTCTGCTATTCGCCGCAACAGTTGTTATTTCATTCTTATTTACAGCCTCATTATTAACAATTGGCGTTTTCCCAAAAACATTGTCACAAATAGATGACATTAGTTCTGTTAATGACGCTTTCCGATGAATTGGCATAGCTATCCCATTGCACAAATACATGGATTTATACTCCTCGGGATGCGTATATGCCGACACAAACTCGGTAATCACTTCATTAAGGTCATCTACAACAACATCATATTCATCAAATAAAACCGGATCTTCAATAGCACGTTCACGAAGAGTGATAGCAGCAGTATACTCACGAACAATTTCCTCAATTTCTGTATAATGTTTCGGTACAACAAAAATGCATTGTTCTCCGGTCGTATTTCCTTGAAGTGTTTTTATAATTCCAGGTACAGAACTTTCTGAATGAAGCAAAATCCCGTATATAACTCCATCGGCTTTAATCGCGGATGATTTTTTTGCCCAATCAACATCCGAAGTTACTTCGTCTTCTTCAATAAATTCAAACGAAAAATATCTTGTCATGTCGCGCTCATCGTTGTATCGGGCAGGGTACATATAATTATCAAAGTTTGACTTATTTAAAGAATCCTTAACAGACACTCTTCCAAATTGAGTAGATACTAAATCTGCAATTTGCTGCCGGATATCAATTCCAGAACTCTGTTTTAATCTGAGATAATTATTGCTTCTCTTCAGGTATATAACGAACTCTTTATCAATTAACTCTTTAATTGCCCTATCAATTTCTCCAACCTCGTAAGCAGTTGAGTAAATTCCAATCAAATCTTCTCTAGTTGGTTCAAGACACTCAAACTGCTCCAAGATATAGATTAGTGAAATTGTTTTTATCAATTTACTTCCCAATGATGAACTGTCTATTTTTTGCAGTATACTTTCAGTGAGAATATACGCACTATGAATATTACTTCCATATGCTTCTTTCTTAAGAAGAGGGGAGAAGTAATCGTAAATCACATCTGGCGTAATGAGAGTGAACGAATCGTCATGATAAGTATCAAGAAAAGCACTCAGCGTAGAGTTTCCTTCTGCTGATAAAAACGTGAACAGCGTTCTTTCATTTTGCGCTACCTTTTCTGAAAGTCTAGGAAGCACAAACATAGACACTGGGGCTAATGGATATCCTCCATAAATTGCTGCATCAATTGAATCCTTAATATCTGCAAAAATAGGTTGCTTCTCATATCGATGGACAAGATCTGAAAAGTCTCCTGAATAAGCATTGCAGAATTGGTGCCATGTATCTGGATCTTTACGAATAACAGTGGATACAATTTCATATGTCTGTGCAAAATTATTATTCATCCGAACATGTTTAAAACGTTCAGAAACGCCTCTCCATCCATCAACCTTTTGCTTAGGCAATTTGTCAATGTAGTTTGAAATTTCTTTATGGCAAATGAGCATCAAGTGCAGCTGCAAATTTCCACTACGATTGCACTTTTCTGCAAAGTCCTGAAGCATCTTCGTATCACTCATAGATGCTTCAACAATGTTTGCTTCAAGGAATTTACTAAATTCGTCGTAAACAACGTAAATGCCTGTATAGCCTTTTGCTTTGAGGCTTTTTGCCGCTTGTTCATAAAGATCAACTACATCAAATCCAAGAAATGGATTAAACACACTGCCCGCGGTAAGCTGAGGATACAATCTCTCGAATTTCTCATATGCTGCAATATCGAATTCTTCAAGTGCATTTTCAAACTGAGCAACAGGAACATCAATCATTTCCTCAAGCGTTCTATAAGTATCTGGGAATTCCTTTTTCCATCTTCTGATGACAGATACTGCTGCCTTATAGTTTGTCTCAGGCATAATATCTAACATGTCATTCTCTGAGAGAGTTCTCTGAAGAGCATTCAAGAAGGCTTGTGTTAAACTGGTATTACTTCCTGTAATAACAATCGGAAGAATCTTGTTTTCACCTTCGTAATAGATATCTACAAGCTGACGAAGGCGAGGATTCTCATCAATTCTCGGAACTACTTTTTCAAAAAGTGCAAGATTCTTTTTCATAAGCATGGAAAGAATCATAAGCACAATATGGGACTTACCTTTTCCATAAGCTCCAATAAGGACCCGCGATCTCTCTGTAGAAGAAACACTAGTACTTGTTAATATCTCTTCCAACAAATCCAATGCCGTCTGTGTTGGAATAAAATTTTTCAATTTTTCATCGTTGTTCAGATCAAATCCGATGTTCACTGAATACTGGAAGCCTGATGCAACGGAAATCATTTGGCTCATAATCTATCTCCTGACCGGTCAATCGATCGTTAAGTAATATTTGTCAACGCATTCCTGGAAAGAATATCCCTGAAGAATATTTACTACATCCAGTCCAGCGGTTCTGCTAACCTTTAATGTTCCTAATTTTTCAACTTCATATAGAACATTTATCATAGCAACAGAATCAAGGTTAAAAATTCTTCCAATATTGCAAGGGGCAGTAAGCAATTCATTCAAACTAATTTCAGAACGCCCATTTGCCCGATCCATGATTACAGCAAATGCAACCCATGGATTAATCATCGAAACTTGCGGTGTTGTTTTTCGATATGTTTTCTTTGATTTACTCAATATATCCACTAAACCAAGTTCACCAAATGGGCAATCTATATTATTTTCTGGAGATATCTGTCCAGGATTCGATTTATATCTCGGAAGATATGTGTTGATGATACAGCTGAAATCATCATTAAGAGATCTTATTGCTACGTCGCCACCATCCTCCGACATCTTGATATATTTCTGTAATGCTTCCACAAAATCTTCTTTCGAAAACTCAGATACATTAAATTCATTAAAGAAGAAATACCACGCGGTGGCATCATCCCGATTAGAAGCAAGCTTATATTGTAATAGTAATAAAGTCCCGGCCTCTTCTATGTATCTATCATTTTCAAAAACACTTTTTCCAAAATCAGTAAATGATTGTGTTCTTTTTCCTGAGCGAGGCTCAGAAGTAAGCCCTACTGTTTGCAACCAATAACGTAATGCTTTAACCATGTTTGAACCTAGTCCAAGCACATCCATTGGATTTTCTTCTTTTGAAACGAATACATCACTTTTGGCATAAACGCATTTCATGCCTTTATTAAGCCAACCCTTTCTTATAAAAAACGTGTCATGTGCACGAAATTTCATTGTTACTTCCTCCAGCGTTTTATTTCGTCCTTAAATACTTGTCCATGGTGCAACCGCCATCGAGAATTTTTGCAGACATGCACTTCTTACAATGGACACATTTGTCCGGATTAATAAAATAATACCCACCGCTAATCGAAATCGCTCCAGCTCTACAAATGGACTCACATTTTAAACATTTACGACAAGCGTTAAATTTTTTGATCTGATAACCAACCAATCTCTGCAAATCGTCATGATCCGCCACATTCATCGTGCGTACCTTAACTGCATAATCAAAGCCATCCTGTCCAAACGGTTGCAATGAGAGAATAGGAATATTGGTTCTGGAATCGAGCACAAGAACTTCTTGCAGTAATTTGTTGCCAAGCTCAGGGGCAACTCGACCAAACGGAACAAACATTCCTGTTAACTCTTCATCAAACGGTCTTGTTAATCGATAAATTTTTGCATGGTCTTCACTCGTACAATTCGTAAATTTTATCTTTACATCATTTGCAGAGGCCAGTCCATTTCCGCCTTGTCTAGCTTTCCACTTTCCGGAATCCACATATACTTCTGGATCGGGTTTTCCGATTTTTTTTGCAAACCTTAACAGGAAATCCCGCCATTGCCTTGATTGTTCTGGCATGTAAATGCGTGACAAGAATTGCGCTCGCTGATTATTGTTCGGGCAGCACCAACAACCTACTCGGTCATATCCCAAACGATATGCATCATTAAAATCTATTCCTTCAGAAATAATGTAGAGCCAGATATCAATATCCTTCCAAAAGAAAATAGGAGAGGCGACCGTTTGTTGCTGGATTTTAACAGACTCAGAACTGTCTTCAATTCGATTATATTTACTTCTACTTACAGATTCAGATTTTCGAATTCCATAAAAAGTTAATATCTGCTGATTACGATAAAGGCTATTAATCACTCGAGTAATTGGTCCAGTTTTAAACATTGAACAACACCAACGCATCATTCGAGCTGGAGGACCAATGTCTTCGCATACATCAAGAAAAACCTGCTCATAATTCTGTGCAATCTGAAAAATTGCCTGAGGATGATCATCCCTAAATCGATAAGCGTATTCAGTTGTAGATGGAAACTCTAGTGTTGTATTACCAAAAATATGAACCAAGCTCGGATTACTTAATCCTTTTACAGCAAGATCAGCAGTAACCGTCGAGTCTTTACCTCCAGAGAACGAAACTACAATATGCTCCGAATCATATTTTTGAGCTGCTTTGTTTATGAAATCAAAAGCCTCATCTTTTAAATAACTCAGACGATCTCTATTCGCAGAAATAAACATCTGTATGTTTGAGTTAAAGAATTCATAGTTGTTCTCATCTTTATATCTTTCAATTTGTGAAGTCAAAAAATCTGTATCTGCTTTCTGAAACAATGAGCTCGGTAGAGATACACTTTTTCCATCAATATAATAGCGACTATTTGCAGCCCAAATAGAACTGTTTAAATACTCGTTTGGTTTCTTGTCGAGCAACAGTTCTAACAACAATCTCTCTTCAGGAAATACAGGACGCAAATCTGCCGACATATATTTCGTTTTCCGTCCACATAAAGGGCAAATACCTTTATCAGCTTGATTCACAAACTGAATAACTGGCGTTTTACAATGACCACACCAATATACTTCTACAGGAATATCTTCCACCGTATCATTACCACACAAAGGGCAACACGGTTCATTTGTCTCTATATTGCAGTTTTTGCACCACATGCAAGTCACTCCTACAAACTGTTTTTTTCTTCTTTTATATATTTGCCAGTACGTATCCTAGCATCCTTTGGCTTTTGAGCATCTGCGGGAATAGCCCACATGTTTCCGATTCTAAATGCGCCAGGGATACGCTTTCCGGAACAAAGGACTTGAACACGTCTTGCCGTTAATCCCCATTTATTAGCAGTTTCTTTAATAGATAAGTATTCCATATGGCATCTCCATAGCTTTCAACGAATAGTCATACAGTACCTATTATATGCCTTAATGCGAATAAAATCAATAAATTTACATCTTCTTGTGCTCAAATATTTGTGCAGCTCACCTCTCCTTACTATCCTCCCACTAGTTCGCAAGCAATGACCTTTGCTAGCAAAGCCCCCATTTTCCGTCCGTTCCTTCCGCAA
>JBJEFL010000207.1:0-7051 GCA_051873995.1 Bacillus sp. (in: firmicutes)
TAATGTCTCTAAACTTTTTCCCAAAAATGGGACAAAGTCTGGTATTGCCCCAAACGTCATGCCAATTATTATCATTCGACAACATTCGCTTGCAGACTCCAGTGTAAATCCATAACTTAAAACACCTGTCAATATAAAAACAATTGATAAAAAGTAAAGTAAAATATTTCCCAACATCATCGGGATTTTTATAAACCAACAAATTAATGTCATTACTGCAATAATCAAATGCAGGAACATTTTTGTTATATATTTAATGAACATTTTTAATCCCTTTCTTCTTGATAGTTTTTCAATTTCTCTTTCAGCTTTCCGGACAGCCAAAATCTTGCTATCCGGATTTCCACTTTTTTGCCTTCCGGACTGCAAAATTCTTGCGTTCCGGTCTTCCACTTTTTTGCTATCCGAACTGCAGAATTTTTGCGTTCCAAATAATGATTGTTACCCTTCCCTAATTAGCATTGCTATTCACATAATTCTGGTACTTATCGAATACAGAATCTGTCACACCGTTTTTGTAGATTTTCCGAATATCTGTGATCTCTTCTCCCTTTAATAATTTCAGCCATTCCAGAAGATCTTTCCGGCTATTGGCAAAATTACAGCACCGTCCATCTGCATATTCAATCCGGTATCTCATTGTCGCTCCCCCCTACACGTAAATCAGTTCATTTAAAATAATTTCATCCGCTCGGTTACGGATGTTGTTTACTCTACGCAACCATTCCATCTGATCCGTTCCTTTTAATTCCTCTGTAATTTCTTGTTTCTCCATCATCTGTTTTACTAATCGTTCTTCCATATCTCTTGCCTCTGCGTCAACCTGATTCAGATGCTCTACAAGTTCTCCTTGTAACAACAAAATTTGATATTTTGCCTTTCTGTGTTCCTGTAAATAGCTTTTACGGAGCATCCCATATTTCCCATAAGTTGGTTCGGTATCCGTTAATGTTAGTTCCGGTATATAATAGTCACCACATAACGTATAAGTAAGTCCATTTTTCTTATCATAAATTTTGCTCTGCATAAATTAATCTCCTTTTCTTCCTACAATTGTTCATACAGCTTTAACAATGTTCCATTTTTCACTTGACTATATTTCACTTGTAATTCTTCATATTTTTTTTGAAGATTTTCATATTCGCTTTTCGGAACACTATCGGATAATTTTTGTTCTAAACTCTTAATCCTTGCTTCCTGCGCTTTTGCAATAGCATCACTTTTAGGATTCCGCAATGTCTGTCCCTGTTGTTTTTCCTTCAATTCCATCATTACCTGTTTCACATTTGGATTATTATAGAAAAACCCTCTGGAAAGTCCTGTTAGCTTTGTAAGCTCCGCAACAGAAATTTTTTCATTTTTTCTGTACATGCTTTCAATAGCTGTTATTGCTGTTTCCGTCATTTCCGCACTTTTTTCCTTTGCCAGTGCTACCATTTTATCGTGTTTCTGCATTTTCCTTTTCCCTCCTATATTGTGCTAACAATTCATTCATTTCGTCCCGCACAGCCTTTGTATCCTCCGCTAATGCTTCATTTCTTAAGCGCCTATAATGTGGTATGGTTCGTGTATCCTTATGCCCCAGCAGCCTTGCAATGCTATCATCATCTAATTTCATTTCTGTAAGTTTCACTCCAAATGTATGTCTAAAACGATGTGTACGAAACTCAAAATAATTTCCGTTATCGTCCCTGATATCATTTTCATAAATCATGATATTTACATGATATTTCAGCATCGAATCTGTATATAATTTCCCATTATCTTGCAGAAAAATGTATTCCGAATCCGGATGCTCCTTTTCTGAAACCTCTATTGCTTTTCTAATCAATTCCGCTAACTGATCGCTGACCGGTCTTTTGTATTTTCTTGTTTTCTGCTGGATGACAGTTATAAAATAATGTCCAGATTTTTCAGATAAACAATCCCTACGTAATGTCAAAGTATCCTCTATTCTTGTACCAAGCATCTGGTGTATTATTAAACATCTGCCTAACTGGGGTTTTAATTTTGTTAATGCACTATTAAACCTCCTAATTTCTGCATTTGAATACGCTTCGGGTAAAGCATTGTCATATGCTTTGCAATCACTGGAAAGAAAAAGGTTGCATAAATTTTCTATTTCCAGTTCACGCCCAATTTCGTCCAGCAGATTATCCAAAACCGACAGTTCCGTCGTATAACTAACTGATGTAAGACCGGTATCCGTCTTTATATAAACCAGATAATCCTCTATCATATCCCTACTAATTTCTGTAAAATGTTTTACTTCTGGAAACCGGTCATACATGAATCCAGCGAACCGACGAAATCCTCGCAATTCAGCTTTTATACTGCCCATTGCTTTTGTCTGGCAGTGACTATACAATATTCTCTTTATTATCTCCTTAAATTCTTTCTGTCTAATCTCACGAAAATCTAATCTATATCTGCCACGAATTGGATTACTCCTTGGCACAATATCCAGCTTTCTCATATCCCATACATCCTTTTCATTTTCAGGAATATCCGCTGTTTTCAACTTCACAACATACTCATAATACATTTTCAGAAAAGAAACCTGAGCACTGCTTTGTTGTTCAACACTCCGCCTATCTGGTCTATTTCTTCTGACGCACAGCGCCAATCCTTTTTTATATAAAAATGCTTTATAGCTTCTCTCCAGCTCTTCCCATTTTTTATCGGTGATGCTGCTACAATTCGTACATTTCTCATTCAGAAATTCTTTTAACAGATCAAATCTGTAAATATCATTTACTACTGTTGATAATGATAAACGTCTGCACCTATCATCGATATACCCATAAATCTCTTCCTGTATCTTTTCATTAAGAATCCCCGATATGTAGTACACCCTGTTTTCCTTCCATTTCAGCCCTTCCAACTGTTTTTCTGTAGCTTGTTGATAACAATCATAAGAAATCACACTAATATTACCTTTCATCTTCTTCTGCTCCTTTCAATTTAAATGACTGATTTCTTGAAAAATATTTATCTTCAGCCGATACAATACGTTCCGGCATGAAATCAATGTACTGTTTTGTCATATTTTCGCTTGAATGCCCCAGATAATCACGTACCCCTTGTATAGAAACCCCATTTCCATACATTGAAGTCGCAAGGTTATGTCTGTAATCATGCGCTCGAAATATATAATCTCCACAGTCAATCCCTCGGGCATTACACTCCCGAATCATTTGATCTGAAAAAGTCTGTCCATTAAATGCACCGCCTTTTTTATTTTTGAATAAATACTCCCCATTTTTTATTTCATACTTTTTTTCATAATCATTCACCAGTTCAACCAATATACTAGGAATAGGAATAACTTTTTCTCTCCGCATTTTGCTTTGATATATGCGCATCCAACTTTCACTACCTTGCGAATAAAAAGCACCCGATTTTATTGTGCAAACCTCACTTTTCCTAATTCCTGTACAAAGCAAAATCAAATACATCAACTGTAAGTGCTCTGGGAATGTCGGCAGCTCCTTAATCAAATGTGCAATTGTTTTTTCTGGAACACTTCTTTCATTGTGTTCTGGAAATCCTTTTTTAAAAAATCTTTCCGGATAAAACTTCAACACTTCAATATTTTTCATCTTCAAAAACTGTAGAAATGTATGCACATGTGTAATATATCGGTTAAAAGTGGAATACTTAATATTGGATTCATCCAAAACAGACACATAATCCACTATATCTTGCATCTCCAGTTCCGTTACTTTCTTACACCGTCCGTCCAGATATTGTAGGAATTGTGAAATAAAACTTATGATATTCCGGATATTTGCTAAGGACAGATCGGATATTCCGACCAAATATTTTGCGTATAATTGCAGGTATCCACGATTTTCTTTTTCATGAATATTAATAAACGAAAGGCTTTTAACAGGTGAACTGGCATTGATTCTCGCTTTATCAAACCGAAACCTATCCATATACCAGATACACGCTTTCCAATTTGTCTCTGGATCTGTTAGAAATAACGTTCTTCTTGCAAACTCAACAATCTTTGAAGCCTGTTTTTTTATAATTTCCGACTCCTTGTTCAAATACAGATAAAATCTGTTCTCATCTGCCTGTTCCATTTTCTCAATATCATCTATTCCGTATTTATCACAAAAACGTATCAGTGCTTTTAATGGTTCCAAAAAATACCTTCGATTTCTTTGCACCATATCCATATTCAGGATTTCACACAGCAATATTTTTGTCTGTCTCACTAACTGTGATGAATGTATCCCCGTTAAGTCCCATAACAAATCATTCTTATCGACAACCTGGCGGAAAGATTGTGCTTTCTTCTTATTGGGTACATACAGCAAAAACAATTTGTCTTGCTTAAAAAACTCCTGTTCTACAGAGAAGGGTTTACCTTGAGAATAGACATCCGGCATATTTTCAATTTTTAAGCGATCAAATAAGCTCAGCAATTCCGCTCTATACTTTTCTGAAATCTCCTCTTTTTCAAGAGAATCCATATACATTTTTCTCGTGTCATAGTTAATATCTGCAGTACACTGTATATCTGTATGCTGGAAAAATTTGTATAACCGGTTATAGTATTTTGCTTCTCCATTCGTTACTAAAGATATCTCTTCCTTTAATTTCTCAGATATTTTTTCCTGATATAACTTCGGTACAATTTTTAATACTGCCAAGGTAATCCCTCCTTCCTTTTACAGAAAATCTGCAATTTGATATAAATCTTCATTATTCGAATAATACTGATCTGTCGCTTCTATCAACCGTTCATTATTCTCACCCAAATATTTAATGGTAGTTTCAACTTTCTTATGACCTAAAGCAAAACGTATATCGTTCAAATCCCATCCTTCTTTTCTTCGTTCCTCCGCAAAATAATGTCGAAGCTGATGGGGATGTGAATTAATATCCGTCTTTTTGGATAGCCTTTTCAACATGCTATATACAGAATCCGCATCTAATGGCTCCCCCTTGTTTTTCCCAGTCAATTTTGTGAACAGATATTCCGAATTCATCAGGCTTTTCCGGTTGTCAGAAATATATTTAACCAAAAACTCAAAAGTCGTATTGCTTAACAATGCCATTCTATATTCTGCATTTTTCGCCCTCGCCAAGTTGGTATTGGTTTCACGATACCTTACACGAATTGTCCTTCTTTCAAAATCAATATCTTCGGTATAATGTATTCCCAGAATTTCCCCTAATCTAAGACCGGTTTCTGCCATCATTGCTATCAGCAATCGGTCTCTATCATTCGTACAGGCATTTATCAGTTCCTGTATTTCTTCCGATGTAATTTCTTCCAGATTCGGTTCTTCTTCTCTGAAGAAACCTTTAAACGAATTCACTGAATTTTGATGATTTACTCCCATGCTGTCAAAATACGATACTTTTTTCACTCGTAAGACTTTAAGCATTGGCAAAACATCTTCCAGCGCCAAGAACTGATAATATCTGAAAACCGCACCAAGATACATATTGCAGGTCTTATTGCTCGTCTGTGTATTGTGTTCCGTATGTTTTCCACCCTTAACCCAGTACAAGAAATCAATAAAATGTTTGTTCTGCTCTGAATAGGTAAGTAATGTAACCTCATCCAATCCTATCGTTTGTTCCTGCAGAAAATTGTAATAATATGAAAGTGCGAAAGCTGCGGATTTTACAGTATTCGGAGAAGCATTAATCTGATCCAGATGCTTCAAATACTTTGATGGAAGGATTGCAATTTCTTCTATATCAGAAATAATCAAAAAACGTGGTCTATTATCTTTTAAAACCGAAACAACCCTATATTTCAATCCACAGCCCTCCTTCCTTTCGTATTGATTTGTTTGATTTCTTTGACTTCTTAATTTTACATTATACACAAAGAAGTCAAAATGTCAATTACGTTTTTGACTTCTTTGACTTTATGAAGAAGTGTCAATAATGTTTTTTTGATTTCTTCATGTTTGAAATTGATTTTTAGGGATATAATTGATAAGATAAAACACAAGAAGTCAATTTACATGGAATCAAAGAAGTCAAAAGGAGATTGGGATGAACGAATTTTTATCAAATTCAAGCACACTAATAAATCCTGACAGCGTTTACGATCAGGAAAGATTCATCAATATACTTCAAATCATTTTACAGACAAAAACACAAAAAGAATTATCTGAACAAACCGGCTTAAATAATGCAACCATTTCACGAATGCTCAACGGTGCCCGATCTGGAAGACCATATAAAAGCACTATTGATAAAATTGCAAAAGCCATTGATGATCCAGAACTTATCAAAGAATTATATGATGCAACTGGATATTCTTCTCAAAAAATACGGGAACGAAAGAAAATAATTGCTGACAATGGATTTTCTCCGGATCTCTCCGCAATTCAAGTACATGAAAAGTTTTTTTCTACCTTAATGCGTGGTCTTTCTATGATGACAAGTCTGCATAAAGTTGAATGGACAATAAAATCCGGAACACCCAGATCATACGATTATTTAATTGAGTTAAAAGATGGGAATATAGATTACTGGT
This sequence comes from Bacillus sp. (in: firmicutes), assembly GCA_051873995.1. Lineage (GTDB taxonomy): Bacteria > Bacillota > Bacilli > Bacillales > DSM-1321 > Bacillus_AD. The sequence goes on from JBJEFL010000207.1 coordinate 6,515, forward strand.
ATATCAGATATGTAGATAGAATTACTTCTGATGAAGAAAGGAAAAAAGCCTTAACCTCCATTTATGGTGAATTTACAAAATTGAAATTGGACGGAAAAATCAAAGTTTCTTGTGCCACTCCTTCTTACGAAGATTACGATTATTTTGTTACAATTCCTCCATACCAATTAAATACAGTAGTTTCAATTATTTATTTTGATTCTGCACTCGAGAAATTTGCAGATGAAACCTTTTTAGAAACAGCTTTACCGCTTAAAGAGAATATTCCTGTTAAGGATTTTTGTAATCTTACTGAATCACTGATACTATAAATATTTTGATTTTATCACAGAGAGAGTTTCTTATAGCTCTCTCTTTTTTATAACAATTCAAATTCCAATGTTCTATGCTCATTATGGCAAATCATTTTCTAAAGCAAGTATCGCCCAGAGTAACTCAAAACCCAGTTTCTGGATTTTGATTCTCTGACGAACTTGATGGAGATTACGATTCCCCATACCCTCGATATCACAAAACATAAAATTTTGTTATTAGCGA
>JBJEFL010000208.1:0-7033 GCA_051873995.1 Bacillus sp. (in: firmicutes)
CAGGTGTCGCAAGACACCTATAGGAAGCACGCGACTTCAGTCGTGTGAGGCTTCATAGTATCAATGGAAAACGACATGCATTGTATGGCTTATGGATATGGAAAAAAAACAGCGGGTGAACGAGGTTATTACTCTTGCAGGATTTCCAAGCCATATTCTGCCGGGAACGGTAACCATGCATAAGGGTCAGATTATCAGCGGATATAATGGAATCGCAGGACTTGCAGGATTTATGCCTTTTGAAATGAATCCGGATGAAGTACCAGATATGATGGTGGAAGGTAAGTGCCTTGCTATCATAGCAAGGATTATAGGTGCTGTCATAGCATTTCAAAATCCAAATGAAATTGTTTTTTTCTGGAGATCTGATTAATAACAGAATTTTGTCTGAGGTGAAGGATTACTGCAGGAGGAGCATTCCGGAAAAATATATGCCAGTGTTCAAAATGGTTTCTGGTTTTAGTGAATATCTGATTGAAGGTATGTTTCAGATTGCAGTAGAAAATAAAGAATTATAAATACAAGGTAGGAAAAAAATAAGAAAGGGGAATGTTACTGGAAAACAAGTAACCTTATAAAAAGAGAACAAGAGCTTTTGAAGATCAGCCAGAGGCTGACGAATATCCGTCGGAACCATTTGCATCAGGTGACCTGTGCGATCATAAAACGAAAACCAAGTTTTATCTGTATGGAAGATCTGAATGTACCCGAACTTGTGAGTAGCATCTGCTTTTTTGCAGTGCAAAAGCATACACAGAGAAGTAGGAATGAAACAGAAAAGCTTACAACTTTTTATAAGTTTTCAGTAACGGATGTTCGATAATGAAGATAAATGCAAAGGATTGGAAGTGGACAAGGATACCAAGGAATTATTCAATTTCGGAAGATAAAATTGAAATCATAACGAGTCCCCATACGGATTTGTGGCAGCGTACATACTATCATTTTAGAAATGACAATGCCCCTGTACTTCAGGTGAAAACGTGTGAAAAATTCTTTTCTTTTGTTGTAAAAACAGAATTTGAGAGTAAGGCACGGTTTGACCAATGTGGTGTAGTCATGTACCTTGACTGTGAAAATTGGCTGAAGGGATCTATTGAATATGAGAACGAAAAATTTCAGCATCTTGGAAGTGTAGCTACAAATAATGGATATTCAGACTGGGCAACTACAGAAATTGATGCAGGAATTAAATCTATGTGGTACCGCTTTAGCAGACGAGAAGATGATTATTGTATCGAATGTTCCGAAGATGGAATGAAATATAAACAGATGAGAATTTGTCACATGTATAAGGGGAATGATGAAATTCAGTTTGGTATATATGCCTGTAGTCCAGAGGATTCATCCTTTAAAGCCATTTTCACACATATGGAAATTACAGAATGTAAGTGGATGGCACATAACGGTCAGGCACCAGACGAAGAGTAGAAATTCCGGTTTTTCTGTTCTAAAAAACCAGTAATTGCGGATCAAAAAAGATTAGCAACCTGGCTGATATTTAACTATAATATATTGAAATAGGTTGAATTTATCCTAGAAAAAGAGATATAATAACTATATAAGATTTAGGAGGTATTCGCATGACAGTAGATACAAATACAATGGTTTCAATTACAGAAGCAAATCAGAACTTTTCAAAAGTTGCAAGATTAGTAGATGAGCTTGGCTCAGTTGTTATACTTAAGAATAATGCACCAAGATATTTAGTAATCGATTTTAGCAAAGCAGATGAAAGTGCTGTGGCTAAGGATGAAGATGTACTTGAGATTTCAAAGCGATTACTTGCACAGAATAAAGAAGCTTACGATGTGCTTGCTAAATGAAAAGACTGAGTAAAGAGCAGATTTTGATGCTCCATTCACAGCTCATTGAACAGACCGGTGGAATTGATGGTGTAAGAGAGTTCAATTTGTTGGAATCGGCTATTGAGACTCCATTTCAAGCATTTGGCGGAGAGGAATTATATCCAACGATCCAAGCAAAAGGTACACGCCTTGGCTATGGTTTGATAAAAAATCATTGTATGTTGGATGGGAACAAACGTATAGGAACGCATGCGATGCTTGTATTCTTTGCTTTAAATGGAATTGGATTACGGTATACACAAAAAGAACTATATGAAATGGTTCTTTCAGTAGCAGATGGTAGCTTGGAGTATAAAGCGATGCTTAGGTGGGTATTGGAACACCAAGAGTAATTATTTATTTTATATAATGCATGCATTCAGTCTTTATACAGAGTCTGAATGCATGCGATTATTTGAATTCGTTTCATTCATTTTGCAATTCCGTTCCCTCAAAGAGAGGTTCAATACAAATACTTCAAGGAGTAAATCTTATCATGAAGTTTATCCGTATATTTCACCAAAACTGATCACTTCAACAAAAAAATGGAGTTTTTCAAGTCATCAGTTCTTTTACACTTCATATTATCGCCATGATTCTAATGCTGTGCGACCATCTTTGGGCGACTGTCCTTTCCCAATATGCATGGCTTACCTGCCCACTGATTCGGAAAGAAAACGAACTGGTTTACCAATGAGGCAATCCGGTATATTTTATATTCTGTTACGGTTTTCCAATAGGTTTCGGAATCTCCGTTCAGTATCAGTTCGGCATACGCCACCAGATCATTGTAGAATTCGTGATAAACAGTGAAAATCCCGTCGAAGAATGAAATTGAAAAACTCCTACTCAAACCATTGCAATGAAACGAAAGTTTTAATCACATTTTAATATCGCTCTAATTATTTTAAATCTTTTTTTAATACCGCATATGATAAGATGTGATTAAAAGTAGGGAACGTCATGAAGCAATTGTTGAAAAAGATAAGGCGGAATATGTGACGGATTCCTTAAATAAAAAGGTCTATCAGAATACAATAATTTTTTCGACAGGCGGCTTTCTGAAAAAGGGAAATGCAATACTTACAATCTGCACAGAGAATGATCATCTACATGAAGTTGTAAAGATTATGAAAACGGTATGTGGAAAGAAAACTATGGTCGAAGTGAATGTTCCCGATGCAGAAATGCCCCAGGGTGTGCTGGCTACGCCTATATGGATGGGAGGTATCACATAGAAGATTGAATGTGGTGCAGTTATCATCGCAGTAGATGCGTGCTATTACGAAAAAATATAGTAGAGAAAAGGATGAGTCCGTTAATACGGTCAGATTGGAGAAAATCTTCTTTCTCACGTTTGTTAGAACGTTCCACGGAAGTCCTTCCGTCATATTCCTTTCCCCATGCTTTACTGTCTCTTGGCGGTATGTTAAATAACCTTGGATTGTCATCGGTAAAGATATGTACGGTTCTGCCGTATTTCGCCGGTGAACAGGGATGCTCGCAGAAACAGCCACGTTTCCGGTCTGCTTTTGGGCACCGGTATTTCGCTCTGTGTTTGGCAGCCTCATATCCATCTTTATGCATACGTAAGCCCAACTTACAGATAGGAACCCCATCCTTATCAATGGTGAAATCATCCTTATAGGTAAAATGTCCGGTATTTCCGGGATTGAGTCATCATATTTTTTAATTGGATTGTTAAGCGCATTTGAAAATAGATTTCAGGCTGTAGCTGATAGCACGATGAAAGAAATTAGCTGGAAACAGTTTTTTGCTCTTATATGTATTAATATGTGTAAAGAAAAGCCAACTGTAAAAGAACTTGCAGAAATAATGGGCAGTTCCCATCAAAATGTAAAACAGATTTTATTGAAATTAGAAAAGAAAGGATTTGTATCCATTACTGCAGATGAAAGTGATAAAAGAAAACTACGCATTGAACTCACGGAATATTGCAAAGAGTTTTGTGCGAAAAATGATGAGATGGCTATGAATATTATGAGAAAAATGTTTGAAGGGGTTTCAAATGAACAGTTACAGGTAACAATACAGACCATTATACATATTGAAGATAATTTAAAGGAGATACGAGAATATGAGTAAAGGTATCATTTTATATCAATCAAAATATGGCGCAACAAAAAAGTATGCGGGCTGGTTAGTTGAACGGATTGGGTATGATTGTGTTGAGACAAAGAATGCGAAAGTTGCAGATTTGAAAAATTATGATGTAATTATTTTGGGCGGCGGTGTTTACGCTTCCGGCATCGCAGGATTACAATTCATAAAGAAAAATATAGGTCAGTTAGCAGATAAAAAGCTCGCCGTGTTTGCAGTCGGTGCTTCTCCATATGATAAGAAGGCAATTATGCAGATAAGAGAAATGCATTTCAGAAATGAACTTCGTAATATACCGTTGTTCTATTGTAGAGGAGCTTGGGATGAGGAGAAAATGAAGTTTGCGGATAGAACACTTTGCAAGATGTTACAGAAAGCAGTTGCGAAACAAAATCCGGACGAATACGAACCTTGGCAAAAGGCTTTGATGTATGCAGTGGGGCAAAAGTGTGATTGGACAGATAAATCATATTTAGAGCCATTGTTGAAATACATTGAAGAATTATGATTCGGGAGGGCTATATGAAAAAGTATGTGTACGCTTTTTTAATTTGGGTTATGATTATACCCATAGCGATATTGAATGGGGGATTTCGAGAATATGTGCTTGCATATCTTGGGGGATTAGTACGTCCGCTAAGTGGTATTATATTAAGTATTTGAATTTATCGATTTGTGTATAATCGCATTTTATTATATCAAGGTATTATTTTGATATACTTTATTATTTATACACTTTCAAATGATGTGATTTTTGAGAAAATGCTTGACTGTAAACCTTGTTTATAGCTTATTTTATTTAGTGTATAGATAGGGTTGAAAGGAGGAGCAGTAATATGAATATAAAAGAAGTAGAAATGCGAACAGGTTTATCTCGTTCTAATATTCGTTTTTACGAAAAGGAAAAGCTTATTGAGCCTTCAAGAAATGAAAGTAATGGTTATAGAGATTATTCTGAAAATGATGTGGAAAATATCAAGAAGATTGCATATCTACGTACATTGGGAATTTCTATTGAGGATATACGAAGTATTATATCTGAGAAAGTAACATTGCGGGAAATGCTTGAGAGGCAGAATGAAGTATTAAAAAGTCAGATTACTGATTTGAATAAGGCGAAATTCATGTGTGAAAAAATGCTGGATGAAGAAAGTATTAGTTATGAAAAATTACAGGTAGAACAATATGTAACAGAATTGCAAGATCATTGGAAAGATAATCAAGTTGTCTTCAAAATAGATTCGGTCAGTTTTTTGTATATATGGGGAAGTATGCTTACTTGGACAACTATTACTGTATTATGCTTGATTATTGGAATTTTGTCTTATTCTAAGTTGCCGACAGAAATTCCGGTACAATGGAGTCATGGAGTGGCAACATCTTTAGTAAATAAAAATTGGATTTTTATTTGTCCGAGTATATGTATCATAATCCGTTATTTACTAAAACCTTTTATCTATGTGAAATTACAGATGAACAATTATTATGGAGAAATTATAACAGAGTATTTGACAAATTATATGTGTTTTATTGTGTTGTCAATAGAAATTTTCTCAATACTTTTTACTTTTGGAGTGGTAAAAAGTATTGTTGTACTGTTATTTGTGAATACGGTAGTTTTTATTGGATTATTAGTAGTTGGATTAACCAAAATGGATTTGAGAGGAAAAGAGTTTTTATGATTCAAATTTCAAATTTTACGAGGCTAAAAAACTTCGCCCGACAGACCGCTCGATGACAACGCCGCTGTTCCTGCTCCGGTGCGTACAGCTGGGATTGAGCATACGGGATCTGGATCTGCTGACGATTAGAATGGTGAATGATATGTATGCGGAGAGCAGGAATGATGAGGTGACGGATGCGTATGCGGTTTTGGCGAATCAAAAAGATTTCCATGTCTTTTAGAAATGATTGTGGAGATTTTCTTTTTCTGGTATACTTAGTGAAAGAAATGGGCTAATGAAGTTTTTGGAAAATCGGAATTTGCGGAGAGATTTCCTGAACTTTCCTTATTTTACAGGCTTTTCAGCTAATTAGATAGTGAAATGATATGTATTTTCCCTTATTTTTGCCCTTGTGAGGAATCCGCAAGGGAAATAAGGGAAATTTTTTTAGGCATTGCTCGCTACTTTATCAAGAAGTCTTGCGGAATCCCGCTTTGCTTTTCTTGTTGAGTGAGCGTAAATATTCATTGTGGTACTGACATCGGAATGTCCTAACAACTCCTGTACATCTTTCGGAGCCGCTCCATTCGAGAGCAGGTTGCTGGTATAGGTGTGACGTAACTGGTGGAAGTGAAAATCTTCAAATCCTTCCAGCTTCTTTGACACTGACCTGCAAACAATGCCGAGTGTACTCGGCAGTTCCAGACTGCCATCCGGTCTTAGGCAGACAAAGGAGATTTCCTTATAATCTGCCGGGACTTCCTGTGTTCCGTCAAGGTGATAGTATTCATAATACACCCTGTTTTTTACATGAACTTCTTTGTAGTAGTTGCGGTGGTAAAGTTCTCCGTACTGCATCCGGCTTTTCAGTTGTTCCCGTCTTGCTGCTTTTAATATTTCAGTCAGCGTATCTCCAAAATCAACAATCCTTACTTTCTTTCGCTTCGTTGTACCAATCACATTTTTGTGTTTCGTACCGTCATAACGGATACTGCGTTTTATGGTCAGGCATTGTTCTTCAAGGTTGATGTCCTGCCATGTAAGACCACAGGTTTCCCCGATACGAAGTCCTGCATAATATGCGATCTGGATCGGCAGAATCGCAGGTGGATTTTTCTTTTCCAGATACTTGATAAGTCGCTCATAATCCTCGTGTGAAATCGGCTGTGTGCCTTCTTCGACTTCATCATCGGAAAAGAGGTCAACTTCTTCTGCCTGCTTTTTCAGCTTAATATACTGCATCGGATTGAAACTGATTAACTGCTTTGGAAATACTGCAAAACGGAATGATTGCTGTAACACTGCGGAAAAAGAGTGGATATAATCTTTGCTGTATCCTTTTCTCGCTTTCCCGTCTGGAAACTCGCCACCGAATGTAAGCAGGTCGAGAAATGCCTGTAA
>JBJEFL010000209.1:0-6946 GCA_051873995.1 Bacillus sp. (in: firmicutes)
TTCATTTATCCAAGATAAAAAATTCATACTCCACAACAAATCGGCACAAATTAAACATATTATATCTTTTGGTGAATTGCGAAGGTGTGACATGTATAAAAGAATCGTCAAATGGTTTTTGATTATAGTTGGCTTGTACCTCCTCCTCTTTGGTGTTGTGATATTTTCTTTTGATAAAGATGTTAGTCAGACATATATTAATACACACTCGGTGGAACGATTTTATGATGAGAAGATTGGACCAGATCGAGCGATAGTTATTGATTCAATGGAGGATGCCCATTCGGCAAGAATTCACCTGATTGAAAATGCGCAACAGTCCTTGGATATTTCTTATTATTCTGTTGAACCGGGCCACTCTACTGATGTATTTTGGGGATTATTGGTGGAGGCAGCCGATCGCGGTGTGAAAGTTAGAATCATTTTAGATGGAATTGCGAACGGTGTTCGTTCAAAACAGCAGGACATTATGTTTATGATAAAGAACCATCCTAATATGCAATTGAAGTTTTATGAGCTTCCTAACGTATGGAAGCCTTGGACATTCAATAATCGTTTGCATGATAAATACATTATTGCAGATCATATGTTGGCTATATTAGGAGGAAGAAATATCGGAGATCGCTTTTTGGCCTCAGATGATTATGAAGGAGAAAGGGCATATGATCGTGATGTCCTTGTTTATCATGCAAATGACGATAGCAGAAGCAGTGTTATTACCGATTTATCGGTGTATTTTAATGAAGTGTATGATAGTCCCTATGCCAAACAATCAATGGATACTCTTTCAAAAAAAGAGCAATTGCGTGGTCGAGAAAAAGAACAGCAATTGCACACCTATATTACGGAAGAGCGCCAGCAACGACATCATCGCTTTCGGCAACAAATCGACTGGAAAGAGATTACGCTTGAAACCAATAAAATTACTTTGATTCGGAATCCAATCCACCGATTCAATAAAGAGCCGTGGGTATTGTATGAAGTTTTCCAATTGTTGCATACAGCTAAGCAAGAGATCGTTATGCAGAGTCCTTATATCGTACCAACGAAAAAAATGAAAGCAGGTTTTCTATATGAAGACAATGAGCACGATGTCGAGATGAAGATATTAACGAACTCACGTGGCTCAACACCTAACTATCCTGCTTTTTCCGTCTATTTACGATATCGGGATGATATTGTCGCATCTGGAGCACAATTATATGAATATCAAGGAAATCATTCTATTCATACGAAATCATATATGGTAGATGATGATATAAGTATGATTGGCTCCTTTAATCTGGATCCGCGAAGTGCTTATTTAAGTACAGAAACGATGATGGTTATTCATAGTAAAGAGGTACGGCAGCAAATTCAGGAGTTAACCGATGATTATCTTGAACAAAGTTTATTAGTGGATCAAAATGGTGCCTATCAAACGCTGGAAAATAATATTCCAGAACGTCCGGTGAGCTGGTTTAAATTCATGGTTTTAATGGTTGTAGGCTTTTTGGGGAAAATAGTGGCCTTCTTATTGTAGATTGGGCATACAAGAGGATGTGCCGCTTTATTTTGGCACATCCTTATTAGCGTTATTATTTCGCTGCGATTTCTTTTACAGCAGCAACGTCTGAAATGACAATTTGACTACCTAAAATCGGTGATTCTTTCTTAGCTTCTTCTGAACCAGGCTCTGGACGTTTGTGAGAAGCTTTGAATGCATCACTATTTCTCCAAGTAGTGAATTGTTCTAAAGTATCCCAGTACATGTTTACGTTTAATTCATCATGATCTTCATGTTGTGCAACTAGTACTTCTACTTTGTGGAAACCTTCAAATGTATCTAGTGGACCTGGCGCTGTAAATGCAGGTGCCATTCTTGCTGCCATACCTTTTTTTACTTTGATTCTATTTGTGACTACTACCATTTTTTCTATCCCCTTTACGTGTCATTATAGTGAGAGTGATAATTACTCTCAAAAAACTCCTTATAAAATCATTATCATATATTTTTCAGAAAAGTTCAAGAATAATAGTCTGCTTTGACTAATCAAAGTTTAAATAAAGTCAATTTGTTGAAAACTTTATTATGAAGAAGGATGTATAGCAGTTTTTCTTGTGAAGGTTGAGTATAATAAGGAAAGTTAAATTTATGAAAAAAACGAGGTTATCGTATGCATAGAAGTTTTAACGAGTATGATTTAAGTGAGGAAATTACAAGAGCCCTGGATCTTTTACACTATCGAACACCTACGGAGGTACAACACCGGGTGTTGCCAGTTGCCCTTCAAAAGAAGGATGTCATTGTCAAGTCACAAACAGGCAGTGGAAAGACAGCTTCTTTTGTCATACCAATCTGTGAAAACATTGATTGGTTGGAAAATAAACCACAAGCATTGATTCTTACGCCAACACGTGAGTTGGCTGCGCAAATACAAGAGGATGCTAAACATATTGGCCGATTTAAACGAATGAAAACAGTTGCGCTATACGGAAAGCAATCTTTTGTTCGCCAAAAAACAGAATTACAGCAGAAAACACATATTGTGGTCGGAACGCCTGGACGTGTGCTTGATCATCTGCAAAAAGGGACGTTAAGTGCCGAATGTTTGCAGTATCTGGTGATTGATGAGGCAGATGAAATGTTAAATATGGGGTTTATTGAGCAAGTGGAGGAGATTATCGAAAAGCTGCCTACTGACCGGGTTACGATGCTATTTTCGGCAACATTGCCTGAAGATATTGAGCAACTATCGAATCGTTATATGAAGGAACCTATTACAATTGAAATAGCTGAACAAGGCATTACAACACAACAGATTGAGCATGCGCTATATACAGTCAATGAAGAAGAGAAAGTGGAATTGTTGAAAGATATTACTACCGTTGAAAATCCGGATAGCTGCATTATTTTTTGTCGCACTCAACAACAAGTAAATGTCTTGTTCAGTCAGCTTGAACGTCTCGGCTACGATTGTGATAAATTACATGGGGGGATGTATCAGGAAGACCGCTTCGGTGTGATGGATGATTTCAAACGAGGTGAGTTCCGCTATTTAGTGGCAACCGATGTGGCAGCGAGAGGCATTGATGTTGAAAATGTCACACATGTTATCAATTATGATTTTCCACTGGATAAAGAAAGTTATGTGCACCGAATAGGCAGAACGGGGAGAGCCGGTAATACAGGAAAAGCTATTACTTTCGTGACACCTTTTCAAGAGCAATATGTTGAGGAAATTGAGACCTATATCGGTTTTGCTCTTCCGCGTGCAATCGCTCCAACAAAGGCAGAGGTCGCCTTGGCTAAAGATGCTTTTAATGCCAAACTAAATACCTTACCTGATTTGAAAGAAGATCGACGTGCTTTACTCAATCAGGATATTATAAAGTTATATTTTAATGGAGGCAAAAAGAAAAAAATTAGAGCGGTTGATTTTGTCGGAACCATTGCCAAAATTCCAGGGATTACAGCAGAAGATATCGGTATTATTACCATTCAGGATACATGTTCTTATGTCGAAATATTAAATGGAAAAGGCTCTCTCGTGCTGCAGGCCATGAAGAAGACACCAGTAAAAGGAAAACAGTTGAAAGTTCATAAAGCGAAGAAATAGGTAAATAAATGTGAAAGAGGCGTCTGAAGAATCACTGGATGACTGTTCAGACGCTTCTACTACTTATTTGTAGTCGGTTGAGGAAAGCATAAAAGCAAGGAAGCTACAGAGGGAGTCATTCTTCTGAAAAGGTTGGTAGAAATGACCTTTCTGGATACTTTATTGTGTTTATGAATGTCCTTTATCTGAAATAAACTTTTGCGGAAATTGTTTAATGATGCCGTTGGCCATAATATCCGCGAATTCCATCATGTGGTGAAGACCTTTGTCAAAAGCAGTCACATTGGCCGGATAATCTTTATGTAGTCTGGCTACCGCTTCTTCGGTCACGAATTGTAAATGAGTATGAAGCATCTTCTTAACGGTTGCTTTCGGCCAATAGGGGTTTACACTACTCATGAGAGCGGCGATGTCATCGGCGTTTTTGTACCAAAGAGTATTACTTTTTTGTAGTTGTTGTTGATTGCCGCTTTTTGCCGCATCAACTACTTGGCCAGCCAGTACAATGTGCTCTCGAAGTAAAGAGGCCAGTTTATTTCCTGCTTTTTCTCCATAAAAAGGTTTGATGGCATTGCCAAGGTCATCTTGATTTTTTAGCAGTCGGTTTAAGACCACTTGTTTATCTCCAAGAGAATCAACGTCACTGATGATAAAATTTCTTGTATAAAAAACATGGTCGTCCCATAATTTTCGCATATCCGTTTTCAGTTTTGTCGTCAATGGTGTACAAGGTATGGCTTCGGCAAAAGTATGTAATGGTATCAGCAAGAGGAGTAGTAAAGTGAAGATAGTGGATCGTTTTCGCATAAGCTGTAGTCCCTTCTATGATCATGTAAGTTTTCTTTATTTTGTTCGAAACACTATAAATGTATTCTAGAGAAGATGAAGTTCTTGTAAACACAACAAAGCCGTAACTCTTGGGTGAGGAGTCGCGGCTTTGTATAAATATTGAGAAAAGAAGGGGCATATTAATAACGTCCATGTTGTTTTTATATGGGTGATTGTGGGTGTCAACCACCTTATATTGATAATGATAATCGTTATCAATATAAAAGTCAACCCAAAGTTCAAAAAACTTTTTACAGCTTTTTGAACAGAGAAGAAAAGCCCATGATAACTTGTTGTTTGTTATCATGGGCCGTTTATTGCGTATGAAAGGATATGAAGTTTGAGTGCTTTCTTATATAAACAGTAAAAGGCTAAAAGCCATAACCATCATGCCAGCAACCAATCCATAAATCGAGTAATGATTATCGTCATATTTCTTAGCGGATGGTAATAATTCATCCAGCGAGATAAAGACCATAATTCCAGCTACTGCTGCAAAAATGATACCGAACATGATGTCATTTAAAAAGGGCATTAATAACAAGAAGGCAAATAGGGCACCAACGGGCTCGGATAAACCGGATAACAGTGAAAGCTTAAAGGCTTTCTTTCGATTGCCGGTTGCATAATAAATCGGAACAGCGACGGCAATGCCTTCCGGAATATTATGTATGGCAATGGCAATAGCAATGGCGATACCAAGACCAGGATCTTGCAGAGCAGATGTAAAGGTAGCGATGCCTTCTGGAAAATTATGAATCCCAATAGCCAGAGCAGTAAATACGCCCATCTTCATTAATTCTTGTTCCTTAATGTCCGAAACAGGTTTATTCATATCTTCTACTTGTTTTAGTTCATGGGGATTCCCTTGCTTAGGAATAAATTTATCAATTAAGGCAATAACGAGCATGCCACCGAAAAAAGCGATAACAGTAAGCCAATTGCCTAAGGTGACGCCTTTGGCCGCTATAAGTGCATCTTTTGCTTTGGTGAAAATTTCAATCATTGATACGTAAATCATGACACCGGCTGAAAAACCGAGCGAAATGGACAGGAATTTTTTATTAGTTGTGGTCGTGAAAAAGGCAATCAAGCTTCCAATCCCTGTTGCTAAACCGGCCATTAACGTTAGGGCGAAAGCTAGTAAAATATTTTCAGACATATAATGTTCCTTTCTATATAAAGAAATTATTTGTAAATAGTTAATAGATGATGGATAGAATCTAGTGTTAGTCAAAAAATGTTTCCTATAGGAAACATTTTATACCCTATTCAATTAATGAGTCAATGTTTCAAGCTTATTTTGTTGATTGAATGTTCTTAAATACAGCCCCTTCTAATAGGTTTTTTAATATTTTCATAGCATAATGGAGATAAGGAAGAAGGTGATTCGGGTGAGTACAACTAAGCAAACCTTATTGGAAGAAGCAACAAAGTTTATTACCATTTGTTATAAAGAATTGAAGCGGGAACACGAAATAAAAAATCGTATCGAACAAATTCGACAAGAAATTGAGGAAACGGGTACATATAAGCATGCCTTTGAAGAGCTAGTTCATGGAGCACGAATGGCCTGGAGAAATAGTAACCGATGCATTGGTCGCTTATTTTGGGAACGATTGCATGTGCTTGATGCTAGAGAGGCCAACTTAGAAGAAGATATATTTGCTGCATTGTTGCATCATATTGACTATGCAACGAACAAGGGAAAAATTAGACCAACTATTACTATTTTTAAACCATATAAGAATAGAGACAATCAAATAAGGATTTATAATCATCAGCTAATCCGATATGCAGGGTATGAAACGCCATATGGTGTCCTCGGTGATTCATTGTCGGTTCCATTTACGAAAGTGTGTGAACGACTGGGATGGAGGGGAAACCGGACACAATATGATATTCTGCCCTTAGTCATCTCCATTGATGGGGAAAAACCGGTCTATAAGGAGATTCCGCAAGAATATATAACTGAAGTATCAATCCATCACCCTGAATATCCGTTTGAATCGCTTCATGCCAAATGGTATGCGGTTCCGATTATATCCGACATGAAACTTGAAATAGGAGGCATTACGTATTGTGCTGCTCCGTTCAATGGTTGGTATATGGGGACGGAAATCGGGGCGCGAAATTTAGCGGATGTGGAACGCTATAACTTATTACCGGCTGTAGCGGAAATTATGGATTTAGACATGTCACGTAACTATACGCTATGGAAGGATAAAGCGCTCATCGAATTGAATATAGCGGTTATACACTCATTTAAACAACAAGGTGTAACGATTGTCGATCATCATACAGCTGCGCAGCAATTTCAGTTATTTGAAAAACAAGAGGCAGAATGCGGTCGCTTAGTGACGGGAAACTGGGTATGGCTAATTCCTCCTTTATCACCAGCAGCTACACATATTTATCATCAGCCGTATAATAATCAAATTCAAAGACCTAACTTTTTTTATCAGCAATCCCTTTATGAAAGTAACAAGTAGAACGAAAAAAGGACATTCCGTATGAAG
>JBJEFL010000210.1:0-6942 GCA_051873995.1 Bacillus sp. (in: firmicutes)
TATTTTAATCACCCTGCATCAAGTGAAAAAATAGTCATCTATTATATTTATATAGAAAAAGAGATTGTCACGATTCAACCGGAAAATGAAGATGTTTTCTTAACACTAAACAAGAAAGATTCGAAAGAGCTGTTGGGTATTTTTGAGCTGGTTGAATAAAGGGTACAGGAAGATGTGTGTGAATTACTGGTTTATTTTACAAAAATGTCACACATAAAGGAGAATCCTATACTCGTTTTCGTTACAATAGTCATATGGAAAATAATTTCATAGGAGGATTGTAATGGAAAAGAGACTAAGCTTTTTGACGAGCAAACAAAAGAGATTAGAAAGACTATACATAGCAAGCTTGAGTGAAATGAGTGGGGATCTGTGCAGGGTTGTTTCTGACATAGTCGAAGCCATCGAAAGAAAGGATATGTCATTGAACGATATCTATTTAACGTCGACTCAACAAGAACCGAGCAGTATCGAACAAATCCTCACATACTTGGAAAAGGCTGTCCAATGGCCTTCTACTGTTACACCGCCCAATCATTTCAGCAAAAAACATGACTATCTTCAAAAGGTTTTTAAGGACTTAAAAAGACACACACGACGATTAAAATTTTGTTTACATAGAGAAGCAGGCGCTGACAATGACATTTATGATGACCTCTATGAGGAAATCGGCTTTTACTTCAGTCTATGCGTCGGTACCCTCGATGGCTATAGTGACGACCTGGAAGAGTTAGCGCTTGTTCTGCCAACCATCTGATACATTGTTTCGCTCGTTTTTAGATTCCCGTGAGATGTCATAAAAGTCAAGAAGCCAAGATGCTTTCCTTGGCTTTTAAGTATTTATCTTCAGTCAGTGTTCCGTACTAAAAAGAGAAAAATAGTTTATTCGTTTTCCATTAGCTTGTTTTTTACAAATTCAATAAAAGGTTCTGTTTGTACTTCCGTTTTTCGTGTGCAAATATAGAGACTTTGAATAATTTCAATCCCTTCAATCCATACGCGTGATATCTTATTGTCTCTCATTTCGTTGCTTACACTAAGAGAAGGGGCAAGCATTGCGCCATATCCAGCTTCAACCGCTTTAATCGATTCATGTAGCCCTTGCAATTGGATTCCGTTAGGAGGCAGAGAACAATTGTTAGCGTAGAAAACAGATTCAAGTAAGTCACGAGTCGAGCTTCCTCGTTCACGAAAAATAATCGGCTCATTTGTTAAATCCTCTAATTTAATCGTTTTATTCGCCAAATGGTGATTGGGATGAACGATGAACCAAAAAGGAACGGTCATTAATTTCTCGTAATGTAAGTCTTCGTGTCCTGCATTGCTTTTCACAACAAATCCGATATCTGATTCGTAATGTAAGACTTGTCTTTCTACATTCGCTACATTCCCCAGCGCAACATTTATAAAAATATGAGGATGTAAAAGTTTATATTGTGCCAGGAGAGGAGGTAAAACGTAGTTGATTGGTATGTAGGAGGAAGTAATATTTAATTGGGTATTCTTTTCCTTAAAGTCATTCATTCTTTTTTCGATAGTTTGTTCCAATTGAAAGAGTCTTTGGCCTTGTTCATATAAAAATTCCCCCGCTGTTGTTAATTGGATGCCTCTACCTTTTCCCTCAATCAATTTTACATTCAGTTCTTTTTCTAAATTACGAATTTGGATCGTTACGGCTGGTTGACTAATCAATAGTTCATTTGCAGCCAGTGTGATGCTTTGATGCTTCGCTACATTTATGAAAATTCTCAGTGCATGTAAGTTCATTTCAAACTCCTTTCATAAAAAATATTTATGAAATCTAGAAAAATATATATTTGTTTTATCAATAGTATACTGATAATTTTAAAAAAAGGGGGATTTGAGGTGAGAGAGTTATTCATATCATTGTTTTCATTCAAAGCAATGATATTATTCGGGATAGGGGGCATCGCATCGCTGGTTGGGGCTTTATTTGGAGCAGCAGGTCTTGTGACATTGCCTGCCATGCTTTTGATTGGCATACCGATTCATATGAGTGTTGCTGCAAATAAGTTCGCCACAGGATTATCGGCATTTACGAATGTGGCCACTTTTTTTATCAAAAAAGAACTATCTTTTAAAAGGACAATAGATATCATCGTAGTTGCTTTTTGTGGTGGTATTTTAGGGGCATATGTAGCTACATTATTATCAGAAAACACAATGAATATAGTGGCTTGTTTTTTATTGATTATTGCTCTAATAACCGTTTTGCTAAGTAAGAAATACATACATCATTCAATGAATAACGAAAAGGAGAAAACAATCAATCGAGTGATTCCATTTATGATTAGCATGTATGACGGAGGATTTGGTCCAGGTTCAGCATCCATGAGCATCACTTATTATTTAAAAAAGCAATTTAGTTATTATAGAGCTGTTGAATTTTCCAGGGTTGTCATCTTTTCTAGTTGCTTTGGCGCTTTTTTATGGTATCTCTTTCAAGGGATGATGGATTGGGCAATAGCCATGCCCATTGCAATTGGCTCAATTGTAGGCTCGCATGTAGGAATCAAACTCATTCCAAAGATTCAAATGAAATGGATTCAAATTGCATTGCCCCTTATATTTATTGTTTTGATTGCACAAGTGATTTCTAACCTGTCACTGTAAGTGGACATTAATGTAAAAGGTTTTATGGAACAAGTATGACATGAAGCAACCAACCAACCTTCGAAGAAACGTTGTTTTCTTCGAAGGTTGTTTTTATGTTGAGAAGGAGTTGCTTGCGTCTTTGAAGAAGTCATACGGATATGGAGGTGATTGTGAATGATTAAAGGATTGTATGAAGCACATCTGCCTGTTCGCAATCTGGAAAAGTCGATGGCGTTTTATGCGAATTTAGGATTGGAATTAGCGTGGCGAGATGAAGAGACGGCGTTCTTTTGGATGGAAAAAAAGAAAAGCTGGCTTGGTTTGTGGGAAGGAGAGGAACATAGCATACCGTATCATCCTTCGATCAAACATATCGCTTTTCGTATCGATTATGCGGATATGAAGAAGGCGTTAGCTTGGTTAACGTCTAAACAGATTGAAGCCGTACCATTCGGTGGAAGAAAATCAGTAGAACCATTTGTTCGACCCAATCAAGGGAATGCTTCTGTTTATTTTCAGGACATCGATGGCAATAGCTTAGAACTCATGTGTTCGATTGAGGTGCCGGAAAAACTGAAACATTTAACAACGAAACTGTCGCTTGAAGAGTGGGAACATGTATTGAAAAAAGAGGAGTAAAATGCTATGGCCCCCGCAGAATGGCCATTTTATGCGCAAACATCCTCAGTTCGGTCTACATGGTTTGGAGGCTTACATATTCGGGAAAATACACACAAGAGATAGTGGGAGAAAGGGGGATTTGTAGTGGGTGCGGAAATAATAGATTTTCGTGACAAGCAATATAAACATGATTATGAGCTAATGATTAACAGTTTCCGAGCATACCGATTCAGCAGTAAAGATAAGATTGAGCGAAAGTGTGTGGAGCTCTGGGTGCAGGAGGATAAAGAAGGCTTGCATTATCTGTCCGAGTTTTACAAATACTTCGAGGACGCCAATAAATTTGTGGAATATTATATCGAGCAATTAAATGATTCGGATAAAAATTATGAGGAAAGAACGGAATTGTTAAGCTGCTTGTTCGGCTACTATGAAAAATATATTGGAGCGCTGGAACAAGGCGAAACGTATTTATTTGCCGAAATGGTCAATGATTTGGTCGAACAGGAAGAAGAGAAGGAAGAGAAATAGAAAAAAGGTGAGCCGACATGTCGGCATCACCTTTTTAATGAATATAACGATTTCCTACAAGAATGTCCGCGATTGTTTCGGTCGGGATGACAAATTCCACTGCGCCCATGTAGCCAGGAGCCACTTCGTATTCATCAAAGGCAATGACTAGCTTGCCGTCTGAATTGATGTAGAAGCTTTGGTCCTCTTTGATTTGTGTGAAAGGCTCTGGATCGTCTTCTTGCATCCAATAGATATTGTTAGCATCTTGTTTCATCTGTTGACGCATTTGCGTTTTGATTTCCTCGCTGATGACGTCTACATAGCTGTCATCTTTAAAGAGACTCTTTAAGGTAATGAGCACTTCAAGCTCTTTGTCGATTGTATCGAATTGGTTTTCGACGGACGCAGACGCCTGGGTGATTTCGGTATAACGGCGGATGGACAGAATGATGTCGTTATCTGTCAGTACTTCGTAGCTGCTATTGATGGCTGTATTGGCATTTTCGCCTTCCTTCAAGGATGCCATATATTTCTCATATTCTGCATACAACTGTTTGCTTTCCTCTACATATTGAGCGTTGAGGCTATTTTCAAGCTCCGCATTATCCAACCCTTGGATGGCAGGCGTTTTGATATCTACGCTTGAGTTGTTTTCGGTTTCTTTTTTGATTTCCGTAAACGTAATGACTTTGACCAATTTTCCGATTACCGGAATGTCGGATAACGTCTGTGCAAAGGTAGGGCTTATATTCACTGTGACGGTAAAAAGAATCATCGCCGCAGCTGTTATAGATAGCGCCCAAGTCTTATAGGAAACTTTTCTCTTTGGCTGTATCTGAAGGGCTTCATTCACAACCGCCTCTAATTCATGAGGAATCGGTATAGAATGGTATTCCTCTTTTAATTGTTTCAATTGTTTATCCACTTGTTTTTCCTCCTAATTTTCCTCTTCTACTTTCAGTCGCAGCATCTTGTGGGCCTTGTACAGCCTTGTTTTGATGGTGCTGACCTTTTCGTCGAGAACATCCGCGATTTCATCAATTTTAAAATCCTCAAAGTATCGAAGAATGATAATGGTTTTATACTTATGAGGAAGCTCATCAATGGCTTTGCGTAAATCCAAATCTGTATAGTGATCGACTTGTCCATTCTCGCTCGTTTCAAATTGATTGTCTTCGGTCGGTATCCATTTTTTTCGTTTTCGCAAAAGGTCTAGTGAAGTGCGCACGACAATTTTATAAAACCAGCTTTTGAGAGCTGTCGGATCATTGATTTTATCCAGGGAAAGCAATGCTTTATGAATGGATTCCTGGATGATATCAAGCGCATCCTGTTCATTTTTCACATAGCTGTAAGCTAGCCGGTAGTAGCTTTCCTTTTGCTCTGTAATAAGAGTAGTCAATGCCCGGCGGATATCCTGATTCTTCATTACATATAAAAGCTCCTTTTGACATAAAATGAAACGTTTCAATTTAATGTGTCACCTATTAGACGTTCGAAATAGCCAAAAAAGTTTCAATAAATTTTTTTCGTGGAAAGGAAAACTTTTTGGCGTCCTTATGTGTCTATTAGTATGTAAAACAGATAAACGATATTGAACATAGAGAGGGAGAGACTTCAAATGAGAAAACGAAAGTTGCGCAAAAAGCGTGTGTTAATCTTGTTGGTAGGGATATTGGCATTGAGTGGAATGATTTTCTCAATCACCTATAAAGACAGCACAGAAGCAGTGCCTCTTAAAATGGACCCAACCTATCCTAATGTCGAACTTTCCAGCATATCGGAAAATGGGATGCAGATTGATTTTCCCGTCTTCCATATAGATGAAATCGATCAACTAATTACAGCATATATTCAGGAGCGACTGTCATCTTTTGAGGAAGCAACTGTTATGACGTATGATATTGTTCATTATAGTGAACAAACGGTAGCCATTCAATTTACGGATCAACAGACGACAGAAACATTGAATATCGATTTGACGGACGGAACGCTTCTTTCGTTGGAAGACCTCGTTGTTGAACAAAAGATGGATGATTTTGTGAAAAAATTATCAAATATAGCTTATGCAGAATCAAAGA
Source organism: Bacillus sp. (in: firmicutes) (assembly GCA_051873995.1). Taxonomy (GTDB): domain Bacteria; phylum Bacillota; class Bacilli; order Bacillales; family DSM-1321; genus Bacillus_AD. The sequence continues at coordinate 5,832 of JBJEFL010000210.1, forward strand.
AATCTAATCAGTCATTTTCTTCAGAGCAAGAAACGTTTCAGGACTTCATCTTATATAATCAATCTATTGTTTTTAATCTGAAGGACATGCAGCTTGCGGTTAGTAAGCAATTGTTCGATGACTTGCTGAAAGATCGATATAAGGCAGGTAAGGCGAATGAAGATATCGTCGGGGATAACGAACCGGGGCAAGTGATTACCGAGCAGCCGACAAAAGGCATTGAAGATTTGGTGGATAAAAAAGTGATTGCTTTGACGTTTGATGATGGTCCGAAACAAGGGACAACGGACATCATTTTGGATGCATTGAAAAAACATGATGCGCATGCGACATTTTTCGTCCTTGGCAGCATGGCGGAAAAAAGCCCGGAACTATTACGTAGAATGGTAGAGGAAGGGCAAGAAATCGGCAGTCATACGTATGATCATCCGCAGCTAACAAAAGTCTCAGAGCAAGAAATTTTTGCGCAACTGAATCGAACTCAGGAAGTGATTCAACAAAGCACAGGTAAGGGACCTACTGCGTTTCGTCCTCCTTACGGTTCCATCGACGACCGGGTACGTGCTTGCTTAGGGGACAATATGGAAGTGGTGCTATGGGATATCGATACGGAGGATTGGAAATATCGTGACACAAACCATATTGCACAAGCTGTCATGAATAATGCGGCCGATGGAAGAATAATCTTAATGCATGATATTTACAAAACAAGTGCAGAAGCAGCCGTTACAATCATCGAGCAGCTATCCGCACAAGGCTATGAGATTGTCACTGCTTCTGATTTAAGAGAAATACAGAAACGAAGAATGCTAGCTTCAGAGGAGTAAGGAAGTGTACGGAATGGGGCTCATCTAAAAAAGTCATGGGATGACTTTTTTAGATGCCCCACTCGCTTGTATGTGGAGGAATGGAGTGAAAGGAGCGAGTTTGTGAGGTTGTTCATGTGTTTGTTTGTGTTCGTGTTGTCGCTTTTAGTTTAGGTGTCGTTATAGGGAGAGTGACTGTTTGGTTTGAGTAGCTCAAGAAGGGGTGGATTTGGGGAAATTAGTCATTACAAGCATTCATAACATGAAAAGCTGCTTTGTATCGTTTTTTTGTTTTTTAGGGCAAC
>JBJEFL010000211.1:0-6919 GCA_051873995.1 Bacillus sp. (in: firmicutes)
TTTGTAAAAATGTAAACTCAACAATTTTCTTAGAATCAGGAATCTTCTTATGTTTCTTCATCTGTGCTTCCGCTTTACGGATAATTTCTTTTACCTCTGCTTCATGCTGTTTTTTTTCTTCCAATTTTTCTTCTTCTGTCATTTTTGCTTTTTCAGCTTCCAGTTCCCTTTTTATTTCTTCATCTTCACGTTTTGCAATATCAAAAAATCTCTTTTCAATCAACATATTCTCCACCTACCCATAAAAAAAAGAAACAGTCAACATTTTCGTTACAACTGTTTCCCTTATTTCTGAAGTCCTCGGAGCATAGACATCACTACTGCTTGTTCTTTTTCGTCAAGACCATCCCAAATTTTTAGGACTTCTTGTTGTGACTCAGATAAATTTACTGGAACGTCCTTCCCTGCAAAGAACTGAGCCATAGTTACTCCCAGTGCATCACATATTTTTTCCACAGTAGGCATTGTTGGTAGACTTTCTTTAGCAATGATTTTTCCAATCGAAGATTGAGATATACCTGTCAGTTGTGACAGCCGATATTTACTCATATCTCGTTTTTTGCACAAAGCTATAATATTGTCTGCAATATAATCCTCTGTACGCAAGTAAATACACCTCTTTTCCGATAGTAGTTACTCTAATTGTACCTACAAATCGGCAAAAATATTAGAGATGTATCTTGCAAGCATTTACTAAGGGAAACAGAAGTATTTGTTCAAAAAAAAAATAGCACTATATGATATTGTACTCCATTGTTGTCAATCTACTGTCTAAGCGCTCATATTCTCTTTGTACCTTCTCAATTTTATCATATAGTTCCAATACTGTCGAACCCTTTATCATTTTATTTCCTTGACACATCTGCCGGAACTTCCATTTACAATCTCTCAGTATTCTTCCTATTTCCTCCAAATCCTTCAGTGCTTTGATTTCCTCATTATCGGTCATGTATTTTCCTCCCATATTTTATAATACACAAATGATAACCTTTTTTTCACTATTCTTCAATTACAACATATCGTCTTTTTTTCCCATTAATCGACAATCTTTTTTTTGCTATATACATATGGTATACTTCTCTCTATACAACTAATTGCTATTGTATAACTCACCATTTTTTTCTATCTACAACATAAAAATGTCAAGTTGTGATGGAAAGGAGGTGAGGAGATGGAAATAAATTATGCACTTATAGGCAAACGCATAAGGGAAACCCGCAAACAACGAGGTTTATCTGCCGAGGAACTGGCTGAACTCGCTGATCTTTCTACTGTTTATATAAGCTATATAGAAAATGCTAAGCGTAAACCCAGTTTAGAATCTTTAATCAAGATAAGTAATGCTCTTGAAATTACTATTGATGAGCTACTCTACGGGAACTTATTATACAATCCTACGGAATATCAAACTGATATTGATTTACTAATGGCAGATTGCACCAGCACCGAAAAACGTTACATATTCGAGGTTCTTTCAGCCATAAAGAACATTTTGCGAATCAATGATTGGCATCTATCCACGAGACATAATTACGATGCTGATAACTCGAATGATTATTAAATCATTCAATAACAATCAAATAACCATTTCTTCATAAACCATCCGTTAATCACTTAACTGATGGTTTATGTCTTTTTCAACAAAAAAATCCTATGATATTTATATCAACTACAAAGGATGTCTCTACTGATGAAAGAAAGTGAAGAACGAAGCAGCAATATTGATGAACAGAAAGCACGAATCCGTCAAAGATATAAAGGCATAGATCCAGAAGAACTGGAAGTAATTCCAGCACTTCCGCAACAGGATATTTTTAAAACAGAGAAAAAACTGCGAGTAGCTGTATATGCTAGAGTATCTACGGATGATCCACGCCAAACATCCTCATACGAATTACAGAAAAATCATTATCAGGATGTAGTAAATAAAAATCCAAATTGGATTCTTGTAGAAATATATGCCGACGAAGGTATTTCCGGCACTTCTCTGCAACACAGAGATGCATTCAAAAAAATGATTGCAGATTGTGAAGCCGGAAAAATTGATTTAATCATAACAAAAAGTGTATCCCGATTTGCAAGAAACGTTGTTGACTGTATCCGATATGTACGAGAACTTTCTTCACTCCGACCACCTGTCGGTGTGTTTTTTGAAACAGAACATTTAAATACGCTTGATCCCAAAAGTGAAATGATTCTTTCATTCATGTCAACGCTTGCGCAGGAAGAAAGTCATACCAAAAGTGAAATCATGAATTCTTCCATTGAAATGCGTTTTCGTCGAGGAATATTCCTCACACCTCCTCTACTCGGATATGACCAAGACGAAAATGGAGATCTTGTAATCAATCCCCATGAGGCTAGAATTGTTCAGCTAATTTTTTATATGTATCTGAATGGAAGCAGTACCCAACAAATTGCTGATTCTTTGACAGAACTCGGTTGTAGAACCAAAAAGAATAATGATGTCTGGTCATCCAGTACCATATTGCAAATCCTTCAAAATGAACGCCACTGTGGGGATGTTCTGGCAAGAAAAACATGGACACCAAATTATCTTGACCATAAATCAAGGAAAAACAATCAAGATCGTAATCAATACAGAAAAGTCGGACATCACGAAGCGATTATTTCCAGAGATGATTTCATAGCTGTTCAAAAATTGATTACAAATGCAAAATATGGAAATAAAGAGATTTTACCAGAATTACACGTAATACAAGAAGGCTCTCTATGTGGATTTATTAGTATCAATCCAAGATGGTCCGGTTTTAAAGCCACAGACTACTTTGAAGCTTCTCAAAGCGTCCTTAAATCAACAACTCGGGCTATGCCTGATACAATCACTGCTTCTGCTGGTTCCTTCGATTTAAGAGACTATGAGATTGCTAGAGGACAATTTTTTTCCTCTGTTGGTCGGATTTCTGTTTCTTTTTCAAATAAACAGATTTCTTTTAACAAAGATGCTATACGGAAATTTCCAAGCACTAAATTTGTTGAAATGCTGATACACCCAAAATCAAAGCTACTTGCTATCCGACCATGTTCCTCTGAAACCAAAAATAAAGTGCAGTGGTCACGTCTCAAAGATGGACAGCCTGTTCCAAAACCAATTTCCGGTGCTGCATTTTTACCAACATTATACGAAATATTTAAATGGGACAAAAAATGCAAATACCGCATATTAGGAATTGCCCACCAAAAAGACAATGAAAATGTCCTTATTTTTAATATGAATGATACAGAAATACGCATACCAACAAATTCAAACGATGTATCCTGCCCCAACAACACTGCAGATATAACATCTGATTCTAAGAGTGTGTTGGCTTATCCTGCCGATTGGATGAATGGCTTCGGTAATAATTATTATACTCAGTCTCAAGCACCAGAACTAACAGAATTTACAGCAGACAAAAACTGGCAGACCACTTCGGAAAGCAAACCCTATAAAGAGCCGGAACTACAAACCACTCCCAAGGAAACCATTATAGAAAATATAAAGAATATTATTACGGAAATTAAAGGAGACACCAAATGAGCGATCAACCTCTAAATCAATGGAATATAGCAACCGAACCTTCTGATATGATGAAAATTAACCCACCTATGCCCGTAACAATCGCATCTACTCCCACAAGTCAAATGGAAGTAATCGACGATGATTCTTTTAGTTATGACGGTTATCAGGTTGTTCGTGGCGAATTCTTCGCTCATATCTATGAACCTTCATTTACCTTTAATAACTATAAGGTATCCGTAAATACCGCCTGCATTAGAAAATTACCAGATGTCGAGTATGTACAAATATTAGTCAACCCCATTGATAAAAAGCTGGCTGTTCGTCCCTGTCGAGAAGAAGAGAAAGACTCCTTTCGTTGGTGTTCCTCTGGTAAAAAACGTTCTCCAAAACAAATCACTTGCCGGATTTTCTTTGCCAAAGTGATTTCACTCATGGACTGGAATCCTAATTATCGGTACAAGATCCTTGGCAAGCTAATTCGTTCCGGAAATGAAATACTGTTCATCTTCGATTTGACTTCACCAGAAATATTTCCACGTACAATAAAAGACAATGGAAATGTAACCACTGCCAGGACACCTTCTTATCCTGAAGAATGGAAGAACCAGTTTGGTATCCCAGTGGAAGAGCATCAAAAATCAATGCAAGTCAATATATTTGAAGGTTATGCTGTATTTGACATACAAGAGAAGAAAAAAACAACTGACAAATATACAAAAAACACAAACGAACCATCAGCAACAGAAAGTGAGGAAAAAACATATGAACAACAAACACTCTTCCCATCCACTAATATGTATTGATTTTAAAAAGAACCGCATACGAATCCATCGCAGTACACTCCGTCAGATTGGTAACCCAGAATATATTCAACTACTTGTTAATCCTTCTCAAAAAATGATAGCTATCAAAGCTAGTTGTGCAGAAGATAAACTTGCACATAAAGTTAAAGATTATTTTGTTATCAATGGTAATAGCTATGAATTATATAGCCGAGAATTACTATATTCACTTTCCCAGCTTAACCTTTCTTGGGAAAAATATAATATTTTTCGTTTGGAAGGAAACATTTACACCGATAACAAAATAGCTCTATTTCCCATGGATAACATCATTACACGACTGCCACAGGTAGAACTAAAATCAAAAATAATTGGAGATGAGTATGCGCAATTATAGTATATATACATTGAAAACCAAACCTGAATTCACGAATTTATACCAATATCTCAATGAAAAAGATTATAAAAAACTTGAACAACAGATATTATGTCATTCCTATCACGTCCCAATCTGCACATGGAATGGTATTGTCATTAATGGTATAGAAGCATATGAATTATTCCGCAAGCACAGTATCCCTTTCCGCATAAAAAGACTTCATTTTCCCAGCAAAGAAGATGTTATTTCATGGATATGTACTGACCAACTAAAAAGAGAAGATTTGACCAATGCGAACAAAAAATACCTAATCGGGGAAAAATATAATGCTGAAAAAATAATAATTGCAAGACAACTTTCGTCTACAAATAAATCTCATACTTCTGGTTCTAGCGTTGCAGCAAAAAAAGTATCCGAAGAATGTAATATATCAATGGCTACTGTTCATAAATATTCCGCCTACAGCCATGCACTAGATATAATTGATGAAAAAGTTCCTGATCTGGTCAAAAGAGTCCGTTCCGGTCAACTCTGGATTTCCCAAGCCAATATTATTGAGCTTTCAGATTTACCAAAGGAACAGCTTTTAAAACTAAATAACTACCTTCTCTCCGAACAGATAGGGCATCTCAGTTACCATGATATGAAAAGGGAATTACTGTGGAATAATTACGCTAAGCCAATGTCAGGTAAAAAAACATCTGCTTCCGTTCCTTCTATACGCAATCTTCCACAATTCGATCCAGATGCAGAAATTGCAAGTCTTACGCTGACAATTCCCTCATGGATCAGTTCTACTGAAAGAGTATTAAGAGTTTCTGATTTTAAAATGGCATCTAATACAGCGAAGAATAAGCTACAGTATCAACTTATGTGCCTTTTATCAACCACAAATAGCATATTAAAGAAATTGGAGGAAATATAATTATGGATGGAAATACCGAGGATTTACAAAAATTTGTTCCTCAAGTGCATTTTGAGCAAATACCAATCAAAAATCTATGCTCAAATCAAGATTACCAGCGTAATCTATCCATCAAACACGTTCAGCGTGCCGCAGCTAATTTTGATCTGTATCAAATAAACCCTGTAAAAGTAAGTAGACGTGATGGAATAAATTATGTATTCAACGGACAACACACTATAGAAATTGTCGCTCTAGTCTCTGGATCAAGAGAAACCCCTGTTTGGTGTATGGTCTATGATGATCTGGCTTACACTCAAGAAGCAGATATTTTTGCAAATCAAATGAAATATGTCAAATCATTATTGCCTTATGAAATATTCATGGCTAATATTGAGGCTGGCAACGATAGGGAACTCATTATACGTGATCTTGTTGAATCGTATGATCTCACTATCACTTCTTCCTCTCGCCCCGGAGGTATATGTGCTGTGTCCACTCTAATAAATATTTATGAAAAATACGGTTTCCACACTCTTGATCGTGTTTTACGTCTTTGTGTTGCCACTTGGGAAGGTGCACCTATGTCTTTTAGCTCCAACATGCTAAATGCTATTGCCCGTCTGGATAATGCTTATGGAGATACAATGAAAGATGACACGTTTAAAGAAAAAGTTGGACGTGTTTCTGTCAGAGAAATTAGTCGTACTGCCAGAGAGCGTCGTGCCGGTTCATTAGGATTCGCAGAAGCTCTTTTATTAGAATACAACAAAAAATCCAAATATCCGCTCCCTTTTGAAAAATTATACACTCATAAAACACCTAAAAGAAAGGAACTACCGACTGAAGATGAATCCGATCAAGGCTCAACCCCTGAAGGACAACTAGATTTATTTTCTACGAATCAAAACAATACTCAGGCTCTGCCAGACGAATAGAGCAGAGCCTTCATCTTTCATTCTTTCAAAAAGGGCGCCCTACTTTGAGGCTCCCTTCATACTAACAACATTATATCTTATCCCCTGTTCATCACCCCTTCTATTTTCCATCTTATATATGAATATACGTTCCAAATATTTGCTTTTAATGGGTACTCTTTCATATAAACAAATACAGTGTGGTATTTAATAAAATGTAACCTACACCATCTATGTATATCCTTCATATTAATGTTATTTGTACCATTAATCCACTGTTCTAAATACCATATATCTTTATCTGACAATAGCTCCATTATGAACAGTACATTATAATATTGAATGACACCTACTCTCTTTCCTTCCTCTATTAACCTTTTATACAATAACTTATATTTAATGTTCATAACGTTC
>JBJEFL010000212.1:0-6903 GCA_051873995.1 Bacillus sp. (in: firmicutes)
TATATTAAGAAAGACGTTTTCGGACGTTTGTCTTCGTGGAACACGAACTTCGCAACTTCCAACCCACAACAGACAATCAGACAACGAGAATGTCTACGAAGTGCGGTATCGTACTTATTAGTGTGAGACATGGATACGCCGAGTTAGACGTATTCATGCTCTCAAAACTAATAAAGTAGATATATGTACTGGCGTGGGCTAACTGTAGCGTTGTCTGTCCTGTGTGGGTGAGGCAATGCGAAGGCCTGTGTTCCCAGGACGGACAGGAACAGGCACCTGCGCCTTTTTTATATATAAGCCATAAGTATCAGTAACTGTTAATGCCGAGTCTGTGGTGTCTATTGGCTTATAAACTTCTATGAAACTGCGATTACAATGCGTTAGGCTAATGTGTATTATGTTGTTACAGCAATTAATGGAACAACATCAACTTAGACACGTGTTATAATGTTTTCATTATTTGGTTAAACAAAAAAAATATCAAATGCCTCTAATTTATGAAACGGATCATTCACATTTCCCTATTAATAGTTTGGTTAGGCCTAATTGAGGGGCATGCCATACATCGTGCTCTTGTGTTTGGCTTGGGCAAACAAGAAGATGCGCGTTGGGGGAAAATACATGGTGACAATGACATTCACTATGTGGTCAACACTTTACAAAACATGGGATATACAGATATCGTAACCCTAAAAAACGAGCAGGCAACAAAAAACTTAATGGTGAAGGCATTTAAAGATCTGGCCTTTCGTTGTAAGAAAGGAGACAATGTATATATACATTATTCCGGTCATGGACAACTGATGACGGATCTCAATGGTGACGAAACCATGAAATGGAATGCAAGACATGCAGGTTGGGATGAGTCGTGGGTTCCTTACGATGCCTATATGACCTATTGTGAAAAAGACCATGGCGAAAAACATCTTTGTGATGACGAGGTGGCATTGCTGTTGCAAGCTATCAGGAAAAAGATTGGCGGCAAAGGCTCTTTGACAGTTGTCGTTGATGCCTGTCATAGCGGAGATGCCACATGCGGTGGAACCGATGAATGTATTAGAGGTGTCGACACAAAATTCAACATACCAAAGCATCTAAACATAAAGCAAGAGCACCCAATAAAAGAGGAATGGCAGACCATAAGTGCCTGCAAGCCATATCAGCTCAGCACAGAAATAATCCATCTGCAAATTGGGAAACTGACATATGCACTTTATACCATAGGTGTAAAGGCACAGAATATGACAAATAAGCAACTTGAAGAAAAACTCTCGGCAATAATGGAGAAATATAAAGGACGATTACCACAAAACCCGATGGTAACAGGAAAAAAATAAGAATCATGGGTTACATCTTTAAAAATCTTATTTAAATAAAGTAAATAACAAACAGAAAAAAATGAATAAATTTAGAATTCTATTAATCATTGCAATTTTATGTCCATTAGGACTATTTGCCCAAAGTTTCACCTACAACTACAAAGGTGTTAATTTCAGTGTAAAAATAAAAGATGGCAAAACCATCATACGTGCTTTCGACAGAGATGCCGCAAAGGTAGTCATCCCAGCTCGAGTTGTTGACGAGAAAGGTAAGGAACATCAAGTTTCTGTAGTTGACCTTATTTCGGAAGCAAGGAAATACAAAACAAATACGGTCGTAATAGAGCCAGGAATTGTTGAGATAGGCAAATATTGCTTTTGTCTGTTCAACAATCTATCGGCTATTTACATACCTAATTCGATTGAAAAAATAGGAAAGAACGCATTTAACCCAAAACACGCACCTTCGTTTACAATGCCTTCAAGTATAAAAGAGGAAGACCTGCTGGCAGGTAATGCCGTTTACCCGAAAGTATCGATTACAGAGTCAATTGATCCTTTAGCAAACGTTGACTTGTCGGATTATGGACACGACACGGAGGATTCACCCCCCAAGGAAGCCGATGTGCAGAGTCCATCATCTAAGGCTATTATGCCAGGTACATCAGATATTGACTATAATATTCCAACTACAAATTCAAACAGAGACAATACATTTTGCATCATTATTGCCAACGAATTGTACAAGCATAATGACACGCCAAACGTTAAATATGCAGCACAAGACGGCAAGACATTCCTTTCATATTGCACAAGGACCTTAGGACTGCCTAAAGACAATGTCCGCTTTGTATCAAACGCCTCGTATCTTCAGATGAAAAGTTTGTTGGAATGGCTTAAGCAGATAGGTGATGTTTATGGTAAAGATGCCAATTTCATTGTATATTACGCAGGTCATGGAGTTCCTGACGAGAAAGGTAATTGCAAACTTATCCCATCAGATGTCAGCATCAACGATGTAAACAATGGCTTTGGATTGAAGGAATTGTATTCAGTATTGGGGAATATCACGTCAAGTTCTGTTCTCGTATTAATTGATGCCTGCTTTAGTGGTAACGACCGTGAAGACATCGCTGCCGTTGACGACATGCATAGAGGAATTGTCCGAGAAGTAAAGAAAGAGGATGTTACTGGTGACGTTGTAGTCTTGACAGCAGCTTCCGGTACAGAAACAGCATTGTCATACGATGAGAAGGCGCATGGCCTGTTCTCTTATTATCTGATGAAAAAGCTACAAGAGACAAAGGGGGATGTCACTTTTGGCGCATTGTATGACTACATAAAAAAAGAGGTGATGAGAAAATCCATTGTGTCAAAAGGGAAAAAACAGACACCTTCCGTAACATATTCAAGCAAAATGCAAAACAACTGGAAAAATCTTAAATTATAAACTAAACAATTATGAGAAAAATTATCTTTTCATTTATTATGATCTTTATGGCGATTTCAGCTGGAGCACAAACGACATTTAATATCCGAGCCGGTGCTGGAGTTTTTGACTACAAGTATGAAATTAAACCTTCTGATTATGATACAGAAACGTTTTTTAATGGAACAATAATAGCGCAAGCCAATATTTCATTAGGGAGAAGGAGTTATTTCACATTCTCACCTTCCGCTATGGTAGCCACAGATTTATTGGAGAGACCTCATGTTTATGTGCCGTTATTTATTGGGTACAAAATACCCACAGGTAATCAATGTTTGTTTTTTCCTAAAATTGGTCCCATGGCCGGTATTGATTTTAAAGAAGACCGATTTACAGTAGGTCCGTCTGCGGAACTTGCATTTGAATTGAAGCATTTTGTGGTATCAGCTAACTTTCATCTTGGATTACTTGATTGTGCTACAATAGGAGCATTCGCGACAGTAGGTTACAAATTCTAAACATCATGATGGTTAAGCTGGTTATATTGATTTCATTCATGTTCCTCCCATTTTCCCATGCCCATTCCAAAGCGAAAATGGAAAAATGCGGAGGAACATACCCATACTATTATTCTGAAAGCATCTCACATGCTGAAGCAAAAGCCAAAGCTGTAGAGAACGCAATCATAATGGCGTTAGCAGACAAGTATGGCACTACGGTAACATCACAATCACTGCTGGAGTTCACAAACAACGGTGACAGGTTTAATCAAGTTACCCGCTTGCAGGTTAAAGGGAAATTAGTAAAACATCTGCACGAGCCTCGAATATCTGCACCTGTATTTGCTGCCAACATATTCAAGATAGAGGTAACGGTAAACTTTTACGCAACAGCAATAGAATATGCTCCAACGGAATTTGTTGCTAAAGCCCTCCGCAACGGGCAAGAGGACAAATTCGAGAGTGATGTTTTTGCCAATGGTGACAAATTCTACATGTCGTTTCTATCTCCCAAAGAGGGATATGTGGCCATCTTTTTTGAAGACAAGGAAATGGTAAGCTGCATGTTGCCATATATGGACGAAGACGAACCATTTCATGTGTCAAAAGGCGAAAAATATGTTTTTTTCAATAAGACAAACAACACATATCACTTAGTTTGTGGAGAAGAACAGGAGATTAACTATATACACATATTGTTTTCCTCACGAAAATTCATTGATGGCGATATAATCCGAGAAATGCAGCCTGCGAAATTTAGAGAATGGCTGGGAGTTAGACAGAGTTACGACGATGGCTTGCAAATTCAGTCTATCATGATAAAAATTACGCCATACAAGCAATGACCTCCTGTCTATTATGGTTACATTATAAACAGAAAACAATTAAACAGGCAATATGGTTCGAATAGTAAAGCTGCAGGGAATAGAGAGTAAATATACCGATTCTCAGGTTGTGCAAGGTTTGCAAAGCCACAACAGAAACATAGAAAATTGGTTCTATAATTCTGCAAAACGATATTTCAATGACAGCTTCAACGAAGTGTTTTTCGACAAAGACCGCAAGCAGGAAATATTCCAGATGTCCTTCCTGAAAATATGGACAGAGATTGACAACTGTACAATATGCCTTGTCGATGATGTTGTAAACCGCAAAAAGAGAGACGGCAGAATAATGCCTATGACTTGTAGTCTTACAACATTTCTGATGGCTTTTGCAAAAAATGAATACAGAGAGTTGATAAGAAAAAATCGGGAAGAAGATTACGCAGACGTCTTTGACTTCATTGGCGTATCTCTCGCTACAGGTGAGAATGATGACATTGAAGGATTGAAAATCAGAATTGTAGACAATTGCATCCAACAAGTGTCACCAAGCTGTATTGAAATTCTCACGATGTTTTACTACAAGAACATGAGTCTTGACGAGATTCTTGAGCAACGGAAAGACAGAAACTCAAGCAAGAATGGATTGAAGACCGCAAAGAATAAATGCATGAATACGCTGAGAGGAATGGTTACATCAGAATTTAAGAGGTTTCACATTAAAATATAGAATACTATGCCAGAAGATAAGTTCATTTTCGACAAATCGGATGATATCACGCAAATAATAACAGAAAGGCTTGGCGAGCGGCAACGGAAACTCGACAAGATGGCAGAATGGGAATCAGAAGCCTTGAAATACCATAAGTACAGAAGGGTGTCAGTTCGTTCGGCGATAGCTGCCTGCTTATTAATCGGATTAGTTCTAACACATACGTTGTGGCAGAAAGAATCACCATTGAAGAAATTGGGGATAAATAATCCGACAATAACAGAATTTCGTGCTGCTTATCCTGAAATGAAGACAATAAACCGTATGATTAGCTATAACAAGCTGGATTCGGCATTGTGTTTGACAGAAAAAGTCCTAATGGAGTCTGACTTGCACATTTATGAACTTGAAGAACAGAATAGAGATGTTGAAGATGAGGAACTGCTCTATGAGACAGAATTACAAAAGTCTCTCAACAGCGAGTTAAGATGGATATATATTTATTTGCTTGTAAAAACAGAGCGTAATAATGAGGCAAGAAACCAAATAGAAATATATCTGGCAAACAAGAAATACTGCGAACACGAAAAGGAAGCTTCTGCATTATTTGAAGAAATAACGAAATAATAATAATTTGATGGTTACTATTACCAAGATATTGCTTTAATATACAAATAAACATCATAACAATAACGAATCTAAAAAACAAAATTATGAAAAAGATGATTTCATTTGTGGTTATGGCATTTATAGCAACCACATCATTTGCTCAGACAGCAGCAGAGTTGGCAAAACAGCAGTTAGATCAGAATGCAATCAACATGAAATTGTTGAATATCAAGCCAACAAAGTCGGCAAAGAAACAGGCAAAAGAGTTGAGAAATGAAGGTTGGACTGTACCTGCGGGTGAGGCAAGTATAGAACAGCAAGTAACGACAAGCCAATTATATGGCGCAGAGCTGACAACTGACGAGAACGGGAATACGACCAGGCGCTTCATCATGCAAACTGCTCAACAGACATCAGGAACATACAACTCTGGCTATGCAGCAGCTCGCGCTGCCGCCCAAACAGAACTTGCAGCAATGTTAAAGACCGAACTTGTCTCGGCAATACAGCAAAAGCTGGACAATTCACAAGAGAATGCGATTTCCGCAACTACTATAGACAAGTTTAACGAAAGAGCGAAGATGATAGTAGACCAAACTTTGACCAACTCTATTCCTGTGTTGGCAATCTATCGCCGCCTTCCCAACAACAACTTTGAAGTACAAGTCCGCATAGCCTTTGACAAGAAAGAACTTGTTGCCCGTATCAAAAGAAATATGAAGAACGAATTCGAAAAAGAAGGGGATCAGTTATTAGATGTTGTCGATGACGTTTTTGGATCGAAGATATGATGACAGAACGCTATATTACAATATTGGGCATGGCCATTTGCATGACCGCAGGTCATGCCCAAACGGTTTTAACAAACATGGATGACGAATCTCTCGACAGTTTTAGGATGACTGTGCGGAAGGACTTTAACCATTTTCGCCAACAAGCAATGGCCGACTTTATCAACTTTGCACGTAATCCTTGGAAAGAGTTTGAAGAATCTGCACCTATACCAAGGCCAAAGGAAAAGCCGATTCCACCAGTAATCATGCCCAAAGAAGACGAGAGTAAACCAATAGAAGATAAGCCCGTAATAATAAAGGAAGTTGTTAAACCTATTCCAATAGAACCTCAACCGAACCCTATTGAGCCGATTGATGATGTTCCAGTTCCATACGTGCCAAGTTTTGAATTTTCTTTCTTTGGCACGAGTGCAGAGGTGAGATTTGACATAGATAAGCGACCAAAACTGAAAGGAATTGGCAGCAATGATATCGCTAACTCATTACAGGGAATGGAATCTGGCGACTATGACAACTTGATAATTGACTGTCTAAACTTAAGAAAAAACCTGCAACTAAGTGACTGGGCGTATCTTTACATGTTAAAGCAACTTTCAGCCAAAATCTCAGGGGAAGGTACAAATGAATCTGTATTACTTATGGCCTATCTTTATTTGCAATCTGGTTATCAAATGAGGCTTGCTAACGATGGGAAAAAACTATATATGTTATTTTCA
>JBJEFL010000213.1:0-5129 GCA_051873995.1 Bacillus sp. (in: firmicutes)
AATCTAAGTTGCAACATTTTGAAAAAACCCGTATCAACATCCTAATAGTGGTTGTTGATACGGGTTTTTTCACAGTTAAGTCTTTCTTGGCTCTAGCTCGACTTGATATTGGGATATACTCTTAAACTCCTCAAAAATTTCAATCACATCTTTTAATACAATATGGTCATCTATTCTAATGACATTCTTACTTCCTTTTTTAAGTTGCTTTATGACTTTATCGCATTCTTTAACACTAGATTTCATAATTTGGTCAATATCTTCTAAGATTAGCTTGGCAGTCGTATGATCCATTTTATTTCTTTGGATACGTAGAAATAACTCGTAAATACGGTTGTTTAGCTTTCGTTGCTGCTCTAAATATTGTAGTGAATGTTTTAATTCCATAGTCCCATTATTTAAAAGTATACGGTCTTCAATAAAGGATGTAATCGCAAATAGACTATTGATGCTGTGAGAATTATTTTTATTCTCGAAGAATTTATATACTTCTTCTATTAGCCTTTTTGATGTGTCTTTATAATTTTGAACAAGAGTAGATGTTCCTTTCTGGATACTATGTGGAAAGATGAAGCGATTAGCAATCATGCCAATAATTACTCCAACTGTTACATATAGAACTCTTTCCAGCGTTACAATATTAGGGTCGTTCATAAGAGCTACTGCCCCTGAAGCACAAACTGTTACGGTTATCATAGTGTTACGATATCGAACAGTAAAGCCATTCAAATAACCGAAAAGCATTATAAGCAGCGAACGGCTTGTTATATCCGTAAATATATTAAATAAAACAGCAAAGATCATTGCTCCGATTAATGTACCCTGGATTCTCTCACTAAATCTATACTTCGCTTGTTCTGAGTAAGGCTGCGTTACAGAAAAGATAGTATATAATATCCATCTTCCTTGCTCTAACCCATAAAAGTCCGAAATGAAGGCGGCTATTGAGATCAAAATTCCTAAACGCATCGCATACGTAAACCTTACAGAATTTCGATTGAAATTATTAATATGATTATAGGAGTTTTTGAACATGGTCGGGATATATACACGTTTGTCTATTTTGTTTAACTCTTTTTGATCAGAGGCATGTACTTCTTGCAACAAATCGTATAACAGTTCAAATGAATTAACTATTTCATTTATATAAACACTATTTGTCTTTGCTCCTAGTTCACGAAGAGTATCGAGTGACCCTGCATTCATTGATTTCTTTTCAATGAATTGCTTTGTATTCTCTAGCTCCATCTTAAATGCTGTAATAACTTCTGCTTTATTCTCTAAATCCTCAAAGCGGCTTAACAACATATACATTTTTTCTAAACAAGCAGAAATTTTAAGCTTTAAACGCCCCTCATATGAAAGATAATAGCCTTTATAACGTCTGTAAAAAATTATTTTTCTCAATTCTTTTATTGCTGTTTCAATAGATCTGTTACACTCTGAGCAATCAGAGTTATTTTGAATACTCTCAAGCTTTTCGATCAACTTATCACAAATGTTGAGTAAAAGTTTGTTTCCAGCCATCAATATTTTATCTTTATTTACAATTACTTGAATAATCATCACTATAACTGCACCTGATGACAATGCTAAAAGACGCAACGGTAAATCACTTGTTGATACAGGATTAGCTAATATAAATAAATATTGGAACCCGTATGCGATATAAAGGTGTTTCTTTAAATTAAAAGTGAAAAAATATCCAACGATAAACATTGAAATAAAATTAAGTGGTATTCCTACCCAAAGGTTCATTGCTGATAAATGACCAAAAATACCTTGAAGTAAATTAATACCTAGTAATAGAAAAAAATTTTGCCATGGATTTGCTGTTAAATCTATTTCAAGATACATTAGGAGAGCAATTACAATCGCAACACCAATCAAGGTATTTTCAGCTCCAAATACACCTTTAAATCCTGTAACAAATAGGAAGATCCATAGAAATGAAAGGGTTTTAGAAATAATAAGTTTTTTCATAATCAACCTCCCTTAAATGTAATTTCTAAAAACTATATCAAAATAACATCGAGAAGTATAACATATTTTTATATCTAAATGAATTTAGATTTCTTGATATTGTTATTACAATAATAAATCAAGCATATTCTGTTATTAGAATGGATTTTAATGAAATTCTTATACAATATTTCAACAAAAAGTACTTCCTTAACTCTTCACAGCAAAATGTTTCAATGATTTTAATATCTAAAGTGTTTTTTGAATCATTAAGCTTCTTCAACTAACCTCCCTCAATATTTGAAAGCAACACTTAACTATGAAACCTTGCTTTCAAATAGATCTCGAACAA
Source organism: Bacillus sp. (in: firmicutes) (assembly GCA_051873995.1). Taxonomy (GTDB): domain Bacteria; phylum Bacillota; class Bacilli; order Bacillales; family DSM-1321; genus Bacillus_AD. The sequence continues at coordinate 2,315 of JBJEFL010000213.1, forward strand.
TTAGAAAAACGTAAGCGTTGCCGCATCCATGCAACAACACTTACGTGATTAACTTCCTGTTCGAAGAGACGCCATTTTTTACGCCTCCATTAGCGCCTCACTTCATCTGCTTATACATAATGTTTTGCGTGAGAGATGCAGGTGACAGCTTCGCCAACAGCAACAGCAGCTTGAACCGGAAGTTCGGCACAACGATTGTGCGCTTGCTTGCTACACCGTTGACGATGGCTGTCGCTACACTTTCCGGCGAAACGCCCATTTTAGCCAGTACTTTATCGAAGGCTTTCATCTCACTTTTTTGGTTAAAGGCTGTTTTCGTCGGACCGGGACATACGGCTGTCACAGCGAAGTCACCTTTCCGTTTCAGCTCGTTATGCAGTGCCTGTGAAAAATTGAAAATATACGCTTTCGTCGCGCCATATACAGCCATGTTCGGTGTCGGAATAGGTCCGGCAATCGAAGAAAGATTCACGATGCGACCATATTTTCGTTGCACCATTCCTTGCACAAAGTAATGCGTCATTTCCGTTAACGTCACAAGGTTCAGCTGAATCATCTGCGTTTGTTTTTCCAACGAAAGCTCATGAAACGCCCCTTCCAGCCCAATGCCCGCATTATTCACCAAAATATCGACAGCAATGCCCTCAGCCGTTAGTTGCTCATAGATTTCCTTCGCTGCCTCAGGCTTGCTTAAATCCTTAGAAATAACCGTGACATCGGTAAACGCATGCAATTGCGCAGCTGCCGCGTCCAGCTTGTTTCGGTTCCGGGCCACTATCACTAGCGGATAACCTTTTTGAGCGAACTGCTTCGCCACCTCAAAACCGATGCCCTCACTTGCTCCTGTAATCAACACCGTATACTTCTTCATGCAACTCCCCCCATATTAGCTATACAACCATTATATGTGCTTTTACAATTTAATCATGATTCGCGATTGTTCGCTTTTTCCTTTACCCAATGCAATGAGCTAATACATCTTCCTTGTTGACCATCACACCTGACTTCCCAAGAATCTGTTAAATAGCCGACATCACTTGTCAGCAGCACATATTTGCCGTCGTGGCGAATGAGCTTCCATTGGCATACATAGCGGAATTGTATGGACAGCGATTTCTCTTGAAGGGTTTCTCGTAACCCCATCTTAAGGTCTATAATTGAAAAAAATACAATCAATGCATGTACAAATGTCCAGCAAACGGCTGTAACCGTTGATAGATCTATATTTCGTCTTTCCCCCTTAGATTATACGATGATGAGGAGGCTCATACAGTACGTCGACGCCTCTCCACTAACTAAAAGAAAAGGATACATTTCCCTCGAAAGCAACCTCACTATTCTTGGTATAATGAATAATCAATTAATTCATTGGAGACTAAGATTTCATGTCATTAAAACAAATGAAAAATGCTTTTCTTAAACGACTATCACACAGAAACAAAAAAATCCTGTCTGCTCAATTGTTGTTGGTGTTTTTCGCCGCATTTGTCTGCTTTCAAGCCCAACATACAATCGGAACATCAGCTTATGAAACATACTCTGTACTGCTAAAAATAACTGTTGGACTTATCGCGCTTTTAACGGGCATTGAGTATCATCAAGTTCATAAGGGCGCCAAACGTAACTATGCGGTCTGGTTTATCTTGGCATCTGTTTGGTTTGGCATGGTGATTGATCAATTATTCTTTTGGAATTAATTTTTGTGAACAAATGAGCTTACTAACAGTACCTAACAAAAAACGGGAAACCTTTCATTATCAAGGTTTCCCGTCGCTCTCCTCAACCATTTTCCGATGAATAGAACTGTCTCATTTTAATAGAAATATGTGTTCAGTAACTCGTTACAACGGTCAACGGTGAAATCTGTTGCTGTCCAATAGTACCAAACAAGAGGCCAAAGAAAACCAGCTCCTTCTCCTTCAGCTTTGCTTGCTACCTCTTTTTCATCAATCCATTGCAGTTGTTCGGATTTTAACGTTTCAAACGTTTGCGCGTCCAAATTATTAAACAGCACATCCCATATTTCATTCAATGCCGCATCATATAATTCGTAGCCCACCAAAGCGTAAGGATATTCGCCATATGAGCCTCCATCTCCGTTATAAATAGCCTCGTTATAAGCGTCAATTTCGCTTAAATAGTTTAAATAGTAATTTTTCGTATCTAAACCTGTTGATGGCGGGTTGCTGCTTCGTTTGAAGTTATTGATTAATACGTCTGTATCAACTGAACTTGCGTCAACTTCCACTACCTCTTCCGGCTCTTCTTCCACCGTTTCCGGTTCAGTCTCAATTACCGTGTCATAGTTGTATGTCACATACGTAGTCTCTGCATTAACGTAGGCGATACTCCCATCGTATTTCTGCTTGAACTCGTACTGCTTGGCTCCGTCCCTATTAACCTCCTGCACAAACACATACGTCTCTTCCTCATCAGAGCTGTTGACGATTTTGCTCGCTTCTTCTTGCGTCAGCTGTGCATCTCCAGACGCGCTCCATTGGTCCAGCTTCCACGCATCGTCTTCATACATGAAATCAAATGTCCATTGTCCGCCATCATTTAACTCAGTGGCAAGTTCCAGCGTTTCGATATGTAATTCATCATTCTGTTGTTCCATGACAAAACGCACGTCCGTATCAATGTAAGGGAAAAGAACGGCGCATGTCTCTAAGTATTGATAAAACTGATTGAAGAAATCCGTATTCGTATCAATATACGTCTCTGTTGCAATCGGCAACAACGCTTCTTTAATTATGTTCAAATCAGGCTGTAAACTTCTGTCATAGCCCCAATCGTATTGATCCGCAAAATCCCG